>JBAQBR010000003.1:0-86228 GCA_049293675.1 Patescibacteria group bacterium | reverse complement strand
GGTATATGATGAGCTGGATGAGCATGAAGACTTACTAGCATACGCTGATCCAATGAGAGATTTTGATGAGGTGGGGGTGGGGGTGCTATAGCTTGAGGAACTGCATGAGCGTGAGGTATTGGTGGATGATGAGCTGGAACAGTGTGAAAATACAGTGCACCAAACCACGGTAGTCCAAATACTGGAGGTGGTGGTGGAGGTGGATGATCTCAGAGTAGTGATGGTACATATTACTGGTGAGATGGAGGTGATGGTGGCTCTGGTATTGCTATAATTCGCTATATACTCAACCCATGTACAACTGGTGGAGAAGAATCATATATCATGAGTGGTCGACAGATATGGAAAGTTCATACATTTAGAACTTCCTGAACTTTTACCAATAATTGTGGAAGTATACCAGCACTCCAATACCTAATCGTAGGTGGTGGAGGTGGAGGAGGTGCATGATCAAGTCCTACATCTGGAGGTGGAGGAGGTGGTGGAGGAGTGTTGGCTGGTACTCTTACCAACGTCACCTGAGTATATACTGCAACTGTTGGGGGTGGTGGAGCTGGTGGCACAACTACTTCTGGTGGTGATGGTTGAACATCAACCATATTTGCTATATCTGCACTCGGTGGAGGTGGTGGATGAGGTATCGGTGCAACCGCATGACGTGCATGATCGTCAGGTGGATGAGGATCACAATGTTGACCACTATGTACATCTGCTGGTGGAGGAGGAACTGCCTGACAAGGAACTGGTGGATGACGAGTTGTCCATGGATGAGACTGTGGGTGGTGATGAAGTGGTTGTCCATGTAGTGGTGGGGGAGGTGGTGGGGGTGCTGGCTGAGCTGGAACTCAAGTAACATGGAATGCTGGTTCATGAAACTGAAATCCATCTGGTGGAGGAAATGGCTGAATATGAATCGCAAATAATATTACTTGAACCAATACATACTATGGAGGTGGAGGAGGAGGTGCAGCGAATAATACAAGTAGTACAAATTGTCCAACCAGAGGCACTGCAGGAAGTTCATTTTTTATATGAAATGGCGGAGCTGGTGGAGGAGGAAATGGCTGATACTATTTTGGTCATACATGAAGCTATCCAACAAGTTGAATAGCTAATACATGATGAGGTGGGGGTGGATGAAATGGTATAACTTGATGAAATGGTGGTTCTGGAATTATTGTCTTAAAATACCTAGTAAACTAAAACTATAATCAATCTAAAAAACCTTCCCAAATTTGGGAAGGTTTTTTAGTTCGAGATCTCAAGTATAATAGGACAGTGATCTGAGCCCATATGTTCTGTGAGGTATGCAACTGTAGAATTGTGAGTGATGCCACTACTTCCCCACCATGCATCGATACGCCATCAGACATTGCGACTACGAGAGCGGGTGATGACATCCCACCATGAGTATACATCTGGAGTTGTAGGATTGGCCTCGCGCCAGATATCATGCCAGTCATCTGTTGTCCGATTATCGAGCCATGCTCGTTCGAGTGGATGGAATCCTATCTTTCCATCGTTCTCCTTGGGACGAGCGAGATCTATCTCATGGTGGGCACAGTTGAGATCACCTCACCAGAGCACCTCATGTCCCATGGCACGTAACTCATCCATATACTTCCCGAACTCAGAGTAGAACACCAGCTTGTCTTGCCATGCTGCTTCACTTTTTCATCAGTTTGGGAAATATATACCAAAGATATCAACAATATTCTCGATATCCGCTATATTTTTTGTGGTATCTTTTTTCTTCATGATGATATGCGCAACACGACCCTCATCTGCTGTTGGATCTCATGGGAAGCTCATTGCCCACTCGATATCATACGCATCAAATACTCGAGAGTGAATCCATACCCCAGTTCCTGCATATCCAGGCTTGGCCGCTGGATTGTAGTAGGCAACATATGGGATTGGTGAGAGAAGCTCTTCTGTGAGCTTGTCTGGAGTAGCCTTGATCTCCTGCATGAATATCATATCAGGATCTTGAGAAGCTATCAGATTCTGAAGCTCTCACTTGTTGTTGGTTGCACGGATACCATTCACGTTCCAAGAGATGATACGCATAAGGAGTAGGTTAGTAGTTTTGGTACAATGATACCAAGAAGATACCGAAAAATATAAAAAGTACAAAAGAATCTCACTGCCTCGGCCAATAGCCATCCCGCTACCCTACTATCCAGCTATCTCACTATATGCATCATGTACTCTTGATTCCCTGCCTCACCTATGACGCTTGCCTTCATGAGATGTTCTACGCTATATCCAGACAATCACAGGAATTCTTGGAATTCTCTCAGGGATTTTTGTATTATCTTGTCATCTTTTGGTACTCCAGTTTTTCGGAGATTGGTCTTGCCTACCTCGAACTGAGGCTTGTAGAGAACATATATATCTGTATTCTCATGTACGAACCGAGCGAGTACAGGAACTATCTCACGAAGCGAGATAAAAGATACATCTATCGTGATGATGTCATATGTCTCACTCGGGGTAAAAGTACGAATATCTGTATTCTCATATGAAGTAACTCGACTATCAGAACGTATAGATGGGTGGAGCTGATCTGTTCCCACATCTACTGCAGTTACATGTGCAATATCATGAGCGAGGAGTATCTGGGAGAATCCTCACGTTGAAGACCCGATATCGAGAGCATTTTTGTTGGCAAGTGACCCAACTCATATATCACTGAGTAGTCCTTCGAGCTTGCCTGCTGAACGTGATACCCAACTGAGTTCAGGTGCATCCGCGATATTAACCATATCTCAATCCGAGACTTCGTAGGATGGCTTATTGCATATTTTTTTATTGATAGATACGAGATTGAGTTCGACAAAAGATTTTGCCTTATTTCGAGAATATCCGAATTTTTCAACTATGTAGAGATCCAATCGCATATGGCTAATCATTATTTTGTATCCACTCCTCTATCTTGGTATGAACCATTGGGAATATATCGTTTTTGAGTGTTTCGAGTTCATCTTTTTTGAACTTCGATAGTACCCAATCCGACACACTGTATCGTTCATCACGTCCAATACCTATCTTGATACGAGCGAACTCTTCGTTGCCTAGTTGAGCGATGATTGACTTGAGTCAGTTCTGTCCGCCAGCACTTCCCTTGCTACGATATCGTACCTTGGCGAACTCCATATCGAGATCGTCGACAAGGACAAGGATATCTTTCTTTGAGTCAATCTTATAAAAATTCACAATCTTCGCCACGGATTCTCAAGAGAGATTCATATAGGTTGTTGGCTTGAGAAGGATGACCTTCTCTCATCCAATATTCCCCTCACCCATAACTCAGGAGAACCGAGAATCAGTCCAGTTAGAGAATCCAGATACCTCCTGGAGTCTATCCACGAGTAGATACCCAACATTATGTCGGGTATTTTCATATTCACGTCCAGGATTACCAAGTCAGATGATGATCTTCATAGGGAGGATTATATTGATAAGCAGTAAAAAGTGAAACAAAAAATCTCCCCTGACCGAGAGATTTTCTTTTTAAAGCTACAACCAATGTTGTAAATACATAATAATAAATTCTTAATTAAAAGCAAATATTTTATTTTGATATACTATCTATACTCTTCGATTCAGTTCCAAGAGGCTCTCCTGGACAATCTCATCTCAACTCAATACATCCATGGTGATGTGTCATTCATTTGCTATGTAGAGTGCGATTTTCCTCTCTATCAGGTAGGAGAGTAGTTCTTTTTTCTCTTCCCTACTCTCGAAGAACTGAGCAAACTGATAGAGGGCCGTATATGATACCTTGAGTTCAGCGCCAGCCTGTCTCCATGACTTCTTCTGGAGTACATGGAGGAGTATCCCCTTAACAAGCACCATAGTCGAGAGATTGTGTGAGATATATCCTGTCCTCGCAACAATACGATCTATCTTGTTGTAGTCGCGAGTTTCGACGAGATGAAAACGAAGAAGCCACAAAATAATTAGGGATTAGGGATTAGGGATTAGGGATTAGGGATTAGGGATACGGTATCATAATATCGTGGAAAATCAAGAAAAAAGTAACTCACTAGAACGTGAGTTACTTTAGCTTTACCTTGTCGAATTCATCAAGAAAATGAAAAATACTATAATAAGTCCACTCTAATAACTATATACTAATGCCTGATCCCTATTCCACCGTCACACTCTTCGCGAGATTCTGTGGCTTGTCGACATCTTTTCCGAGTTTTTTGGCTATACCAACGGCGAAGAGCCACATCGGGATAAGTGGGAGGAATGGTGTGAGGAGTGGGTGAGTTGTTGGTACTTCGATACGGTCATCATAGAGATCATCCATGGTATCTCCTTCTGTAACAACACCAAGGACGATTCCATTGCGTGCTTTTACTTCTTTGATATTGGAAGCAGTCTTGTCTCTCATAACTCCATCGAGATTGAGTACAATAGTTGGCATATCTGAATTGACGAGTGCAAGTGGACCATGCTTGAGTTCTCATGCTGAGTAACACTCCGCATGGAGGTATGTGAGTTCCTTGAGCTTGAGTGAGCACTCTGCCGCACTTCACCAGAGGAGATTGCGTCCAAGGTAGAAAAAATTCTGATAGACTGAATATTTCTCGATAAGTGGATTAAGTTTTTTTGCATTCTGGAGTTCACACTCGAACTTGGCTGGGAGCTCCGCAAGGTGACGGACTATCTCGCGAGCATCTTTGGTCTGGAGGTTTCTTTTCAGTCAGAGGGAGAGTGCCATGGTGACGAGGACCGCGAGTTGCGCGATGATGTTTTTGGTTGAAGCAACACCCACTTCGACTCCTGCATGTGTGTAGAGTCACATATCTGTCATACGTGCTATAGTTGAGCCCACTACATTCACGATACCGAATGTGAGACACCCTTTCTCTTTTACCATCTTGAGGGATTCGCGGACATCAGCCGTCTCGCCTGACTGAGACATGAATACATAGAGTGTATCTCGAGACGGGAGGAATGTATCATACAAGAACTCGCTTGAGATACGGACATCACATGGAATATGAGCAAGCTCGCGAAACCAGTATGAACCAACCACACCTGCAAAATAACTCGACCCACTCGCGATGATCTCGATACGGGCTATCTCATGGTCTCCGAGGGCATCGAGCGTATCACTGCGTATCTCCCCTGTCTCGAAGTTGATACGTCACTTGAGAGCGTTCTTGAATACATCTGGTATCTCGTATATCTCCTTCTCAGTAAATGTCTCATAGTTCCCAATAGTTGCTGTCTGGAACTCATCGGTGATCTTTTCGCGATTTTTCTCTATCTCATGTCCGAGTGCGAATACTGAGTATTTTCCTGACTCAATGCGGATGACTTCTCGGTCTTCGAGCATGACGAACTCCGTCGCAACACGAGAGACTGCGTTGATATCTGATGAGAGAAATATCCCTGTCTCACCGATACCGACAATCATAGGACTTCCGAGCTTGGCACCGATAAGAGTATCAGGATGCTCTCTATCGACAACTGCAAGAGCATACGCACCCACGAGGTGAGCGAGCACTCGTTCGAATGTAGAGAGGATATCACCATCATACATATCCTCAAGGAGCTTGGCTACCACTTCCGTATCTGTCTCAGAATAGAACACATATCCCTTCTTCTTAAGTGCTTCCTTGAGTTCTCTATAGTTCTCGATAATACCATTGTGCACGACGAAGAATCGATCATTGCTCGACTTGTGTGGATGACTATTGGCTTCTGTCACACCACCATGAGTCGCCCAACGAGTATGGGCAATACCTGTGATATAGGCATCATCTTTTGTTTGGTTTTTCTCAACCTTGGTTGCAAGATTGGATACCTTACCGACTGCCTTCTCGAGAAAAAAGTGTCCATCAGCCCCAACAGCAAATACACCTGCAGAATCATATCCTCGATATTCGAGATTGCGGAGTCATTCGACGAGGAGTGGGAGAGGATTCTCTCGACCATTGTAGGCAAATATTCAGCACATAATTGAGAAGAGTTAGTGGTTTATACCCTCAAATGGTATTTTTTCACTCATAAAAGTCAAAAAAGAATGGGTAAGAGTGTTTGAAGAAAATACAGAGAAAACAAGACCCATACATAAAAAACTGCGTGAAAAGAATAGAAAAATCCGCACCTCTATGTGAAGTTCTTGTTTTTGCTATCACGCTATCATACTATCCTATCAACTTTTGCTTTTTTCTCATGATTGTGACAACATAGGAGAATCACCTAATACTCTCTATGGAATTTTTGCTTTTCTTCTTCTTGCTCCTTGTCTGCGCATTCGAGTTCATCAATGGATTCCATGATACAGCTAACGCAGTAGCCCCAGTTATCTATACCAATTCCCTCTCGCCCAAGAAGTCTGTGATGATTGCGGCAGTATTCAACTTCCTCGGTGTTGCCATCGGTGGAACTGCGGTTGCCATGGGAATCATCCACCTCCTCCCGATAGAGAGTATTATCGCTGGATCAACTGGATATGGTATCGCTGTCATCTCAGCACTCCTCCTCTCATCTATCATCTGGAATCTCGGCACTTGGTATATCGGTATGCCTGCTTCGAGTTCTCATACTCTCATTGGTTCTATATTCGGTATCTCGATTGTCATGTGGTATCTCGGCGGTGGTATGCCTCACTGGTACAAGATATACGAGATATTGGAGTCACTTTTTATCTCACCTATTATCTGATTCGGTCTTGCATTCGGTGGTATGTGGGCTATACACCATATCACCAAGGATACGAGTATATTCGGGCATCCTGGAAGATTTTTTAACCGTCATCCCAAACACGGTATCCAATATGCTCTCGTAGCAACAAGTGCTTTTGTCAGCTATGCACACGGCTCCAATGATGGACAAAAATGAATCGGACTCATGATGCTCATACTCATTATCCTTGCTCCAGGACATTTTGACATCGACACTATCCCTTGGTGGGTCATCGCGGTGATATCACTCTCTCTCGGACTCGGAACGATGATAGGCTGGAGGCGCATCGTCGTCACACTTGGGGAAAAGATAGGCAAACACAAGCTCTCATACGCTCAAGCAACAGTCGCATCACTCATGACTGCTATCACCATCACTGCTGCGAGTCGATTCGGACTCCCTGTCTCTACAACACATATCATGTCTTCCTGAGTTGCTGGAACTATGGGATTCGAATACGGTAAAAAATGACTCGATCATAATACCATCAAGCATATACTCATGGCATGGGTACTCACACTGCCTATCACTATTGTGATGAGTGGAGTTATATTTTATATATTGCAGGCGCTGCTCGTGAAATAATCTAGGGAATATTGATATGGATCTGCATAACTCATCCGACCATCTTGGATACCCATGATATGAGTAACTTATGGTGAGCTGTTGGGTGGATATCATTGGTGTTCACACAGAACCTCCGCCCTCATAGGAATCAGTGTAGGTAACTATCATCTATATCTCTCGTCATAGTATACAAGTGAAATTCTGTATCCTTCTGATCTCGTATTCCTGATGGTATTCTCTCATATATGTCCTCAAATTCTTGAGTTATAGTATTTCCTTTTTGCATATTATTATGATTAAATATTATTAATGTAATAGTACTAAAAATGCTATTTTATTTTTTAATATATTTTTGTCAAAGATTTTGTTGACTTCATAACAAATATCTCTATACTCCGCCCGACCAATGCCGTTCAAATCATTCGTCAAGAACTCCAGAGCAATCTGGGGTTTTTATTTTTTGACAAAAGATTAAAAATTACTAATTTATAGTTAATAATTACTTATTTTAATTGTATGTTACAAGGAATTGATACTGGTAGTGCTGTGGTGGTTGTAGGAGCAGTCCTAGCAGGTAGTCAAGCCAAGAATCTAGTAGGTTACCTAACAGCAAAGTTGGAACAAGTAATGAGTGTTGAAAATGCCGATACTGGTAGAATAATACTTCCTCCATCTCCTCTCGCACAAGCATCTGACATGAGCCTAGAGAAATAATTTTGACTTCCTGTAACCTTTTCATATACTCCGAAATATGAACCAAGTCACAACTATCATTACTAAGAAGATTACCTCTCCACTCGGATAGGCTCTTTGTCGTGATAATTACAACACAACTCTAGACCTCTCCGAAATTCGGGGAGGTTTTTTATAACTCACTTTCTATTTTTCTCATGTATATCGTATCTACAACCATCAAGATCAAGAAGATTCTACTCTACGAGCGGAGCTTTTTATCATGATATCATGAAGGAAAGATACAAACCGCTCAGAAATTGGGCGGTTTTTTGCTCAAGAGGATATTTGGAACGTGATACTGCATGATTGTTTTTGAGAAGCTCGATGCTTATACAATTTCTTTTATTTCTTATATTTTTATACTATGTTAACGCGCGCTCGCTTCCAGGAAGCCCTTGTAGGAAACCCCGTAGAAACTCCTGAATTCAAAAAATGACACGTTATAGTTATAGATGGAGTACAGAGGATAGTGATAGCAAAACTTGCAGCAGATGCAGAAAATCCTATAACATATAGTACCTGTGATACGGAACTCAGGAATTCGGTATTCTGAATCCACTTGAACAATGCCACCCATGCGAATCCAGAAGACATCTCAGAGATCACGAGAAAAAGGGCGTTAAATTTTGTATAATTTTTGCCTTTTCCCTCACTTTTCATATACTGCAATTGATTTTCTATTACTTCTTATGACAACACCCAACTACTCAACTGAGACACTCGACCGCATCAAGAAACTCGAACGCATCCGCGCACTTGGGGTCAATCCTTTTGCGACCAAGTTCGATACTACACATCAGATTAGACAAGTTCTCTCTGTTCACAAGCCCAAGCTCGAAGAGTGAGAAGTATCACCTTTTCGTTCTGTAGAAGTCCTCATACCAACACCTACAACCGAAGTAGCACTTGCTGGACGAGTGATGCTCCATCGTAGTTTTGGGAAGATATGCTTCGCATCCATCTCTGACGGAACAGACCGTATCCAGATACTTTTTTCGAGAGAGAACTGTTCTATCATCGTAGATGGAGAGAAAAAAACAGAACTCATGGGTGAAGCAGAGCCAATATCCGCCTACAAGTTCGCGGAGAAGCTTATAGACCTCGGTGACTTCATCGGTGTGAAGTGAGAGCTCTTCTACACACATAAGTGAGAGCTCACTCTCTTCGTCTCTGAGTTTACCTTCCTCTCCAAGGCGCTCCGTCCCCTACCAGAAAAATTCCATGGACTCTCAGACCAAGAAACCCTCTACCGTGAGCGCAATCTCGACCTCCTCACGAGCGATGAGACTTTTGCGCGATTCAAGCTCCGATCCAAGGTGATACGTGAGATGCGTCGATTTTTCGAGTCCAAGGGATTTGACGAGGTTGAGACAGCGATACTCCAGGCTCAGGCAGGTGGAGCGATGGCTCGTACGTTTTCTACACACCACAACGATCTCGATCATGACTTTGTTCTACGTATCTCTCTCGAACTCGATCTCAAGCGAACTATTGGTTGAGGATTTACGAGGATATTCGAGATTGGGAAGAACTTCCGTAACGAAGGAACTGACCCATCTCATCTCCAAGAGTTCACTATGTGTGAGTGGTATGCAGCCTTCGTCGACCTCGACACCAACAAGAAGTGGACCGAAGAGATGTTCCATCATATCGCACAGACTTGTCTCACCTCTCCAGTGGTACAAGTGATGAACAAAAACGGAGACCTCATCGATGTAGACCTCAGCGCCAAGTTCGATGAGAAGCGCTTCCCAGATCTCCTCCGTGAACATGCAGGAGTCGATATGTTTACTGACTCTCTCGAGCAATTGCAAAAAGTTGCGAAAGAGGTTGGAGTCGAGAAAATCGCAGGTGTTGGACGAGCCAATCTCCTCGATGACATCTACAAAAAGACTGCCCGCGCCAAACTCATCCAACCAACATTTGTATTCGACTATCCGGAAGACTTGAAGCCACTCGCGAGACCGAACGGTGATGGTACTGCATGTTGCTACCAGCTCGTAATCAACTGATGGGAAGTTGTGAACTCCTACGGTGAGCTCATCGATCCGCTCGTACAACGCAAGTTATTCGAAGTGCAATCCATGGCAAAAGCTGGAGGCGACGAAGAAGCGATGGAAGTTGATGAAGTATTCCTCAAAGCGATGGAACATGGATTCCCACCGATGACTGGTTCAGGATTCGGTATCGACCGACTGCTCACACTCTTCACTGGACAAGGCAATCTCCGAGACGTTGTCCTCTTCCCGACGATGAAGCCAGTACATACAGAAGAAAAATCTGAATAAAAAAATCTCCCCTATTCTTGGGGGGATTTTTTAAAAGTATTGAAAATGAGAACAAATCTCATACAATAAAATCCTCCTAAAAATAGAATCTATGAACTCTCTCTACGATATCACCGTCCAGAAGCTGACTGGAGAAACAGTCTCCATGAGCGAATACAGAGGCAAAGTCCTCCTCATCGTCAATACTGCGACCAAGTGTGGACTCGCACCACAGTTCGAAGAACTCGAAGAACTCTGGAATACCTACTCTCATGAGGACTTCATGGTGCTTGGTTTCCCTTGCAATCAGTTTCTCGGCCAAGAACCAGAGTCCAACGAGACAGTCGAAGAGGTCTGCAAGATAAATTTTGGAGTAACATTTCCCCTCTTCGCCAAGATCGATGTGAATGGGGATCATACTCACCCACTCTACCAGTTCTTGAAATCCAAAAAGGGGTGGTTCTGGAATCGGAGCATCAAATGGAACTTCACCAAGTTCCTCATCGACCGAGAGTGAAATGTCGTTGAGAGATATGCGCCAACAGTGAAACCAAAGAGTATTACTGAATCTATTGCGAAACTTATCAATAGATAATATTAGTTGAATCCTGCAGCATAGAAGAGTGTGTATTTATCACGTTCGAGTGTATTCATGTTATCAGTGTAGATACCATATCGTGCATCTGCCACAACTGGATGATATCATGGTTCTGGAGTTGTCAGGACGATGAAGTTATCAAAGTCCAAGAATAATCCGTTTTGCTTTCACTGTATATATACTTCCCCAAGTGATGCTGATAGAGTATTGCTGAGTTTTTTGGCGAATTCAGACTGCCAAGCTGAGTCGATGATGAGATTCATAGAGATGGTTCATTGGTTCAACTTCTTGACACTTTCGTAGAACTCTCTCGTGAGGAGCTCAGAGGGGATAGATATCCTCCCGTTATATGCGTCGATAAATATCAAATCATATTGCTCTCATGCAAGTATCTTCTCTCGGATGAAGTATCGTGCAGACTGCTTATAGAAGTGTATCTTGGGATGGAGCTTCTCACCGAGAAAGTGTTCCTCTGCTATGGTATCGAGTGCTCCATCGATATCACAGACATCTACTTGTTCCACATAGTCACGCCCTGCGATATCCTGCGGCAAGGTAAATCCCGCAGCCCCGATAACAAGTATCTTTTTTGGTTTTTGTGTATCGATAATCCGCGTGATATCCTGTATATATGAGAAGTAACTCTTTCCCGTAGTTATATCTAGGCCTGAACTATTGGATCCATTCATGCTAAAAAGCTTGCGATTCTTGTACTGATCGATAACAATATCATTGTACTGTGTACTCTGTCTGTAGACTTCGTTGGTATTGGTTCTGAAGAGAGAGAAATCATAGAAGAGTGCCAAAAAAAGCAGGATAAGATACGCTATATTGAATCCAAACATCCATCTCGATGCATGTCGAGAATAAAAAACCACCAAGATAATGAATGAGAGTATTGCGAGGATGATGCCATTGACGATGATAGACTTCTCAACTCCTATGTACGCGAAGAATACAAGAGAGGTCACTACACTCCCGAGAAAAGAACCAATCGTCGAAAAAAAGAGGAGTTTTCCGAGGATAATGGCCTTCTGTTCACCATGGATGAGCTCTGAGAGGAGTGGTATTGTCTGGCTCGCGAGGAATACAGGGAATACGAAGAGAACAGATATCGTAGTAAAAACTGGTACAAAGTATCCAATTCCCCATGAGAGAGAGTATTCAAGGAGTGTATTCTCCAGTGGGAAGCTCACGAGTGTATATATTATCGATGCTCCAATAAGGTTGAAAAATATCTTTCTCTTGATCTCAGTCTCTGTATGACTCGCTGCATAGACACCTCCACGATAGTACCCATAACTGAGTGCAAGGAGGATGATTCCGAGGATGATAGAAGTCGCAATAGCATTGCTGCCAATTATCGCAATAGAGTTACGTATCGCCATGATCTCGACAGAGAGCGTCGTAAAACCTTCGAGAAACGCGATGATATAGAGAATGAGGTTCATAGTAGGCTAATGATGAGGTATGTTGGTATAGTATGGATGATCCTGGTATTTGCAATTCTCACCCTTAGAGAAAGAACTCTCTGTATCCGATGATGAGTATCATGAGATCAGCAAATATATGAAATATCCATGCGCTCCAGATGCCTCAGGTTTTCTCGTAGAGCCAGGAGAAAAACACTCATCAAGCAATGAGTCAGAAGAGTGCGAGTCCGAGTATCCATCCTGAGAACCACGTTCCGAATATTGTGATATGATACAGTGAGAACATGAGAGCCGAGAGGACATATGCACCTACTCTGGATATACTCGACATATTATAGTGTACAATCCCACGGAAGAAGTACTCCTCCAAGAGTGAATTCCCGAACATGATATAGAGAAACACGAGGACGAATGTTGTCTCTGTAATCCCACGAGACTCCATACTCATACGTATCGCTGACCAGTCAATCATGTCTCTGAGGAGCATATATGTCACTCCTATCACTACCATAGAGACGAGTCCGAGCGACACACCATAGATAACACTTGTCCGACTCATCTTTCCTGCTCGCCCAACTCTCTGCTTCCAGATATAGCCGAGGATGAGTGGTATGAGGAGGAATGATACAACCTTCTGGAACATCTGGATACTATAGACTGGATGGTAGATATTCTCAGTAATATAGAGGAGTACGCACGCAATAAGCGAGTAGATGAGGATGATGTGTGTGCGTGAGGGCATAGACAAGTTATTAATAGAGATGATCTTCTTCTCATACAAGGAGAATATGGAGAACATCATAGCTTACCCGTTGTCCGAGTGAGGCAAACTTCTGTAATTGATCTGCTCTATCTATAACTGTAGCATCGTCCAATCCATCTAGAGTCTCCGTGAGGACTCTTTTATCCTCTTCTGTCAATTGTTGTTGACTAATCTGATTATTGATATATTCCCAAGCATGGAAAAATAAAGCGCTACTCATATCTAGAAAAATAAGTTCTTTCGATTGTATGAGATTCTCAAATAAAATCAAAACAAGAAAAAATCTCCAATTAATGGAGATATATCGTTGGAGTGTCATCACTAGGAACAGATTCTCATTGTTTGAGTATAAACTCCCGAAGCTCTTTAGGATTAAGAGTTCATTCTTCATCAAGTTTTAATCGAATAACTTCTAATACTTGTAGTGCCACATCTCGCTCGAGATCAACAACCACATCAATCATAGGTTGGTCATCTGATCAGTACTCGTATCACTGGGAAATTATGATATCTGTCAGTGCTGCGTGTGGATCTCGGAATCCAAGTACTTTATCTTGCATAGACTGTATATTAAATTATAGACAAATATAGTTGATTGCTATAAAAAGTCAAAACAAGAAAAATCCCACCGGGGTGAGATTTTTATTTGAAATAAAAAAAATATTCTTTAGATGTTTTTTGTAAAATGACATTCTGGAAAGTTTTCACACCCTAGAAAATTATTTCAAGCATTCGATCAAGTATGAGCAGTACGAAGAACTAGCTTACCTCAGCATTTTTCACAAACTCATAAAGAATCCTCTTTTGTTTCTTTTTCTCAGATATCCGTACCTGATAACTCAAGAATCTTTATAAGGTAATTCTTATCCCAGAGCTCAATTCCATATTTGTTTGCCTCTGAAATTGCATCAATAGTAAATCCAGAAGTAGTAACAAATATTCAACCGACGGGGATAGTTTCTCCATTCATAACACCATTCAATTCACGAATTTTCTCAACTCATATATTTTCATAACCATAATGTTTACATTGAACATAGAATTTCTTATTACCCAGTTGTGCTGTTACATCAACTCATCCATCTTTGATTCCTACTCACAAGATTGTATCAAAGCCCTTTTGCTTCAAAATACTTGCTACAAACTCCTCAAACTCCCTCCAATCAAGCTTCATAATTTCATCAAATCTACGAATTGCCAGATAGTGTTCATGTTTCTTTTTTCTAATATACCAATATATTCCTCATGCAATTAAAATCATAATAATTCATACTGGAACAAGAAAAAATGGATTTTCAAAAAGAAAGATATATGCAGGCAAAATATATGGCATAAGAAACAACAAAAGAAGTGCTCCTGCAATCTGCAGTATAGACTGAATAAATCATCGAGTGCTCCATGTTTGATTATTTCTGGAATAATATCTTCTACGGTGATAGTATTTTTTCATAATGAATTATTAATTATAATAAATTTACCATAAAATATAGTAAAACACAAAAAAGACCTCAATTTCTTGAAGTCTTTTCTTATTGTAAAGAGATTACTTATTCGTCTCTCTTACTTTCACGTGTAACTCTCTGAGTTGTTCATCATCCACATATGCAGGAGCGTTCATCATTGCATCTTCTGCCTTACCAGATTTTGGGAATGCATAGATCTCACGGATATTGGTCTCGTCGCGCAGTATCATGAGGAGACGGTCGAATCCGAATGCGAATCCACCATGCGGAGGCACACCATATTGGAACGCTGTGTACATCGCACCGAATTTGTCTTTTACCTCTTCTTCTCCCTTGCCCACGATATTGAACGCCTTCACGAGGGCTTCGAGATTGTGATTGCGGATAGAACCAGAGAGGATCTCGTATCCGTTACATGCGAGGTCGTACTGACAACCATAGATAGAGAGTGGATCTGGATTACCATCGAAGGCAGTTGCTCCACCATGAGGCATCGAGAACGGATTGTGTTCGAAGTCGTACTTGCCATCATCCTTTTGTTCGTACATCGGGAAGTCAGTCACCCAGCAGAACGCGAGCTCAGTCGAGTCCACAAGTGCGAATCTATCTCGACATGCGAGACGTACCTGTCCGAGAACTTTACATGTAGTCTTGTACTCACCTGCCCCGAAGAATACCATATCTCCAACCTGTGGTGCGAGCTTCGCTTCGAGTGATGCGAGTTCATTCCCAGTGAAGAACTTGAGAATCGGGCTCTTTGGACCGTCAGCCTCATAGATGATATATGCGAGTCCTCCTGCACCATTCGCCTTCGCGACTTCTGTGAGTGAGTCGATCTCAGAACGAGAGAGAGTTTTGCCTTCAAGCTTCATCGCCTTCACAACTCCACCATCACGGACAGTGTTCGCGAAGAGTGAGAATCCAGAATCTGTAAAATCACTCGTGAAATCCTCGAAGTGCATGTCGAATCGGATATCTGGCTTGTCTGAACCATATGCATCGACTGATTCCTTGTGAGTGAGACGCTTGAATGTACCATCCGCATTCATATTCACGATCTTTTTCTCAGTTATCTCGTTAATGAGAGATTTTGCAAAAGGCTCAGCAACAGCAAATACATCTTCTTGTTCGACGAAACTCATCTCACAGTCTATCTGGTAGAACTCACATGAGTGACGATCCGCACGAGGGTCCTCGTCACGGAAACATGGGGCAATCTGGAAGTACTTGTCTACTCCACCAACCATGAGGAGTTGCTTGTATTGCTGTGGTGCTTGTGGAAGAGCATAGAACTTACCATGATGGAGGCGTGACGGGATGAGGTAGTCACGCGCACCTTCTGGAGAAGAGACTGTGAATATCGGAGTCTGTACCTCGAGGAATCCGTTTTCCGTGAACCAGTCACGAGTATACTTGTTCATCTCCGCACGGAATGCAATCTTATCGAATACTGACTTGCGACGAAGGTCGAGGTAGCGATACTTGAGACGTATCTCCTCTGCTGCTCCTGTATGCTCGTTGATCTCGAACGGTGGAACCTCAGAACGAGAGAGGACTTCAGCAGTGGTGATGATAACCTCGATATCTCCTGTAGAGAGCTTGTCATTGGTCTGCCCTTCTGGACGCGCACGGACAGTTCCTGTGAGCTTCACGACGTATTCGCTACGAAAAGTATCTGCAACAGCGTGTGCTGCAGCATTTTCCTGAGGATCATAGACCGTCTGAGTTATACCGTAGCGGTCTCGTAGGTCTATGAATATCAATCCTCCATGGTCTCGGCGGTTCGCCACCCAACCCGAGAGAGTGACAGTCTGTCCAATATGTGATGCGTTGAGCTCGCCAGCGGTATGTGTTCGGTGCATAAGTGGAAAAGTTGAAAATAAAAAGCACACAGAATAAAAGTTCTATGTGCTTCGGTTCGTTTTATCGAAAGGTGCCACCGAGGCTGTGCTTGATTTTATTTTGATGACGGAGATTCTCGACTCCGAGTTGTTCTAATAGATAGAATTACAGTTTTACAGTTTTACAGTTTTACAGGCTGAAACCTGTTATTCTGTTATTCTGTTATTCTGTGAAACTATTGTTCTTCAACCAGCTCGCGGGTGTTGGCCGCTCAAGTGCTTTTGATAGGTACAGGGTATCAAAAATAGAAACAAAGTCAATTATTTTTGAAAATTATCTTTTATGTCCTTCAAGAAGCCCTGAAACTGTTTTATCTCCATATTTGCTCTCATAACATTCAAAAGGATTCTTATAGAACGAAGTGACTCAGAAGTATTAAGTCACTGGAAATTGCCATCCATCACATCCCTTTTGGTAATTGACCATATGGTTTCGGGGGTGGATTGATTGAGGATACGCCCTGCTTTCAATAAAAATAGAAAATCTCTCTTGAGTTTATTATTCTTCAGTCTATGTGCAAAGCGTTCAGGTGTTATATTTTTATACTGTTGTGCCTGAAGTCTTAGTGCTGTTGTGATGGCTTGTTCGATTTTTTCATCAAATGAACGAGAGAGATTGTTGGAAACTTTTTGTTTTACTTTTCTAACAAGTTCGTGTGTTTCCAATCTTTTTGATTCAGATATATCCTGTACTGCATTCACGGCATCACGAAGAGAGTGTAGTATTTGTTTTTCTACTACAGAGAGTCCTTCTCACTTTTCTTTTCAGAATTCAGGATGGTTTACTGGCGTATGCATTTTTCCCATACTAGTACGGTAACACAATTATCCAAAAAACACAAAAAACACCCCATATCATGAAGTGTTTTTATTTTTGAGCATCGAACCTAGCGTACCATCGGCATCACATCAACTGTCATCGGATATCCGATATTCTGTGATTGTACCTTGAACTTCTGTACTGCAGTTGGAACTGTAGGATTTGCAAAGTTTTGCATCTGTATTTTTGACTCACCAATAGTGTAAAGTGACTCACCTACATAGAGGACTCGGTTCACGAACTGTGAAGAGTAGTTCCAGAGATTGTTCGCGAGGTAGAGATCGAGTGTTGCGCCCACCTTACAGTACGCTGGAGTCCATGAACCATATCCTTGATTCTTACATGCGTTCTTCCAGTCAGTATTCATACTTTCAGTTTTTTCGATATGAGAGATACGGAACTTCTCTGTTATCTTAGCGGGTTCGAGTGATAGACCGACGAGTCACTGGAACGCAGACTTCGCGAGGTAGCTATTATCTGGATCTCATGCTGAGGTCATGAGTGTTGCTGGCATGAGGAGGAGACGCTTCTCCTTGTAGTAGACGAATGCTCGAGGATTCCAGAGGACATCTGAGCTCGAACCTGCATCACCGAGCGTGAGAGTTGCTTCTTGTTTTGGATTCTTGACATCGCTCACATTGTAGAGGTCAACCTTGATACCTCCGTTCTGCGTACCTCACCACTGGTTCGTCTTGGTATCATATCCGACACCGATGAGACGATTCGCATCGTATGGATGGAGGTAGGTTGAGTATCCAGGGATCTTGAGTTCACCGAGGATCTTCGGTACGCGAGGGTTCGCGATATCGACGACGAAGAGTGGATCGATCTGTTCAAATGTTACGAGATAGAGACGATCTCAGATGAATCTTGAGGATTGAAAGTTTTCTCCTGGAGCAATACCTGTAATCTGACCGAGAACCGCACCACTTGAGCCAAGTATTGTGAGACGTGTGGACTGAGTATTGCCGAACTCAGATGTCACTATACGGAAGTTCTGACTTGCATCTTCGTCCATAGAGTACTGAGAGAGTGGTGAACCTGGTATAAGACGAGAATATGCATACTTCGTATTGGTTCGGTCAAGCACGAATCTATGGATCAGTGTCCCATTTTGTCCTGGATTCCAGATGAGTGACGTGGCACATGGAGTATTAGGAGCACACCTTGATGATGTTGGTGTAGTTGTATTGTTGGTATATGGAGTCCAGAGATTGCTCGTGAGATAGAGCGAGTTGCGTGATACATGAATCTGTCCGGCCTCAGAGAGCACCACCTGAGAGGTGATCTTCCCTGCCTGAACGGAGGTATCGAGACGGAGGATAGATGTAAGGGTTGGATTGAACGAATATGACTCAAGTGTGTCACTATCAGGGAGGAGTGAGGACATACCATTACAATCAGCTATAGTTCGATTGGATATAGTTCTCTTGCTTCCATTGTACTGAGTATCAGAGATACGCGGGATGAGATTCTTGGACTTGTACTGATAGCTGGGAGTCTTGCCATCTTCAAGTGCCATGATATAGTACGGAGGCGTCCAATATGATGTCGAGATAACTGCTGTCATGAGTCAGTTATCCTCGAGTCTGGTGTCAGAGAGTGAACCATCTACCTGTATGAGACGTACGAGCTTGGTAGTCGATATATTCGCGATATCATAGATAGCGATGATAGACTTCTGTGAATTGTTGTACCAACCCATCCAGTACCGACTCGAATTCGAGTAACGTGTTGCCGTGAGGATGAGCTTGTTTTTTGTTATATAAAACGTTGGATTCGAATAATTTGATGGGATTTTAATAGTTTTTATCTTATTGAGATTCTTTGCATCAAGTACTACGATACCATCCTCACCTTGTTGGTATGAGTAGATATACCGACCATCTGTCTTCACTGTATCTGCCTCATCGATTCACTGAACTTGTACGTTGGTCTCAGAGTGAGGTGTGGTGGTAGCTGCTCAGTCTCCATTGACTCTCGCTGCTGTAGGAGCTGGCGCCTTGGTGGCGTCAGTTGCAGTTGACTCCAGCATCACTCCCCCTCCACGCCAATAGGAGTTATCTTGCTTCGGGAGGATCTTTTGCATCGTAGACTCGAACTCACTACAAGTCGCGAACGTATGATACGAGAACTTAGGAGCCGTAAGTGTTGGCTCCGTAGAGAGGAGATCTGTATTGTCAGCAGCAAAAACTGGAACAGTCGAGTTCATGAATATCATGAGAACGATTATGGATAGTATATTGCGCATAAGAAAAAAGTAAGGAATACATTGACTAGGACGCAATGCACAAAAAAAGGTGACAAAATTGTCACGCTTATTGTATTAATTACTGAATACATGAACCATATATGTTTTGTCTCAAGAGACGACATAACCGATTCCAACTTTTTTCCAGTCAGGATCAATCATATTGGCTCGGTGACTTCCTGATTCTTCGAGACCATCTTGGAGTGCGGCTCCAGAGACATTTCATCCAGCAACATTTTCTCCAAGAGAGGATGCAGTACTAATTGAGAGTGACGTAGCAAATTCCCGGATATTTTTCCCATCCTGGGTAACATGTCCAACGTATGCATCACGAGCCATATCTTCAGCCTTTTTCTGAGCAAGGAGATCAAGTGAGACGTCACGTTCAAGTTGCGTTCTGAAGAGGGCTGCACGGAGTGCATTGATAGCATTATACGAATCCGTACGGACATCTTTTGTGGATTTTCTTATATTGCGAACTTCTGCATCAGAGAGTTTTGGTATCACGTTCCAGACATCTCCTCGGACAATAGGGAGATTGAAGTATGCGAATCCATCTCTCTCAACTGTTTCGAGCTTATACGTTCCAACAATATCAGCAGAGAACATCGATTGTATGAGGGTATTCGTTTTGAGGTATCCATTTCCATCTGTATACTTTTTGGGGAAGGAGTATTTCCTCACATCACCATTCGGAAGAGTAACATAGTATGTATCTTGAACTACTTTCCCTGCTGGGATACGAAAACGAAAAACAATATTCCTAGGCTGACGTAATATCTTGACCCTCTCAGCTCCAAGTGAATCATGCTTTCGAGCAAGGAGTACCGTGCCACTCAGAGAAGTGGTCGGAGCTGGTGAACGATCCAGTGACGAAGGACTCGAGAGTGTATATCCTGTAAATGTATATCTCGCCTTCCCCAATCACAATGAAGTAGCATCAAAAGATAATACTTGACCATAGAGTGTCTGCTTACTTCCTGTACCAAAAGTAAGAATTCACCAACTATTGTATGGGAGAGAGAGAACTTGGTCTCAAGATATCTCCTTTAGTGTAAGGATGGATTTTTTGTACGTACCTGTCCCTTGATCCATCGGCGCGATATCATCACGATTCACAAGAAGCAGAGAGGATGGACTCTCAGTACGGAAACTTGTTCCCGCAGCAATAACAAAATAATACTCACCACTCTCTTGTGGAAAAGAGAGCACGATACTAAAGATGCCACCATTTGAAACCGCATATGACTGACTCTTTTTTAGGCCTGTTTTTTTGTGTTCCAGATAGATCATAATATGCTCTATCCCTGAAGTTACCCTTCATGAGACAACAATACTCTCTCAGGCAATATATGTATTACTCATTGGCTTGGAGAGTTCTACTCATAGAGATGTGAACTCCTTTTGCGAAAGATTGCGTTTAACGAATTTTCCAGTTTTTATACCGAGTGGTGTCGCTGATATGTCAGTTATGAGTCACTTGGAGAGTGGAGCAAATGTAGAAAATACAGAACTCGAGAGATCTATCCTATCTGTATGTCGAGCACAATTGGGTCTATCCGTGAGTGTGACTACCATGCCTGTCTGCGCTGTACTCACATAAGCGAGTTGAGAGAGCTCCTCATAACATATCGCAGCAGTATGACCCGACTGAGAAAAAGTTGTACCATTGGCACTTGTACCACCCTCAAACGCATCAGAATAATAACTCGCCTCAAAAGCTGAGGCAAGTCATATATTACTGAGAGTGAGAATGCATATGAATACAATTTTTTTGAACATACGTATCCAATAAGGAATAGTTACGCCTGAGGAATCTCCTGAACCAATGTCTCATCAGCATCATCTTCGTCACTACGCTGAACCACTGTCGCCGAGGTAAATCCATCATCATTGTCCTTGAGCTTGGCAAGGATAACACCCTGAGTTGTGCGACCAGTCACACGAACTGACTCAAGTGGGACACGGACAGTCTGTCCAGACTTCGAGATAAGGATGACACTATTGTTTTGTTTTTCTTCTTCTGTAAGGGTGAAGGCTCCGATGACAGAACCTGTCTTCTCTGTTGTTGCTCCCACCTTGATACCCGAGCCACCTCTTCCCTGCTCACGATAGTCTTCGAGTGAAGATATCTTCCCCATACCATTTTCTGATACAGTGAACATATACTTAGCATCCTTACCAGCAACACATCCGACGATGAGTGCATCACCAGATGCGACCTTCATACCGCGGACACCTGCAGCGGCACGACCCATAACACGAACATCATTTTCATCGAATTGGATAGCCTTACCACCACCTGATACAAGAAGAATATTATCTGAACCATCTGTTACACGTACCCAACCAAGTGCATCACCATCATGTGGCTTCATCACGATGAGTCCACTTGCGCGGATACTCGCAACTTCTGCGATATCGATACGTTTGACGACAGCCTTCTTGGAGATGAGAACGAGCTGCTTACCATCTGTTCCTGTGAGATCGAGTACCGTTGCGATAGCCTCATCCTTCGCGAGTGCGAGGAACTGAACGACTGGTTGCCCCTTGGCAGTACGCTGCATCTCAGGAATCTCATATGTTGGAAGGCGGAATACTCGACCCGTGTTCGTGAAGAACATGAGCATATTGTGATTCTTGGTTGAGAGGATTGTATCGATCTCATCTTCGTCCTTGACTGCCATCGCAATTCCCTTCCCTCCACGACGTTGTGTACGGAACGCTGAAGACTTCACGCGCTTGATATATCCGTTCTTCGAGAGTGTCACAACGACATCTTCGTTCGGGATAGTATCCGTCGGATTGAATTCTCCAATTGCACCTGCATGTATCTCTGTACGGCGAGGGTTGTCATACTTCGTCTTGATCTCTGTGAGCTCATCACCGATGATAGCTGCCACACGTGCAGGGTTGGCAAGTATATCGCGAAGGTCCGCGATAAGTGCGAGTTTCTCTGCAAGTTCGTCTTCTATCTTCTTGCGCTCGAGACCTGCAAGACGCTGGAGTTGCATCTCAAGTATTGCTGTTGCCTGAAGCTCTGAGAGAGAGAAATTCACCATGAGGGCTGAGTGTGCCTCTTCACGAGTTTTGGATTCCTTGATAGTCTTGATGACTGCGTCAATATTATCGAGAGCGATCTTGAGTCCTTCGAGGATATGCGCGCGTGCCTCAGCCTGTGCAAGCTCATAACGAGTACGACGAGTGATCACCTCACGACGGTGTTCGATAAAAGCCTGAAGCATCTCACGGAGATTGAAGAGTTTTGGTTGCATTCCTCTATCTGTGAGGGCAATCATATTGTATGAGAAGCTTGTCTGGAGTGGTGTGAGCTTGTAGATCTGATTGAGTATCTTCTTCGGGAAAGCATCACGCTTGAGCTCGATGACGATACGGATATCCCCAAGTCCCTTGGATTCGTCACGGATCTCAGATATCCCAACAATAGTCTTGTCGATAACGAGATCTGCGAGTTTTTCGACGTATTCTTTTTTATTGAGTTGAAATGGCACCTCTGTAATGACGATCATCTCACGACCGTTCTTCCCTTCTTCCATATTGACACGACCACGCATCACGATAGAGCCACGACCACGAGTATATGCCTCGATGATGTCTTTTTTGTTGTAGACGATACCTCCCGTTGGGAAATCAGGTCCAAGAACGAAGTTCATGAGTTCTTCAATACTGACTGAGTCTGGATCGGCGTGATTCAGGAGAAAGTGAAGTGCATCCACAAGTTCACCGAGATTGTGCGGAGGGATATTGGTTGCCATACCAACCGCGATACCCATAACTCCATTGAGGAGGAGGTTCGGGATACGTGTTGGGAGGACTTTTGGTTCTTGGGTACTTGCATCATAGTTATCCTTCCAATCAACGGTATCCTTGTCTATATCAGCGAGCATGAGCTCACCGAGCTTATCCATCTTGACCTCAGTATAACGCATCGCAGCAGCATTGTCACCATCCATAGAACCGAAGTTTCCTTGTCCGTCTACGAGTGGATAACGAAGTGAAAAATCCTGTGCCATACGAACCATAGCATCATATACAGATGAGTCACCATGTGGGTGGTACTTACCGAGTACATCACCGACGACACGAGCCGACTTACGATACTTTCCTGTTGCGCGGACACCGCCCTCATACATAGCATAGAGTATTCGACGATGTACCGGCTTCATACCGTCACGTACATCTGGAAGTGCACGAGAGACGATCACTGACATAGCATAGTCGAGGTAACATGTCTCCATCTCTTCGACGATATTACGATCGCTGTCTCAACCATAGGATTGACCGAGCATAACTGCAGGTCCTGTTGGTGTTGTGTCTTCTGGAAGTTCCTCTGGAGTATCGAGGATTTCTGGTGTATCTGACATAAGAAAAAATCATGAATTAATCGCACTGAGTATACAAAAAACCAGCTATATTGCAAACGGAAAAGGGGAAAGAAAAACATAAAAAAATCCCAAGTTTTTCACTTGGGATTGTCATCTATATTAGAAGTCTGAGAAGTCTGTCAGGTCAGTACTTGCTGGGTCGTAGCTCGATGATGAGCTTGTTCCGAATATACGATTCATGAGCATCTTGATTGTATCGAATACACTCTTCGGAGAGAGATAGTCATGCTGTCCGAGACCGAGCATTTCAGAGACTTTTGGTGCAACAAATATAGCGACGACAATGACGATGATACCGATTACTGCGTAGCGTATAGAGTTAATTGCTGGTTTTACCTTTTCATCCTTGCCACCTGAGAGTATGAGCATGAGACCTCACCAGATGATGAATATGATAGCACAGAGTCATCCAACGAGCACAATAAGTGAGATAGCTACGCGGATAATGTCACTTGCTGTGTATGAAGCGCTGGAGTCGAGGACGCTGCCTGCGGCAGAAACTGTTGGGATAAAAGAGATATCCATAAGAAAAAAATTATAAGTCAGAGAAGTCGTCAGTGATAACTGGGGTAGTTGATGGGTCTCAAAATGGGTCAGTCTCAATCGATTGTCAGAAAAGTCTATCAGAAAGAGTTCATATTGTATCAAATACTGCAGCAGGTTTCATGTATTGTCCATACTCCATACCTATAAGGTCAAGGAATGTTGGGAATACAAAGAGCACTGAGATAATCAAAAGGACACCGATAAATGCATGTCGAATATGATTCACTGCACCCTTTACTTTTTCCTCGTTGCCACCAGAGACAATCATCAGAAAGCCTCACCAGATAACGAAAAGAATAGATATAAGTCATGCAAAAACCACAAGGACGGCTATGCCAGTAGTAACTACTTGTTCGATGGTGAATGCTTGAAATACGTCTGGCATAAGATGATACTATAGAAAAATGAAAAAATGTAAAATTTTTATATCATAAAAAAGGAAAAAGACGAGTTCTAGACTCTATTCTCCTCGATGATACGGAGATTGACTCTCTCACCATTCTTGGAGCCAAAAACTCGAAGAACCGTGCGAAGTGAATCAATCGTCTTCCCTCCTCGTCCGATAACAGATCACATATCTGTTGCATCTACCTTGAGCGAGAGGAGCATTCCCAGTTCATCATGTTTCTCTGTTATCTCTATTGCATCGGTATTCTCCACAAGAGAAGATATAAGAAAATGTAGGAATTCTGTAGCTGTCATAAAGAAAAATTTTAGAAAATAGTGTGTGCGGTTTTTCTTCTGTCTGCCAATATCAATAAATCCCCCGATATGATTCGAGGGAAATAGATTACTTGTTCTTAGCAACAATCTTAGCAAGAGTATCAGAATACTGAGCTCCTGTAGCGATATATTTATCAGCTTCTGCCTGATCCATAACGAGAGTCTTCGTATGTGGATCGTATGAACCAAGAATCTTGATAAAACCATGCTTCGCAGACTGGCGATGGTCAGTGAGGACAACGCGGTACTTCGCAACGTGTTTGCGACCAACGCGAGAGAGACGAATCTTTAACATAAGGTAATTGTTAATTGGTAATTTTTGGATTATTTTAGTGGTGCCCAGGACGGGGCTCGAACCCGTACTCCGTGAGGAAGAGGATTTTAAGTCCTCCGTGTCTACCATTCCACCACCCGGGCAGATAGTAGAATTTAGAGTTTAGTCTTTAGAGCCTAGAAACAGAAACGAAACTAAGTTCTAAGTTCTAAGTTCTAAGTTCTAATACTAGAGGATTCCTTTCTTCTTGAGTGTCTTGATAGCCTTAGCCGAAAGACGGAGACGGATAACCATACCAGTCTGAGGATCCTTGATGTTTCTCCAGAAGAGGTTTGGGTAAAAACGACGCTTTGTATGGCGGCAAGAGTGTGATACATTGTTTCCGACTGATGTTTTTTTACCAGTGAGTTGACAGACGCGTGACATAATATTGTAGTTAAAAGTTGAAAGTTGTATAGAGTTCAATTACATAACCTTGATCTCAACACCTACACCTGCTGGTATAGAGAGAGACTGGAGGAGTTCCATAGTTTTTGGAGTTGCTTCCATAACATCGATAAGACGCTTGTGGCGACGGATCTCAAACTGTTCACGTGCATTCTTGTTTACGAATGTTGAACGATTAAGAGTAATCTTTTCGATCTTTGTTGGGAGTGGAACTGGTCCAACAACGATAGCACCACTATCCTTGATACTAGAGATAATCTTTACAACTGCTTCGTCAGCGAGCTTGTGCTCAAAAGACTTTACGAGAATACGGATTTTACCTGCTGTAGATGCTGCTTTTTTAGTAGCCATAAGAAAAAGAAAATAAGAATGTAAGGTCTGACCATCCATGAGAACATGAATGCAATGACGTATACTTGTTCGCTGTTAGGCGAATAAGTGCCTTCTCCATCTCCCCCGAAGGAGAGATGAGAGAAAAAACTTATTATGCAAGAACCTTAGCAACTACACCTGAACCAACAGTGCGTCCACCTTCACGGATAGCGAAGCGGAGACCCTGGTCCATAGCGATAGCTGAACCAAGTTCGATAGTCATCTGGATATTGTCACCAGGCATAACCATCTCAACACCTGCAGGGAGCTGGATAGAACCAGTTACATCAGTTGTACGGAAGTAGAACTGAGGCTTGTAACCCTGGAAGAATGGAGTATGACGTCCACCTTCATCCTTAGTAAGTACGTATACTTCTGCTTCGAACTTAGTATGAGGCTTGATAGATCCTGGCTTAGCAAGAACTTGTCCACGCTCAACATCAGTACGCTCGATACCACGGAGGAGGAGTCCTGCGTTGTCACCAGCTTGTCCCTGATCGAGGAGCTTGTGGAACATCTCAATACCTGTAACAGTTGTAGTCTGAGTATCACGGATACCAAGAATCTCGATAGTATCACCAACCTTGATAACACCTTGTTCAATCTTACCTGTAACTACTGTACCACGTCCCTTGATTGAGAATACATCTTCAACTGGCATAAGGAATGGCTTGTCGAGTTGACGCTCAGGAACTGGAACGTATGCTTCGATAGCATCGAAGAGGTCAAGAACAGCCTTAGCACCGTATGGCTTGTCCATATCAGTAGGGTTCTCAAGAGCTACGAGTCCAGAACCACGGATAACTGGAAGGTCATCACCAGGGAATTCATACTTAGAGAGAAGCTCGCGGATTTCCATCTCAACGAGATCAAGCATCTCAGCATCATCAACCATATCACACTTGTTCATCCATACAACGATGTAAGGAACACCTACCTGGCGAGCAAGGAGAATATGTTCACGAGTCTGAGCCATAGGTCCATCAGTAGCAGCAACTACGAGAATTGCAGCATCCATCTGAGCGGCACCAGTAATCATGTTCTTAACGTAGTCAGCATGTCCAGGACAGTCAACGTGTGCATAGTGACGAGTTGCAGTCTGGTACTCAACGTGAGCAGTATTGATAGTAATACCACGTGCCTTCTCTTCTGGAGCACCGTCGATCTCATCGTACTTCTTAGTCTCACCTCCGAATTTCTGAGCGAGAACGAATGTAAATGCGGCAGTAGACGTAGTCTTACCGTGGTCAACGTGACCGATAGTACCGATGTTAATATGGGGCTTTGTTCTGTCGTATGTAGCCATATGAGGAAAAAAGTAAAAGATTAAAAGCGGGGAAATTGTAAACAGAAAATACAAAAAAGCAAAAGAATTTTATACAAAATACGGGACACAGACCAAGTGAACAAAGAGGAATCTTTCTTCGCCTAAACTGTATCCCGTATAAGGCATTTTTATTTCTTTGTCTTTCGCATTTTTTTGTCGATACGAGTAACAGCTTTTTTGAGCTTCTTATGTGCGTATGTAGTAAGTCTTGGCATATTCTATGAGAAAAGGATAATGAACAGTTTAGTTGCGATTAGATCTTTGCAATATTTACAGAATACTTCTTAAACTTTGCAAGTACAATCTTGAGAGCATTCTGAATCCAGAGAGTCTCCCCTTCTACAGCAATACGCTTTTGAAGAATCTTGTAGTGAGCAATAGCGTGCGCTACCTTGCTACCAGACTTAGCTCCCTTTCGATCTACTGAGTAGACCATATTGTGTGGACGTTTGTTACGGAGTCACATATCATTGAAGAATCAGAGAATAAAGTTCAAAGTTTTCAAGTAAAGATCAACAAACAACAGTAAGAACCGCATTTGAAAACTTTATACTTGAAAACTTAAATTATGGTGGAGCCTAAGGGAGTCGAACCCTTGACCTCCTGCGTGCAAAACAGGCGCTCTAGCCAACTGAGCTAAGGCCCCACATGGGGAAAATACTGGCGGTGCTAACGAGACTCGAACTCGCGACCTCTGCCGTGACAGGGCAGCGCTCTAACCAACTGAGCTATAGCACCAAGGATAAGTGAATAGTTATAAGTGATTAGGCTATAGCCGGAACCACACCAACCATTGTCACGTCATTCGAATAGGTTTTGTGTTCACAATCTCTACTTGAATGCCCGCGGAGTATATATACGTTTTTCGAAAATGCAAATGAATTTTTGAGTTTTTTTCTACTTCATCTCCATTCTCTGATTTTTGGCTCTAGAAAAGGATCAATCGTATAGGAAAATTGAGTGATTTCAAGGCTTTTATCCGATAGTTTTGTGTATGTATTTCCAAGAAGCAATGAAGGAGGATATCATTCCCAGAACGATAGCAGCCAAGAGTCCGTAGGCAAGCTTGTCAGAAAAGAATACATAAAACTCAGAAAGCATAAGAGAAACAGAACTCGGAAGTGAGTCAAGAGGAAGCATATATGGAAGACTATAGAACACTCATGCAGCAAGAACTGCTGCTATACCAGTATAAAATATTCACTGGATGACAAGTGGTCAGTAGATAAAGTATGAGCGCCCTCCAACAAGCTCAATGATAGACATCTCATCCCTGAGAAAAAATATAGTATTTGAGATAACCGTATACACCACCACAAAAACCGTAAAAACAAAGAGTGCAAGGAGTGCATAGACTCAATATTCGAGAAGTCTAAGTATCTTTACGAGGGATTCGATACGACTATACTGACTCTGAAAATCTATGAGTTTACGGTTGAATTCTGTCTCATTGTATTCGAGAATTTCCTTGTACTCAGCTATTACCTTCTCTATTGCCTCATAGGAACCAAGAGGGATTCATGAAAGTCTGAGACTATTTGGAAGAGGATTTTCATCGGTTCACTCGATAAGCTTGGCAAGATCTGGATTGCGAGACTGAAAGAGGACGAATGCTTCTTCCTGAGAGATATACTTGGACTCTATACCAGAAAAGGAAGATGAGAGCGTATAGAGGAGTTTCTGTGTCTGGATAGATTCTTCAGTAAAACCAGGCTGGAATGGAATCGTGATAGATATACGATCATTGACTCCTTCGATGAACTTCCCTGTCGAAAAAAGCACCAGAGATAATATATTAATAAAAAATATCAAAAGCCCAATCACTACCAGGGATGAGAGTGATATAAAAGGATTACGAATAATATTTTTGAAGGCGTATTTGAGGATGTACATGGGAGAAGAATTAGAGCTTAGGTTCTAGAAATTAAGAAAGAGTATAGAAAAAAAATAGAAAAAAGCGAGGGAAACATAAAAAATCCCCTCCAGTAATGGAAGGGATTTTGTTTTTCGTATGGTGGGTTATATAGGATTCGAACCTATGACCCCCTGCTTGTAAGGCAGGTGCTCTAACCAACTGAGCTAATAACCCGAAAATGATGGTGGATCATACTAGATTCGAACTAGTGACCTCTTGGATGTCGACCAAGCGCTCTAACCAACTGAGCTAATGATCCGCAAAGTGGAATGGTGCCCGCGACAGGAGTCGAACCTGTGACCTTCAGCTTAGAAGGCTGCTGCTCTATCCAACTGAGCTACGCGGGCAAGTTGTATCTAGACCACGGAGAGCATAGCGAGAAAGAGTCGAAAGTCAAAAATATTTTAAGAAAAACTCAAAATACATCCGACAAAGAAAAAAATTCCCGAGTGTACTCGAGAATTTTAATCTTTTTTATTAGTATGTTATCAACACTCTGTGTAAATCCTTCTTAATTGATACCTTTTTTCCAAAATCTTGGCATATATCTACTCTCCCACGTGAAGCCACGCAGTACCATCGACGTTACGAAGCTTAACTTCTGTGTTCGGAATGGGAACAGGTGTACCCTTCGCACAATATACACCAAGATTCTGGAAAAAAAGAAATGTTTGTCTAAAAAACGTTTTGTTATAAGAAATATTGTTATTTCTGTCTCCAACATGCATAAGATCTTATTCATACCAACGAACAAAAGTTCGAGTAAAAACAAAAAGCATATATAAATACCGTTCGTGCTATTAGTAATGCTCGGCTACACACATTTCTGTGCTTCTACCTACATCCTATCAACCTTGTAGTCTCCAAGGGCACTTATGATCCTTACAGACCTGAGAAATCTTATCTTTGAGTTGGCTTCCCACTTAGATGCTTTCAGTGGTTATCCTTTCCGAACTTAGCTACTCGGCGGTGCCATTGGTTGACAGCCGATCCACCAGGGGTTCGTCCATTCCGGTCCTCTCGTACTAGGAACAGATCTCATCAAATTTCTACGCGCTCACAGCAGATAGGGGCCAAACTGTCTCACGACGTTTTGAACCCAGCTCACGTACCACTTTAAATGGCGAACAGCCATACCCTTGGGAGCTTCTCCACCCCCAGGATGTGATGAGCCGACATCGAGGTGCCAAACTGCGTCGTCGATATGAACTCTTGGACGCAATCAGCCTGTTATCCCTAGAGTAACTTTTATCCGTTGAGCGACACCACTCCCACGTGTTGGTGCCGGATCACTTTCACCGACTTTCGTCTCTGATCGACTTGTAGGTCTCTCAGTCAAGCAGGCTTGTGCGAATACACTACCAGTCCGATTTCCATCCGGACCTAGCCTACCTTTGTGCGCCTCCGTTACATTTTAGGAGGCAACCGCCCCAGTTAAACTCCCCATCAAGCACGGTCCCCCGCTGTGCGGGGTTAGAGGCATACATATACAAGGGTGGTATCTCAACGTTGGCTCCGACAGAACTAGCGTCCCATCATCATCGCCTCCCACCTATCCTGCACAAATATATGTACGACTCAGTGCCAAACTAGAGTAAAGCTTCATAGGGTCTTTCCGTCTTGCTGCGAGTAATCGGCATTTTTACCGATATTGCAATTTCACCGGGCCTAAGCTTGAGACAGTGTCCAGACCGTTATGCCGTTCGTGCGGGTCGGAACTTACCCGACAAGGAATTTCGCTACCTTAGGACCGTTATAGTTACGGCCGTCGTTCACCAGGACTTAAGTTCAGAGCTTGCACCCCTCCCCGTAATCTTCTGGCACCGGACAGGCATCACCCCGTATACATCATCTTGCGATTTAGCACGGAGCTGTGTTTTTGGTAAACAGTCGCCTGGACTCGTTAGCTGCGGCCTTCACATAAATTATGTGGTGAGGCAGATCTTATCCCGAGGTTACGATCGCTTTTTTGCAGAGTTCCTTAAGCTTAGTTATCCCGTCCACCTTAATGTACTCACATCCACCCACGAGTGTTCGATTACGGTACGGTTACATATGATCGTCCCAGAGTGGATTTTCTCGGCACCCTCGTATCGTAGGAACATAGTCTACTAAGCCGAAGCTTCGCTTTCTATGTAATCACATACCTCATGTATTGCTAGACGGATTTGCCTATCTAGCCATAAGGTACATTCTTAGCTCATATCCATGAGAGCCTCCGATACTGTTGATGCGTCCCCACATAGGTAATAACCTTTCATATATAGTTCTGGAATATTAACCAGATATCCATCGGCTTGCTCCTTTCGGATGCACCTTAGGACCGACTAACCCTGCTACGACTGACGTTGAACAGGAAACCTTGGGTATTCGGTGTGGAGGGTTTTCACCTCCATTACGTTACTCATACCAACATTTGCACTTCTGATACCTCCACAGCCGGTTATCCGACTGCTTCACAGGCCTACAGAACGCTCCGCTACCGATCCATAAATAAATATGTATCTTCCGTCTTCGGTGTATAACTTAAGCCCCGCTGAATCTTCGGCGCACAATCACTCGACCAGTGAGCTATTACGCACTCTTTAAATGAGTGGCTGCTTCTAAGCCAACATCCTGGCTGTCTTAGTAATCGCACATCCTTTTCCACTGAGTTATAACTTGGGGACCTTAGACAGGAATCTGGGCTGTTTCCCTTTTGACAATGGCGCTTATCCGTCACTGTCCGACTGTATAACATTCCGCCGAGAGTATTCGAAGTTTATCAGGATTTGCTAAGTCGGATAGACCCGCTAGTCCTATCAGAGCCCTACCCCTCTCGGTTACTGTTATACGCTATACCTAAATATATTTCGCGGAGAACCAGCTATCTCCCGGTTCGATTAGCTTTTCACTCCTACTCACAAGTCATCCAATAGACTTGCAGCTCTAAATGGTTCGGACCTCCAGTAGGTTGTACCCCACCTTCATCCTGCTCATGAGTAGCTCACACGGGTTTCGGGTCTACTATACGTGACTGAATTCGCCCTATTCAGACTTGGTTTCCCTACGGCTCCGACTATAACTGTCTTAACCTTGCCACATATACGTAAGTCGTTGGTTCCTTCTCCAAAAGGCACGCCGTCACCCCTAAGGGCTCCGACTCTTTGAAGGCACAAAGTTTCAGGATCTATTTCACTCCCCTTCCGGGGTTCTTTTAACCTTTCCCTCACGGTACTTGTTCACTATCGATCTCATACACTGTTTAGCCTTAGATCGTGGTCGACCTGAATTCACACCGGCTTTCACGTGGCCGATGCTACTTACGAGCATATTGCACCTTGGCAAAGAGATATTTCAAATACGGGGCTATTACCCTCTATGGCCTACCTTTCCAGGTAATTTTTCTGTATTCTTTGTAAAGTGTCGTTATCTGAATTTTACGGTAATATGTCGTGTAACCCCTATAGAGCAACGGATTCATCCTTGGCACTCTATAGGTTTGGGCTGTTCCAATTTCGCTCGTCACTACTTTCGGAATCTCGGTTGATTTCTTTTCCCTGCTTACTAAGATATTTCAATTCGGCAGGTGTCCATCCATATAGGATTATCCACCTTGGTGGATAGGGTTCCCCCATTCGGAGACCTTGGGCTATAACGCTTCGTAGCAGCTCACCCAAGCTTATCGCAGCTTTGTGCGTCCTTCATCGGATGTATGAGTCAAGGCATCCACTTTGTGCCGTTTATGTATTTATACATAATGGCTTTTTGCTTTCGCTTGTTTTTTGTTGTTGGTATGAATAAAATCTTGTACATTATTGATGGAAACAGAATTTCTATTTGGTGTATTGCTACACCTGTGAAAAATACAATGTTTCTTAAACAATTTTTTGAAATACTTTCTTTGGGAAGAAAATACTTCGGTTTTTTTAGAATAACATTCAATTAATTGAATTTGAGAGTGTTAAGGTTCAATGAACGCTTATCATTCCATGTACCAGAAGACAAAAACTGCAATCTATATGATAAAGAGATAGTCCATCCGCACGTTCTCGTACGGATACCTTGTTACGACTTAACCCCAGTCAATGTGTTTACCGTGGGCCTCCGTATTACTCGAAGGACTTAAGGTACCTACATCTCCCATGGTTTGACGGGCGGTGAGTACAAGACCCGGGAACAGATTCACCGTGACATAGCTGATTCACGATTACTAGCAATTCCAACTTCATGAGGGCGAGTTGCAGCCCTCAATCTGGACTGAGATCGGCTTTCTGGGATTGGCTCCGTGTTACCACTTGGCAACCCTTTGTACCGACCATTGTATCATGCGTGTAGCCCTAGGCATAAGGGCCATGCTGATTTGACGTCATCCACACCTTCCTCTCGATTAACTCGAGCAGTCTCGTTAGACATAGTAACTAACGACATGGGTTGCGCTCGTTAACGGACTTAACCGAACACCTCAAGGCACGAGCTGACGACAACCATGCAGCACCTGTTTTCAAGTTCCCTTGCGGGCACTAATCCATTTCTGGAAAATTCTATCAATGTCAAGCCTAGGTGAGGTTCCTCGTTTAGTGTCGAATTAAACCGCATGATCCACTGCTTGTGCGGGTCCCCGTCTATTCATTTGAGTTTTAACCTTGCGGCCGTACTCCTCAGGCGGGATGCTTAATGCGTTAGCTTGAAGCACTGGACCGAAGTCCAACACTTAGCATCCATCGTTTAGGGCGTGGACTACAGGGGTATCTAATCCCTTTTGCTCCCCACGCTTTCGTCTCTCAGTGTCAGTAATGTTCCAGCAAGCTGCCTTCGCTTTTGGTATTCTAATAAGTATCAACGGATTGCACCCCTACTCTTATTATTCTGCTTGCCTCTCCCACACTCGAGTTCGATAGTTTTCCAAGCAAGTACAGGGTTGAGCCCTGACCTTTCACTTGAAACTTTCCGAACCACCTACAGACGCTTTACGCCCAGTAATTCCGGATAACGCTTGGGGCCTTCGTATTACCGCGGCTGCTGGCACGAAGTTTGCCGCCCCTTATTCCTCTCCTACCGTCATTATCTTCGGAGAGAAAAGAAGTTTACACCAACAAAGGCTTCATCCTTCACGCGGTGTCGCTCCATCAGGCTTTCGCCCATTGTGGAAGATTCCTCACTGCTGCCTCCCGTAGGAGTATGGACCGTGTCTCAGTTCCATTGTGGCTGGCCGTCCTCTCAGACCAGCTACCCGTCATCGCCTTGGTGGGCTTTTACCCCGCCAACTAGCTGATAGGCCGCAGACTCTTCCCGAAGCGAATTGCTCCTTTACCCTTACGGGACCATCCGGTATTAGACTGGATTTCTCCAGGTTATCCCTGACTTCGGGGGAGATATCAACGTGTTACGCACCCGTTTGCCGCTAAACTCTCTGTGACACAGAATGTAGAAGCGAACTTCTCTACTCTGTGTCACAAATTGTCCCGCTCGACTTGCATGTGTTAGGCGCACCGCTAGCGTTCATCCTGAGCTATGATCAAACTCTTTGAAACGTTAGCGTCTCTTCAATTAAGAAGAAACTTGCCTCATATAAATATGAGGACTTTTTTTATGATTGTTGTTTATCTAGAATTACAGTTTAACTCTCGAAAGAGATAAATTGTCTTCTGGTATATGGAATGTTAAGGTTCAACTGCGCTGTTGCAGTGCGACAAGTTATATGGAAAACCTTTTCCAAGTCAAAACTTTTTTTCACTTTTTTTATAAAAAGTCCTAAAACCGCATCCAGATGCGGAAATAACTTTTCATAAAAAGTATCATTTCTGCGAATTTTGTGCGAATTTTCGCCATATTTTATGGCATCGTCCATGTAGAACACTTTTTGTGAGCAAAAACCCAAGATAAAAAATAGGTAAAAATATCTCACATATGGGTACATATATGGAAGTATTTCATCTACCATTATTCAAAGATAGATATTCTTCATATTGATTCCATATTATAGACTCAAATATGAAGAAATAAAAAAATCTCCCCTTCTTACGAAAGGGAGATATGTTTTCTATATGGTGGGGGTACCTGGACTTGAACCAGGGACCAATCGGTTATGAGCCGACTGCTCTAACCACTGAGCTATACCCCCGAAGTAGTATAGAGTTTTTAGTATTTAGTTTTTAGATTGGAGACTCCATCCCAATAACTCTATACTCGGTACTATCTACTAAATTATGGCGGTGGATGAGGGATTCGAACCCTCGCGGCACCTTGCGGCACCCTACAGGTTTAGCAAACCCGCCTCTTCAGCCACTTGAGTAACCCACCATGGCGCGGATTATAGAAATAATCCGCAAAAATGCAAAGGAATTTTATCTTTTTATTGTACTACCACCACGACCTTTGGTTCTTTCCCTGCTTCATGGAGCATCACATCACAGGCCTTGCGTTCAACGTATTGAGCAAATGACTGTGCATCCTTGAATCCTGAGAGATCCTGAAGTACTGAGCGGACACATGCATCAAGTGACTTCTCGAGTCCTGGAACCTCGTGTACTGGCGGGAGTCCAACCGTATCATACTTGATATGGAATCCTGTATTTTTCTTCGAGATACCGATAACAAGTACACCCTGAGAAGATATCTGATAGCGATCATGGAGCTCTTGTTCATGAGTATATCCAACCATACGACCATCTATAGTGATGAGCTTCTTCGAGACGTATTGGTCTGTCTCGCGCATACCTTCCTTCGTGAACTCGAGGAGTTTTCCGTTTCGGAGAATTGGCACTTTTGCTTTATCATATCAGAGATCATAGGCATTGCGAGCGTTACCACGGAGCATATGTGGGAATCCATAGACTGGCACATAATATTCTGGTTTGAGCATCGTAATCATCTTCTTGGTATCCTCTTCCTTGGCATGTCATCCTGCATGGATCTCCGACTCCTTGTAGTGATGTATACGTGGACCCTGCTGTGTGATGAGGTCAAAGAGTCCCTGTACCGCACGCTCATTCCCTGGAATCACTGAAGATGAGAAGATAATCGCATCATTCGGTTTGAGTGTTGTCTCCTTGGATTCACCTGTTACGATACGCATGAGAGCAGCATAGCGCTCACCCTGTGCACCCGTACAACAGATAGTGATCTCATTGTCTGGGAGCTTGGCAGCCTGCTCCATCGTGATGATAGTTCCAGGTTGTGGACGCACGTATCCGAGCTTGATAGCGATATCTATATAGTTATTCATCGATCTCCCGAGGAGGACAACCTTGCGATTGTACTTCTCTGAAGTTGAGATGATGAGCATCACACGATCGATGATAGAGCTAAAAGTTGCTGTAATCACACGACCTGGCGACTTCTCAAATATCTCTTCGATGGAGTGGATAACGGCTGATTCTGATATCGATGAACCAAGGAGATGGGCATTGGTTGAGTCAGAGAAGAGTGCCGTCACACCACGCTGTCCGAGTGCTTCGAGCCACTCATAGTTGGTCGATGGACGATTCGGGAGTGGAGACTTATCGAACTTCCAGTCACCTGTATGGACGAAACGACCTACTGGAGTCTCGATGAGGAGACCAACAGAGTCAGGAATCGAGTGATCTACAACGAATGGAGTTATCTGGAAGTGCTTCCCTATCTGAATCGGACGATAACGTACATACTCAGAGAGTTTTGGAAGGGTTGCCTTCATATCTCCTTGCTTGAGCTTGATAAGCTCATATGCCATAGCTGTAGCATAGAGAGGAGTGGAGCGACCGAGTTGTTCCATGAGATAATAGACTCATCCGATATGGTCGATATGTCCGTGTGTGATACAGACTCCGACAACTTTCTTTCACTTACAGTATGTGAGATCAGGGATAGATGAGTTGATACCGAACTGATACTGATCAGCGAATTGGAGGCCCATATCAATGATGATCATCTCATCTTCGTATTCGAATCCCATACAGTTGAGACCTACTTGCTCAGTTCCACCGAATGGTATGACACGAAGAGTTTCTTTTTCAAGTGGTTTGGCTCGTTCTTCTGGTATATGGAGGAACTTCTTGAGTGCCTGCTGAGGCGTGAGGAATGGATATGACCTCTTCGGACGGAAGCTATCCTCGTAGACAAAAGAGTCACCAGGACGAAGATTTGGGTTGATGTTTTTTCCTGAGTCAAAAAAGTTACGGAATCCGGGCTTTTTTTCTCATTGTGGCGATGTGCCACTATTATTTTGGTAGCGTTTGTTGCGCATAAGGTATATAGATTAGTATTTAGAATTTTGTTTTTTGATTTTTTAAATATTTTTATTACTTTTGGTCACAAAAGCAAAGAGCCAATATCTCTATCGCTCAATCAAAATAGGCATCACCACAGGGGTGCGACCAGTGAGGAGATAACAGTACTTTGTAATCTCACGACGGAGTCATTGTACGAGTGAACCTCTGTCAACTTTTGGATTGTCTGTTATGAGCTTCTCGTATGTAGAACGGATACCCTTGAGTATCTCCTTGTGGACACTCATCATCTCATGTGCATGGACGAATCCACGAGAATCGATAAAAATATGTCCAGCAATAGTGCGAGCACGAGTATCTTCTTCGAGCGTGAACATGAGAACTCAGTTCTCTGCGAGTTGTTCACGGTCACCTATAGTGTATCCAGCAACAACACCAACAGAGTTCTTATCGATATAAAAGGTATCAAACGTAAACTTCATCGTATGACGCTTCATCTCTGTTCACTTGAATGAGAGTATCTCACCTACTTCGATAGATTCAGAACCGAACATATATCCTTCGCCTGAACGAGTAAGTGTCGAAAGTGGCATACTTGTTCCTCCAGCTGGAAGATGAGAAAGCCCAACTTCAGTTGTACCTGACTTGAGTATGAGAGATACTCCTGCCTTCCACTCAATATCTCAGATACGACGTTCAGCCATACCATCAGCAAAGAGTTCGAAGAATCGACATTTTCCAAGGAATTCTGTATCTTGTATGTTATTGCGGAATTTTGCAATAATATCACGAGTAGCGTATATAGGAGGAAATCCTACAGATGGAAGAATGGTCTGAAATAGACGAACATCAATAGACGCATCAAAAAGTATCCATGCAGAGAGTCGCGTCTTCTCAGAAGCAACAAGACGCATATCAGGAAAAGTTGTATATACTTGTCCTGTGCGAGTCATCGTACCAAATCCAGAACCTACAAGAATCGTTGTATCATCACGAGTAACGAGCAAGAGTGGATCGACTCAATCAGCAGGAGAAAGTGGTACCATTCGCATCACACTTGTGTCTTCTTCGCGTGGAAGAAATGAAGGCTTCATGCCATCAATGAGACGAGTAAGTGCCGGAATATTTGACGCCTCAGGAAGAGCAACAGGACGCTCCACTCTCTGTTGAGTCTGAGGACGAGCTTCTCTTGCTGGAGCGGGAGTTCTTGTTGGAGGTGCTACACGAGCAACTGGAACTGGACGAGGAGGACGGGGAGACTGTGAAGTTGGCTCAAGATCACCAAAGTCATCATGCTGTACCTGTCGAGGACGAGAGTGTTCTTGCCTAGTAATAGGAGTCTGAACTGAAGCACTGTGAGCCGGCTTGGCTCATGAAGCAGGATTATTACCGAAAGCAATATCATGGCTATCACCAAAAATATGGTCCATAAAAAAGAAATATATAAACAGAAATGGTCTCCGATGAACGGACGTATTTCCAAAATGTAAGAATATCAGAGAGAATCTCAAGACCACGTACCTTGGGCCAAGAAATTCAAGAGATATATATGAGGAATCCTCACAACTCACTATCTTCCAAAACATTAAAGACACTGAGCTAGGAGAAGTCACGAATCACGAACTTAATCTAACATACTATATGGTTGAACCGCTAACTTTTAGCCTGAGTATATGGATTAATTTAGAGAATACAAATATTTTTGCAGAGAAATAGGGAGCTTGGTAGTATCCCAAGTATAAGCAGGTATCCTTCCGAGAGAGAAGTCCGTATCAAGAAATGTTCATGCAGAAAAAACAGAAGACTGAAAGAATAGATATTTCTGACGAATGATATCATCTCGGATAGCGCGTTCTTGAAACACACGATTGTGAAATATATAAAAAACAAAAGACTCTGCAAAATCCTCATACTGATTGGTTGCTGCATATCCAGAAACAAAATTCTGTTGCTTCTGTCATGCGCGCTTGGTTGTAGAACCCTGCCAACTAATCTTGTAAAAATCTTGGGAAGGATCTTTTTTTGCTATAGAGTTGAGTACATATATATCCACGAAGTGTGCAAGTTCATGAACAAAAAGCTTCAAAAACTCAGAATCACGAGCAACACCAGAAGACAATGTAATCGATCGCCCCTTCATGCGGCCACGTGGTTCTACCAATGTATGGTCTATTGAGATATTGAGGTTCTCTTGAGTGAATCCATAAAAACTGGGAGAAGCAATCACCTGGAGAAGCATCTTCTCTCGAGCATGGATCTTATCTGTATCTGCCGTGCTCGAGAGACTCATCTCACGCACACCAAGAGAAAAAACTGACACACTAAAAACTCAGCAAAGACAAGAAATAAGAATGAAAATGGAGGCTATGCGCATTATGTATATTTTATGTGTATGTGTTGTTGAGTCTATGTGCCTAGGCTATAGACGAAGCGAATAACAATATCAACCATTGGGAATGCAACGAGGAGGAGGATGAGACCAATTAGAGCATAGATAGCAGTATTTTTTGCTGACTTCAGCTTCTCATCATCACCAGCAGATGTGGTATAGCGTATTCCTGAGAATACGATAGCACCAATAGCAAAAAGTGCACCAAACTGAAGCACTCGCTCAGATACCTGAATAACAAGCTTGAGTGTACCCTCTTTGCCGCCCTGGAATGAGCTTGGATCAACAGCATTAGTCGTGCTTGCTGCACAGGCGGTCAGAAATCCCGCTGCATCGGTAGATGTAGGATCACATGCTGCCGAGAGAGTTGTACTCCCAAGGGCAATGCAGAGTATAAAAATGAGAGAAAGAATACGAGCCATATTTTTTAGAGTAAAAGTCCCGGAATAACGGTAACAAAGGCATACGATACAGCAATACAGATAAGTCCAATAGCCGAAAAAGTAAGAGACTTCCATGCTCTTTTCATCTTGGTCTCATCCCCCTCTGCTGTAAAAAGCTCGTACGCAATATAGAGAGAACCTCCAATAATAACAATAGGGAGTGCAACCTTCAGAAGAATCGACTGAATAAGCGAAAGAACTCCTATGAGTGTGAGTCCATCTGCCACAATAGTACCATCTGGGTACTCTCAGTTGAACCCTATGTCACTAGCAAATACTGTCGATACAAGAAAGAAGATGAAGAGAGTTGAGAGTATGGGGTATAGGATTTTTTTCATACAAAAATTAGTTAAGTTGCATGCGAGTAATTGCTTCGACTATTGCATAAGCAAGACCAGATACAACAACTCAGACAAAGGCATAGATAATCGTTTTACGAGATTTTTTCATCTTTTCATCATCACCTGTAGACATGATAAATCCAATACCTCACCACGTAATTGCCATCACAGCGAGGACAGCCGTCAAGAGGATAAAATACTGAATAATCGAGGCAAGAGCAAGTTCTGGAGATTCATTGATTGGAGGAAGCGTGACTCATTCCGGTTTTTCAACCCGTATAACTGCAAATATCGGGTTCGAGATAACGAATCCGATACAGAGAACAATACAATGAGTAAGGAAGGAAGGAAGATTTTTCATAAATAACTATGGGGCTTGATTAAAGAATGAAGCTACGAGATTCACAATACCATACGAGAGGAGTGCGACGATGATTGCAATAATATTCCACTTGAGAATCGTCTTCGCGCGTCAGACTTTCTCAGAATCCCCCGCGGAGAAGATATAAAAATATCCAGCAATAAGAAAAGAAATAGCCGCAATAACTGGTATAGTAAAAAGAAGTATGTCTGCAATACGCCCAAGCAAAACTTTCAATACTTCGACACCACCCATGCCTGATATACTTCATCCATTGTGACTCCCCGCGAGAGGATCCATCTGACCAAGCTCAATTGTAAAAGACGAATCTGTCATCACTCCTGCCGAATGCAGAGAAAGTGTATTCAGAAAGAGAGAGACTCCAATAATCAAGATGCCTAAAACAATACGAAACATACGATTTGCTAAAAATATAGGTACATCTTATCTCAAAAAGATGAAAAAAGCAAAAAAATAAGGAAACTTGCAAAAAGGCATTTTTTTTATATTATGTGGCAGATTTCATGGCTATTGTGTCCTATGACGCAACCATCATTATATTTACTTTTTTCTTATGACTATCATACTTACTCTTCTTGCTATTCTTATTATCATTGTTGTTGGACTCCAGTCAAAATGAGCAGGACTCTCTATCATCCCTGGATCAGGAGATTTTGGGAAATTTGAGCGCCGTGGACCAGAGAAGATCCTTCACGTTGCCACTATCATATTGATAGTTCTATTTATTGCTCTTGCGCTTGTATCATACTTCATCTCATAATGAAACTCAACCCACTCCACTGAATTGAAGTATCATTATCGGTGAACTGAAGTTTTGTTTTCTATTATGCGTCACACCCTCAATCCGTTACATATTCGTAAATTTGTTCTTATCGGAATAGCTGCTACCTTCCTTCTGATTTTTCTGCACTTGATTGGTGTCTACATATATAAGTGAGGACACTATGTTGGACTCCCTGGGTGAAGTACAAGTATCGCCCTTATCTGAGAGGCCCCCGATATGATGAAGCCCCTCTCGTATGGGAAAAATCCTGCCGATGAAATCATCTACCCATTTTTGTATCGTGGACTCATCCGCTACAATCCTGAAGACAATACTGCACGCGAAGATCTCGCACAGTGTGATATCACCAATATCGAAAAAATTACTTGTACCCTCAAAAAGGAGATATATTGGTCTGATAAGAATGCTATCAAGGGGGATGATGTCCTCGCAACATTCAAGGCTTTTGCATCTCTCGGTGAGGATCCTACTATGTCAGAAGTTCTCAGAGATACGCGCATCGAGTCAAAGGATGGGGTAATTACTTTTCTCAATCCTGATAAAGATACAAAAATACTCAAACTCCTCACCTATCCAATACTGCGTTCTGATATGATAGAGCAGGTTCGGACAGGACGATTCGCTACAGGAAGCCATATCACGTCTGGACAATATACATTTGGGGAACAAGTAGTGGACACTACTTATATACACGATCGCATCACTCTCGTTCAGAACCCCAATTCTACAACACAAAAAGCATGGTTTGATAAGATTCACTTTAAGTTTTTTGACAACGTTACTGCTCTCAAAAACGCTGAAGATACTATAGGAATTATTATTCCCCCAGTAAAGAACGAAACGATAAGTCTCTCAGAGAGATTTCGTCCATACAACTATAGTACTTATGAGTATTTTTCTGTCTTTTTCCAGACTGATAGGCTCTCAAAGAGCCTCAGAAACACCCTTCACTGGCAGATAGGAACATCTCTCTCAGGTGTTGTCGATCCAAGTCATCGGGTTGTGAATAACATATTCCCAGGTAGAGGACAGATCCTCCCAAGAGAAAGTATCGGAAATTTTCCTGATATTATGAAGAAAAATGGATATATGAAACGTGATGACTGGGTGGCCTCCATAGAAGGAACTCCAACAACCATCACAGGAAGTATCGTCTATGATAAGCCACGATTCTTTACGAACAAACAGAATTCAAATGTTCTTTTTATCGATGATGCTACAGGATGAATTCTTCTTTCTGGAAATTTTGATACAACGGTATCGAGTGTCATCATCAACGGGTATCAACTCAAAGAATTCCGTGCTGGAGCACAAAAATTCAGTTATCGCGTCTCTGTAGAGAACTGAACACTCCAAGAATGAAAAAATACCTACCTCCTCGAATGAATGATTGGCGATACAGGAACAGCAACCGGTGAGATACTGACGGTCTACTACAGTACAGGTGCCCAGACACTCGCAGAATACAAAAAATCAGTGGATGAAGAATATATCGCTCGCAACAATACTCCAGCCATTGTAGCCGAACGTGAACGAGAAAAAACAAAACAAAAAGAAGCAGCACTTGCACTCGATCCACTCTACTACTATGACAAAGATGGAAAAGAATTCAGTATCGTCGTTGCATATGTTGTTGGTCCTCAATCTACAGAGTCATATGCTCTCGCTGTTGAGAAGGTTCTCAAGCGTCTCTCTATCAAGACAGTACTCTCCCCTCTAGAGCCAAAGACTCTTCAAGAGATGATTACAAGTGGAAAGAAGGAATATGATATCCTTATTGCTTGAGTCAGTGCTGGTGATACTATCAGCGAACTCGGACAACTTTTTGATCCAGGTGAAGCATGAAAATGAATCAACTTCTCCAATATCGAGATACCGAAACTCAATACCCTCTTCGGTGAGTTACGAGCTGCAACAACACCAGACAAGATCAATACAATTACAAAAGAGATTATCGGCCTTATGGAATGAGAGAGTTTCTTCCTCCCGATATCGAGCCCAGTACATACACTCTATGTGGACCGCAATCTCAAGTGAATACGCAATATCCCTGTAATTGCTGGATCAAAGGCTATCTATGATATCGTAGAATATGCAAGTATCAAGGATGCCTATGTGTTCAACAAAGAAGGAAAGTCTCTATCATGATTCTTCGGTTGGCTCGGTTCACTGCTCTTCTAACCAGACCTCAAGCGTCTCTACCAATTCCATGAAAGAATCCATTGTTCTCAATGCCTGGGAGCTCATCACACGATATCATTCTCTCAAAAAACTCAATTTTCTCCCCTCTTTTGTTGGGATGTTATGGTTATTTTGTATACTTATTTACCAGATTACCTTCACCTACGTCTACGTTTTCAAGAAAAAAGATGAGGTTTTTTCGGCACTTGCACAGTTCGCCCATACAGATTACTTCATGGAAGTTATTATGGTACTCATAGGGATATTTCTCCTCTATATGATACTAGAGCCGATTGCCAACTGAGGGATGATACAGATGATAGATAGCTATAGGAAAACCAAAGGTGAACACTCACACCGAGCCGTTCAAGGATTTTTTGATGGACTCAGACACTTTCTTCCGATATTTGAAGTACACAATATTACTGGAGTATTTCGTCCGCTCTCTATCATCACATTCTACATACTCCTCCTCCGTCTCTTCGGGATATGATATGCAACGTCAATTAGTATCATCATGTGAGTCTACCTTATTTTTGCATTCTTTTTGAATATGTGTTTCGCGTATTCGAAGTTTTTTATCATATTCGAACACAAGACAGCGCTTGTATCACTTGGGATGTCTACTGGTATGGCCCTGAGACACATTGGTATTACAGGGAGACTCTATTTCACGATGATACTCCTCTATCTCCGCACAATACTCGTCGCGGCAATCTTTTTGGGTATTCCCTTTATTGTATCGAGTATCCTTGCGCTCTTTACCCCGTTTCCGATTATTCAGACGATATTTCTCATCATATTCTCAGTTGTGAGCCTGGTTCTTTTTATCTTCATAGTACACCTCAACTCAACACTCGAGATATTCGTTGAGGCAACATGGTATGAGGCATATCAACTCTGTAAAAAAGAGGATGCAGCCTACGGCGACAATGAACATCATGATGAGCATGGACACGACGATCATGGACATGACAGTCATGCAAGCCATGATACACACCATGATAACCACTGACACCACTAGGTACGGTTAACTATTTAAAATAAGTCATTTCACTTATATTGTTTACTTTTTTACTAACTTTGTCTTCCCAAGATCTCATCATCGAATACTCCAGTAATCCACCGAACAAGTGAATACTCGACAATGCGACAATTCGCTATAGAGAAGCGAATCGCGTCTGTGCTGATGTTGTAGAAGTATCACTCCTCATCGAAGATGGCGAACTCAGACAGTTCATGTTCGACGGATATATGTCAATCGTCGCTACTGCTTGCGTATCGATCACTGGCGAGATACTCGAGTGATGGAAGTGTGACGATATCCTAGAACTGGATGAATCCTTCGTTCACGAACATATCGGAACAGACATCTCTCCTCGCCGTCGCTTCGCATCTCTCATCGGACTCCTCGCCATCAAGAACGCCATTCATGAATACAGACAAGATGGGAAGAAGGAGGATTTTAGTGATATTGTGGTGGGATAAACTACTTATTTGATATAAAAAGGCCTTCTAAACTTATCTGCAATATTGATTTGCTAAATCCGTTATATAAACTCTATAATAAGTAACCTACATTATCATGAATGTTAAAACTAAAAATATAATATATCTAGTTCTCTGAAGTATATCGGTTTGGGGTTTTTGATACTTAAGTATAAGTACCAGTACTCCTCAGTTTTATTCTCCATACTCACTACCTGTAGTAATTCCCACACTAATATCACTCTCTTTTTTTGAAGAAAAAATTTTTTCATTAGTTTTGTGACCCTCGTTTATCGCAATATTATACCTTACGTGGTCATTATTCTTAAAAGAGAGAACCTGAAAGATACCCTTTCGAACATTAACCCTTACCATTATATTAGTATTACTATCATTTATTTATTTAATAAGTAGCTGGAATTATGCACTAATATATCAGGGTCGTACACACACCATTATTATATATTTATTTAGTTTGTTATTCTGGAGTTTACTCTATTACATATATCAAAAAAATAAGCATAGTCCAAAATACCAATTAAACTACTTATTTCATCTGATGCTATTCATTTGGATCGCTTACATTGGCTTCCCTTGGTTGGGTGAACTATTATAGTAAAGGCTTAAAGGTATGGAAGTCTGTGATAAAAAATCGGAATAATACAAAATACCTATACAGAGAAATTACATTCTTCATAACATCTCCACCAACATATCTATATCTTCCCTTGTATTGTAGAGATAGAGACTTGCGCGGAGAGATCCACGGATACCGAGAGACTGATGGAGTGGATCAGTACAGTGATGTCATGCACGGACACAGATGCCAGCATCAGCGAGTGTCTCTGCAACATCGTTCGGATGATGGTTGTCGAATACGAATGAAAATACTCCGAGACGATTCTCGGATTTTTTTGAACCTATAAGTTTGATAGTAGATGGAAGTGTTGCAAATTGTTCGAGAGCATACTCAGTAAGTTCTTTTTCATATTGCTCTACTACTTCGTATCCACCGATAGAGTCGATATATTCGATGGCAGCCAATAGAGAAACAGCACCAGCAATATGTGGCGTTCCTGGCTCATGTCGAAATGGGAGCCCTGCAGCCTCGTATCACTCTGTTGTTACAGCGTTGATTGCTCCACCACCACAGAATGCAGGATTCATTTTCTGAAGGAGATCCTTGCGTCCGTAGAAAAACCCAATTCCTGTATCACTCATCACCTTGTGTCCTGTACCAACATAGAAGTCGATACCATACTTCGTTACATCGGTCGCCATATGTGGGAATCTCTGTGAACCATCGAGGACAAATATTGGTTTTGTCGAAAGTCTGTCGAACATCGACTTCACTCGCTCCAAGTCCAGCACTTCCCCAGTAACATTGGACGCTCCAGTAATAGAGAGTACTTTTGCATACGGGAGTTTTGACTCAAGAGAATCATAGTCTATTGTACCGTCATCATGGAGATCAACCCAATCGATGACAATACCGTACTCCTCAACAAGTATCTGCCATGGGACGATATTGGCATGATGGTCAACTTTGGAGAGCAACACTCTGTCACCTTTTTGGAGATACGCAGACTTCACGAGTGAACGAGATAGGAGGTTGAACGCATAGGTAGCGTTATACGTGAATACTATTTCATCAGCACGAGCTCATAGCTTTTCTGCAATGGCTTTTTTGGCCTTGTCATAGAGGAGTGAACTCGCCATAGAGAGATCATATGCACCACGATGAATATTGGCATAGTCACTTGCAAAATATCGCGATAGAGCATCTATCACATATTGCGGCTTCTGTGCACTCGATGCAGAATCGAGGAATACCAGATCTGGATGTGTGGTAAATATAGGAAAATCAGAACGAAACATAATAAATCAAGATAATAAATATACTCCATCTATCGCCACCATGCATCTCCCGTAGTATCCTCTCCTGTTCCATCTTGTGAAGTAGAGATCATCTGCTTGGCATGGATAAAATCAATATAGTTCTGTGCCTCAATTGCAAAATCAGCATCAGGGTCAACCTCTATAACTTGTTCTAGTATCATCAATGCGGAAGCAAGATCACCTTGATTCTCGAGGAGGAGTATAGCTTTTTCGAGGAGTACGATAGGCTCCTTGGCTATAGACTCAGGAAGACTTGAGAGGAAGCTTTCTGCATCATTCATCTTTCAGACCGTACGCATCGTTGTGAGATAGAGTCATATGATCGACGGAGAGTCACTGTATTTTTTGATGGCATTGCTTGCCCAGACATATGCTTTGAGGTTCTCACCATTCTGGAGTGCGAGCGATATCGCTACCATCGCATCATCTGGTGTAGCATCTGCTTCTTCGAGGAGGTATGCGAGAACCTTCATCATCGCAGGGACATCTGAGAGTTGTGAATAGCTATATGCGAGTTTCCGTTCGAGATCAGTCTTATCTGGATATCACGCGAATACAGCATTGTTGAAGTAGAGATTAGCGGTAACAAAATCCTTCATCGCAAAAGCAATATCACCAAGTGTTACGATTGTTTCTGTATCTTTTGGTGATTTTTCGAGGTGTGCAAGGAGGTATTTTCTTGCATCAGTATAGTTCCCGATCTCATAGAGAGAAAATCACATAAGCTTCTCAACACTCGCATAGTCAGGACGACTCCGTAGTATCTCTGCTCACAAGAGAGATGCTGCCCTATAGTCACCATATTCATAGAACTTCGTCGCGACAACGAAGTTGCGGTACTGATAATCGGGCGAGACTTTTCATGCATCTTGTATCAATGATTGGAGGTATGCTATATCGAGATTGGATCCTGAATACGCTTCGATGCCAACGATACAATTGTGGATACCAGTATAACATATATCCACGATACGATAATACTCCTGTTCTCCAGTACCTGTTGGGATTCGTGAGAGTTCACCTATACGGTCCAGTTGAGATTCATCAAAAAACAAAGAAGTAAGAAGCTCATCTTTTTCCTCATCACTAAGTTCTCCTACGGGAGTACGAATATATGCAGCGTATGCATTTTTCCAATCTTTTTTGAGGAAGTATGCATGCCCGATTTTCTTCTGGAGGATGACATCATCTGGGAGTTTCTCAGCGACCTGGAGATAATATATGAGTGCTTCTTCAGGGTTGTTTCTTAATGCAAAATAATCTCCTTTTCGGATAGAATCAAGCTCCTTGCGTCTATCACGGATAAGTGCAATGCGCTCTTCCTCTGTCAGTTTTTCTTGGTATTTTTCTCAAGAGAGGGACACCTTCGGCGCCGTATCGACAGGCTGTATCAATTGAGTACATGATGAGAGTCATACGACAAAAACCCCGAATATGACGACTGAAAGGTATCTTGTGGTATATCAAAAATAATAAGAGTATGAATTCATACGCACCATGATAAGCAAAGATGTGATTCATACAAGCGGAAAAGTGAGAAAATATTGACGACAAAGTGAGTTCTCGTATACTTCGCGACACTATGTTTCAAAAAAGTGACTATACATATACCCTTCCTGAATCACTCATTGCAGAAGAAGCGGTTCATCCACACCATGATGCTCGGCTTATGGTTGTAGACCGCGAGAGCTGAGATATCCAATCTGAGTCTACATTTTGGCATCTAGACGAGTTCCTCGGAGATGATAGGGTTATATTCTTCAACAACTCGCGAGTACTGAGGGCGCGTATCGCACTCGAGAATACACCATACCAGAACACTCAATGAGAGAAAAAATTGCTTCTTGAAGGAGAGATATTTTATATCAAATCAACTGAGGAAAATACATTCGAAGCACTTGTACGACCTGGAAACAAGTTCAAGGTAGGAAACATATTCAGTATAGGAGAGTTCCGGGTAGAAGTAATAGGTATGACTGAAACTGGAAGAGTTTTAAAAATTCAGAATTCACAATTAACAGAATTCACAATTAACAACTTACTTGCCACTCATGGTGCACTCCCACTTCCTCCCTACATAGAATATAGCAAAGAAAAGGAAAAAGATTATCAAACAGCATTTGCTCTAAAAGATGGATCGGTAGCAGCACCAACAGCATCATTACACTTCACACAAGAACTCCTCGAAAAACTCAAAAACGAAAAAAAATATATCACACTCCACGTTGGACTCGGGACATTCAAGTGAATCGACACATCAGATATTCGCGAATATGCTATCCACAGTGAATGCATCGAGATTACCCGACAGACGCTTGTCGATATCGCCAATCTCAAGCTCGCAGGGAAAAAAATTGTTGCTGTCGGTACAACAGCCTGTCGAACACTCGAATCTCTCCCATCACTATGGAAAAAAATCGATGAAAAAGAGAAGAACTATTTTGATGCAAATATTCGCAAATACTGGAACGAAGTATCAGGCGATGTCGAAACAAATACCTGGATAGACTCACTTACTGTAGACTCTGAATTTTGAACTCTGAATTTTGAAACTTCAATATATATCACTCCTGGATATGTATTCAGAATTGTTGACGACCTTATTACCAACTTTCACCTACCAGAGTCCTCACTTCTGGTATTGGTATCAGCTTTTGTTGGACATACACAGGCAATACAGCTCTACAGAGAAGCGATAAAAAAACAATATCGGTTCTATAGTTTCTGAGACGGAATGTATATACGATGAAAATAAGAGAACTGCAAGCATCTTTTCTTGCAGAATACAGCCCTTTGCATAAAATACCTTCGTTATTTTTTTATTTTTCTTTTATGAAAAAAATCCTATCCGTAATTGTCATGAGTCTTATCCTCGGATCATGCACACTCTGATCAACAGGTACACCTACGGGCGATGTTGCAGCAGTCAATACAGACACAAAAGCAAGTACCTATGAAAAGGATCTCCGAGAGGTCTCTGGAAAGATCAAGAACTCAGAAGAGTTCAGTAATTGTATGGACATGAATGTTCCTATGTGTATCCAAACCGCTGGAATGCAACTCGCACAGAAAGAACGATCTACAGAATTCTGTAGTGAGCTCGGTAATCCAGAACAAGTATCAAGTTGTGTATTTGCCATCACTATGATCAATGCTCAAGAAAAAAATGATATCACCCTTTGTGATACTCTCAGTGAAACATACATACATCAGTGCAAACTCAATGTAACAAAAAATGATGCTCTCACCAAGAAAGATCCAAAAATCTGTGAAACAATAGCAGTATCTACAGAAGGAAATGATAATAACACTCGTGATGAGTGTATGTTGAATGTTATCATGGCAAGTGATGCTTCTACTAAGGACTCATGCAATATAATTAAAAATGAACAGATTATCGATATGTGTGTCACCATGATCGCCTCTCGCCCACAAACTAACTAAGCCTACTTTTCCTGAATTAGACCTCTATGTCAACAACTATACGTAAGTGTATCATCCCTGCTGCAGGATTCGGAACTCGGTTCCTCCCTGCCACCAAGGCACAACCAAAAGAGATGCTCCCAATCGTCGATAAGCCAGTTATCCAGTACCTCGTGGAAGAAGCAGTGAGCGCAGGTATCACTGATATCATGATTGTTACAGGTCGTGGAAAACAAGCGATTGAAAATCACTTCGATGCTTCGTTCGAACTCGAGAAGACTCTCGTAGAGAAATGAAAGATCAAAGAGCTCGAACTCGTAGAAAAAGTCTCAAAACTCGCCCATATTGCCTACGTGCGTCAACCTCTCCCTCGTGGTGATGGTGATGCACTCCTCCATGCTCGTGCATGGATAGGCAATGAGCCATGTCTCGTCCTCTTCGGTGATGATCTCATCCGTGGTGAGGTAACTGGTGCAGAGCAACTTGTGAGAGCATTCGAAGAGAAAAAAACCCCTATCATCGCCCTCGAAAAAGTTGCAGATAAGCGTGTAAGCTCATATGGCATCATTGAATCATCAGAGTCTACCGGACTCACTCACAAGGTGAGCAAATTCCTCGAAAAACCAAAACCAGAAGAGACAGAATCACGTCTCGGTGTTATCGGAAAATATATCATCACACCAGAAGTATTCGACTACCTTGCACAAGATGGTGCCATGGCAAGCCGAGATGGCGAGATACGTCTTGCCGATGCATTCGAACGCATGGTGCAAGATGGTGGTACTATCTATGGTCTGGAGATGCAGGGTGACAGATATGATACAGGAGACAAGTTCTGATTCCTCAAAGCGACTATCGATTATGCACTTGCTCGCGAGGACCTCGGTGATCAAGTACGAGAGTTCATGAAGAAGCGTGTTGCAACATTTGAATAAAATCCCCTACTTGGGGATTTTATTTAGTCCTATATTTCCTCCCCTTTAGTTCCTCAGGAAAATGTTCTTGGGAACTTTTTTTATTCTCCAGATTGTGTGCATACTCATACCCTGCACCGTATCATACCTCCTTCATGAGTCATGTTGGAGCGTTGCGAAGATGGAGAGGGACACTGAGGTTCCCATACTCATGGATATCAGCATGCATGGCGGCTTGTGCCATATAGATGCGGTTATCCTTGGGTGCATCAGCGAGATAGTATGCGGCATTGAGGAGCGGGAGCTCACACTCAGGCATACCCATCTTCTCACATATCTCATAGACAGAGTTGGTGAGAGTAATAGCATGGATATCATATATATCCTCTGAGGCAAAGTTCATCATGCGACGTGCAATATATCGTGGATCTTCACCTCCTGCGAGCATACGTCCTATCCAGTATATAGCAGCATCACCGTCTGAATCTCTCAGAGACTTGTGCATCGCAGAGATGAGAGTGTAGTGCTCTTCACCATCCTGATCGTACATGAGGGACTTGCTTCCAGCTTCAAGTATTGACTCACGTGTAAGTTGTCATTCACCTTGGAGGATGCATGCAGTTTCAAGCAAGTTCAACGTATTGCGGAGATCACCTCATCAGAGCTTAGCAATCAGAGTATATTCTTCAGATGATATCTCTACTTTTGTATATCGTTCTTGTATCTTTTCTGTATTTTTTTCGAGGAATACAATAACATCCTCAGATTGTATCGGCTCAAGAACATATGTTCTACACCGAGAGAGGAGTGCATTGATGACAGTAAAGCTCGGATTCTCAGTCGTCGCACCTATAAGTGTAATAATTCCCTTCTCTACCCATGGGAGGAGTACATCTTGTTGTGACTTGGACCAACGATGTATCTCGTCGAGAAAGAGTATCGTCTGCTGTCCTCACTTGAAATTATTTTGTGCCTTAGAGATAATTTTGACGACATCTTCCTTCTTCGAGAGCACTCATGACAGGTGAAAAAACTCAGCATCCAGTGAATTCGCGATAACGCGAGCGAGTGAAGTCTTACCACATCCTGGAGGTCACCAGAGGAGGATAGATGGGAGTCTGCCTGCCTCGATGAATTTACGGATGGATTTTCCTGTTCATATGAGGTGTTGTTGCCCAACAAGATCATCGAGTTTCTCAGGCCGCAGGAGTGATGCGAGTGGCGTGATGGAGTCTTGAAATATTGATTGCATAAGTGGATTGTATCCAGATTTTCAAAAATAAAAACCCATTCTTTCGAATGAGTTTTGTATATTCTGATGGTGCCCAGGAGGAGACTTGAACTCCTACACCTCGCGGCAACGGCTTCTAAGACCGTCATGTCTACCATTCCATCACCTGGGCAGAGTTGCTTTGCAACAGTAAATAGAACTTAGGTATTAGTGATTAGAGTGGAATTACTAATAGTAGGCGGATACTAAGACTAATTTCTAAATACTAATAACTAAATACTGTCGGACAATGTCCGATTGGTGCTCGAGATGGGACTTGAACCCACACGTCCGAAGGACATACGCATCTGAAACGTACGTGTCTACCATTCCACCACCCGAGCAGATACCCGAGAGTATAGAAAAAAGAGGAGGAAAATCAAATTATTCATCAAACTATCTGTATTTCAGATCAAAAAGAAAGCCCTTAGGCACTATATTATATACAATCTTATTTTAGTACTATTTTCCCTTCTTTAAGCCCTTATTTTGGAGGGGCTTTTTTCATCACATAACTCCTTTTGACATTCGCCACTTTTTCTATATTATGCCCGCGAAATTTGAGAAAATTCATGCCGAATATCTCATCTTCTAATTTTCTAATTATTTTTTTATGGCTATTTCCAAGGATCTCCGAAATATCCGAAACTTCGGTATCTGTGCTCATATCGACGCAGGTAAGACGACTACTTCAGAGCGTGTTCTCTTCTATACGGGTATCAACCACAAGATTGGTGAAGTACACGATGGTGGTGCAACTATGGACTGGATGGAACAAGAGAAGGAGCGTGGTATCACAATCACTTCTGCGGCAACTACAACATCATGGAAGGGTGTACAACTCAACCTTATCGATACTCCAGGACACGTGGACTTCACAATCGAAGTTGAGCGTTCTATGCGCGTACTCGATGGAGCTGTTGCGGTATTCGATGCTTCACAGGGTGTAGAACCACAGTCTGAGACTGTATGGAAACAAGCAGACAAGTACGGAGTTCCTCGTATCGCTTTCGCGAACAAGATGGACAAGACTGGTGGTAACTTCATGATGACATATGAGTCTATCGTCAAGCGTCTCGCAGGAAACAAGGTAATACCTATCCAACTCCCTATCGGTCAGGAAAATGACTTCTCAGGAATCATCAACCTCATCAATATGAAGGCATATACATTCGGTGGAAAGATGGGGGAAATTGTTCAAGAGATGGAAATCCCTGCAGACTACCAAGCTCAGGCTGAAGAATGGCATGCTAAGCTCGTTGAGAAGGCAGCTGAACAAGATGATGAGCTCATGAATAAGTTCTTCGATGCTGGAACTCTCTCAGAAGATGAGATCAAGCAGGGTCTCCGCAAGGGAGTTATCTCTGATGCTGTATACCCACTTATGTGTGGTTCAGCACTTATGAATAAGGGTGTACAACTCGTCCTCGATGCAGTTGTAGATCTCCTTCCTTCTCCTCTCGACGTCAAGGGTGGTGTTATCACTGGTACAGATCCAGATGATGCAGAAGTAGAGATCACTCTCAAACAAGATCCGAACGAATCTCTCGGTGCCATCGCGTTCAAGATCATGACTGATCCGTTCGTAGGTCGTATCACATTCGTACGTGTCTATGCAGGTACTCTCAAGTCTGGTTCATACGTACTCAACTCTGTAAGTGGAGAGAAGGAACGTATCGGACGTCTCCTCCAGATGCACGCCAACAACCGTACTGAGATCGAAGAGATCCCAGCTGGTAATATTGGTGCAGTAATCGGTCTCAAGTCTACCAAGACTGGTGATACTCTCTGTGATGAGAACAAGCCAGTGATGCTCGAGCGTATGGTATTCCCTGAGCCAGTTATCTCTATCTCTGTAGAGCCAAAAACTAAGGCTGACCAAGAAAAGATGGGTATGGCTCTCAACAAGCTCGCTGAAGAAGATCCTTCATTCCGTGTAAGCTCAAATGCTGAAACAGGACAGACAATCATGGCAGGTATGGGAGAACTCCACCTCGAGATCCTCGTAGATCGTATGAAGCGTGAGTTCAAGGTTGAAGCTAACGTTGGTGCTCCTCAGGTTGCCTACCGTGAAGCTATCACTCAGACTGTTACAGATGAGCGTGGTGTACACAAGAAGCAATCAGGTGGACGTGGACAGTTCGGTGATGTTACTATCACATTCGAACCTATCACTCCTGAGATGCGCGCTGCAGATCCAGAAGGACTCAAGGATGAGACAGTATTCGTGAACAAGATTGTCGGTGGTGTCGTTCCTCGTGAGTTCATCCCTGGTGTAGAAAAAGGTCTCCTTACTGCCTACACTCGTGGTATCATCGCTGGTTACCCTATCGTTGACGTTCGCGCAACACTTACATTCGGTTCTTACCATGATGTGGATTCCAACGAACTCGCGTTCCGCATGGCTGCTATCAAGGCATTCCGCCAGGCAGCCCGCAAGGCGAAGCCTGCACTTCTCGAGCCAATCATGCTCGTAGAGGTCAATACTCCAGAAGAGTACATGGGTGACGTTCTCGGTAATCTCAACTCTAAGCGTGGTCAGATCATCGAGATGACTGAACGTGGACTTGCGAAGATTATCCGTGCTCACGTTCCTCTCTCTGAGATGTTCGGATACTCTACAGATCTCCGCTCATCAAGCCAGGGTCGTGCGACATACGTTATGGAGTTCGCTCACTATGCTCAGGTTCCGAACAATATCACAGAAAAAATCCGTGCAGAACGCGGAGTGAAGTTCGAGGAAGATGATGAGGAATAGTCGTTCCCGTCATTCCCGCGCAGGCGGGAATCCAGTTATAAAAAATCCCCTACGAAAGTGGGGGATTTTTTATATCTTTTTTATTGACCTGAACCAGTAGGAACATTAGGAATTGTAGGCAGACTAACATCTACATCTACCTTTGGTGTCTCTTGCTGGGTAGGGGTAATTCATCGCATAGAAAAGTACCATACCATTGCACCTACGATAATCAATAAGATGACTACTATCAGAACGGTATTTACGCCAGAGTCGCCGGTTTGGTTATCCATATATGTATAGTTAAGATATGATTCAACTATGAGCATATCTGTTTTCATGGAGACCTCAAAGACAAATGAAAGACAAGTAATTCCTTATGCAAGTGGGTGATTGCTTAATATCGAGACCTCTTTTGAATGTAATATTTCTTGTTCCGATGAATGTATAGAGTACTGAATAAGAAGTGTCTCTATCTTATTGATATCACTTTCTGATAGGAAATTGTTTTGAGAAATTTCATTTTTTACTCAACTCGTCTGGATTACTCGCTCATTCGGACAATAGATTTTCTTTAAGGAACCACGATTCGAGAATACTACAATTCCTTTTATATAATCTTTGTATTCTGGAATGAGTTTTCCAAGACTTTTTATATGAGAATAATTTTGTCTAATAGGATTATAGAATTGAAATCTCGCTCTTCTTGAAAAAGATTGAGTCCAATGAACATCATTTTCATTTCCAAAAATCCAACCCCTATAATCCTTTGATTCAATAACATAGATTCAGCTCTGATGAATAAATACTAAGTCCACTTCTGTATCTGTAACGGTTGTTCCTTGTGGGAGATAGAGATTTGTATATATTCTTCATGATTTCTCCACTTTTTCTAACTCACGAAAGATAGTATATTCTCAATATAATCAAAGATACTTTTTAAAAATATGTCGCAAAATCCAAGAGGAATCTGTTAAGATAATTCCTGCATGAACACTCCAAAATCAAAAAGAACTCTGAAGGCGATAGCTACTTCTTCTCCATAGGAGATAAAAGAATCCGAAAATAATAGAAATAACAAAGCCTAGCAAGAGATATAATTCGGACATAGAAGAATTTTAAGATAATTAAATTCTACCATATGCGCTCTTATTTTTCAAAAAATCCCTCAATTATGAGGGATTTTATTTTTACTTGCGTTGTACCATCTTGTAGAACTCGAGGACATCGCCTTCCATGACGGTGACATCACCCTTGAAGTTGATACCACACTCTTCTCATTCGAGAGCTTCGATGACATCGAGTGGTCACTTCTTCAGATTGGCAACTTCACCAGAACCAACCTTGGAATCAGCACGGATAACACGCACCTTGGCACGTGGTTCGATGCGACCTTCTGTAACGCCGAGACCGACGATCATCATAGAGTTGTTCTTCCCGGTATAAAATATTGCCTTCACCTTTGCTGTACCAAGCTCTTGCTCTTCGAAGCGGATATCGATCATACCAGTGATGATAGACTCTACCTTCTCGAGTACGTGGTAGATAACCTTCTTGTCGATGAACTCAATCTTGGACTGAGAGAGGGCTGACTTGGCAGCTGGGAGGACACCAACGTTGTAGGCGATGAGGAGACCCTGGGAGGTACCTGCCATCATGACGTCAGACTGATTGACATCACCTGCTGCCGCATGGATGAAGACGACCTGTGTCTCAGGAGTTGAGAGCTTGGAGAGAGCAGCCTTGAGTGCTTCGAGGGAACCATTGGAGTCAGTCTTGAGGACGACCTTGAGTTGCTTGAGAGCACCAGACTTGAGACGACTCATGAGCATACCGAGTGACGCACCTTCGAAGGCGTGGATAGACTTGGTATTACGAGCAAGTGAGAAGTCCTTGGCACGAGTTGTGGCAATCTCAGGAGTTGAAACAACCTGGAGGATATCACCACCATCGACGACAGCAGAGAGTCCTGTAATCTGCACTGGAGCTCCTGGGAGAGCGGATTCGATATTGCGTCCCTTGTAGTCCTTGAGTGTACGAACCTTACCATAGGCACCAGCACAGACAATATTGTCACCCTTGCTGATAGTTCCTGTATTGACGAGTATCGTTGCGACAGAACCGAGCTTCTGATCGAGGTGAGCCTCGATGACAGTTGCAACCGCTGCACGATCTGGGTTGGCCTTGAGCTCCATCATCTCTGCTTGGAGGAGGATCATATCGAGGAGCGTATCCATACCGAGTCCTGTGTGTGCAGAAACTGGCACGAGAACCACATCTCCTCCCCACTCTTCTGGCTGGAGACCATGCTCTGCCATCTGACCACGTATGAGGTCGAGATTGGCACCGGGCTTGTCCATCTTATTGGCAGCAACGATGATAGGTACACCCGCTTCCTTGGCATGGTTGATAGACTCGATTGTCTGGGGCTTCATACCCTCATCAGCAGCAACTACGATTACTGCGATATCCGTGAGCTTAGCACCACGAGCACGCATGATAGTAAATGCTTCATGTCCAGGAGTATCGAGGAATGTAATACGCTTGTCGTTCTTGGTTACTTGGTATGCACCAATCTTCTGTGTGATACCTCCTGCTTCTCCTGAAGCAACAGAGGTCTTGCGGATATAGTCGAGGAGTGATGTCTTACCGTGGTCAACGTGTCCCATCACAGAGATAATCGGTGAACGAGTGATGAGCTTAGAACTATCATCTTCCTTCACAAGGTCGTCGATATTACCATCCATAAGATCTGATACTGATACGTTTTCTGAGATTTCTTTTGATATCTTGATACCGAATGCCTCACCGATGAGGTAACATGTATCATAGTCGATACGAGCATTGAGGTTGACGAGTACTCAGTTTTTCATGAGTTCTCCGATAACCTTGGCAACTGGTACACCAATCTTGTCAGAGAATTCCTTCACAGAGATAACATCTGACACAGAAACCTCCTGACCTGTACGGTCGACGAGTATCTGTTTTACATCTTCGAGGGATTTTTCTTTTTTCTTGGAGTTGACCTTGTGTCCACGGTGGAACGATCCATCATCCGTCGCACCAACCGTCTTGAGTCCGCGCTTGCGCCCATCTGCATCGAGGTAATCTTTTCCCTTTTCTTTCCCTGCTTTCTTGGCTGTACCATCACGAGACGGCGTAGCATATCCGATATCACGTTGAAACATCGGCTTCGCATCGTCACGGAGTCGGCTTGGACCTGTATGTGCTGGGGCTGATGTCGGAGTTGAGGCACCATCTCTGCGTGGTGGACGAGCATGTCGACGCTCTTCTGGTGGGAGTTGCATGACTGGACGATTCTCAAGCGGCTTAAAACCACCAGCCGCCTTACCGAATGATATTACTGGTTTCTTTTTCTCCTCACGAGGAGTATCCTTGTCTACCGAGCTTGTACGGTGCATCACAGAGCGGAGGAGTCCTTCGCTTGCATGTTCACGCTCGATGAGACGAGCCTTCGGTCGCTCTATTGGAGCCTCTTCTTTTTGAGTTACTACCTCCTGAGCTACTGGAGTTGTCTGTTGTACCACTGGAGCTACTTCCTCAGAGTCTGTAGGTTTTTTGATAACCGCCTTGAGCTTGAGTTTGAGTGGTTTTTTGGTGCCGTCATCAGATGATTGGGTTGTCTTAACCTGAGCATAATAATCATCCTGAAACGTATCTGTCTGTGGAGCCATGAAGAAAAATGTTATACATGAGGAAGGAAAGAATTCATAACGTTCTTATCGCTTCTATATCAATAAAAACTCGTATTTCATACATAATCAAAATACGAGAGTCCATGAGAACTCATGCGAAAATGTGCGGTTATAGTATGGAAAAGGACTACATTGTCAAAAAGAAAGGACTATACTTGCTCTCCAACTATTCGCCTTTCATCTTGCATCACTCCTGTTATCTCTACTTTGAGTTTTTCACCAATTGAAGTGATTCTCTTGCCTTGTGTCGTCGAGAGGATACCTCGGACACTATCGACAATATATCGACGCTCTCGAGGGAGATAGACAGTGACTTCGATACCGCTGTCGAGCTCGACAAAGTATGCGAATTCAGCGATTCCAGAGACACGTCAATCGTATGTCTCGCCAACATGATTCGCCATATAACGACTTGCATAGAGTGAGTCGAACGCCCGTTCGATGTCTTCTGCAGTTCGTTCACGTTCACTACATGAGCGCGCAACTTTTTTTAGTATTTTCTTGTAGTGTACGATCCGTTCATCCGTCAGTGTACCTCTGAGTTTTTCCTTGATGATGCGATGTACCTGCAGGTCAGGATAACGACGAATTGGCGAAGTAAAATGTGAATAATACTCCAGTGCCAGTCCGAAATGTCGATGCTTGGTATCGGCGTATGTCGCTTTCGCCATCTTCGGGAGAAGGAGACGAGAATACTTGTAGACCTCATCGGGAGGAAGCGCGTCGAGGAACTCGCGGATATGTCGAGGTTCGAGGGATTGGGGTTTTGTTCTGTCATTTCGAGTACGCGGGGAGTCAAGCTTTGACTTTGAAGGCAAGGTATTTCATGTCTCGATATGTCGAGGCTTTGCGACCGTAGAGAGAATCTGTTTGATGATCTCCATCGAGTTATACGGAGGAAGACCATGCACACGTGAGAGAAAAGGAAGACCATGCCCTTCACACCACTTGGCAACTTCTTCATTGGCGAGGACCATGAATTCTTCGATAAGCATATGAGCACCGACACGACTACGAGTACGTATAGATTCTGGAACCATAATTCCTGTCTTTCATGGGGCAAATTCAAAAACCGCTTCCGAACTTTCGAAGAGGATTTTTCACTCTTTTTTTCGTCTTTTTTTGAGTATCTCATAGAGTTCATACGACAGCGCTATAGCTTCAGGAAGTGTCTGTGCGGTCTGTTCCTTGTCGTCATCCTGGCGGTCTCCTAGCTCGGGATCCATACCTTGTTTTCAGATACCTAGATTCCGTGCTGAGGTACCACGGAATGACGAAAGCTGGGTTCATTCATAACTCTTCTGTATCTCTTCATACACACCGCGATGGACACTCTCGATGATACCTTCGACAAGTTCAGTATGTTCGACAATACCCTGTCGATTCACTGTCATGATACAAGAGAGGACAAGTTTTGGTTCGCCAGGATGGAGACTACAGACATCATTCGACAGTGCTTCAGGTAGCATCGGGATGACCTTGCCAGGAGTATAGACGGATGTCGCGCGGAGGACTGCTTCTCTATCTAATTGCGAATCTTCGCGAACGTACTCAGCAACATCAGCAATATGGACTCAGAGGATATAACGTCATCTTGCATCAAGCCTAATACTAATAGCGTCATCGAGATCTTTGGCATCAGCTCAGTCAATAGTCCACACACACTCACGGCGAAAATCTCGTCGTTTTTTTATTGTATGAGCAATAGTTTCTCACTTTTCTAGTGAGTATCTCTCAGCCTCTTGCTCTACACTTTTTGAGAAATCCATACGGATTCATGCCGTAAAAAAGAGAACCCGTTCTTCGATGTCAAAGCTCTCACCATCAGCAAACTTGTTCACGATGACCATCTTACCTTCACGAGTGAACCGAACCAAGAATATGTCATCTTCATGGGCATCACTTGGGATAGGCACAAGACTGGACTCATAGTATCCAAAATCCCGAAGGACTGATATGTATCTCTTATTGTTACGCGAGATGACACGGGCAAGGAGTTGTTCATTGGTTCGTACCTCGAGTGCGAGTATCTCAACCTCGGCAAGTTGTGAACCATCTCACCTCTTCGTTAGGCGGGCGCGAACTCGATCTCCGTGGAGATAGTCCTTCTGCGTGCGAGGAAGCCTGACATAATACGAAACATCTCCCGATTTAAGGAGGATTTTTTTCTGAGAAAATACGAGGGTTCAGGATATGGTGTTGGTTCTATGGTGCGACATCGAGCTCAGTATAGCACTTTCCGCTTTTAAAGCAATCAAGAGCTGCCATGTGATGTGGGACAAAAGGCGTCGGAAGCTCATTGATATGAAACCACTGCATGTCTGCATGTTTTTTCGGTTCGATGTTTTCAGGCATATTCTGCCAATCAGAGACAATAGCAAAATAATACATCTTCATCCCCTGAACGGTACGAGTCTCAACAAATATATCTTGTTCGATAGCGTCTCCATCTATAGTGATACCAACCTCTTCTTCTGTCTCACGGAATGCACACTCTCGGAAAAACTCACCATCTTCCACCTTGCCACCAGGGAAAGACCAGAATCCAGGCCAAGTATCGAGCTCAAGAGAACGGCGGATAAGGAGTACATGTGAACCATGAAGACAGATAGCGTGAGCACCAGAAGCAAGGAAGTGAGGCATAGAGGAGTCAAAAATAAGAAATGAAGTATAGGAATTACAATAATCCCTATTGGTGTGATATATACTTACCCGAGGTTCAGAGTGTCTGTATCTGCTTTGAGGATATTCTCTGTCTTGAGACGAGGATTGTAGTAGTTATAGAGGAGTTTGATTATCTCTTCTTTGTTGAGTGCCTCTGCCTTGAGTCCGATAGCCTCCAGTGACATCTTCACGGTCGAGAGACGTTCGTAGTTTCACTTCTTGAGTTTCTCCGTACGAACACGATTGGCACGGATATCAGATATCGACTCCTCTTGAGAGAGTGCTGCCCAAAAAGTACGAAATACACCAAATATATCTGTTTTACGGATACTTTCATTGTTTTCAAAATCATATGGCACCACGATATAGAATTCTTTTTTCATGATCTGTGCGAGATCTATGAGGTTCGTGAGAAAGTCCACATACCGATATGTCTGCTCTTGGAGGAGTGTATTGGACTGCTTGAGTGCGAGATTCTTGAGACGATTGATATATGCTTCGATATCGACCTTGAGCGACCGGACAATTATCTGTACAGGAAAATTCAGAGAATTGAGAAATCTCTGATAACTCATGAGGATAGCATCTTGTTCTTCTGTGCTTTTGAGGTTGAAATTCAGAGCATGTACATGGAGCACCATACGAGAAGAACCATCTTTCATAACGATGACATTGTCACGAATCTCAGAAAAAGGAAGATATCGCTCAGTGCTCGAATCTTTTGGTGGTTTTTTACCAGCTTTTACAGATGCTGTTGTTTTGTCTGCCATACGTCAACTTATAGGGTGTATTAGAGTTTTCCGATCTTATCTTGTATAGTGAGGTCTTCACTGAGTGTTGTTTCGAGAGATTTATTGGCATCAGCATTAGCTTTTGTTGTTGTCATAGAGACATATCCCACCTCCATATCCGAGTATCCATCGCATCACATAGACCATTTTCGTTCTTTTGAATTGAGCTTGAGTCGGAAAAAATTAAGCACAAAAGGAAGGAAGGTCATCTCTGCAACTCGAACGAGAGCAATGATAATGCCAATCAGGGCAAATGGAACTGCAAAAATCAGAGCAGCTTCGGAACCAAGCTTGGGTTCAAGTGTACGAAATATTGTATACGCAAGCCCTCACCACATCATCATAACCGTGAGCTGACGGATAGAAAGCCCAAGTACTATCGGATCTTCATTTTCTATTTGTATAGGAATCTTATATTGCATGAGTTTAGTATATCCTAACGAGGGATAAACCGCAAGCAAAAGGAAGGAATTTCTTTTGACTTTTGGAGGCTTCCTCGTATAAATTGAGCGTGAAATCCATCAAAGTATAAAGTTTTTAAAGTCTTCAGATACTTTTTAGCTTTTAACTATTAACTTTTAACTATTTTTTCATGTTTTCTTTCGTCAAAAACCGCTATACATTTTATACCATTGCACTTGTACTCACAGTCCTCTCTATTAGCTCACCATTCCTCGTACGCCTCAACATGGGAATCGACATGACTGGTGGTATACAGATTGAATACAGCGTCAATGGTGGTGACGTTGATACAATTATCGAACAGGTTCGCTCAGAGACGATTGAGACAGTACGAGCAACACTCGATGCAGAGAGCAAAAAAATCATCACTGATACACTCGTCTATCGTGTTACTGGGAGTGATAAGTTTGTAGTAGAGGCCTGAGTCAATGAAGAAGGAAGCTCTCTTGAAACAGTAGAGAAAACAAAAACTCTTTTTGTTGAATCAATGGGGAGTGAGCTCGCAAAGAGTTCCAATAATACAATTGTTCAGAGTAAGTACGTCAATATTGGTGCATCATTCGGTGATTATATCAAAAAATCAGGATTCCTCACACTCGGACTTGCAATCATAGCTATATCACTCTATATCATGTACGCATTCCGTGGCTCTATTGCTGGTATGGCATCATGGCCATTTGCTGTAGTAACTGGAGCATCCCTAATTCATGACGTTATCGTTGCCTTCGGTCTCTATGTCCTCACATCCGTATTCTTTCCTGAGTTCAAGATAGATACATTCTTCCTTACGGCAATGCTCACCATCCTTGGTTACTCAATCAATGATACAATCGTAGTTATGGATCGTATTCGCTCCAATCTCGAAGACAGTACAAGCAAGAAGGCATCACTATCAAGTATCATCGACAAGTCTATCCATGATACTATGCGTCGTTCGATATTTACATCTCTTACGGTGATCATAGTGCTCGTTTCGATGTTCCTCTTCGGCCCTGAGAGTCTCCGTGGATTCACACTCGCACTCATATTCGGTGGACTCGTGGGAACATATTCTTCTGTCTGTCTCGCCTCACCACTCCTGGTGGATATCACTGGGAAGAAGTAGAAATCCCATCATCCGTAAAAAGCCTCCAAGAATTTGGGGGCTTTTTATAAGTCATCGAGTGTATAGTTCCATCCCGGTTGCCATGCTTTCTTTTTCCTCCAGTCAGTAGCGAATGCCTCTTCCCAAGTATAACCCTTTAAAAGTGCATCAAGAGTAATCTGTGGTGCTTTATGTGCTACAATGGCAATTGATTTTCATTCATATTCCTCTTTTAGGAATTGTAAGAAATCCATCATTCTGGATTTTACACTTTCATAGGATTCACCACCTGGGAATCTCTCAAAGATATTTATCTCCTGCATGGGCTCAACTATCGAACTAGACATGCCATTGTATTGACCATAATTGCATTCTCTCAGTCTCGCATCTTGAACAATTGATACCCTTCCTCCGAAGGTTAATTCAGCAGAATGAATTGCTCGTTCCAAGTCAGAACAGAATACAACATCAAAATTCTTATCAGAAATTTTGTCCCAGAGTTCCAGAGACTGCTTGATGCCTAGCTCAGATAACTCTGCATTATACCACCCTGAAGAGACATTATTTTCATTGTCTACTGTTGTTCCATGGACAAAATATGTAATTTTTACAGTCATAGAAAATATTTATAGATTTGAAAAATCCCCTTTCGGGGATTTTAATTATTTTGTTTTTGCTTGGTAGAGGTTACGTCCAACTCGTTCGATATACTTCTTGTTCTGGAGGTTCATGTAGATAGTTGTTGTCTTAACCTGACGTATCTTGAGAACACGAGCAGTAATCTCTTCTGTTGAGAGTGGAGCACCTGCCTTCTTGAAGATATCGAGGACGACATCGAGAACTGTACCATCCTTGTATCCCCATTCCTTGAGAACGTAGATACCACGTCCGATGAGTACGAACTCAGCATTGCGGATGAGTTCATTGTGGATAGTTGATACCTTGACTGGTTCTGCGAAGTACTCAGTGATAGCGCTTGCGATATCGAGGAAGTGCATTGGTTCTTTTTTCTTCTTGAGAACATAGATTGCCTTATCCTTGAGTGTACTTGGATTGAGTATTTTCCATGCTTCGAGTCCGATGAACTTCTCTTCTCCCTTTACGATATCGATATATATATCCATAATCGAGTCAATCATGATAGGTTCCACTTTTCCAAAAGCTGGAAAAAGATTCCCCTTGATCATCTCATAAAATGCAGAAGTTTCGATGATATCACCACGTTTCTTGAGAAGTTTTACTGCTTCCTTGTGTGCTGATTCGATGAGTTTTTTTGATACCTCAGGAAAGTGGAAATATGTATTCGTTCCGAGTTGAGGCTTCGAACGTTGGAGGTTGAAGTCTGCTTGAAGGAGAACATCTACGATATTCATGTTGAGGGCTTCTGTTGCTCCAATATCAGCAATGATAGCATTGATAAGACGATCGCGAGTCATGACACCACCGTGCATTTTGAGGATTTTTTCTCCTGATTCCTGGATCTTCATGAGAGGACTTGTACGCATGATACGACCAATCTTCTTGATTCCTACATCTTCAATCTGACGAACACGTTCACGAGTAATCCCATACGTATCACCAATCTCCTGAAGCGTCTCACGTGTACCTGCGAGTCCGATACGACGAGAGATAACTGAGCGCTCCTTGTCTGCAAGAGAAGCAAGAATCGATGAGAAGATATCAGTTATCTCAGTTGTAACAATTGACATAGAGAAAAAATTAAAAGTCTAAATAAATGAATCTGCAATTGACATATATAGTACGATAATATACTTTTTTCGGCAAAGTCAAGTTTAAATCGGCAAAACCATGTTTGAATCTTCTGTTCCTTCTTTCTTTGGTTTTTTTCAGAGGATTGCCGCATATTCATCAGACATCTCTACGTCTCGATGGTCGAGGTGTCTGAGTTCTATTGATTCTTCTTTGGTCTTGCGAGAGAGAAAAAATGCAGATACAATAATACAACATACACTACTTACGGCAATGAGGAATCAATTCCCTACTTGTGTACTTGCAAACTGTGCGAATATGGGCACCATCAAGAGAAGATGTAACAGAACTGCCAAGATCATACTTGAGACAAACACGATAACCTGTGTATCTGAAAGTCGGAATGGTACATGTGCACGGATTTTTTCTTTTTTGGTATGGGAAAGGAGAAAGAATGGGATCACAAAAACAGCAAGTAAAATACCATATCCCACATATCCTGTAAAATATGAAAAAGCCGAGTAAGACTCAACTTCACTATGTGAATACTCAAAATGAAACCACGGGAAAAAAAGAGAAACTCAGAGTGCGAGAGTGAGTAACAAGATAAGTCGTCCTGAGATAGGGAGTTTCTCGGCTCCAAAATTGATCCTATCAAAAAAAACAAGAATTTGTTTTTTAAATTTTCGGTTTTTTGAGTTTGCTATATAATCCATATGCCTGACACAATATTCGGATTTTTTCTTTTTTCAAGGCAATTATATATGTCACATCCAAACCAGAATAGTTGGATCATCCTTACGAGAGCCTTCCTTTGATTTTTTACTTCAGTATGGAGGGGTTGTATCACTCTCTGTTGATTCTGAACGCAAAATAGAGGAACATTTCCAACACTTTCGAGAATACTTATCGAATGACCAAAGGATTTCCAAAATAAACCAACTGCCATCAAGGCTGGACGATCCATCTTCACACTTCTTCTTTCATTTTTTCACTATGATGTCTCTTCCAAAAAATAAGTCAGGGTTTACTCTGATTGAGATCATGCTTGCAATGACGGTATTTGCCATAATTATGACAACCGTACTCCTTGCTGTAGAGAACATGGCAATTGCTCGTATCAAAACGGAGAATCGAGTAAAGCTCTTGGAAGAACTGTATTTTTTTAGTGAACAACTTGTGGGTAACGTCAAGGAAGGTGGAACTATCGACTATGAGGAGTACTGGAACCGAAAGAGCTATAGTGATGAGATATGAAGTGGTACAGTGAATATCGGACAAATCAGTGGAACATATAGACTCCCTACAGGAGTTGGAAACTATGGATTCGGCTGAGACCTTGCAACTAACTATGGGAATGTAGTATACTATTGTACCAGTGAAAATGGTCCACGAATGGGAACTGGATGATGTCTCGGATGATTCAACAATGATACTGGAACAAGTGCAGGAGTCTCACGAAGCTATACCGGTACATATCAACGATACTGACAATATGCACTCCAATTTACTGACTATAACAGCAATGCTGATGGTGACGAATGAGATGAAGATGGCGCTAATGGAATACTCGAAGATGAGGACGACAAAGATATCGGTAATGGTCCCAAGGTACTCTCAGGATCCGTACCAGAACTCTATCTCATCAATCCTACAGAGAAGAGCCGTATGTATTTTCGTTATGTAGTACGAGATGATCCTGGATCAACCAATCCTTGTACAATTAGTTCTACAGGAGTAACAAGTGATGGATGTATGGGAAATATCCAGATATTACGAATGAATGGTCTAGATATTGGATATGGTCACTCTGGTGTTACAACAGACTTTGGTGTTTTTGATGGAAAGATAGACACATGGCTACTCCATCCCGATTGGTCTGGGACTGGTCCAACAGTTCCTGGTGGTACGCTCGCAAGTGGTCGTGATAATGAGTGGATAGACCTCTTCCCCAACAGTATCAATGTAAAAAGCCTCCAATTCCATATCTTTCCAGAAAAAGACCCATGGATGTCATGGGATGCACAAGACTGTGCAACAGGAGACCCTTCTTGTATCAGTCCATTTATTCATCCATATGTACGCATCCAGATGACTGTTTGATTTTCATGGGGGAAACGCCGTACCCTCAAAAATGATGACCCAACTATTTCAGTGAATACAACTGTTACACTCGGAGACAAGGAGTAAGTAAAGAATGTTTTAAAAAGATTTGACAAGTATCCCTTTTTTTATAGAATCCCGTTGATTTTTTAATATACCAAATATGATAGGAAAGTTCAAAAAAAGAAAGCGTCTTCGTGTACACGGATTCCTCGCTCGCAAAACAACCGTAGATGGACAAAAGGTACTCAAGGCTCGCCGCCGCAAGGGTCGCCATGTTCTTGCTGTTAGCTATCCTAACCGTTTTAAGAACGTTCGTGGAAAGAGCAAGCACCACAATGTTGCAGGAGGAAATGCACGTATCGTAACGTATCCTGGACTTACAGAGCGTTTTCGTGGCTAGGTAACAACTCTATGATTGCAAAAGAATATCGTCTCACAGAACGTGAACTCAGAAAGGTTCTCTCAAAAAGAAAGCCTTTCTTTTCGTATATGTTCATCGCAAATATACTCGAAAACAAAGTAGAACATGGGAGAATTGGCATACTCCTCTCCTCCAAGGTTGCTCGCGGAAGTGTGAACCGGAACTTCTGGAGAAGACGATTCTATGACATATCTCTTGAGTATCTTGGAAACCTGCCACTCGATATCGTTCTCGTACCGAAGAAATGAACCATTCTCGATCACAAAAATGAAACACACCTTGCAGAATTCGAAAAAAATATACAATTCCTCTACAAAATCATAAAAAATAAAAAATAATTTATCCTTACACTTTATTCTTATGGATAAGATGAAACTTCTCAATCTCTTCATACTTGCTTTTGCTGTATCGCTCATGGTACAACTCGTATTCTTCCCACCAAAAGATGCAAGTATAACGCAATCAGGAGTATTGCTTCAGATAAAAGATGACAATATAACCATCCCGAATATTCCAGAAATCGAGATAATCAATCAATGAACAGGAGGTATCACTATCAATCCCTGTACCGATATCAAGATATCACTCGATTCCCTTGGTGAGATAAAAAATATTGCTGATGAAGCTCCGACATTCTGTAATATCCTGAATGTTCCAGTATGAAGTACTGTGGCGCTTCCTATGGCACCACTCTACAAGGTATTCGCAAGTCAATGAGGAAAGTATATTATCACACTCAATACTCCATATGGAGAGAGGATGGTATATTTTGAGACAGAAAAACCTGGAATCATCCGAACACTTCTCTCTGCAACAGTGTATCAGCCTATCTACAATCTCTTCGTAGCACTCCTCACATGGCTCCCTGGACATCCACTCGGTTGGGCCATCATCATCGTCACTATCATCATACGTATCATCCTCCTTGTTCCTCAGCACCATATGCTTGAGTGACAGAAGAAGCTCCAGAAGATACAACCAAAGATTAAGGCTCTCCAAAAAGAATACAAAGATGATCAGGCAACGCTCGGCATGAAGATGCTCGAACTCTACAAGACTGAATGAGTCAATCCTATGGGATCAATTATTCCTCTCCTCATACAGATGCCGATACTTATAGGTCTCTACTGGGTAATATCACAGATCAACGATCCATCAAACTTTTATCACCTCTATAGCTTCTTCAAGGACTTCGACCCAACGCAGATAGTAACTCAGTTCTATGGACTCGAGCTCTCACAGGTAGGTGGTACTATTGCTATAGTATTTGCTCTCGCTCTCGGGTGACTCCAGTACATCCAAGCAAGACTCTCATTCGCTTACAGCGAGAAGAAAAAAGAAAAAGAAGACACAAAGGCTGTTGTGAAAAAAGATGATGAAGCACCTGAGATTGCACTCGATCCCGCTATGATGCAGAAGATGATGCTCTACTTCTTCCCAGTGATGATTGCTGTATCCTCATACTTCTTCCCACTTGGTGTTGGACTCTATTGGTTCATCGGTACGTTCTTCGTCATAGGACAACAGGCGTATGTCAATCGGAAACATTAGAAAGAATCTAAATATAAAACCCCTCAATATGAGGGGTTTTATATTTAGTCCTGTTTCAATTCACATTCTACTTTTTCTATCACGTTGTCCTCTACTTCTGTCACTCGAAGAGTGAGGGATTGTCACTCATGAGCAAATGTAACAACTGTTCCTACACTTGGAAACTCTTCTTCTTCGGAGAGGATGATATAGGAGAGTGGCTCACCATTGTATTCTTCAGGGAGTCATATATCGGTCTCATGAAGATCAAATTCCTGAAGGATATCATCGATAAGTACTGTTCCAATTGCCTCAATATTATTGTCTCCTCGCCGACGCATATAGATATCTTCTTTATCAGTTTCATCCTTGATGTCACCGAACACTTCTTCGAGTACATCTTCCATTGTGATGATTCCCGCTGTACCACCATGCTCATCAAGCACAAGAGCTATATGACGGCGGGACTTTTGGAATTTTTCAAAGAGATCATCGAGTGGCTGCGTAAGAGGAATTTTCATAATCTTATCGAGTGCGAGATCTCGAATTTTCCGATTTCCATGTCACTCACGTTGAAGCTTGAACGCTTCACGAAATGTGATGACATACTCAACATCATCTGTATTTTCTCCTGAGACTGGGAATCTTGAGTGTGATGCATCCATCATCATTGCACAGACATCATTGATAGACATCTCAATATCTACGAATTCGACATTGACGCGTGGAGTCATCACTGATTCAGCTGTCATATCCGAGAGTCCAAGGAGATTTTTGATTTGTTTTTTCTCATCCTCTTCTACAGCTCCACCCTCATGTGACATATCGATAAATGCCTCCACTTCTTCTGTAGTCATCTTGTTCGAGAGGCCATTGGCACCAAAAATCTTGGCAACACCCTTCACAAAAAGATTCAAAAGAAAAGAAAGTGGTGAAAAAAGAATCACCAAAACTCGATACAATGGGGCAACGGCAAGGGCAATCGTAGACGCATAACGAATACAGATAGTCTTTGGAGTAATCTCTCCAAACATCAAAAGAATCAAGGTAACACTACCCGTTACAAGAGCAAGTCCCATCTGTCCAGATAGTCCAAATTTCTCTGCAATAGCAAGAGTTGATACAGTTGCAAGTGCTGAGGCACCTACATTCACAAGGTTATTCCCGATGAGTATCGTAATAAGAAGTGTATCACTATCTTCACGAATGGTTTCAAGAGACTTAGCTCACCATCGCTTCTCGCGCTTGAATCACTCGATAGCGTGTTTAGAGAGTGTCATGAGAGCAATCTCTGTTCCTGAAAAAAAAGCCGATAAGGCTATGAGAACTATAAAAATCAATAATTGACTGGGATCCAAGGGTGATGAAATTAGAAATTAAAACCTAAAAGTCGAATGGTAAAAACCAATAGTACTTTTTCCAGACACAATTATAAGGTTTTTCTATTATTTGCAAATATTTTCTCATTTGCCATTTTTGAGCCTTTGGATAGAATCAGCTCATAATCTACTACCTATGGAAAAAAGTATTAAAGAACAAACACAAATAAAAAAAATGCCAACAAAGAGGGAGAAAAAGATAGAAGCCCTCCCAACAAAAGAACGAGACCATGTTGAATGACTCATAAATGCAATAGATGCCGCAGGACTCCAAGAATTTATGGACTATATCCGATCTCCATGGAAGATGCTCTGGCCCAATTTTGTTGCCTGAGTTGCGCGCGGAGTCTGAGCTATCGTCTGAGCGGGTATCGTGATAGCGCTCATGGGCTGGTTCCTCGCATCACTCATCGATCTCCCACTTATAGGAGACAAGCTTGAGCCATACGTACAAAAAATCCAGATAGAATTCCGAAAATATACTGAAGCCACAAACTATAGAGAAAACTTCGAGCGTATGGAATCCACACTTGAATCAATCGATGAAAGTCTTAAACAAAAATAAAACTGCCGAATCGGCAGTTTTATTTTCTTATTTTATTTTCCCATGAATTTCTCGATGATTGCCATCGGGATTTTTTCAAGCTCTTTGCCATATCAGACAAGACGATCAACGAAGTTGAGGATCCCTTCGACACGATCCATCATATGATATACTCTCCAGAGAATCATAGAAAGAGGAATTGTGAGAGATATGGTCATGATAGTAAGAGCAATATAGAGAAGCTCAAGTGGTGTAATAGTCATAAGGATATAGGTAAGATACTATTCTGCTGCTGGAGTTGCTGGAACTTTCTTTTTGCGAGGAGCACGTGGCTTCTTCTCTTCTTCGAGGAGTGGGTCTGGGATATTACTTACTTCGAGTGTTGGTTGCTGTGATTCAGGAATTATGTGCGCATCGTCTTGGATATAGTTACGCGCCTTCCACCAAGATTTTATCTCTTCGACTGTATGGAATCTTCCATACTCTTCACCCATATAGGCGACACGCATCTCAAGTGGACCAACCACCTTCAGTGTCTTAACAAGATCTTGATTCTGGGATATCTCTAGATACTTGAGTTCGGCAGCATCAGTCCATGCTTGGGTTGCCCATACTGGCATCATGATACGGATAGACTCACTCGATGCATCACGATTGTCGTATATTATACAGATAGATCGTTTCGCTGCAACATGGATATTGTATTCTTCTTCTGTTTTGAGAAATATTGGAGTCTGTTCAATCTGTTTTCCAACATATGCAACAGCTCATGAACCATATGTCTTTGCTTTCTCGACAATTGGTGCTGCTTTGCTTGCAAACACTTTTGTTTTTTCATACAGTGGTTTTGCTTTTCCTGCGATATTTTTTGTCTTATCGACGAGAGATTTCCAGTCCATAATATAGTGAGGGTTAGAGTGTTTCGAGAGAGTGTTTGAGTGCTGTTTTGATGTAGTTATTACGTTCCTTGAGACGAGCAACCTCATCATCATAGCGTCTAGTGAGAGTATGCCACATATCTTGGAAAATAGCAAGAGAGAGCTCATTGGGCTGGATATTGAGATGATCCGCATCTAATAGACTCACAAGCTCTTCGTTCTTCGGACCATAGGAGATATGGATACAAGGAGACTCATGTACACAAGAGAGCACACCAGCATGGAATCGCATGGCAATACTCGCATAGAGAAAAGGGAATACATCCAATGTCTGTTGGATAGTTTTCGTAACATTGTATGTTCTCCCCGCCATAATCTTCTTGATATAGAGACTATCGTTCTGATCTATATCGCCATCAGTAGAAAACACAAGAAATATCGGGGCAAATCCTTCACTCACAAGAAAGTCATATATCTGCGGAATTGCATCTTCGGTTCATTCGAGGAAACCACCACGAACAGAGATTCAGACGCGCTTCTTGACACCAGCGAGTGCCTTGACTCACTCATCGTTGTCATAGAGAAAGGCAATATCATCCATCACCACACATGAGACCTCCAGTGCCTCAAGAAGTCACTTGCTTCGTGCATCACGCACAATAATAAAGTCCCCATCAACAAAAAGTCACTTCAATGCGAGCTTATTTTGTACCTGTGTAACCTCAAGGCTTATTCCCCAAAAGAGTAAAAGTGTTCCCGAGATACGAGCAACTTTTACACGGAAAAACCACTCCCAGAGAACTTTTTTAAAAGAAACTCCTGGTTCATTGTCGAATATAATCCCCCCTCCACCAATAATAAGTATATCCGAACGATAGATCGATACGATATTATGGAAAAAATACCAAACATTCTGAAATGGTCGTGAAAAAAGATGATTCGGAAAGTATGATATAAAATGAATATCCTCCATATCGTGGAGGAGATGACTCTTGGAATCATATGTGCAGACAGTTATGTCAACATTTCCATAATGGGAACGCAGAAATCGCACTTCTTCTCGGAGAATCAATTCATCTCCAAGATTATATTTTCATGTCGCCATCATGATGAGGATTTTCTTTTTTTTCGGCTGTGCCATGCGATGATAATATAGAATAGATACGAAAATGCAAGGATAGAAAAGAGAAAATATAATATAAGAAAATATATGTAAATTTCCGCAAGATGAAGTTTTTGCATCAAAAGAGGAAATGTGGTCAAATAGAGGCATTACTTCTTTTCTTTACTTCTATGTTTTCGTTCACAAAACGTTCTGTATCACTTGCAGTTCTCTCTGCACTGGTGCTCCAGATCGTCTCTCCGACAATACTCACAACGTATGCAGATAATACCGCGTACTATGTGGATGCAACCCTCGGAAGTGATGCCAATGATGGTCTCTCTGTAGGAACTCCATGGCAGACGCTTGCTCATGTGAGCACACAAGGATTCCTCCCTGGAGATCAGATCCTTCTGAAATGTGGTGAGACCTGGACAGACACACTCACGCTCGATGATGCTGGTATCTCTGGAAACGAGATTATCGTATCAGGATATGATTCATGTTCGAGTAGCAATATCGTAACCCTTTCTGCAAGTGGATCAGAGAAAATCCACATTGCCTCAGGAGCATCTAATATTATCATATCAAACATTACATTCTCCGAAGGAACAGGTGTAGTTATCGATACTGCGAGCAATATACAAGTTCGCCAAAATCAATTCATTGGCACAACTGGTGTTTGAGTATCAAGTAGTGGCACAACTGACGTAGCTATTGAAGAGAACTATTTTCAGATGGCAGATGGTGCTATCGGTGTTATGATGCAAGGTGACATGATTACATCAGTTACTGGGAATACATTTTCAGGAGGACTCCTTCCTGTAGACCTGAAAAACAGTGCAGATGTCACAATCTCAGACAATACATTTTACCTCCCTTCAACCAATGCTATATCCATCATAGAAGATGCTTCTGTTCCTGCTGGAGCGGTTCAAAATAATATGATTATGGGAAATACCCTCCTTACACACAATACGAGTGTACCAATGATATATATAGATGATCAGAACGATGACATAGGAACTCTTGCCACTTTATCCTCAAATACATATCTCAATACATATAAGTATGGTACGTCTATCTTAGAAATCCTTGCTGCTGGAACTGGAACTCTGACATATGACAAAAATTCAATCCTCGATATTGATCCTACTGCAACACAGTTCAATTACTTTGGATATAGTAGTTACACTGGCGATGAGACTCGACTAGTTGTAAATACTGGATCTGTCGCAACTGATATTGCGTGTCCCCCTATGACTGTATGTGCTCAAATGGTAGATACGACAAATAGCACTATAACATGGCCCATCAATGTCCCTGCATACCGATCAAAAGTTGCTCTCTGGAATAATTCACCAAATATACTCAGAGCACCAGTATGTTCACTTGTTCCATCTGCTGGATCTGTTGCCAATGGTGATCCAGTAACACTCACGTGGAATGTTACCAATGGTACAGGCACTACTCTTACAGAGCCAACTGCAACAGGTGGAAGTATAACAAATCCTATACCCAATTCTGGTTCCGGAGTGTACTATCCACCTATGGATGATCAGGTAAATCACTATGAATTAACAACTGAGAATGTCATAGGAACAAACGTATGTCCTGCTGATGTTACCGCACAGAATAATCCACCATTACAGTCAGTATTCTTTGCAACTGGTTCTGAAGATGCTCTTACTATAACTGGGACACTTGAGGCAACGGACTCAACTGGTGACACTATATATTTTGAACTTTTTACGAATACAACTAACGGAACAACGAGCATCAATACCTTTAATGGTCTCGTTACCTACACACCAAATCCTGATTTCTGTGGTGTAGATACGTTCAACTGGAGAGCATATGATCAGTTCAATAGATACTCAGATCCAGCCGTTGGTACCATCACGGTTCTCTGTGAAAATGATACTCCTATTGCCGTAGATGACAATCTCGGAGCAACTGGTGGTCAGCTTGCAGTACTAGAAGTCACTCTCAATGACACTGATCCAGATAGTCCATATGTAGCACAGACATATACTGTGTCATGAGTCACTCTTCCAGCGGAAGGAACTCTCGTCGCAAGTGGTGCAACATTTGAATATACTCCAAACTTTGTCTATATGGGCACTGATAGTTTTACCTATGTAGCTATCGACCAATCAGGTGCAATATCCAATACTGGTACAGTAACGATCACTGTTGCCCCAGGGATGAATCTCGCTCCAACAGTCTCTTCTGGTATCTACATGCTGAATGAGGATGCCTCTGTCCTTGGTGTATTCTCAGGTTCAGATATGAATGGTGATTCACTCTCATACTCGGCAGCCACTCTCCCAGCCAATGGTATACTCACAATTATGGGAACAGGATTTTCCTATGTACCCAATGCAAATTTTAATGGAACTGATAGTTTTGATTTTGTAGCGAATGATGGATTCCTTGATTCCAACATAGCAACCATGACACTCAATGTCAATCAGATTATGGATGTTCCAGTAGCAGTAGACGACACTGTAAATGTAGAGATGGATATGATGGCGAGTATAGATGTCATCGCAAATGATACCGATGAAGATAATCCATACCAACCCCAAACACTAACGCTTACAGGGATATCTACACCAACGAGCGGTACAGCATCAATCGTCGGAAATGAGATTCAGTATACTCCAAATTCCCTCTATCTCGGACCTGATACTATCGAATATGTCATCGAAGATCAGGATGGTAATCTCTCCAATACAGGTATTGTATCCATTACTGTATCTACAACTAATCAATACCCTGTAGCTGATAGTGGAAGCTATATTCTCACAGAAGATATCCCACTTACTCAGACTCTCTCTGGATCTGATCCAGACCTTACTCCCGTAACATTCGTACTCGATACCGATGTGAGCAATGGTACACTCAGCCTCTCATCAACTGGAGAATTTACATATACACCAGATGCTGATTACAATGGAACTGATAGTTTTACATTCCATGTAACGGATGGAATTTTTGACTCGACTCCTTCACAGACAGTAACACTGACTATCACAGCACAAAATGACAATCCTCTCGCGGTAGCAGATGTATTTGTTGTACCAGAAGATGGAACTCTTGATACAACACCTCTCTCAAACGATAGTGATGTAGATATTGGCGATATTTTCATTCTTAATTCCGTAACTACCCCAATTAACGGTACTGCTTCAATTACAGGAAACCTGATTACATATACTCCTAATGCTGATTACTGTGGTGCAGATACTTTTGAATACACAACTATCGACCAGTCGGGTGCAACATCCAATGTTGGTTCTGTTTCTATGACCGTAACATGTGGTAATGATGTCCCAACTGCAAATAATACCTCATATGTAGCAACAGGAAATGTGATAACAAATACAGGGAATATCCTGATTGGTAGCCTAAGCGGAACTGATATAGATGTTGGTGATGTTCTCACATACAACATTGTACAAGATGTTCTCTCTGGAACACTTACGCTTACAGGAAATACATTCTCTTACGAATGAGATATTGATTTTGTTGGAACTGATAGTTTTACCTATACAGCTACTGATCTCTCTGGTGCGGTATCCAATACTGGTACAGTAACAATCGATGTGATTCCAAATAATTCTAATGCTATTCCTGTTGCATATAGTGGAACATTCACCATAGATGAGGATACAACACTTTCAGATTTTCTAAGTGGGTCTGACCTCGAATGAGCGATTCTCACGTATATCTTGGATACCGATGTATCAAATTGAGTTCTAAGTATCTCTGGTAGTGGTGGATTTACCTATACTCCAGATGCAAACTTTTCTGGAACAGATAGTTTTACATTTCTTGTACATGATGGAGAATTCTCATCTAATTCTGTTACGGTAGATATAACCATAAACTCCATCAACGATGCTCCTATAGCCGTCAATAATACAGCTACTGGAACAGAAGATACGCAGGTGATGCTCGATCCAACTCTCAATGATACAGATGCTGAAGGTGATACCCTGATGATCTCTGTATATTCTGATGGAGCCTACGGAACGGTTACTGCTTCTGGAAATGTACTTACCTATAATCCTAGTGCGGAATATTGTGGAAGTGATGCTGTGACATATAGTGTGATAGATACGGCCCTTGCCGTATCTAATACTGGAACCATCAATATAAGTCTCGCATGTATCAATGATGCTCCTGTTGGAGTTGATGATGTCAGTGGCGTTACAGAGGACACATCAGTTATGATTCCTGTTCTCAGCAATGATACAGACAATGACGGTGGGGCTCTCTCTATAGCAAATCTTACTCAACCTGGAAGTGGTGGAACAGTAGCAATATCTGGTACTAGTGTCCTCTTTACCCCAACGGCGAACTTCTGTACTGCTAGTCCTACTACATTCACATACCAGGCTCGAGATACAGCTAGTGCCCTCTCAGCAATAACGACAGTAACTATTAGTTCTATTGCATGTGTGAATGATACCCCTACCGGTAGCAATGTAAGTTATACTATGACTGGAAATGTGGTTATCAATCCAGGAACAATGCTCTCTGGTGGAACTCTGACAGGATATCTTGCCACAGAAAATACACTCATAAGAAATCTCGTATCGACAGATGCTGATGGAGATAGTATAACATTCAACAGTGTCACTCTTCCTACTCATGGAACTGGTACTCTGAGTGCAACAGGAGTGATGACATATATCCCAACACCAGGATATATTGGCACTGATACTCTTGTATATACAGTAACCGACGGCACAGCAACATCAGCCAATATCACAGTCACACTGATTATCCAAGATCCCAATCCTCCTGTAATTATTCAACCTGTATCAGGGCCTGGTGGTGGTGGTGGCGGCGGTAGTAGTGCAAGTATACCAACAATTTATACACCTGTTGTTGGCTCACCCAATACATCTACAGGACTCACATCTCAACTCCTTCTTTCGAATCCAAGAGTTAGAAAAACAACCCCATCTGCTACTCTTCTGAATACATATGACTCATTTATCCTTCCTATCACACAGATAGTAGAAGAAACCAAAGTAGACCCAGAATCTTCAAAAGAACGAGCTACAGCAATACGACAATCATGACAGAGACTCATGCATAGTCTTACGCGTTCACTTATACTCACTTCAGTGGAAAAATCTGAAGCCCTAAAATCTACAGAATCAACCCTCACAGGACTCCACGAAGAAGCATCTCCATCACGTGAGTCTCGTGCACTTGCATTTATACTTAGACTCATCAAACGAGAACGTACAAAAATAGAGAAAAGCGTAAACACTGTTACATATCTCATGACTCTCTAACAAAAAATCCCCGATCTTACTCGGGGATTTTTTAAAACTTTAGACATATTCGACTATTCTGCATCTGTTGGTTCAACCTTGGTTCCTTCGATAGTTGTGAGAGAGATACGATATCCAAGGAGGTCTCCTGCGATATTGATATTGGTTCCTCCACGACCGAGAACTTTTGCTTTTTCTTCGTCCTTCACGGTTGCGCGGATGATGTTATTTTCTTCGTCGATCTCAATCTTCTCGACGATTCCAGGAACGAGAGCACGACGTACCATCTCTTCTTGATTGGTTGTATAGTTGAGGATATCGATCTTCTCACCGAAGAGCTCATCGACAATTGTGCGAACACGCATACCCTTAGGTCCGATGAGACATCCAGCTGGATCAACATCTTCGTCATCAGAAGCAACGATAATCTTTGTTTTTACACCTGGCATACGAGCGATAGAGACAATCTCTACTACACCGTCTTCGAGTTCTGGAGTTCCGTTCTCGAAGAGTTTTACTACGAGTTCTTTGTCCTTACGAGAGAGGTTGACACGAGGTCCAGTCACAGGGTCAATCTCACAGCTACGGACATAGAGATGCATGCGCTGACCAGGGATATACTTATCCTTAGGATTCTGCTCACTCTTCGGAAGTACTACCTGGTTTCCATTGTAGTCAAAAACCACACGATTCTTCTCCACAAGTTCAACACGCATGCTGACAATCGTATCTTCCTTATCCTTGAAGAGGTGGTAGAGTTTTTCTTTCTCTGTCTCGCCAATCTTCTGGACGATAACTTGCTTGGCAGCTTGAGATGCGATACGTCCAAATCCTTCAGAGTTTGAGACCTCATCAGAGACATCAATCTCAACGGTATCTCCGAGGGCGAATCCTGACTCCTCACCACCAATATCCTCATAGCTGATTTCGATACTTGGATCTGTAACTTCTTCGACAATTGTCTTCTCAATAGAGATTTCGAACTTTCCTGTTGCCATGTCGAGTTTTACATTTACATTGGCATCCTTCGATGCATAGTCTTTTTTGTATGCAGTCTTGATGGCATGCTCGATGATATCAACAAGCTTTTCTTTTGGGATTTTTTTCTCAGCAGCAATCTGGTTGATGGCGGCCTCGATCTTCTGGAGATCAAACATAATTAATAGGGATTAGAAATTAGATATTAGTATTTAGATGGGTCAAAAAAAAGACTCGCCCGAGGGCAGGTCTTTGTTTCACTTATGGGTATTATATGAGAAAAAGAGAAAATGCAAATTTTAAAGTTTTATCCATCCCGCGATCCGTATAAAAAATGGGTACACTCGTCTCTCAAAAAGTTCTAAAGTAATAACGTATCGTGCAAGGATAATTGCCCCGATAGCACCGAAGAAAAATCCACCAAGTATATCTCCAGGATAATGTACTCCACCCATCACACGAGCAGTAGTCGTTATAAGAGCAAGTATGACAAAAAGAACTATAAGCCAACACTTACGAAAGTATTGCCAGATTCATACCATAAGAGCCGCTGAGAAGAGCGCATGTCCAGAAGGAAAAGAATTATCCGTCGGATGTGGTATGAGCGCTGTTGCACCAGACAATTCCATCGCACCAGGCCTCCACTGCGGCATACCAAGATTGATGATACTATAGAGGACAAATACTCCGATAATCCCTACGAATATCCGAAGAGCCATCTTTTTATATTCATTATTATGGTTTTTGACACCTGTAAGCCAGAGTATGATGAGAAAAATCCCACCAGCAACGACGACAGATTCACCAAGTATATGGATGATGGTTGCGTATTCAGGACTCACAAGCGATTGTGCCGAGAGAAAGAGGGAGGTATCGAGAGAGAGAAGATATTGTAGCATATGCTCGATTGTACTCCACGTATGCTGATTTTCAAAACAAAACAAAAAAGAAAATTGACAATTATTTTAATATAATTAAAATAATTAACATTAAATGAATTACTTATGCATAATCTCAAGTCTAGTCTCGTAGCAACAGCCATGTCAGCAGTAACTCTAGCATGATGTTGAAAAGTTGATATTGCTCAGTCTCACTGAATCAGAGAAGACGTTTGTGCTGCTGTTGAATGAATCAGTGCACGAGACTGATCATGTATATTTCATCAAGATAATCAATCCAATAACATGGTTCTCGCAAGAGACGAGCATGCATGATGTGTGATTCTTTCACTTCCACATAGAGAACTTTTATTCAAAAAAGAAAATACAAATTGTAATGAGTTTCTCTGAAATCTCGCAGGACTCCGTAAGGTCTTTTTTGATACTACTGATGGGGAGTAAAAAAACACCAGAATATATCTGGTGTTTTTTATATATGGATTCTTATGCTTCGAGCATATCAGCTACGAGTGCTTCTCGAGTTGAGTTATCGATAGTTCCTGTCTGTTTGAGTCCATTTGCTTTTTGATATTTTCTCAGGGCGAGGATAGTTGCAATCTTCATCTGTCCATCTCGTTTTCCCTTGAAAAATCCTTCTGCAGAAAGTATCGATTGGAGTGCGAGAACATTGTTACTGTTCTCTCATTTCTTGATAGTTGAGAGTGCTTGTACTGAGTTTTGTGCTTTTTTATAACGAGTTTCCCATGCTGTACGCTCATCGAGGAGCTCTTTTCGTGCCTTTTCGATAGCATCGAGTTCCTCGGTGCGGAGCGCATTATATGTATCATGCGATTTTTTGAGTGCTGCCTTTGTCTTTGGTCCATAGTTTCCAGCTCCATCATCTGATGCTGATGCTATAACATTATGATCAAGTTGGAATTCGAGAATCATTGCTTTTACATCATTGTTCTTGACACTATATCCGAGGTCTGCGAATGCTGAGAGTACATCCGAAGATATCCCGCTTGCACCAGATGACTTCACCGAAGGAAAGAGTGAGAGATCGATGCGACCTGAATCAATACCAGTAAAATCAAGGGTATTCATATTAGCCGCTCACTCTCCTGTAAGGATTGTTCCCGTTACTTCTCGGCGTCCCCATGCGAGAGCTCGCTTGAGCCCTGCTTCTCCTCGTCCCATCCATATATCGATACGATCATATGCTTGTCCACGATCCCAAGCTTCAACTATCGCACCACCTCTATCAGAGACTGTTCCAACACCGAGTCCTTCAAAAAAAATTTGCGTCCCAAAATCATATGACTTTGGAGCCGCAATCATGCCTGTATATACAGGGGCGCCACTTGCGCCGTGTGTTCCATTTCCATTCAGTCTTTTCTCTGCCTCGTAGTTTCCCTTGAGGTAAAAACTCTGTCCTGGAAGTGGAGAGTAATATGCTGTAACAATAAATTTGGTTGTCTCGCCCTCAGCTGCAAACGACGTTCCTGGAGGAAGGGCGATAACTGATGCGAAGATAATACTTATATATGTAAGGATTCTTTTGTATGGTGTATGCCAGATATCACTTACAATTGCTGCAAGTTTTTGATACCAAGAAATACGAACTTCTGCGTAGAGCGAAGTGTTTTCAGAAAAGAGGGTTTTCCCTGCATTTCCGAGAAGTGAAAATATTTGTTCGCGAACTTGACTCTTGACACCAAGAGCCTCAACCGACGAAAGAATAGAATACATGAACTGTTTTTAGGAATAAATCTCAGAGAGATATTGTTTTACGTTGCCATATAACTGGCTCCTGCAATATATCTTGAGGACTCGCGAAGGAGAGCTATTAGCAATACTTCACGAATACGGGAGTTTGTGAACTCTAGGAAAATCATAGCACAATGTTGTCAGATGATGCAAGAAACTTGCCTTGACGTTGATATATATACATTTTTGTATACACTTAGTGCTCAGAATCAACCTCTGTTCAGCTTCACCAAGAAGTTAGTTATTTCCTGATTCCTATGCGGAAAAACGTGGTATTATAACCAGTATTTTTGCCCCATAGGTGGCCTATCTTATCCATGTTTGCAAAAAATACAAAAAAATTTTGCAAATACCCAAAGTTTTCATATACTGCCCGGGCTCGCTTCTGGCGAGTAAAGTTTGTAGTATTTAGTATAGAGTATTTGGATTCGAATTATTTTTTAGAATATTGCTTATCTATATAGTATATACTTATAACTCAATACTTCCCTATATATGGCGGCCATAGCTCAGTTGGTTAGAGCGTCGGACTGTGAATCCGAAGGCCGAGGGTTCGAGCCCCTTTGGCCGCCCCATCAATACAATTACAATTCTTTTATTTTGTAATGTTTACTTCTTAACTTTTTACTCTATGTCAGATTTTGCAAAAGATCTCGCTGGAGCAGCACCAATCCAGTCATACACACTCGGAAAGGTTGTTGCTGGTACGGTTGTTGTCTCAAACCAGAAGATGATCCTCGTGGATCTCGAAGGCCAGTTCACCGGTATTATCACTGGTAACCATATGCAGTCTTCTACTGAAGACACTACGGATATCAAGCCAGGTGATCGTATCGAGTCTATCATCATCGGTGATGACGCTCATTCAGGTCTCATCCACCTCTCTCTCCGCAAGGCAAGTCAGGTCAAGCTCATCGAGAAGCTTCATTCCAATTTCGATACAAAAGAAATCATCACGGTTGTTCCAAATGAAGCAAACAAGGGTGGTCTCCTCATCGATCTTGATGGAATCAAGGGATTTATCCCAGTTTCTCAGCTTACTCCTGTTCACTATCCACGTGTTGAGAATGCCAATGCAGAAAAGATCCTCGAGCACCTCAACAAGCTCGTTGGAAAACCATTCCAGGTTCGTGTTATCAACGTTGACCAGGGTGGAAAGAAGATTATCTTCTCTGAAAAGGCAGCAATCGAAGAGCAACGCTCACAGGCACTCCAGACTATCAAGGTTGGTGATGTCGTAGAAGGTGTTGTATCAGGAATCCTTACATACGGTCTCTTCATCACATTCCACGGAGTTGAGGGTCTCGTACACGTATCTGAGATCGATTGGGGACATGTCAACAATCCACACAAGCATGCTAAGCTCGGAGACAAGGTAACAGTTCAGATTATTGGTATCGAAGGAGAAAAAATCTCTCTCTCTATCAAGCGTCTCAAGGCGAACCCTTGGCAAGTTCTTGCTGACAAGTATCAGGTTGGAGATATCGTTGAGGCACCAATCCTCCGTCTCTCTCAATTCGGTATATTCCTCGAACTCGACGGTGGTATCTCTGGACTTATTCACCTTTCTGAGATCCCTGCAGACATGCTCGAAGGTATCGAAGGTAAGATCCGTGCTGGTGAGATGATGCAAGCTCGTATTATTACATTTGATAGTATTGGTAAGCGTATCGGTCTCTCTCTCAAGGCTCTCGATCCGAACTATGTTCCAACTGAGATTCCTGAGATTCCAGCCGAAGCTCTCGAAGCATAATCACTTCTTAAAAATCCTCCAAGAATTTGGGGGATTTTTATTTTCATATATACTCATATATATGAATGATCCAAAACAAGAAAAACTCATTCGAGATAAAATAGGAATAAAGATTCTGGGTTCTGGGGAATCAGGAAGTATCCGTATTGCAAGAGATATTCAGGAAAAGATCTACTTTCTCACACTCAAACATACTGAAGAATTGGGCGAATTCAGAGAAGCTCACAAGCTCTATGAAGAAGATAGAAAAAATGAGAAAAAGAAATCCAATGTTCACTATGAAGCTGCCGATATACTAGAAGTATTCGACACTCTGATATCTCTAGGAAATTGAGATTCAGTATATATAAAAACTCGTTCAGATTTTGTTCGAATTCTAGAAACAAAACTTAGGGATTATTCAATGGTTGATATTCTCGCAGCCCAGAGAGAAAAGAGGAGTCGACTATGAGGCTTTGATCAATGATATATCTTGAAGATATAGTTAATATAAGAATAAATTATCTAATGTGGAAGTATTATAGTTTTGACGAGAGAGAAAATAAGGTATAACATTTTATTGTAATTTTTAATATATGCTCCAAACAACTCCTCATAGACTCGAATTTATGCGACATAGTCAAATCCCCCAAGAAGTACGGTCAGGAATAGAGCCTTCTTGAAATTATTCCGTTGTTGAAGTATTTCCCAACTGACAAATAAAAAGTCATATATTTCTCGGTGAATATATAAGAAAAAACTATGGGGAAATATTCTCTGATTGTCGACATGGTTTCATTGTTGCACAAGCATGATCCAATGCTCTTATATTTGCTTATAATTGACCCGTTAGTGGGCTTGTATCCAACATCCTTCAATCTTCCAGACTACACTAAATATTAGAAAAATAGAAAAAGATTTGCATTTTTATATTCTCTTGCTATAATCCGCCTCACTTGCTCCAGAAAGAGGTAAGAATACGCACCCATAGCTCAATTGGAAGAGTAGCGGTCTTCGAAACCGTTGGTTGTAGGTTCGAACCCTACTGGGTGCACCAGTTGGATACCCTGCCCGGGTGATGGAATGGTAGACATGTACGCTTGAGGTGCGTATGCCGAAAGGTGTGGGGGTTCAAGTCCCCCCTCGGGCACCATTAAAATCTAAATCTCATATCTTCATGATATGAGATTTTTTTGTACAATAGTGCTCAGTATATATGTACTGGGT
>JBAQBR010000002.1:0-711879 GCA_049293675.1 Patescibacteria group bacterium | reverse complement strand
CCTCTACGCCTTTGGTAATCTCTGACAAAAAATCCAATCCCTCACTCCTCGTATCAGTGAACAGAGTAAGCAGATAGAGTCAGAGTTCCGATGAGATATGGACTTTAGAGTTTTGAGCAAGTCTTTTGATTCGCTGGCTTCTACTTTTAGTCGTATAGTGAATCTGGTAGTGAAGCTCGAACAAGTAGAGAAGAAGGCAAATAAGTGAGATCTCTTCGATAGTGCTAAGTATATCAACTCCCTCAGGGAAGATATACGTACTCCCCTTCTCTCCTTGAAGAATTTTCTTGAGAGTAAAAAGACCGAACTCCAATCTTCACAAGCGGAACTGATGAGAGTGCGAGTCAGTGTCTGAGGAGAGAGTGAGAATAGAGAGTTGCAATCCGTTAGAACCAATGAACTACTAAAAGAACTGGATGAGAATATTGGGAAACTTGATCTGATGCTCGAAAAGATATAGACACTTGTGTTTTTGATATTTTATTATATATTTGTTTTCAAATCAATTACATTTTAACTTTTATTTCCCTTGTCTCTCGCTCAAGACATCGAGTCGCGTATACAGATCCTCGATATCGTGAATCGCTACGTCTCCACCAAGAAGGCATGAGTCAATTACAAGTGACTCTGCCCTTTTCATACTGAGAAGAGCCCGTCGTTCGTCATATCACCACAGAAGAACATCGCACACTGCTTCTCGTGCGGCAAGTGAGGTGGTCCTATCAACTTCCTCATGGAGATAGAGAAGATTGACTTCCGTGAGGCAGCATCTATCCTTGCCAAGGAAGCAGGTATAGAGATGAGCACCAACTTCGCCCGAGAAAAAGCAGAAAACTGACAAGATGTCTACGCGCTCTATCGTGAAGCAACTGATTGGTATAACCGTATGATATCTCATACTGAGAACGAGAGAGCACTTACCTACCTCCTCCAGCGTGGTATAACCAGGGAGACTATTGAGAAGTTCAAGCTCGGATACTCAGGATCTCCGCGAGATCTCCTGTACTTCTTGAAAGAAAAGTGATTCGACTCCAAGTTCCTTATCGATTCTGGGCTTTTTGTTAGTGAGTCTCGGGACAAGTTCTTCGGCCGTATCGTATTCCCGATTGCGAACACGATGTGACATACGGTCGCATTCACCGGACGCGTGATGGATGACTCACTTCCGAAGTATCTCAACTCCCCTGCTTCACATATATTCGACAAGAGTTCGATACTCTACGGTCTGCATCTCGCCAAGCAAGCGATATCCAAGAGTGGTGAGGTCTATATTGTCGAGTGACAGATGGATACTATTGCACTCCATCAGGCAGGCGTCGAGAATAGTGTCTGAATCAGTGGAACTGCCCTCACTAAGGAGCATATTCGTATATTGCGTAGATTCGCAACAACCATATATCTCGCACTGGATTCAGATAATGCTGGGGTCAAGGCAACATTCGCTTCCATCGAGAACCTCCTCAACGAAGATATAGAAATCAAGGTGATACATATACCGAATGGCAAGGATCCAGACGAATATACCAAAAGTGGTGGTGATTTTCGTGCACTTCGCGAGACTTCCCTTTCGGTGGTGGATTTTTATCTCCGCGAGTGAGGACGCGAATACGATATAGCGACACTGGTATGAAAAAAGAAACTCACAGAAAAGTGTCTCGAAGTCGTTGCACGACTCGGAAGTCAGGTGGAGGTGGACTTCTACCTTCAGGAGATATCTCGTGGACTCGGTGTGAGTATGGACGCGCTCTATGTAGAGTACAAAAAAATACGTATGAGTGTGCAGAGAAAAAAACGAGAAGAGGCTCATCCTGAAAAGAAAACAACGCCACAGGAATGATGAGAGCAATCGAATCCAACATCCAACTATCCTACCTTTTCCGATCTTATTGCTGGATATATTTTTCGGTATGATTTTTTAGACTTGTTTTTCCGTGAATTTCGATATAATATAGGCGATTTGGAACACATCGAAGGTGCGGGACTTCTCAGTCGTTTGACATCACAGAATACTGATTCTAGTGATAACGAAGCTCTCCGCATACTCGATCTCCGTCTCGAAGAAGAACACGCTCTTGCGAATCCCGAGCTCATACAACGAGCATTTCGGGATCTGTTACGTATCCTCCATATAGAGCTTCTTGTACGCGAAAAAAATACACTCTTGTCGTGAATCGATCCGAATAGTTCAGAGTATCTCAAACTCTATAGTGAGCTTATTCAAAAGGAAAAGACATTCATGAGATAGATTTTCATATCCCTTTACCAGTTTTTATGGCAAAAAAGCAAAAATCCCCATTCGACGACTCACAGATACAAGAGATAGACCTCTCAGCTATCGACCTCTCGGCTATCGACCTCGATGATCTCACCTCACTCGAACCAACCAAGCCACTTCCAGTCAAAAAATCTTCAGAATCAATAGACATAAAAACACCAAAAGAGTCAAAAAAACATGAGGATGAACTTTTTCCTGATGTGGCAACTAGTAGTGAGAAACATGTTGATGGAGATGATGATCTTGTTATCAAGTGAGATTTTGACGACGACTTCGATATAGCGGAGGACGACTTCGATATCGAGGAAGATTTTGATGGAGAAGAGTGAGAAGAGGGAGATGAGGACAAAAAAGACAATTACAAGGCACCGAAAGATTTTTTTACTGACAAGCGTCGCAAAAAGACTCTCAAAAAGTTCCTCGATGTTACAGTTGCTCCTGAGTTCCTCGAAGGACTCTCCGATAAGATGGTTCTCCTATTCAAAAAAGGAAAGGCGGAAGGAAAACTCGTCTATGATGAAGTTATGACAGCGCTCCCTCCTGGTGATGATATCGAGTTCATGGATGAGGTATTCTCTCGTCTCGCGAAGATGTGAGTCGAACTCGTTGACTCTCTCGATGGTGATGATATGTTCAAGGATGCAGGAAAAAAGAATCAAGATATTGACCTCTCGGAGATATCAGATGACTCTATCCGTATGTACCTCAACGAGATAGGACGCTTCCCTCTCATCGATGCAGAAGAAGAGGTCCGTCTCGGTCACCTCATCCAGAAGTGAGACCAAGATGCCCGAAAGCGTCTCGCTGAAGCCAATCTCCGTCTCGTCGTATCTATTGCCAAGAAGTATATGGGACGTGGACTCGGACTCCTCGATCTCGTCCAAGAGGGTAATGTTGGACTCTTCCGTGCTGTAGACAAGTTCGATCCAGATCGTGGGTTCAAGTTCTCAACTTATGCAACATGGTGGATCCGTCAGGGTGTGACTCGTGCTATCGCTGATCAGGCTCGTACTATCCGTGTACCAGTACATATGGTGGAGACGATCAACAAGTTCAACCATACATTCCGTCGTCTCACACAAGAACTCGCTCGTGAGCCACTCATGGAAGAGCTCGCGCTCGAACTCGAGATGGATGTCCGCAAGGTGCGTCAGATCATGCGTATCTCTCAGGATATCCTCTCCCTCGACTCCCCTGTCGGCGGTGAAGAAGATACAACACTCGGTGACTTCGTCGAAGATGACAAGTACCTCACACCAGAGAAAGCTACCAATCTCGCCATCCTCAAAGAGAATCTCTATGAGATGCTTGATTTCCTCACTCCTCGTGAGAAAAAAATCGTCGTCATGCGATTCGGTCTCGACGGTGGTGACATGCATACGCTCGAAGAAGTAGGCAAAGAATTCGGTGTGACTCGTGAACGTGTCCGCCAGATTGAGGCAAAGACACTCGAAAAACTCCGCACTCACCCGAGTGCAGATAGAATCAGATTTTTTCATTAGTACATAAAAATCCTCCAGTAAACCTGGAGGATTTTTTATATTTTTAGAGTCCGAGGAGTCAGACCTCTTCTGTTTCTGCTTTTTTTGTTTTCTTGCTTGGAGTGACAGTTTCTGTGACTGCGCTCTGTACTGCGAGACCAGTGAGAGTCGTCTCTACAGAAGCAACTGGCGTTGCTGGTGTTTCAGATTGTACCACTAGGTCACCGTGCTCTTCCATCTTTCCTTGCTCTACGAAGTATGTACGCATAGTGAGTGCATGCTCTTTTTCTGTTACATACTTCTCTGCATCAGCATATGCTTGTTCCTCAAGTGTTGTGTATTTTTCTTTCTCTGTTTTGTATCCAAGTGCTTCTTCGAGCTTGGTTCCGTGAGCTATATCGATTTTTTCGATCATACGGTCTATCTTCTCGATGGATGCCTGGATAAAATCTGCTGGATGCTCATATGATTCCTCTGTCTCTGGTGCTTCTGCTGGCTCTCAGAGATCCATAATTGAGTCACTCGCATATCCGAGGATACTTGCTTCTTCCGTAGGCTCTTCTACAATAGCTGTAGTTACTTCTTCGACTTCTTCTGGTGCAGTCTCCTCTTCTGCTATTACAACATCTTCGGCCATAGGAGCCTCAGAAACTGTAATAGCCTCAGGAACATCAGAGAGGGTCTCTTCTGCAGTTACAACTGATTCGACAGGAGTTTGTACTTCCTCTGTAGACATTCAACCAAAGAGATTGCCAAGATCTGTTACTTCAGGAGTTTTTGTAATCGTTGGAGTTGCCTCGTTGACCTCCACATGACTGATACCTCCAAAGAGGTCTTCACTCTGTGTTGTGATAATTGGTGCTGCATTACTAGGCTCCTGTGATATAACAATTGAGGGAGCAGCAGGAGACTCGCTATTGATGAGTATACTCGATACATCATCTACCGCGACAGCCTTCACGGGTGCTGGTTCGCTTGTTGCAGTGTCAGCTGCAGACTCAGTCATGATAGAGACCTCATTGGTCTTCTCTATCTTGACTGCTGGCTGGATTGCCTCTGCGAGAGGATCAACAGGAGGATTACCGGATCCTTGGGATCCTGATTGTGTTGCACCTGAAGAATCAGATGCTGATGGTGGAGTTGGCTTCTTGAGAAGATCGTCGAAGAGTCACATACTTGAAAGAGTTATAAAAGTATTGAGACTATCCTAGCACGATTTTTCCCAAAATGCAAATTTCTGACAACTTTTGCCTTTCACTCCTTTTTAGTTAAATGGAGAGGACCCAGGAAGTTCAATTCTTTTTATTATATCCCTAAGAGAATAGGCATCTTGCCTATCATTTGATTTTAATATGAATTCTATCTTATATGCATAATATTTTCATTTTCACAGAGAAAATGGATAAAAGAATATAACATTTTGAGTTGGATTTCCTGGATACTTTATAGAGTCGGTATAATCCTCTATTGTCATTATTAGAAGCTTGTTTTCATTTGTGGATATCTCATAATCTAATACATTTGCGTATTGTGTAGTTTTGTATCTATTAAAAAAATCTTGAAATGTGTAAGTTTTTCACTTGTATTTATTGGTAGATGAGTATCCATAATTCATATAATCATCTAAATTCTCAAACTCTATAAGTTTGAAACTTCCATTTGCATATCATTTATTTGAAGGAAATACTACGTTTATTTCTGGTTGTATTTTGAGTGTACCCAAGAAATCAACAGATTCAGTAATTATGGTATTATTTGGAATGTTTTTTATGGAAAAATACTTTGAATAAAAATCCTTAGTTATCTTTCCTGTTTTCTTGAATTTTATTGTATTTACAATTTTCTGTGCATTGGCATAAGCAACCTTGTCTTTATTATAACCATCATTACTAAATATGTAGGATATGCACGTAGGATTATCTTTATATATGTATGACTTCATAGTAAATTTATCTCACTCTTTGTCTACCTTATCTACCATCTCAATCGTGTAGATAGTTTTTTCTGGATTTATAAATCCCCTTTTACTGCTTTCGATATCTGCATTTTTAGCTTCGCTAAATTCCATAAACAAATGGTTTGCATCAATTGGATTATTCCACGTAGTGTATGACTCTACTCAGCAACTCACAATAATGGAAGTTCGGACTTTTTTGTCTACGAGATGATAATATGCCACAGTTCAACTTGCATTCCCAGCTCTATTGATGAGATTAAATCAATTTTTTGTTATATTAGGTATCTCAATCCTACTATCCTTTATTATGTTTTTTCAGTACGCTGATTGTACCTCTTTAATGGTTTTCTTAAAATCTTTTGTGTTGACTTGTGTAATCTCTTCTGATTTTCCACTTTGAATAAATTCTCTTATTCTTTGACTCGGAATTATATATCAGATAACACTATTGTCTGATTTTATAGCGTATGGCATTCATATAAGTTCTCATTTTGAGTTTATTGCGGCTCCTCCAGAGTTTCAGTAATCCATGGTTCCATCGAACTTGTAGGATTTATTTGTGTCTATTCATCATATCTTTCATTCAGTTCGTGTAATTGTATTTCATCCAATCGAGGGATATCAATAGATTATAGCATTTTCTCATACATTTATCCGGGATTCTTGATTTATCGATAATGACTTTATATCTGTAACTGCTTTATCGAGTTTCAGAATTGCAATGTCATCGATACTATCATACGCAACTAATCTGGCTGTCGTGAAACATGTTGGGGCCATATCAGTTGATTTTGATCGACATATTTCATAAAATCAACTCGTCTTATTATTTTCTGAATTAAGTATTACATGAGCATTGGTAATTATTGTTTCGGAGTCTATCAATACTGCACTTCAATAATGAGTAAAAGAAAAATTTCATGATATTGGATCTTGAGAATATGTTTTTATCTTGAAGACAGCCTTATAATTAGTATCTACAGGGCTTGATGAATGGGTGAATAATGGAATACTCACGGAGAGTACTCATAGAAGCATTCTTATTATTAGTTTCTTTAGAGAAAATAGCATATTATATTGGGTAATAAAAATAATTTAGACAATTACACTATACACACAAATAGTGACAAAAGAGTGACAAATTTTAGATATTTACTCCTTTTAAAATAGAAGAAACAGTGATATATATCCAAAAAGTATCGTTTTTTATTTTGAGTTTTTATATTTTTCTACAACTTTTGCCTTTCACTCCTTTTTCTATATACTCACACACATGTCATTCGTCCACCTCCACAACCATACGCACTATACTTTTCAACAGGCTCTCGGTGACCCAGAGCGCCTCGCCAAGCGAGCCAAGGAGCTCGGCCAGACAGCAATCGCTATCACTGATGTTGGGAATATGTATGGAGCCTTTGAATTCTATCAGGCATGTCAGGACAACGGAATCAAGCCGATTATCGGGGTCGAGTTCCAGATATCCAAGAAGTGACGAGCCAATAGAGACAAGGACAATGAACTCTATGAGATAGTGCTCCTTGCCAAGAACTATGATGGGTACAAGAATCTCATCGAACTCGTGACACTCTCTCAGCTGGAGTGATACTGGAACGGACGTCCACGTATAGACTTTGAACTCTTGGAGCAATTCGGAAAAGACGTCATTGCACTCTCAGGTTCCATGTATGGAGAGATATCACAGCATATTATTACTGGTAAGGATGATGCCTTTATAGTTGAGCGTATCGAGTATTATCGTACACTGTTCGGTACCGCTAACTACTTCCTCGAGATACAGGAGCATCCAGATAGGCCGATGCAGTCCAAGATCAATGAGGCCATACTCAGACTCTCAAAAGAAAAAGGATACGAATATGTCGGAACCAATAATGCCTACTATATCACGCCTGATGATGCAGACGTACAAGATATGATGGCAGCAGTTGCAGCAGGTCGAGATCTCGATGATCCAGATAGGCCAACACTGATGAATGGTGACTACTCTATCCGTCCATCGAGAGAGATGGAGGAGGTGCTTGTCTACGCACCGAAGGCGTATGAGAATACAGAGAAGATTGCAGATATGATAGATCTCCATATTGAGTATGGAGCATACAAGATCCCGACATTCCCACTCTCAGAAGAAGAAAAAAATCAGTACGAACTCTATGGAAAGTCAGCTGTCTCACCACTAAAACACCTCCCAACTGAAGAATGGCTACTCAGAACCATGTGTATCTGATGACTCAATTTTCGTTATGATTTCTGACTCTCTGAATCAGAGAAAAGTATCCTATTGCATAAGATTGCAATAGAGAGACCAAGCAAGAAAATCTCTGATATGTCTGTGGAGGAACTCTATACACTCGCAGAATCATACTATAGCGAAGAGAAAAAATCCCTCGTCACATCACTCTCTCCTGAAAAACAATCTATCATCCGTCGCCTCGAGTACGAACTCGCGGTTGTCGAGCTCATGGGATTCAATGGATACTTCTGTATCGTAGCGGATTTTATCCGATATGGGAAAAATAACTGAGTACCAGTTGGTCCAGGTCGTGGATCAGCAGCGGGAGCGATACTTGCCTACCTTTCGGGTATCACAGATATCGATCCACTTCGTTATGGACTCCTCTTTGAGCGATTCCTGAATCCTGCTCGTGTATCGATGCCAGATATCGATGTCGACTTCTCTGATGAGGGTCGTGATAAGGTGCTCTCATATGTTCGTGACAAGTACGGACGTGACCATGTAACACAGGTATGTACGTTCGGTACACTCGCAGCACGTGCGGCGGTCAAGGATGCAGGTCGTGCACTCGGTGTCCCATTTCAGGACATGAATGATTTTGCGAAGCTCATCCCTGGACGTCCTGGTATCAGCCTCAAGGAGGCACTCGAAGAGTCCACAGAACTCAAAAAGGCATACGAGGAACAACCACAGTACACCAAGGTCATGAACGCGGCTATCAAGCTCGAGTGAACTGTACGTCAGCTCGGTGTGCATGCCTGTGCGGTTATCATCGCACCAGAACCAATGAAGAACTTCTGTCCGCTCCAACCACCACCAAAAGACCCAACAACAACCGTGACTCAGTTCTCAGCAGGTCCACTCGAGACACTCGGGCTCCTGAAGATGGACTTCCTCGGACTCCGTAACCTCGCCATCCTCGATCGTGCTGTGAAGATAGTCGAGGAGGTGCATGGAACGAAGGTAGATCTCCTGAAGATCGACTACGAAGATCCAAAAGTACTTGCCCTCTTCGGAGAATGAGACATGACGGGAGTATTTCAGTTCGAATCTGCGGGTATGCGCCGATATCTCAAGGAACTGAAACCTTCATCTTTTGAAGACCTGATTGCGATGGTATCACTCTATCGTCCAGGTCCACTTGCCTATATCCCAGAATTTATCGACCGCAAGTTCGGACGCAAGGTAGTTGAGTATCCACATCCATCACTGGAAGAGATCCTCAAGCCTACATACGGTATTGCAGTGTATCAGGAGCAGATTATGCAACTCGTCCAGGCATTTGCTGGATTCTCACTCGGTGAGGCGGATATACTCCGTCGAGCCATCGGTAAGAAAAAATACGAACTCCTCATGGAACAACGTGGAAAGTTCATCGATGCGGCTATCAGGCAGTGACATGGTGAGGAACTCGCGATATATATCTTCGATGAGATTATCGAGCCATTTGCTGGATATGGATTCAACAAGTCACATGCCGCGTGTTACTCGATGATCGCGTACCAGACAGCATTCATGAAGACGTACTATCCAACTGAGTCGATGGTTGCGCTTATGGTATCAGATGAAGAAGATATGGAGCGTATCAAGATGGAGATCGAAGAAGCTCGTGCCAAGAGCGTCAAGATTCTTCCACCAGATATCAACGAGTCACGAAGGCATTTTACTTTTATCGACAATCACACTATCCGATTCGGACTCAAGGCAATCAAGTGACTCGGAGATGGTCCTATCTGAACTATCCGTAAGGCTGTGGGTGAAAAGAGATTTTCCTCTATCGAGGATATCATCGAGCGTACAGGTGGTGATGTGATCAACAAAAAATCCCTTGAATCACTCATATATTCAGGCGCACTCGACGCCTTCGGAGAACGTAACTCACTCCTCGAGAGTATATCGAAGATGACCGCTAACCTGAAAGAAATAGAGTCCAAACGCGAAACTGCGCAATTATGACTTTTTGATATGATGTGAGAGGATACTGCATCTCATGGTATGCATTTCGAGCTTGTTAACGCGCCACTTCCGATGACCTTCGAAGAACGCATGAAGTGAGAGAAGGCAATGATAGGATATCCAGTTTCTGGTCATCCTCTCGATGGTATGAGAGATTTTATCCAGTCCAAGTCCAAGAATATCTGACCTATCTATGAGTGGCTCGAGAAAAAGCATGAGGTGTGAGTAATGGCTGATGAGACGTGAGACGTGGAAAGTGATTCGTCTGTGGATTCTGAAGCTCCCGTTATTCTGACGAACCAAGAATCGAGTGTTTCTGACCCAGACTCCCCTCCTCTGTCAGATTCAGGTGATTCATATGTCCCAACTCAGGCAGAAGTTCTCCAGCACATGGAGATAGAAAAAGTTGAAGATGAGTCGTTTTTTGCGACGCTTATCGGTCTCGTGACAGAAGTGAGAAAGATACAGACCAAGAGTGGTGCTCCGATGCTCCTCGCCAAGGTCGAGAGTGCTGGATTCGAGTTCCGACTGACGATATTCTCTCGTGACTATGACAAGTATGCTCCCAAGGTGGAAGAAGATCGTATCATCGTCGTCGATGGACGTGTTAGGTTCGACCGCGAACGTGATGAGATATCTGTATCACCAGGGGCTGGATTCGGTAAAAAATCGAGTACCAATGATCCACTTAAGAGCTTCTCTATATCACAGTTCCGCGACTTCGCAGGTGTGACTGATGCTGTTCAGTGATCAGCCTCACAGACGACTACAGCGGCAATCTACTATGTCGATGTTCCGACATATTGGACCAAGGATGATCTCCTCGACCTCAAGGACTATCTCACGACACTCGAGGTTGGTCTCACACCTGTCTGGATACGGATACAATGAGCAGAGAAAAATACGAAGTTCACTATCGCAGATGTAGCGAAACTGGAAGAGTGGATAAAAAAAAGAAGCTAGTTTCTATGCTACTCTTCTTTCCCTTGCACTAATTATATCTTCTACTTCATCTCTATCTCTTGGATCACATGGATCATGCGGGCAACATATATGACTTCTAAATACCTCTAAACTATCATCCATCCTGATTACTTCTTTATTATAGTATTGTCATCTATAGATTTTTTCAGGACAATTGATACAGTCATACTCATACCGTGCCATGAATTTTCAAGACCATTTTTCAAGTCTACTTCAGAATCAATATTGTCAGCTCGATAGTCTTCACGCCCCGCTCCTTCCTATTCGATTGTCTTTCTTCTGAACCGTTTTATATTCAATAAAACCTCTAAGCTCAATAAATCTTTTATTATATTCGTGTACATAATCAATTTCCTCAAGCATACAATGTATCTCTAGTATTTGACGAAATAACCAAATAACATGTTGGCGTACGTAACGGCCTGATCATCTCTCAATGCTATCAGTTTTTATTCATAAACTTTCAAGAATTCTATAATTTGTAGACCCTAAGAGATCATAGGCTCTATCGTGAGATATTCTTTTTGTGCGATAGAGTTTCTTTAATTCAAAATGATCTTTATGAATATCTAGATAGTCTCGCATAAGAGACAAGACAGTCAAAATATATTCTCTCATTTCTTCAGCATACCGTATACTTCTTGTTGCATGATAAAGAGTATTCAATTTTCATTCAATTGATTCAAATAATATTTGTCTCTGTTCCTGGATTTCTTGAAATTCCTGATTTTTCATTATTATGAATAATATATATTTAATTGTCAAAATCAACTTTTCTTTTTGACTTTATCCCTCTTTCCTCTATACTTCCCACACAATTTCTTGTTTCGAGGAGCTTATATCACGCTATATAGTCGCTTCTCCCCTATCTGAAGCGATTTACTCTTTTCTCTCTACTATACTCTGAGAGACCTTTCTTTCGGTAAATCCTTTCTATAATCTAGAGATATTGTAGTTTATTTTCTCTCCTTTTTTTTGGAGATAACACTTTTTTCTATGTCTTTTTCTACGCTCGCGCTCCGCGCTGAGATCGTTACTGCTCTCACCAAGCTCGGCTACCATGAACCAACTGAGGTACAATCTCAGGTTATCCCTCTTGCCCTCGATGGTAAGAACATCATCGTCCAGTCACATACTGGATCTGGTAAGACGGCAGCATTCGTCATACCAGCTCTCAACCTTATCGAACCAAAACTCCGTAAGCCTCAAGTTCTCATCCTCGAACCAACTCGCGAACTCGCGATGCAGACTCGTGAAGAAGTGATGAATATCTCTCGTGATATGCGTATGGGTTCTCTCGCTGTATTCGGTGGTTTTCCTATCCGTCGTCAGATAGAGCAACTCCGTGACGGACCACAGGTCATCGTCGCAACTCCAGGACGTCTCGCAGATATGATCGAGCGTCGTGCTATCGACCTCTCTGAGATCAAGCTCCTCATCATTGATGAGGTAGATCAGATGATGGATATGGGATTCTCACACGCAGTAGTCGAGATCTGGGAGCAACTCACTGGTCTCCAACAGGTACTCACATTCTCAGCGACATATACTCGCGAGATTACTCGTATCATCGACGACAACATGAAGGGTGGATATGAGTCACTCATCCTCTCTCAGACTCCAACGGTTGACACTATCGATCATGTATTCATGCGCGTAGGTATCCGTGACAAGTATCCGCTTCTCAAGCGTACTCTCGAGCGCTTCCCTACTCATAAGGTTATTGTCTTCACGGCTCGCAAGCATGAGACAGAAGAGCTCGAACGTTACCTCTATCGTGATGGATTCTCTGCATCTTTTATCCATGGAGATATGATGCAACGTGATCGTGTTCGCGCACTTCAAGCATTCAAGGATGGTAAGGTTCGTGTATTTATTGGTACAGATGTCGCATCTCGTGGACTCAACCTCAACAATATCGATCTCGTGGTCAACTACCATGTTCCACACGATCCAGAAGCATATATCCATCGTATCGGTCGTACAGGTCGTGCTGGTGCAGACGGTCATGCTATCATGTTCGTCTCATCTGAGGAAGAGCGTCAGCTCCAACGCATCGAGCGCATGCACAAGATCGAGATTACCGAAGTAGATCCAGAAGGTGTCATCATCCCTCGTAAAAAAGCTGAACCAAAGGCATACCGCGGTGGTGGTGGAGGAGGTGGAGGATACCGTGGACGTTCGAGCGGAGGTGGATATCGCGGAGGAAGCTCTAGTTCAGGAGGTGGATACCGTGGTGGTTCATCATCATCTGGTGGAGGATATCGCGGAGGAAGTTCATCAAGTGAGGGGGGATACCAAGGTGGTGGTTCAGGTGGAGGATATCGTGGTGGTTCTAGCTCTGGTGGTTACCAGGGTGGTGAGCGTCGCGAGGGTGGAGATCGTCCACCACGCCGAGAGGGTGGTTACCAAGGTGGTGGTTCAGGAGGAGGATACCGCGGAGGAAGTGATGGCGCATCTCGCCCACCACGCCGTGAGTACTCTGACCGTCCACGCGCACCTCGTGCCGAATAATATTACAATATATATAAAAAAGAACCATCTAGTGGTTCTTTTTTATATTATTAGAGCTTTCAATTACTCTTCAGGATGGCTGGAATATGCCTTGTGTACTCACCTATCTCCAGTCTATGACTGAATTCTGACATCATCTGTGGTTGTGTTTCTCTCTGGTAATCAAGATAATCTAAGAACTCATCATGGAGGTGTATGAGATTGACCGCTCATGGGTGTGATGGACTGAATTCTTCTGTAAATATAGATTCTGTTATTGTTACTATACTTGATAGTGTGTTTTTCCACTCATCAACCGAGAAGAGAAGCTCTCACTTACTGAGAAGTCATCATCGAAATAGAGACACATCCATCGTCTCATGATCGGTTGATTTTTTCTTACCAGATATCCTGTCTTGTGAACCGAGATTACCTGAGATGAGGTTGATGTACTCAGCAGTAGTGCCATGAGTTACTACAAGACTGATTCATTCTGTTGGCGATCTCGTTATCTCTTTCATGAACCGGGCAAGTGATATTGGGTCATCGACGAGGAATTTTGTAAGGAAGTCGTCCATTCTACCGTCGTCACGATGTTTTGGGGGATTCTTGAGTGATGGTTCTATTGTTACACTGGAACAATCCATGCAACTATGGATGCATTCTCGTACTTCCCTGCAGAGTCTTCGAGAGGTATCGGTACAACGCAGAAGTGGACTTGAATACGTTCTCATGGAGAGTCACTTAAGTTTCTCTCATTTTCTATGAGTGCTCTCTATTCACTCCATAGCGAGGACCTCATCATCTACACCTGGTTGTCACTTCTTGAGATCACTTGGAGTCTCTCCATGGAGAGTGATGATGACGATCTTTCTGATATCAGCTATCCGTGTGAGTTCTTCTCGGCGCTTTCCTATATCTATAGACATAGCACTTTGTGTTCCAGTACTTGTTTTTGCATCACGGAATTGGAGATAGTATCACTCTATTTGTTCAACCTTCTTTGTGATAGATTTCCATGATCTTATATAGGGCTCATAGAGTGCTTCTTGATATGGTGAGATTTTTTCTTTTGGAGGTATTTGTGGAGGATTTTTAGTTATAGCTCACATCTCGAGTGATTCAAAAAACACTTTTAGTACATCTTTGTCAAAATATCCACTAAGACCTCATTGTTGTAAGATACTCTTGGCTTTTTCTTTCTTTTTCTCTCTCTTTCTTTCCCTCTCGCTATCGCTATTACCCTCACTATCTTCGTCATGACTGAGTGATTCATAGTTCCTGATAATCGAATATATCCGAGCTTCGATAGGGATATCGTTTTTGTTGAGACCATATGGATATCCAAGTCCATTCATAGTCTCATCACGAGATATGAGTATCATCTTCACTATATTGAGGACTCGCCTTCGGATGCGTCCTCAGAGTATCCGGTGGAGGTGTTCGACTATCTCACTTGGATCGACATATATGCTCTCACTATGGCAGAGAGTCACTACTCGACAGATATCTATAGCGCGAGCCATATCATCTATATATACATTATTATCTAGGTATCCATAGGATTGTCGTAGATCCATCCCTTTGATGGCGTTAACAATAAAATTTCTATAATTATTGGTCTGTGTTGGTAACTTCAATCTTGATTCGAGTATTTTGAGTGCTGAGATTGCATCATGTTGTTTCTCGCTAAATACTCACTCCATCCGAACTATATATGTATCAAGTATTTTTTTGATGACTCACTTCCAGAGCTCTTCTGATATCTGATTGTTTGCTTCCGAGCTACCATAGTCCATGATTATACTATATTCTCGTGACTTATGGAATGGACTTACTCTGGTGTATCGTATATTTTTCGAAGATGCTTGAATTGCTTGCGCTTCAGATTCTTCGATATTGTGTAGGTTCATGATCTCCTTGCTGTTCCTCGATATGACACAGAGACGGACAGGTCAAGTTATGTCTTCGAGTTTCCGCAGTATCTCTTCGGGAGTATCATCATCCCCTATGTAGTGTTGTCATTCTCTTATTTCCTTTAATACCTTTTCTTTTTCTTTGAGCTGCCTGTGGAGTATGCCTTCATAGATATCTGGATATAGATTCTTGGGGATACTTGCCAAGTTATCATGAGAGATGTCCTTGATGTATGTGGATACAATATCCTCAGCATAGTTTCCACTCATGCTAACTTCTTTTATTATATCACCGTCTTCTCGCAAGTATTTTCTTGCTTGGATAACAGCATTTTGATAGTCTTCTCCTAGATATCTCCGAGCTATTTCTACAGCGCTATTGAAATACTTCCTCTTTAGTTCTATGGAGGTAGTATCTTGTTTTGCGAGACGGAGGAGTATTTTTATCTTTTTTACTTGTTGGTGACTATCACCGATACTGCGGAGTGATGCATCAATCAGCTCTGCTGAAGACATCTCAACTTGAGGTGCAGCTGCATCCGCACGTGATATATATCCAGCTACTCGTGAAGCAACTCATCAGGCAACTTCTGGTGTTTTTGCTCCTACAACAATCTCACCTTGTGGCTTATCTACTCATCCGTGAGATGGGGTTACTTTATGATTCATATTTTTCTATGTAAAAAAATAGAACTGTAACACTACTTACCCTCTATGGTATATAAAAATCTAAAAAAATCAAAGTAAATAATTTTACATGCCTGTAAAGCTCTCCCATAGGCAAAAAGTCTTTGTCGTGTTTTTGTCCATTTTATCTTTTGTATTTTCCTATATCCTGTGCTCTCCTCTCCACGATAATTTCATTTAATTCTTCACCTAAAATTCACTTATGTCAAAGCCTCACAACATACTCGATAGGTTTAAGTCCAGGGAGATAACATCATCTGCGACGCATGAATGGAAGAATTTTTCATATCCAGGTGATCATGGTATGAATTCCGTAACAGATAGGTGGTTGCAGATCAAAACAAGAGAGATAGTGAATGACCTCACACAGATACTCATCTTCATACGCAAGCTAGAGAGGTTCTGATTCAACCATCTGGAAGCATGAGACCAAGTTAGGAGACTGCTGCTCCTACTTCGATGAGATACAACCGAGTGACAATATATGGAGATTGTACAAGTGATTGCCAAGTACCTGAACGGGATCCGTGACTTTACTTCGAATCAGCATATCAGATGAGCGCTCTCTTACAAGGTATTGTTTGAATTCACAGTCGCAGCGATGATACGAGAGATAGAGTGACTCCCAGCGAGCGCATAACTCAAAAATATACAATACACAACTATCGTGGAAGAGAGTTGCAAAGACATCCATATTCTGTTATACTCATAGGGTTCCATAGGGAATCCTATTTTTATGGCAAAAAAACTCCTCCTCATCAAACTCGAATCACTCTTCCGTAGGGCACACACGTCACCATACTGGGAGAGCATCAAAAAACTTCCTATTGTTCTCAGATATATTCTCTGACTCTTTCTCATGCTCTTTGGGCTCCTGGGTATGTTCACTCCCCTTCCAGCTGGTATAGTATTTTTCCTCATTGGACTCTCACTCTTCATATGACTGAGACGTGTACGATGATGGGTTTTTGCTTTTGTACACTGGACTCGTCTCCATATCCTGTATGGGAGAATCTATCTCTGGATCAGGGAGCGGAGATAGTGCCACTTATTGGAGGACCTGGATCATACCTATGCGTATCCCCTCATCTCGCTCCAGGCGGAGATAGTATTCCGTGATACCACCTGAACAAGTCAGTGATATCTCTTGTCCAAAATATTCTTTCGCGAGTTTCTTGATCGGAAGGACTACTTTGGTGAGGAGTTCATTTTTGTTCTGAGAATAGGTTGATACTGGGAGTCTCGAATTCGATACTTCTTGCCCCATGTTCTCTATGAGGATCTTGAGCATATCTATCGTGGTATTCTGTGAGTGAATGTCCTTGGACGTGAGCTTGTTGCCTTGTATGTAGATACGGCCTCAGATGGTATCGAGGAGTATCGTATCGGTCTCGTTCTTGATGATGGCATCATACTCACCGCAATAGGAGTATCCATGAGAATCCACGAACGATACATCACCAGCCCGGGTGTACTCAGAGTATATCTTGGCCGAGAGATATTGTTCGACGCGCACCCCATCACTAGAGATGCCATCACGCCATGATGCATGATCCAGAGAGACACTATATCCATCTTGCTTGAGCTTAGCGAGAACCTTTTGGATAGTGGCACGACTCTTTCATTTTTTCATGACAAAAAATAGACTCCCTCCAATTCTCCCTGTGTTGAATGGGAGTATTCCTATCGTCTCATCATCGAATTGTCTGTACTGATGGAAGAGACATTGAATAGCTGGATAGAGCTTATTCTCTTTTTGATACGAAAAACTCTCGAGTCCAATCTTGCGTATAGTATCAATAAATATATCAACAGAACTATCGGACTGTATGTTCTCCAAAAGAGAGTCGAATCCCTCAAGTATCTCGAGGTTCATGTGTCATATGTTCTTGTAGATGCCTTCGTTCTTGTCGAAGCTCAAGAGCTCTGCTGCAATTTCTTTTTTATGTTCAGGGATAGAGAGTGATGCAATAATATTCTGGATTACTGTATCAATTCGTTTTTCTTCAGTATTCTTCTGTTCACGAGTCGCCTCTATATCGGCGAACCGATACTCAAGTCAGGTAAAGATAACTCCATAATCTACAGGGAGCTCAGTGACTCATACCTCATTCTTTCATAGGAAGTTCAAAAGAGAGTCACAGTGTATCATCGTATTGACACACCGATGGATATCCCCATCATCATCTATAATACTCTCATAGGATCATGTGTGTATACATTTTTGAGACAGATGTACAACTGGGAGTGCATAATTGCTCATCATGACTGTATAGTTGCTTGATCCACCAACACTCTTGTCGCCTACGATACAGTGTGTGATTTTCAGGCTCATTGTATACATTTCATTGAACAACTTTTTGCTCAAGGAGAATTCCCTATCTATGAGTTCACTGGTATCGAGCTTACCCGTTATAGTATATATCAGAAAAGTAAGCAACACAGATATAACTCCCGAAAAAGCGAAACCATGTCATGGTGGAGCCTCAAAAAGAAAATCTATATCAACTCATCCAGTATAGTTGTTTTTGAGGAGGAAACTCTGGAGAAAAGAAGTAACGTGCTCCACATCCTGCATAAATATTGTATGCAGATCATTCTTGTTGAACACATTTTCACGTATCGAATATGTCACCATATTTCAGAATGTGATTCGTCCAGAAGAATTAAAATTGACTCAACAATATGTTTTTACTGGAAGTTTTTGTTTGATTCTCAGGGCACTCACTCATTGAGATATATCGGCTCACCAAGTCAGTACTACATTGCCATCCAGTACCATGTCATGCGTGTTAAAAAACTCCTTATATGTCGTATAAAATATTTTTTGCAACTCGGAAGAGTTCATTTTTCCTTCATTATTTTCCGTATCATTTTGTCCACTTCAAATGTTATTGACCATAGGATATAGGGTTATATAGCAGATGAATTTTACATTATATGAGTTCGTCCCTTTGTAGCAATACTTTTATTAGGAGACAATTAGGATTTTTCTATTTGTCTTTATTTTGTATTTTTATCTTGGGTATTATCTTCTATAGTGATTTTAGTCTTTCGAGGCGATTGCATTCCATCCTTTTACCTTCACATCTTCACACTTCATAGTAAGAGTTTCGTGATTTGGGCCATGAGCCACGTACATCACGACTCACTATACAATATATCCTCACTATCGGGAGTATTGATTAGAGTAATATAATAAGATAAGAAAATGGACGCCCAGCACACCTCGAAAGATTTTTCTTCAACTTCCCACTATATGGAAACACTCTCTGCCAAAAACCTACATACATGAGACATATCAATTCAGAAAAGAATGATGTTATCTTCGTGGATGAGTTTTTCTTATGCAGGATTCCCGAGTGTATTTCATGTTTTATTATTTATCCTTTTGTTACTGTTGTTCTCTGTTGATATCGTCTGATTGCCGATCATGGATACTCCACCATAGCTATAAGATGCATAGAATCCCAAAAATTCAGTAGTCTTTACAAAAATTTTTATTCTATAATTTTTTTCTCCTATGAATTCCACGTATAAGGGTATCTCCTTTCAGAATCTCTGAAAAAGAATACTCTCAAGTTTCGTTGCAGGTACAGTTTTCCTCAGTAGTGTTTTTGTTCCTATCATGCCCGTGAATGCTACGGTGATAGATGGTGCCGAGAATACCCTCCTCTGAGCCAATAGTAACTATGTCAATCTCGCATTATCAGGTGCGTATGCCGTAGATTTCTCCCTCAATGGGACTCTCGATACTGGCAATACACTGGTAATCGTAGGTATGGATGGATCATGAAAAACTACCACATGATCGTATGTCTCCCCAGCAGGATGAGAATCATCGGGCTCTCTTTTGCTTGATTTCAGTGGAGTGGGTTGGCAGGAGGGCCCGATTTTTTATAGCTGAACCGTCTACTCTGGTGGCACAGAGACTGCAGTTGTTGCGTCAGGTATGATACTCACATGAGTACTGGATACCACGGCTCCAAGTGTCACCCTCTCTACAACATCTCCGAGCACTATCACTGGAGCTGTGTCTATAGATATCACTGTCAGTGAGGATACCGCAGATCTCACCATAGCTGATATATCAGCATCAAGTGGAGTTGTGAGTAACTTCGTGGTTCAGAGTGCAACTGGATATACTGTAACAGTCACTCCATCTGATTCTACAGGAACGATGATGGTGTCCATCTGAGCTGCTGTATTCTCAGATATTGCTCTCAATCCGAACACAGCATCGAACTCACTCGTCTTCGATATAGGTGGTCCTGTTGATACAGTGTCTCCTATAGTTACAATTACCTCTCATCTAGACAATGATATTGTAACTGGTTTTCCTGTACTCTCTGGTACAGTTACAGATACTGGATGAGTGGCGAGTGTCATCGTGAACTGACTCGCAGCGACACTCGATGCATGATCATGGTCGAGTACGGTGTTCGATCTTGCACCTTGACTCAACACTGTTGATGTATTGGCAACGGATCTCGCTGGCAATACATGAGCCACCTCTGTGATCCTCGATAGACGCTCTATACCACTCAATACCAATGTAGAACTCTCTGGAACTACTGATGCTACTATAACATTTCAGACGGATATCACCGCAACTGGTATAGTGCTCTATGGTACAGATATATGACTCCTTGATCAGACACTTACAGGGACTACCTCTGGTACTGGTCACCAATTCACCCTTACAGGTCTCCTCTCTGATACGATATACTACTTCCTCGTACAATGAGAAGGTGGTACTCAGTCTGCAATCATGAACTTCAAGACACCTATAGTCATTGACTCTGCTACAGCGTCTGGTGATATAGTCGCTACAGGATCAGTCTATCTGAGTGGCTCCACTGCTACTGGTGTTACATTTGTCCAGAGTGGTACTATCACTCTCCTCAGTCTCACATCCAATGGATCATCTCTGTTCGTCCCACTCGATGGACTCTCGATTATCGCTTCCGGTAGTGTCGATTGGGATGGTGTACTCCAAGCACCCGAGGTAACGAGCAATGCTGTACCAATCTCAGTACCAGGTCACTCTATACTCGGTACAGCCTATCAGATAGGTAATGCACACACCGAGCTCGTATTCTCAGGTCAACTTGTAACCATATCAGTATCACTCGATGTGGCACTGAGCTGACAGACGATAAAAATACTACGTTCTGTAGACCAGGGTCTCACATATACAGAAGTTGGTACATGTGTTGTGACAGCAGGTGGAGATTGTGTTTTTACAACCAATCAACTATCATACTTTGCTTTTGCTGCACCAGCAGATACTACTCCAGATGCATTTAGCTTCACTGGAGTCACAGGAGCAGAACTCTCAACACTTTATATATCCAGTCCTATCACCATCACTGGTATCGGTTGACAGACATCCGTCTCTATAGTTGGTGGTGAATACAGTATCGATAGCGCAGGATTTACCTCTGCAACGGGTACGGTAGATCTGTGAGATACAATTGTTGTCAGAGTCCTCTCATCAGCAGCGAACTCAACAAGTGTGACTGCAACGCTCACAGTTGGTGGTGTCAGTGCCCCATATACAGTCACAACTAAGGCAGCAGTTCCAACTGGAGGTGGTGGAGGTGGCGGTGGTGGAGGTGGATCATCAACATCAGTGGACTTCTGTCCCAATGGAGATCTCTCTCCAAGTACAACTGATGGTCGGTGTAATCGGGCCATGAACAACTTTCCATTCACAGGATCATTCATGATTCCTAACATTATCATGAACAGATCGATGGTACGCTTCCGCGATATCGCTATGAACTGGGCTGAGGCAGATATCATCCGCCTCGTCACCCGTGGTATCATAGACAATGTCATCTCGTACCAACCAGATGCGAGCCTGACTCGTGCAGAATTCCTCAAGATAGTGATCAACTCTACTGGTTGGGATCTCCCAACTACAACAGGTACAGGACTCGATATACCGTTCAACGATGTATCACTCACTGTCTGGTATGCTCAATATGTCTCACTCGCCCGCTCAAAGTGAATGATACAATCGAGTACCCGATTCCGCCCCAACGATCCTATCAGTCGTGCAGAAGCAACCAAGATACTCACTATCGTTCTCTGAGTCACGGTGAATGAGCCGACAACCATGACATTTGTTGATGTGAGTCGTACCTCAGACCTCGCCAAGTATATAGAAGCAACAGTCTTCCTCAATATATTCTCAGGTCAACTTAGGAATACTCAACGCATTTTCCGTCCCAATGATCCCATCACTCGTGCTGAGATAGCAAAGGTTGTGGTCAATACATTCTGATTGGAATAGGCTTCTAGCTTACTTACCCATATTCCCCATGCATATCCATTATCTGTCTGAAACACAAGAATTGCGGTGTGGGGTCATATGGATTCCACCATAGCGACCATGACAAGGTTCTCGTGATTTTCCCCACTAGTTTTCCTCCTATAACCCTTCTCTATATGACTAATTCAAACAACGACCGCTCTCTCGAGTCCAAGAAAGCTTGGGAAAAAATGAGCTCCCCTGATAATAAACCATCAGGTGGTAATGACAAAAAAATGGGTGACAACAGCACTAAGGATCCAAATCCTAAGCAGTAGCTTACTCCCCATAAGACATCTCGTAAAAGAAAACACCTCCAGTGTATGGGGGTGTTTTCTTTGATTGAAGATTATTTTACATGAGACTTCGGATAGAATCACTCAGGATGACTATTGCTATAGTAATTATTATTTTGTCATGCGGACTGTCCATAGAGGAATCCTTGCGCTACCTTTTCTTCTATGATGTGTATATAGCTTTTTGAGTCATGGTGATTGGTCATGACAAGGATAACTTTGGAGCCTGAGGGGAGTATATCTTGTATACCTGACTCCAGAACTGGCAACAATATCGTAGGGATAGTATACGAGAGAAAAGATTCATTTGAGGTATCGAGTTCCCCATTGCATTGCTCCATCAGGATATCGAGCCTTGTGTTCCACTCGATACTCTGATCGATGATCTCTGTGGTTATGGCTCTGTGTTCATCCACACTTTTTGGGGTATCACTTGGGATTATTCCTGTCAAATATGATTGATTATCAGAAGGGGTATTCATAGAGTGTATTATAGTTTAAGAATTTTATATTATTTTATTCGAGAGTTTCTTGGGTATATATTTAGTGTATATATTTTGCTGAGGGAGGTACTCACTCCCCTATCTCTTGTGTCACATAACCATAAACTGTGCTTCTAAAATTTAATCTTACTCTCCATTCGGCTACATATCGATCACTTCATGTAAATCGCTTTAGTGCATTAATTGTTAGTGTTTTAACCTCATTCATCTGTTTCCATAGTTCTTCTCTTATCTTTTCATCTACTTCGTTTTTAAACAAGTCTTCAATTGATGATAATACCTGCTGTGCATGACTATCTATATATTCCAATGAGTCATTCATATGGGGATTATCGAGTCTATCAATATTATCAATCTCTCATGTAAATGGTATGAGCATTGATCGTACAGTATTATCGAGCTCTTCTCATTCACGCTCATCAATGAGTGATACACAATATCGCCAGTGCATAAGCAGGATATCAGGATCGAGATTGTTAGACTTGTTAGTCAAGATACAGCTTCTAATAAAAAAGGCTTGTACTTTGAGATTTTCTACTGCAAAGTCACGTGTATCTGGTATTGCACAAGTGAATTCCAGTGTTTCAAGAAGAAGATTAAAAAGTCACTCGGGAGCGTCAATAAGCTTTTGTTTAGTTTTTATCATATATATCATCTGTCTAAAAGCATCCTCGGTTTTTCATTGCCAGAGATAAAATGCCAATATATAATTGCCTATGCTATATCATCGTTGATTCGCTACGTGTATGTATTTTTCAGCTTCTTCGTATCTTCCTGCTTGGATTGTACAACTAAGTATTTTGACTAAGCAAGTAATACTATCATCTTGATTAAACGCACACTCATAACAATGTATAGCTTCATCATATTTCTTCATGTTATTATATGAGTCTCATGCTTGCAAGAATCCTTCTGTAGAACTAAATTCAGAAGCTGCTATACTGAAGTTTGCAAGTGACTCTACTTTCTCTTTTCTTTGCAATATGGATATGTTTCCTCTCGCAAGTAAAAATATCTCTTTGTCTTCATCTGAGATTCATCCTTCTCCTCCACTACTGTCAGCTAACTCTATCATCTTAGCAATCTCTCGGAAGGTAAGATTAATATGCTCAAAAAATCCACGTGCTTCATAATTTTCTTGGCATAGCTTATGTAAGTCACGAATACTTGCATTCCTATCTCTACTATTCATCTGACGAATTCACTCAGTAATAATATATATTGCCTCTGGTACATCGAGCATATTTGGATAATCTGCGAGATATCCAATGGCATATTCACTTACTACATCAAAAATAAGAGATCAAAATAGGAGTGCATTTTTGATATTTAACTTATCCAATCAGTATTCAATTACTATCCGATCAACCTCTTCTGCATCATTGGCAGGAAAAGTAGAATTGATGATTTTTTCTATCCAAAAGAGGAGTGCTACTTCTGGATTTTCTTTTAATATATCTGGATAAGACTCTATAGAGATATCTGATCGTATGCTTATTGACTGGATGTATCGTCTATAATACATTCCATATTTTGCATCGAATTGCCCTACGAATTCATCATAAGACTTTGCTATATGCCTCCTCATTCATAGGTAATAATGTGTCTCATCAGCAAGATATCATAGTGTACTAGTGAGTTCATCTTCTACTTCTTCATCGTATTCTCATTGTTGCATTGCTGAATGAGTGATTATATATGCTATATCTCACTTATGGGTCTCATAGAATTCTGGATGATGGAATAACTCTCAAATACCACCTATATGTATCGATATTGCTTGGTAGAGCGTTATTTCATCTTCTCATTCTTGCTTCCCATCTTTTTCATAGTTTCCCATCTTCTTCTCTACTTTTTCTTCTTCTGGAGTATCCTGAGTATTTTTATTTTTTGGTCTTTTTTTCAGTTGTCGTTCGATTATGAGCTTTCGGGAGAAGTGTCTATCAAAAAAAATTCTCAAGAGCTCTTGTGTATTGGTAGTTCCATCAATTCATAATTTCCGTATATCACGAAGATAGTGTTGCAAATAGCGATGGTCTCATAGGGTGAGTATATCTATCTGCATGAGCCAGAGTCTACGGACAATTGCTCTATTATATAAGTGATATTCTGTATCTTGCCATTGAGATGATTCTATTTTATTTACTTGCTTTATAGATTCATTTTCTTTTTTAATTTCATCTTCCACATATTTTTTGGCTGATGACACAAGAGAGACAATATCATCTGTGGGAACAAAGTCTTTTTGCAAGAGAGATTTTGCGACAGCCTCTTCCATGCTCACGAGATCCTGTTCATTTTCTATATATCACTTATAAAAAATAAATGGCTTAATTTTATCCCTCTCTTCTCCTTTCACTTTCTTCCGTAGCTCCCAGTAGAGATTGAGGGCTCATGTCATATCTCACATCCTACAAGATATCCTCACCATCTCTGATAGGATATCTGTATCACCAGATAGCTGATAACCTACATCCAGTATAGAGAGGCTCATATCCAGAGCTCACATCTTCTCATATACGAGTGCTAGGGCGGTATATGCGTAGTTGTGTTGATGGGATGACGCAGAGTTATAGTATTCGATAGCTTTGAAGTGGTCTCACTTCATTTCTTGGTATTTTCATAGCATCATGTATACCTTGCCACTTTTTTGGAGTTCAGGATGACTTAGTGCCATCCTAAAAAGTGACTCGATACTCTTATTGATAACATGAATAGCCATTACTTCACCGCGCTCCTCACGTTCATTCCTCTCGAGTATAGCATCATGAAATATAGATCAGAATACTTCAATAGAAATAGGCTGGCCGAGCTTCCCAATTGTCTCTATATACCAGATAGCAGCGATTATATCACCTCTTTTTGCTATCTCAAGTGGGAGTGCTTGGTACAACGTACCATCTATATCAGAAGTATGGTCAAGAGATTGGGTAAGAGTATGGATTGCCCTTTCCCGTGTATCTCTTCTTGTGCTTGCTATTTTGTCAAATATCCCTTGTCACACTGTATCGATTAGCTTGCCACACTGATCTGTAATATGTTCCATAGTAATTTTATTATATTTTATGTATAATATATAATAAAATATACAAGTCAAAAATATATTAGAAATACTTTCAATATACTCCTTATATCAAAAAACTCACGGAATTATTCGTGAGTTTTTCTGATTTTTCTCTGTCTGCGTGGAACTATCGGTGCTCGTGTATCTCTGGGTTTCAGTGCCTTGGTGAAGTAGTATACACCGTCGACGTAGATAATCTGCCACCACCGCTTCCCTGCTCTATGACCACAGAACGCTCCGATGAGTGCCATAAAGGCGATGGCTACAGGAGAGAGTGTCATATCGAGGAAGTAATCCACATAATAGAAGTGGACTAATCGGTTCGAGATGATACCGAATACAATACAATAGTAGAGACTTACTGTGAGCAGGATACCGAGAATCATCATGAGAGAGATGTAGAACACGCGTTTCATAGAGATAATAGTTGGATATATCTAGATGATAACACAATATATTCAGGATAGCAAGAAATAATTGACTTATAATAAAATATAATTATACAGATAAACATCTAACAGAAATAATTATGGAAAATTATGAGCCAGAACTGGCTTGTCATATCGGATTCTGATACAAGGAACGGAGAAAAGGTTTATACTTTCATGTAGATGCAGAGGGATGTCCTTATGTATTTACCCTGTGTTTATCCCATCGTGATGGTACACAGTCTCCGGGTGCTAGATTCGAAGAGCTCATCTCGCCGTTCAGCCTCGAAGAACTCGTAACATGAAGCATAAGCTATGACTTGCTCCCACCAGCAATCAAGTCAATGGTCAAGAAAACGACAGTAGCCACATATCGAGCAATCCTAGATGAGGATCCTGAACGAGCAAAGGAACTGGATTTCCAAGACCAGAGAGTGTTATTTCATATAGAAAATATTTCAAGAATGGTTCAGTAGATGCTTGTATAGCATGGGTCTGCAGTACTGTTGCAGTATTGTGGGTATAGATTACAAGAAAAAAATATTGATTATTTGCGTAATAAAATAAAATAGATTATACTGAAAAAGTTATGTCGTATAGACATTATTAATTTATATATTACAAGTAATCTTATCACCATGAAAAATCTCTACTTGATTTCACGTGCTCTCATATTGAGTTTTTTGACCATTTTTCTTTTTGCGAGTCAATTGTATCCGATGAGTTCAGCACATGCTGCTACAGCTACCCGTGCAACATCCAGCACTCAGACGCAGTTAGTGAGTCTAGAACGCCAGAGTGCTTCAGCTATCCGTATGAGTAAGAATATCATCTCAGGTATATCTATACTCTGAAAGAGTAGAGCCAAGCTCATGAAGTCTATAAGTGGGCTCTCTCAGAACGATCCAAATAGAGCCAAGCTCGCAAAGCAACTAGAGACAACCAACAACAAGATCATGATACTCTACAAGAGATTGCTCACATATAGGGACAAGATTGCTGAACTTCAAAAGAAGATTGCCCAGATAAAGACACCTCCTGTTGTTACCTCTACATGAGTGACTCTCCCATCTACTCCTCAGACTCCTACAACTACTACTCCGAGTCAGGGTGGTGACTCATCTGCATGATCGACATCAACTCAACCATCAACTACGACAGGCACCAATACATCACAGTCCACTGGAACTACCAGCCCAACAACACCATCAACTACGAGTTCTGGAACTCAGACGACAACTCCGCCAGCCAACACCAACACTGGATCTACTACTACGACAACTCCGACTCCAACCAATACGACTCCTACAACATTCACTGCAAACTGAATCCGTTTTTCTCTCACTTCTTGTGCGGCTGAGAATCGAACATGTAGCTTTAGCGGTAGACGTCATGTGGCATATGGAGCCAATGGCTCATATAGTGTCCGAGTAGTTCAGTGAAGTATTCTCTGTAACAATTCAAATTTCGGAGACCCTATACAATGAACTGTAAAGTCATGTTACGTAAGTGTCGATACTACAACATCCTCTGTATCAACAACTCCTACAACGAGTACGCCTACTACACCAACCACTCCAACGACTCCAACGACTCCTACTACACCACCAACTACCACAACTCCTCCTCCAACTACGACGACTACCAATGGAGCTATCTCTCTCAGACTCGCTACGAGTCGAGTATCTGGTACTGCCCCACTTGCTGTCCACTTCGATGCTTCAGATACTACCACTACTATCTCAGGTATTCACGCCTTCCATGATATCCGTTACGAGTTCAACTTCTGAGATGAGCGAGGTCAGAACTGGACTATCTCAGGACTGTCTAAGAATACTCAAACTGGATGACCTATCGCGGCTCACGTATTCGATGTACCAGGTGTATATACAGTGAGAGTGAGAGCAGTTCGCGCAGGTGTCCCTACAGTTGAGAGTACTGTAACGATTACTGTAGCAAGTCCAGATACGACGTTTCAGTGACAGTCAACTATATGTGTATCGACTTCAGGAACTTTTACCGGATGTCCAACTGGCGCACAACACCTCACTTCCCTTCCTGCCTCATCACTCCTCAATAATAGGAGAGTTCTCCTCCGCCGTGGCGAGAGCTTCGGAGGTATTGGTATCGATCATGGTGCGAGGAATGTACAGGTCTGAGCATATGGAACTGGGAACAAGCCAAGAGTCTCTCGTGTAGATATAGGGAGCCTCTCGCCAAGTTCTAGCTCATTTCCTGAGGATATCACCATCATGGATCTCAATGTGCAACAGCAACTCGCTCAGTATGTCAGCATCTCGAGACTCCTTGTATACAACAATGATTTTGCTATACCAACAGAGGCAGGAAGTACTCAGTTAGAGCTCGCGAGCGCACTCGGATATATCGTAGAGAACCATACACTGTCTGCAAGTCAGTACTACCAACCACGAGAGTTATTCGTCGTTGGGAACTATGTCCATGGAACTACTACAAGTGCATTCGTCAACATGACTGGTGAGTGATCTAAGTTCGTCATCATGGGGAACGATATGGGTACAGCACAACAGCATACCGTCAGACTCTGGGCGATGAATAGAGGGTTCATTGCGCACAATGCCCTCAGAGGACGATCCTCAGATGGTATCCGTGTCGCACTCAAGCTCCACTCAGGAGGATTCGGTGAGTACAACGATAACTTTGCTATATCACGCTGAACTTGGGCTACACGCAAAGTCGTCATCGCGAACAATAGATTCGGAGACACGGCGGACAATAATTCATTTATCGGATGAGTCTCACCAGAGAATACTGAGAGTGGGCAATGAATCGAAGATGTCATACTGGAAAACAATACCTTCGTCAGATGACCGAATACGAATACAGAATTCATCCTCATGGGACGTCGCATGACCACACGAGGCAATACTCGTCTCGATGGTTGAGTACCGAACATCAACCAATTCGGTAATCAGTACCAACTCATCCCAGCATCATGGAACGGTCCATACTATATTCAATAGTAATCAACAAAATACCTCCGAATAGGAGGTATTTTTAATTTTTTTTGAGATTCTTTTCTTACTATTTCATTGAGTTGACTCAATTGTAAGTGAGGTATATAGGGAAATTAAGAACAATGTGGTAAAAAATCTCTATTATGGAATTATTTTACAATCATTACCACACTCAGCCAATGCAAGAAGATTATCATTCCATTTTCCATCAGCATATGTACGCAAGTATGGTACTTTTCCATTTTCTCTTACAACCCCGATATATGCTTTCTGCCCACTGGTTTTGTCTATGGTGTAGAATTTCTCTTTCTGCGACTCAATTATGTTGATAGCATCCTCTCGGGATATTTTCCATCCTTCAGCAGTATTCCCTATGAATTCTATATGTTCGTAGGAACTAAAACGAGGATCCTTATTGATACAAGTGATTTGGTATTCATTCATATGTAAAAAATAATACTAAGAAATAAATCAACCTCTTCCATCCTACTCTCTCTTAGTTACAAAAGAGTGACATTTTCAGACTTTCTCTATTGACGTGTTATGGATTATGTATCAAGGAATGAATCCCACCGAATTCTCATCTATATGGATGTGTGTGTTCCACATATATTTGGATAGGGTGGGATTTTTCTACTGTGTGTGGGTCTGTCAGATATTACTTGTAATCTCAGTCTAATGTTTTGCCAGAAATCAAGTAAGCATAGTGATTATAGAGCCTGATTGTCCACTTGTTCGGAGGTACTCTACTCTCTTGTACAAGACATCCACAGTAGGAGGCGGGAGATCTACTTTTTTAAATACTTCTGGATACTGAGCGAGAGCAAGGAGGAATTCCTGAAGACTTGCACCTCCATCGGATAATATCTCTGATGATCGAAGTGTGTCCTCCAATCTAGCGGTAAGTAGATCCTGAAATCCAGGCTTGTGCATAAGTTCGTTATGAGTGATGAATTCTATATGCCGTGGATGTATGATACGATCATTAAGTCTTTGAAAGAATTGGGAAAGTATTTGCTTCGCATGTCTTACTCCATCTCATGCTAGGATACTCTCTACGGCAGCTTGAACTCCTCAAAGGAGGTGTAGTCATGGAGGGGCATATTGATGTAGTCATGGGGCTGAACCAATCTCTAGGTGTGTTTGCATAGTGTCTACAAGGTTAAGAATATTATAAAATAAATTTTATTTTATAATACCAGAACTTTGTGACAAAAGAGTGACATTTTTATGCATTTTTTGTTCCACCTTTTATCCGAGCCATTACTGACTTAATATTTCTTATTGCATTTTGTTATATTAGTGTTATAAGTAATATTTACTTCAACTTTTCCTTCAGCTTTTCCTATATCCTCACTATCCCCCTCCATCCACGTGCTGCATAGTATGAATCTGCACCATTGTGGTAGGTAAATATTGTATCATATCGTCGGTCGCAGAAGAGCGCACCACCGAGTGCGCGGATAGCTGGAGGAGTTGCTATCCAGCTCGATGTCTTGAGGTCGAACTTGCCGAGTGACTGGAGTGTGCGGTACTCGTCCTCTGTGAGGAGAGTCGCGCCCATAGATGTCGCCATATTGACAGCGCTATCTTTTGGTTTGTTTTCTTTGCGCCCATCGAGTGCCACTTGGTCATAGCAGACACTGCGACGGCCCGTAGGACTCTCAGGAGAGCAGTCGACGTAGGTGTAGGTATCAGTCTTGCTATCGTATCATATGACGTCAGGCTCACCACCAGTCGACTCCATCATGGAGAGTGTGGAGAGCTTTGCGCTATCAGATGTGAGTCGAGACTCGATGTCAGTCCATACGAGACTCGTATGACGTGTCATATTGCCCTCGAATCGAGACTTGAGGGTTGTGATGAGAGATGTTGTCTCTTCTGCAGAGAGGGTTGTATGAGTCATAATTGGTTGGATTAAGTGTCCCTATAATTGTAGGCATTTCCCTCTTTTTTCCAACAAAAAATCTCCCATACGAATATGGGAGATTTTAGATTGTTTCTGGTGGACCGGGCGGGGCTCGAACCCGCGACCTAAAGATTAAGAGTCTTCCGCTCTACCAACTGAGCTACCGATCCAGATATGTTGGAACTACAGGAACTGATATAGATTGACCGTGCCATAAGGGGCTCGAAGCGCTTCTAGAGGTTTAGGAGTCTTCATTGTCTCACTATGGACAAGCAATCTACGGAATTTGGTGAGCAGAATATAGTGAACTTTTTTAAAAAAGCAAATTTATTTGGCACGGTTTTTGTAAAATATCCGTCTCGTCGCGCTCCGTTCGATAAGGAGCAGGACAACAAGCGCTACAAAAAGGTACGGACGATACGATATATAGCGTGTTTCTGTGACCTTTTTGGTCTCTTTTCCTATCTGTTCGCTGATGGTATCCCAGTATCCATAGAGTTGCTTGGCTTCGGCAGCGCGGAAGTATGCTCCTCATGTTATCTCGGAGAGTGTTCGTAGGAGTGTCTCATCGATATCACTTTTGAGTGGTTCTCATTTTTCATCTTGGAGGATGACTCCTTTCTGTGTGTATGCGTCAGTATAGTAGAGGACTTCGTCTGAGGTTCCTCAGATAGCTATGGTAAATACAGGGACATGGAGTCAGGCAGTCTCACGAGCTGCGATGAGTGGATCGATGCCCACGTTGGCTCGACCGTCGGTGATGAGGATGATAGAGCTCTTGTCTGTGACTCAGGAGAGTGTGTTGTTGGCGAGGAGGAGTGCGTCTCCGATAGCAGTTCCAGAGAGTCACGGGAGGTCTTGGCGGATAGTGTATGGATCGATTCCTGAGATGACGGAACTGATACCACTTGTATCACTGGAGAACGGTATAGAGACCAGTGCTCGTCCTGCGAATACTATCATACCGAATACATCGTCTCTGCGATCCGTGAGGAATGTGTTGATAGTCTCTTTGGCGGCTTCGATACGGCTTGGTGCGATATCTTCTGCGAGCATGGAACGAGATATGTCGAGAACGATGAGGATATTGTGTTTCTCTCTCTGGAGGTATTCTCCTGTTCTGTACTCCCCTATTCCTATGATGATACCCATGACTGCCGTGACGACAGAGAACCTCAGTATCCAGAGTGAGAGGATTCGTAGAGGAACTCTTTTATACTTTTTAAAAAGCGGATTCGGTACGATATATCCGATACGTTCACGCAAAAACAACCACCAGAGAGCAGTAAGTACAAGCGAGATGCCAGCGAGGAGGAGATACAATGTAGGCAAAATATAAGACTAAGAATAAGGATAAAAACCCAGAGACTCAAATACCTAAGTTCTAATTCCTAACACTTTCTCTATCCGTTCATTGTATTCTGTTTTTTCAACAATTGAGAGGACTTTTCCAGAGTATTCTATATGTTCGAGCTCGTGGATGATATCTCTGAGTGCTGGATTGTCTATATATGCAGCTATCTCATCAGCAGTATGTGCTGTGACGTGGTGAGGGAGTGATCTTTCGAGGAGGTATTCTTTGATTGCTATGATGGTTCTGACGATGTAGTCTCTGTCATCTGGTGCTATCATGGTATAAGGTTCTGGTATGTGGATAACTGGCTTCTTCGGTATCTTGCGAGAGAGATAGATTGCCAGCATCACTACAAAAAGTGATACCGAAATCCAAAAAGATGGAATCCCAGAATCGGTCCAAGTGATGAGTCAGTTCTGAAAAAGGAGTTCTTGCATGATTACTTAAAGAGCTTGAGTACAAAAGATGTCACACTGAGGATGGCAGAGAATATAATCAGAGGAATGATGCCTGTAATGGTCACTCCTGGGACAAGTTGGTCAGTCACATAGACGATGACAACCGATATCACGAACGAGAAGAGTCCAAGTGTGATGATCCTCAATGGCAGAGAGACAATCCTCAGGACTGTTCCGAGGATGAGATTGACGACTGCGAGTACAACGGCGAAGAGGAGTGCCGAGACATATCAGTTACTGAGGGTGATACCTTCGACGAGATTCGACTGTGCGAAAAAGTATATAGCAGCTGCAGTGATGAGGAAGTGAATGAAGTACATCATAATTCAAATGGAGGGAGAGAATAAAATGAAGCGAAGCGGAATTTTGATTCGCGAGCGGAATGCAGAATTAAGAGACCGAATTCTCAAAAGTGTATTGATTTTTTGCAAAAAAGAAAATTTTATGATAGAGTGAATTCATATTTACTCTTTTCTCTCCGTCTATGTGACTATTCGATAACATATTCCTCGATCAGGATACACCTACTGCGATGCTCGATCCGCTCCTCACTGATGATCAGAAGAAGCAGAGAGCTGAAACAGAGAAGAAGCAAAGTGATGCATGAAAAGCAGAAGCTCTGACTGAAGCTCCAGAAGTACAGGCAGAGAATCCACTCGATACTGTATCTTTTGATAACATTGCCACTACTCCTACTACCGCAGAAGATACATCTTCAGCATGATTCTTGGGTGGACCTCAGACAGCTACTACTTCCGAGGAAGTATCTTTTGATATCTGAGGGTTCGATATTCCAGCTTTTGGTGAGGCAACAGAGGCCACAGATACTGTAGCTACTTGAACTGAGGGCGGGACATTTCTCTCTGGTGGTGCGCCAGTTGCTTCCGAGGAAGTATCTTTTCTCGACGGTGCATCTGTTGCTCCTGAGTCAACTGATGCATCTATCGCTCTCGTACAGGGTGCGACTTCTGCATCGTCTGATGCAATCATCGATATCTGAGGAACTATGTCGCCAGATGCAATCCAGATAACAGGAGAATCCAGCACGCTCGTGAGTATCGGTATGCCAGAGACAACGACAGAAGAGGTATCTATCAGTGAGCCGGTTGAGGCGGTTGAGGCGGTAGATAATACACTCCTTGATATGCTCTCTTCGGGTGAAGCTCCTATCGCAGAGGTTACTCCAGGAGTCACAATCGAGGATACTGTTCCTGAGACTTCAGTTGTTGAGGATACTGTATCTATCATACCAACAGAAGAGATATCAGAATCAACGGAGCCAGTGCTCAATATGTCATTCCCTGAGACAATTAGCTCTACGTCTGATTCTGAAGCATTGGTTGATACATTGACTGCGTCAGTCCCATTCAGTCCGAATTCTCCACTCCATGAGATGCTTACTGAGTTCATTGCCAAGCTTGAGAAGTTCAACACAGAGAGTAGTACTCTCGATATCGAGATGGCCGCATCTGAGGCAGCACTCAAAAAAGAACAAGAAGATCTCCAGATGGAATATGAGACACGACTCCGCGCTATCGACTACAAGAGAAAGCATATCGATCAGACTCGTAGCGAACGCAGAGGCGAAAAAACTCGTCTCGAAAAAATCATCAAAAATCTCAAAGAAGAGGTTGTGTAACTCTATGTTATCTTGATTTTCCTAGAATTCTTATTACTATTCATTTCATGAAACGATTTCTTATCATTCTTATTGGCATAATCGCCTGATGGACTCTCTTGTATTCTGCAACAACTTTTGCTGCTACATTGATTATCCCATCTGGAGATACTATCAAGGGATCATCTATCCTTGTTGATGCTTCTGGGTGAGATGCTGTAACTGTTGGACAGGCTTTTGGACTGCGTATACTGAATCTATTGAAGGTGGTTGTATCAGGATTTGCTCTTGTTTTTATGGTGATGGTTGGTGTGTATATGGTGGTATTCTCTGAGAACGAAGAACGTGTCAAAACTCAGAGAAAGCAGATTGTCTATATCCTTATTGGTTTCCTCTTTCTCAATGTACCATGAGTAGTCTATGATATACTCTCCCCTGCTGATGCAAGTGGAGAAGTGATTGGTATGGGGAGCTATACTGAGACATGAATATTCTGGTATCAAGCAGGACTTCCTGGTTTTGTAGGGGATCTTGTTGGATTCTTCAGAGTCTTTGCTTACGGTGCAGCTATACTGATGCTTACATGGGGATTTTTCCGCATGATACTCTCCAGTGGAGACGAAGAACAGGTCAAGTCTGCCAAGTCCCGTATTATCTATAGTCTCCTCGCACTTGTCTTCCTTCTTTTTATCGATATATGGATTCGTATGGTATCAGGAACAAGCCTCTCAGCTTCTGTTCCAGGTGTCGCGAGTATATTATTCCGTCTTGCACTCTTCTTTGCTGCGCCGACTGCTATATTTTTCCTTATCTACGGTGCATACTACTATATCACTTCCGCAGGAGATGAGGAACGCATCAAGAAGTGAAAAAACATATTGCTCAATACGTTTATCGCATCGCTCATCCTCATTGCTTCGTTTAGCTTTCTTACGGATCTTATTAGTTTTACATTTTAAGCGAATATGCGTACAGTCCTCCTTTCCATCATCCTTGTATTGATTCCATTCTTTTTGGTGGAAGGTGTTTTTGCTGCACCAACAACAGTAATAGTTACTGAGAAAGTACCAGGTGCAAGTTGTACGTGTAAGGCATCTTGTAATCCAGGTGATCCTATAGAAAAACGTAAGTACGAATGTACAGTAGATACTGGTCTCGCTGGATTCCAGAATATGTTCGCAACTATTATCCGCTGGTTTGTGAATATCGTGATGCTCTTCTGAGTCCTCGCTGTCATCTGAGTTGGTATCGCATGGTCTCTCGCCGGTGGAGATGACGCCAAGGCTAAGACCAATATCAAAAAATGGGCAATCAATATCCTTGTTGGTATGATCATCCTCTTCTTCTTCCGATATATACTCCAATTCCTTGCTCCGTGGATATACAAGTAATCTCACTTTAAAAAAACCTTCTCAAATATGAGGAGGTTTTTTAGTTTTTGGCGGTGTATATCTTGTCATCTGGGAGTATGTTCTCGAATGCTTCAGCAAACTCGTTGACGCGTCTTGCATAGTCCATGTTTTCATGATTGTTGGGGTAGTTGATACCACCATTGTAGATTCGCAGGGATTTCTCTCCGTATCTTTTTGTGAGATATCCGAGATAGGCTATTCAGAGTGCGAGATTCTTCGGAGAACCTCACTGATTGTATATGTTCATGAAGTCGCTATTTCCTCTCAACAGTGCAAAGAATCTCTCTTCTGGTCATGCATTTTTTGTCTGCCCTTTTTGTACGAATCGACTCAGTCATTTTTCTGTTCCTGGCATGAGTTGTGTATGTCCACTTGCTCATACTGGTGACTTTGCTTTTTCGTCGAAGTGGCTCTCATTGGCTATGAGTCAGAGTACATGGGTATGGTTGAGTCAGAACATCCTCGAGAGTCGATATATAGAGTCGCGAGAACCCTGAGGCATACTCGTATAGTTCTTATATGCTATTGGGAATCTCGATAAGATATCCCTATCTACTACTCATTTTATCTTTTCGAGGAGGTTTTTTATACTACTGCTTGGCGCTGTTTTGGTTTTTTCTGGTATTTTTTCTGGTGTTTTTTTCTTGGGTACAATCTTTTTATCTTTGATAGTATTTTTGATCTCTTCTTGGAAGATTCATAGGATTTTTCTTTTCTCATCTTCTGATAGTCTGAGTTCCTGGATAAATCTTCAAAGTAGATCTATCGATTCTTGTGGTTCAGGACCTGACTCTTGCTTGGTAGAGAGTTCTCCGATAAGTTTCTCAAATGCAGCATCTCGCATTCGTCTTTCGGCAAGCTCCTTATCCTTCCTCTCGGCAAGATAACAAAGTGAGTCCTGACATGTTGTGTTTGGTGTTTCTTTTCACATATCAGTACTATACCACATTATCTCATTTTCTTGCAAATATTTGCCCTTATTTTTTGTTTGAATTCCTCACGGAAATCAATATAGTACCAGAGTACTTTTTCACCTATTTTCCTATGTCCAAGAAGCAACTCAAGTCTCAGAAAAAATCCAAACCAATAACAGACTTCCTCATCCCGACGATTATCGATAAGGTAGGAGGACAAGAACGCGCATATGATATCTACTCTCGTCTCCTCGAAGATCGTGTGATATTCCTCGGTGATGCTATCGACGCTGCTGTTGCGAACACAGTTATCGCACAACTCCTCTATCTCGAGAAGGTAGATCCCAAGGCTCCTATCACTCTCTATGTGAACTCTCCAGGTGGACATGTGACAGCTGGTCTCGCCATCTATGATACGATGCAATACATCAAGCCTGATGTCATCACTGTCTGTGTCGGACTCGCAGCCTCTATGGGTTCTATCATCCTTGCGGGTGGTGCCAAGGGAAAGCGCTACGCACTCAAGCACTCTGAGATCATGATCCATCAGCCACTCGGTGGGATGGAGGGTCAGGCGATAGATATCAAGATTGCTGCGGACCATATCATCAAGACAGGAGAAGTCCTCTACAAGATCCTTGCTAACCACTCTGGTCAAGACCTCGACAGAGTACGCAAGGACTGTGATCGTGATAACTATATGAACGGAGAAGAAGCTATGAAGTATGGTTTAATTGATAAGGTACTCTAATGAGAGGTATTAGTTATTAGAAGTTAGGTATTACATAGGTAATCTTTTATAATATGACTTCTCGATATAGAGAACTTATAGTTTGGCAAAAGGCATTTTTGCTTGCTGAAAAAGTCTATCTTATCTCGAAAAAATTCCCGAGAGAAGAACTGTATTCCATGACCGATCAGATTCGTAGAGCAGCTGTATCTGTACCATCCAATATTGCTGAATGAAGCGGTCGATGAAGTAATGCTGAATATGCTCGATTTTTGAGTATTGCAAAGTGATCCTGTTGTGAACTTGAAACACAGATACTTCTTGCATCAAAACTTGAATATCTAGAGAAATCTGATGAAGAAGAATTGCTTCAACTTATAGAAGAAATTCTAAAAATGCTCGTATCAATAATACAAAAATTCAAATCTAATACCTAATACCTAATACCTAATGTCTAATTCAGCAATCCATAATCTCCTCAATAAGTGAGTCACTCGCATCATCGATCGAGAAAACCTCGAAAAAAAACTCGCTTCCGGACAGAAGCTCGTGGTCAAGCTCGGCATCGATCCTGTAGCATCCAAGATCCATATCTGACACATGATACCATTCATGAAGCTCCGACAATTCCAAGAGATGGGACACACTGCGGTCCTTCTTTTTGGTGATGCGACGGCTCAGGTTGGTGATACGAGCGACAAGGACGCAGAGCGTCCGATGCTCACGCGCGAAGAGACTGAGAAGCATGCTCAGGCCTTCTTGCAAAAGTTCTCAAAAATCATCGATATATCAAAACTTGAGATCTACTACAACAGTGAGTGACTCGATAAGGTGAACTTCGCATGAGTCGGTGAACTCGCCAAGAACTTCTCTGTTGCAGAGATGCTTGACCGTGATACCTTCTCGAAGCGATATGAGGAAGGAAAGCGCATCTCCCTCCAGGAGTTCCTCTACCCTATCATGCAGGGATATGACTCTGTCGCAATTGCAAAAAAATACGGAGCATGTGATGTTGAGCTCGGAGGCAATGACCAGTACTTCAACCTCCTTGCTGGACGTACACTCATGCACGCATTCGGACTCCCGAAGCAAGATATCCTCACAACTGATCTCCTCATCGGAACCGATGGCGAGAAGATGAGCAAGAGTAAGCCGAACTGTATCCTCATCGACGATACACCATTTGATATGTATCAGAAGCTTATCAACGTCCGTGATGACCTCATCCTCCACTACTTCGAATTGGCTACAGACATGACACTTGAGGAAGTTGCCGAGATAAAAAAGAGACTCGAATCGGGTGAACATCCGAACAAGCTCAAGGAGGAACTTGCACAACGTATCATCACGATGTATCATGGAAAACCGTATGATGCGAATGATAAGAGTAATATTGAGGTACAATCAGTCGGTACGTCTGAGGTGACGATTGGTGAACTCCTCAAGACCCTCTGATTCTGTGCAACTTCTGGTGATGTCCGCAATGCTCTCGCAGGCAAGTCAGTACGTGTAGATGGTGTGGTTATCGAAGATGCAAAACATCTCGTGACTCTCACTGCTGATGGGGTACTTGTTGAGATGGGGAAGAAGAAGGCAAAGAGAGTGACTCTGTAGCTCTTGTCAACCCAACTAAATCCTCCAAAATCATATGGATAAAGAATTACTTGAAAAAATCCTAACTCTCTCTGAGAATCGTATCAAATTCTTACGTACTAGCGATGGTGATTGATTCTACGAGTGAAGTCAGACATTTTATGATGCCATACTCGATGAGATGCGAGAAGTAAAGATCGAAATAGATACATGAAAGAGGGTCTTGTTGGAAGATGAACTTGGTGATGTCTTCTGGGATTATATTTGTTTTCTTGAGGCACTAGAAAGAGAATGAAAAATAATAAAAGAAAAAGTATATGAGAGAGCATTGGAGAAATATTCTGAACGACTCAATCTCGACGGATCAAGTAGATGAACCTGGCAGTCCATCAAGAACCAACAGAAACAAAAACTCATAAAAGAACAGGAAAACTTATAATTTTTTCATTATGTCATTCTCTCTCCTCTACGTCACACATCCATCCAAGCCTGAAGCAATCAGGATCACTGTTGCTCTCATGAATGCCCGACTCATCGCTTGTGCGAACTACTACGCGACAGAGAGTATCTATTGGTGGGAGTGACGGCTCTCAAGCGGCACAGAGGTCATGACTATCTACAAGACTCGCAGTGAACATGCTCTAGATGCAGAGAAACTCATCCTCTCCCTCCACAAGTATGAGACACCATGTGTTATCCGCGTGGCAGAGGTCACAGCGAATACATCATACGAAGAGTGGGTACAATCTGAGACTGATAGAACCAAGAGTACTGATCCGATTCCGCAAAAGGATGAATTCGATAAACTTTTCTAACACCCCACACCATGCTCGCACAGACACTCTCCTACATCTCAGGTATACTCACACTTCTCATCCTCGATGGGGTGATGATATGGTTCGTGATACTTCCGACATTCAAGCGGTATATTCCGACATATCTCAATACGGATATGAATCTTGTAGCAGCAATTGCCTTTTACCTCCTCTATATCCTCGTACTTCTCCTACTCGTTATACTTCCAGGATATGAGAACAAGCTCTCACTCGTGCAAGTAGTAGGAAAATCCGCACTATTCTGATTCGGCGCCTATATGACCTATGAACTCACATCGATGAGTGTGATGAAGTGATGGAGTTGGAACATGGTGGCTATCGATACTCTCTGGTGAACACTCCTAACTGCTATCATTGGTGGGGTCATGTATGTAACTTATAAGTTTTTTATCTAATGCGAATACTAGCAATAGTTATATCTGTGCTTCTCCTGATAGGATTTGATATTATTACAAAGTGGTTTTTCACAGGAGAGTATCAATGATTATTTCCAGAGTGTTATGACCCGAGTTGTATATATAACTATTATTCTATTGTGTGAGAGTGGATAGGGATACAGGTATCATACAACACGGGAGTTGCTTTTTCTCTCCCGATTCGAGGGATTGTCCTCCAGATACTTACGGTTCTCCTGATTGCTGGAATAGTGTATCAGTATATCCATGAGGAATACTCCAAAAAATCCAAACTTCTCGATGCTTGATATGCACTTATCCTTGCCTGAGCCCTCTCACATGCATATGAGCGTGTATTCGTCGGGCATGTTGTAGACTTCATTGCGGTAAAATATTTTGCAATCCTGAACTTTGCGGATATATTTATCTCTATAGGTGCGGCTTGCATCGTCTGTTACTATATTTTCTATGGAAAGCTCAACTCTCGATAATGTTACCGTCAGTACAGAAGAAGTCCTTGGTCCACCAAAAGTGGATGGTATAGGATTTCTCCTTATTAGTATCGTCGCACTGGTAACAGGTTTCCTTGTTGGTATTGTTGTTTTTCTCCTTGCATATCTTGTGATTGGGGACTTCTCACTCTATAGTGGAGCATCACCGATACTCCTTGCGATGATAGCTTTTTTTGCGACAGCACTCGGGAATGTCCTCTACACGTGGTGATTGGTGAGTATATTTCCACATATCTATAGTGGATCGAAGACACTTTTTGTGCAGGTTTCGGTCTTTTCTATCATCCTCTATATCTGTATGGCTGGAGTCTATCTCGTAGTAGATATGCTTCCACTCGAACCTGGTGCGATACTCGCGGTATATGTTGCTCATATGATATTTGATGTATTTGGATTGATACTGGTTACGGGGATACTTTCGATGTATCGCTATTCCCTATTGGTTTTCTACTCGACGCTCATTTCCCTACTTATCTCTGCACTGATTCCAGTTTTTGCCTTTACGGCTATGGGGACATCTTCGAATACGCTCTTTATATTTATGGGGTTTTCTGCACTTGTATTCTTTATAGCAACATTTGTTACATTTGGCATTCAGTCATTTTATTATCGGATATACACGAGTTCTGGATATGATCCTCTTGGTGATGTGTTCCATCGCATCATGGAAGAAGAAAAACTCCAAGAAGCCAATGCTGAAAAATCCCTCTTCCAATAAACTATCCTCCCTATGCTCTCCCTTGTACGTAAAACTCTCGATATCTATCTCCGTGAAAAACGAATTATCACGCAATCAGACTTCCCTGCAGATATCGCATCATATCTCTCAAAGAGGGATGCTGTTTTTGTAACGCTCTATCATGAGTGACGTGTGATTGCATCGAGTGGGCGTATCGCTTGCCAAAAAGAAAACAGTGTCTTCGAGTGTATCGATAATACTCTTCTCTGTCTCAAGGATGAGAGATTCTCTCTCGCACTCCAGACTCCAGAAGCTCTCGATAAAATCCATATACGAATCGATACATTCACACCTCAGGATAGACGAGTGTTGCAGAGTGTCGATGAGCTCGATACCTCACGCGAAGGACTCATGTTCCTCTCACAGAATCACTGAGTTCTTTCTGTTGTCTTGCCACACATGGTACATGTAGATCCCAAGCCGATGACATATCTCACACTTGCCTGCAAGAAGGCATGACTCGATATCACCAAGTTGACTCCATCTGATTATGTCATATACGGACTCAAGACAACAGAACTGACAGATATGATATAAAAAATTCCACAAGACTTAGTGTTTTGTGGAATTTTTGTAGTATCTGCAATTATCTGCAATAGGGCATGTAGAGCACTTTGGCTTGCGAGCTATGCAGTGATATCGTCCGAAGAGGACAATCGGATGATGGATAATTCGCTTGGTTTCAGTATCGAATATTTTATCGAGTTCTTTGTCTGTCTGTTCGGGTGTCTTGGTGTCTACGACTCAGAGACGATTCATCACACGATGGATATGTGTATCGACTCAGACATATGGCATATCATAGAGGACTGAGAGGACTACTTTGGCAGTCTTGACTCCAATACCAGGAAAAGTCTGGATGAGTTTCAGATCGTTCGGAAGCACTCCTCCATACTGTGTTGCGAGGATAGTTCCAGTCTCCTTGATGAATCGAGACTTGTTCCGAAAAAAGTTCACATACTTGAGATGTTCCTCGATCTCCTCTATCGATATATCAACAACATCTATACTCTCGCGAACTCTCGCAAAAAACGGTGGAGTGATGCGGTTGACTTGCTTATCAGTGGTCTGTGCTGAGAGTATCACAGCACAGAGGAGCTGAAACGATGTATCATAGTTGAGTTCGATTTTTTTGCCACCGTATTCTTGGATGATTGGACTCAGGATAGTTCACCATTCTTTTTTCATAGTTGATAGAGAGTTATCGATATGTTTCTCCATATATCTCGATGAGATTGCTGGTACAGATCTCCCTCTCTTTACAGACGAATATCTTTTTTACTATTCGTGCATCGATATATGTAGTAGATCCATCAGTGAGAGATGCTTTATATTTTTCTATATATGTTTTGAGTCAGATGAGTTGATTTTTGATACTCTCTATGCGTGCGTTGTAGTCTTGGTTGTTGGATTCTGATTCAAGAGTGATGAGTATATAGGTATTTCCATTGAGTCCTAGGTGGAGCTCATTTTCTCGTGAGAAGTATCTGACCTTCGTAATCTGGAGGTCTCACCACTCTGCTCGAAAGAGCTCGATAATCTTGTTCACGAGGAGCATACGCTCGTCAGTGACAACTTGCTTATAGTCAAAAAATACTTCTCACTTGAGGGACTCGGAGACAATCTCCATATTGATAAGTTCTGCAGTACCAGTTCATGATCCTGGGAGCTTCGGAATGAGGACACCATTGTCTGACATCTGCCACTCTCGGTCGAATCCATATATCTTCGTCTTATAGGCAATAGGAGTACTCGTCATGAGTACTTTTATCCCGTTGGGATAGAGCTTGTCGATAGTGACATGAGAGAGATTGGCAATGGTTTTTTTGAGCATGAGGGCAACTTCCCCTTCGTCGACACGGAAGATGCTCTTCCCATATATCTCCTCGATGGATCGATAGGCAACACTGACGTCTATCCCATCATTACGAGCCTCTAGCAATACATGGCTCGGACTCAGTCGGAAGTACGGAGAAAAAAAGATGATATATCATGACAACAAAAGAAGAAACCCTCATATATATGCAAGAATATATGAGTTTTCTATATGTTTTTTGACTGAGGAAAATCGTTCTCCAAAAGAGTTGGTATATGGTGCAATTGCTCGTTTTTTGCGTGTGAGGAAACCAGCACGAGAAGAACGGTACTTGTCAGTGAGGTCATCGGAAAAAAGGTACTTTTGCTTCTTCTCTTCGAGTACCTGTTTCCGGAATTCTTTATCATTGTTCCGAGTGAGATGTTTTTTGATTTTACTCAGAAAGGCCATACTTTTTATCCAACGAGTTTATGATAGAGAGAACATCTCCTCCTGATTTTGTTTTTTTTGTTGTTTTGAATCGTATGATAGGTGAGCGGCGGATACCAATATCCTTCCCTATTCTATGGGCAATTCTATTGGCGAGTGGGGCAAGGAGTTTTGGGAGTGCTTTTTCTTCCATCTGTTCACTGGATGAGACGTATATGTCCACATATCCCTCATCTGCCGTTATCTCTACATCAGTGATAGAGACGATACCAGCTGGATTTTCGTATTCTTGAAAATACCGAATCATATCTTCGCTTGCTATTGTGCGTATCATCACTGCGAGTCGGTCGTGTCTGAGCTTGCTCATCTCTAGAATAGATAAAAAAATAATGGAGAATCTCCCAAGGGATTCATGGCGTCGTCAGTATAGTAAAAATATGAGAAAAAGAAAGATGGAACTCATAATTTAACTCTTCGAACCGAGAACCTTTTCAAGATCTTCTTTTATCGGTGCTTCGAAGCTATAGTCCACACCAAAGAGATTGAATTCTAACTTGTATGCATGGAGCCACTGTCGTTTGAGTGAGTATTTTTCTGTTGCTTCGGTGTTCTCGGCTGTCCTTCCATATACCTTGTCTCAGAGAATTGGATACCCTATGGATGAGAGATGTACACGTATCTGGTGGGTTCGGCCAGTGAGGAGGTCTACCTCCAGGAGTGTGTATCTATCATGGATATATCATCTATTGCAAAACTTTGTTTTAGCGAGTTTTGGATTCACAGGATCAACAGTGGTCATCTTTTTTCTATCATTTTGGTCTCGTCAGATATATGACTCGATATAGCCATCTTGTTCTCTAACTTTTCATACTACGAGGGCGAGGTAGGTTTTTTGTATTGTTCGTTTTGCTATCTTGAGTTGGAGTGCATGCATGGATCTATCGTTTTTGGCGATGATGATGAGTCCAGAGGTATCCTTATCGAGTCGGTGTACGATGCCTGGACGCTCGACTCAATTGATGATGGATGGATTGAATTTTGGGTCTTCGTGTCTGATACCGAGATTCTTGAAGTGATAGAGGAGTGCATTCACGAGTGTTCACTTTCTCCCCTCTTCCCCTGGTGTTGGATGCGTATTGATTCCTGCATCTTTATTGATGATAGCGAAGTCATCATTCTCAAATATGATATCCAGGGGCATATCTTCTCCGACGAGTTCCATCTGTTCTATCGTCCAGTGTATCTCGATGACATCACCACGATAGATTTTTTTGTTCTTGGTAAAAGTCTGCCCATTGCATGATATCTTTTCTTCTTCAATCATCTTCTGGATATAGCTGCGGGATTTTTCGGGAAAAAGAGCCGACAGGTAGGTGTCGACTCTTCGCGTTTCGCGTGGATCTGCGAGAACGCAGAATGAGGATGAATTGTAGGAATTAGATGAACGCACTGTTACTGGATGAATTTGATAACAAGAGGATACTCGTATCTCTCTCCAGCAAGATGCTTGACCGCTCAGAGGATCATGAGTACGAGCCATACAATATACACTATTGGAAGCAAGATGAATCCAATCAAGACAATCAGAGAGATGAACGCTATGATTGTGTAGATGATAAAACTCAGATTAAAGTTGATTACATCATAACAGATAGCCTTTGCCTCAGGAGAGAGCTCCTTGTTGATGAACATATATGCAATAACTCAGAGCATACCGAGAGCTCCTCATGATATGAGGTTCCCTATGATATGGACAAGTTCGATGATCTTTATCTGCTCAAGGGTTGATGTACTTGGAGTTGGAGGAGTTTGATTTTCCATACAATGAAGGATAATAAAATATTAACCAATAATTTTTCTCTCGTATGTGCAAACTTCTTCAGCCTTGAAGAAGCGAAGAATCTCAGCTTCAGCGTTCTCTACTGAGTCAGAAGCGTGGATGATGTTCGCACCGATATCGTTCGAGAAGTCAGCGCGGAGAGTTCCCATAGCTGCCTCACTTGGATTCGTAGCACCACAGAGCTGACGCATACCAGCAACGATGTTCTTGCCTTCGACGATGATACCAACTACAGGACCCATGGTCATGTATGATACGATCTCAGGATAAAACGGCTTAGAAGTAAGGTGAGCATAGTGACTATCGAGGAGTTCCTGAGAGAGGTTGAACATCTTGAGTCCGATAATCTTGAAATTACGTTGTTCGATACGAGCGATAACTTGACCGATAAGACCACGGTGGATAACATCAGGCTTGAGGAGGAGGAGTGAACGTTCTGCCATAGAAAAAATGAAAAATAATAAAGTGTCGCTATAATACGAAAAATAGAGAAAAAGCAAGTCAAACTTACTGGTCTCGTCTTTTATATGCTTGGATTTTATAGAAGCTCATGAGCAAAATAACTTTGACAAATATAGTATAATTATTAAAATAATTTTATTATTAGTAATTACTCATTATGATAGATTGAATAACAATGTCGCGTTCCTCTCAAAATTTAACTCCAGAGACTTCGGATCAGACTCAGTCTGATTGAGCTAGTGCAACTAAGAATGCTTTTCATAGTGCTATCACTGATGTTATGTCTAGTCAGGATAAAAATGGATATCTTTATCCTAGAGAACTCGAATTTCTTCGAGATACCTTGTCTTCAGATAAGGTAAAGGAACAGATTGCTCAATTTATTAGACAAGAAGCAAGTTACTTCTTGGAAGTATTTAAAGAAAGAAAAGAAAAATCTGCAAAAAATCCTAACAAGCAACATAAGCCTGTAAAATACTTGATTTGAACACTTTCATTAGCACTTCCTTTTGATGAAGATATTCATACAAAGATTTCACCTAATTACCGTGGAAGAATAGTGAGTATGGCGCTATTATCGCTTTATCCAGAATTAGATGAATTTTTTGCTAAAACCCAAGTTCCATACACCCACCTCAGAATTCGAGACGCCTCTGATAGTTTCGGTTTAGAAAAAAAGAATAATGAATGGATTAAAGAATCATCTAGAGACGATACTAAAGAACGATATAGTCCAGGTTTTATGGAATTTGAAGTGAGTACACGGAAAATGATTACTGCTGAAGATATTGCCTTTGTTGAATCACAACTTGCGTCTCAACAAAAATAATCCCCAATTGGGGATTATTTTTTGAGTATATTTACAAAAGTCTCTGAAGGAATCGATACTTTTCCGAATTGTTTCATCTTTTTCTTACCTTCCTTCTGCTTCTCGAGGAGCTTGCGCTTACGAGTGATATCTCATCCATAGAGCTTGGCTGTCACATCTTTGCGGAGGGCTGATATATCCTCACGAGCGACAACATCATTGCCGACGACTGCTTGTATGGCGATGGCGAACTGGGCTTTTGGGATATTTTCCTTGAGCTTCTCACAGATACGTCCTCACATATAGCGAGTACGAGTACGGTGTGCCATCATCGAGAAGGCATCGACGAGCTCCCCTGCCACACGGATATCCATCTTCACGATATCATCTTCCTTGAACCGAAGTGGCTCATAGTGGAGACTCGCATATCCAGATGAGAGACTCTTGAGATCATCGTAGTAGTCACCGACGAGTTCTGACATCGGGATCTCGTAGTGGAGTACTACACGATTGGCATCGAGGTATGTCTGGTTCTTGAATATCCCTCTACGTTCTTGAGCGAGATTCATCAGGTTACCGATGTATTCGTTCGGAGTAATCATCTCAACCTTGGCAATCGGTTCCTCTATATGGATATAGGTTCCAGGCTTCGGGAGGTCTTCTGGATTGGAGATGTTGAGATATGTTGCTGTACGTCACTGGTACTCGACGAGTTCTGGGCTAGCACGTGGATAATCCGCACACTTGTCACCACCGATGAGGACTCGATATGTTACTTGTGGGCTCGTGATGATGACGTCCATATCATGTTCGCGCCAGAGACGCTCCTTGACTATGTCGAGATGGAGGAGTCCGAGGAATCCGCAACGGAATCCATATCCGAGTGCAGGTGATGCCTCATGTTCTGTGACGAGAGACGAGTCATTGAGCATGAGCTTTTCCATGGCGTCTTTCATCTTCGGGTATTCGTCTGTCTCGACGGGGAATATCCCTGCATAGATATAGGGAGTGATGCGTTTGAATCACTTGATAGCGTTCTTGGATTCTGGAGTACCAGAGAATACCGTATCACCGACGCGAGCTTCGGCGATAGACTTGAGCCCTGTTACAACGTAGCCAATCTCTCACTCGTAGAGAGCTTCTTTTGGTGTGTATTTTGGACGGAAACATCCGACTTCGAGCGCCTCTATCTTGGCTCATGTATTGATGAATTCGAGCTTGTCTCACTTGCGTATCTCGCCTGAGAAGAGCTTCAAGTATACAACAACACCCTTGTATGGGTCATACTGCGAGTCGAATATAAGCGCCTTGGTTACACCCACTTCGTTATCTGTTGACTCATGCATAAGGAGCTCTGATGTACGAGAGAGTTTCTTGGGTTCGGGGATACGCTCGAGTACTGCATCGAGGATGGATTCGACGTTGATACCTGTCTTTGCTGATACAGGGATGATGTCTTCTTTCTTGCAACCGAGGAGATTCATGACTTCTTCACTCACACGATCCACATCTGCAGATGGGAGATCTATCTTATTGAGTACTGGGATTATCTCGAGATCATTTTCCATCGCGAGGTAGACGTTCGAGAGTGTCTGTGCCTCAATTCCCTGACTCGCATCGACGACGAGGATAGCTCCTTCGACTGATGCAAGAGAGCGTGATACTTCGTACTGGAAGTCGACGTGTCCTGGAGTATCTATAAGATTGAGCTCGACTCACTTCCACTCCATACGTACTGGAGTGAGCTTGATAGTGATACCTCGCTCGCGCTCGAGATCCATGTTATCGAGTGTCTGAGACTGGAGTTCGCGCTTTTCAAGTGTTCCAGTTATCTCCATAAGTCGGTCTGCAAGTGTAGACTTACCATGATCGATATGAGCAATGATACAGAAGTTGCGGATGGAAGCTGGTTTGGACATAATAGAGGGGTTTTACTTCGCGTAATATAGCGAAAAGTAGAGAAAAAGCAAAAAAGATGCTAAAATATTTGCAAAATTAAAAAATATGCGCTAATATACAAATGTCTTATATCAATAACCAATACAAATATGCTCAAACATATCAAGACAGACGCTAAGTCAAACCGCCAGTTCATCACTTCACGCGGACATATGCTCTCATTCCTCCTTGGAGCATTCGCTGCTGCACTCTGGATTCATGTATTCCAGGAGCCAATCAATGAGAACATCCTCTCATACCTTGCAACTCTCGGATAATCGAGTGAGCAAAAAATCTCCCGAATTTCGGGAGATTTTTTAGTTAGAAATCCCAGCTTCCTGCCATGTTCGAGCTCTGTGTATAGTTGATAACAGTTGTCTCGAAGAAGTTCCCCTTGTCTGCGTTGGGATCTTGGAGTCGGTCGAGGTGCTTGTATGGATTGGATATAGCCTCTGGATAGAGTGGATCTATTCCGAGCATTGCGAGACGCTGATTGGCGAGCCAACGCGTATATCCTTCTGTCGTCTCTCCATTGATTCCTGGTATCTTGTTGCCGAGGATGTGTTTGGACCACTCGATCTCTTGTTGTACTGCCACATCCATCATAGACTTCACCACCTCTTCGTCATATATATCTGGGAACTCACGACGGATCTCCTTGATGATGTTGGCGAATATCGTCACATGTGTGAGCTCGTCACGACGGATATAGGCAATCATACGACCAGTTGCTGGCATCTTCATATGATCCACAAGTGTATCGAAGAATGCGAATCAATTGTAGAAGTAGATAGACTCGAGGAGGAAGTTGGCAACGACTCCACGGAAGAAGCTCGCATCAGTTGGATTGTCTACGAAGTCCTGATATATCTGACCGATATAGGTATTGCGTTCGAGGAGTATCTTGTTCTCACGCCAGAAGTAGTATATCTCATCTCGTTCCTCAGGAGATACGACAGACTCGAGTATCGTCGCATAGGACTGTGAGTGGATAGCTTCTTGGTATGCCTGAATCGAGAGGATGAGGTTGACCTCTGGAGAGGTGATATAGTCGTTAAAATTCGGGAGATTGACCGTCTGGATAGAGTCAAGGAATATGAGAAAAGACAAGATTCCCTTGTATGCACGTTGTTCATCAGCATTGAGTACACTCGAGAAGTCACGTTGATCGTCCTTGAGTCCTGAGACCTTCTCTGGGAGCCAGAAGTTCCCTACCATGACTTGATAGAGGCTCTTTGCCCATGGGTACTTCACAGCATTGAGGTTAAAAAGTCCTGTCGTAGAACCTTTGATGATGGTGCGGACAGCTGTATCGTCGTTCCCTGCAGGGTTAAATATCTGATTTTTCTTGATCTTTGGAGAATCGTTTGTGGACATATGGTGTATATTTAGTGAACTAATATACAAGATATAGTATCTTTTTTCAGAAAAATGCAATACTTTTTATGAGTTTTTTCTTGATTAATTATTGAGAATATTTTCAACCGAATCTTCTGCACGACGCATAGTCTCCTCGAACAACCTCTCAGCCTCTCTGAGCTTGCGATATCTCGACTCAAAAAGTGTTGCAAGTGCATGAAGAAATATAGGAACATAAAATATTGCATATATCATCGTCATAACACGTCATGCTGTTGTCACTGGAACAAAGTCACCAAAACCTATAGTTGCGGTTGTAATGAGGATAAAGTAAAATGACTCAAAAAGTGTCCAGCCTTGCGCTCGTTCAAAGTAGTGTATGAGTAGTGCTCAGAGAAACCAACCAAAAAATACTACGGCGGCGCTTATCTGGAGTTGACGATGAGGGTGGAGACGGAGAATATGCATAGTGTGCTTGTTGCAGATACTCTACATCATTGTGAAAAAAAAATCAAATATTGATGGGTTTTTGTGGATAAAAAAGCGAATTGAAAAATTAGGATATTTTCTTAGACTGGAAGATACTTTTTACTTGATTCTATGCTCTCTGGACTCTCAGGACTTCGCGGACTCGCAGCACTCATCGTCGTATACTACCACCTCAGCCAACATCGCACAACTGCGGTTCTCTCGGAGTTGAGTTGGGATATATATCAATTCACGGAACACCTCGTATTTGTCGTGAGTGTATTTTTTATACTATCAGGGTTTTTCCGTGCACTCTCGTATTGGAAAAAACTCGAAAGAAATGAACCGATTCCACAGCTCCTCCCTTCTCTCAAAGAGAGATTCTTCCGCATTGCTCCGCTCTACTATCTCGCACTTGTTGTAACTCTTATCTATGTTGTATTCACGAGTGGTATCACATGGGAAGTTATTGTTCGATTTTTCTCATGAGTACTCTTCTTGAACTGGACATCTCCCACGACATTCTTCCCCGTGGATCACAATGGACCACTCTGGTTCGTGGCATATGATATGCTCGGATGGATACTCGTCTCACTCTTCATGATGATAGTCGTGAGGTTCTCTCGGCAATACTTTGTTCCAATCTTTGTCATCACGTGTCTCTCCCTCATCGTCTGACACTATGGATGGATATCGCTCCCATGGTGACACACAGAGTGAGTTGCAGGAGAGTGGTTCCCGACGTACAATCCGTTCCTCTTCGGACTGCACTTCATGCTCGGAGCGCTTGCTGCATATATCGTGACACATATAAAAAAGAAACATATACTCTTCGATATCGCGAGTGTTGGGATTGGTGCCATACTCACATATTGGCTCTGGGATATACGTGCTACGTGAGACTGGAGTTACTCATGGCCAGTAGGACCATATCACTTCCCGCTCGTACCACTCCTTGTCATGGCTCTTGTTGTGGTACTTCCCTCTTCTCGATATATCGGACGTATCCTCGACAATAGAGTCTTGGTGTTCTATGGTGAGATATCCTACGCGCTCTATCTCTTCCACGCACTTGTCATCGTACTCCTCAGGCAATATGTATTCCAGTGAGTACAACTCGAATTGGATATATGGGTATACTTCTCACTCATGACACTTGGGATATCTACGCTGATTGCCTACGCACTGAAGCGATACTATGAGACATATTTTACAAAACAAAAGTAACTATCTCTTATATCGGAATCATACCGTAAAGTCTATTACCACATCCTTTTGTGAAGCTGATATTCTGCTCATGTAGTCGCGCTTACATTTTACTGTTCATTTTTCTGTATCTATAATAATCTCTTCTTTCCCAGGAAGTATCTTTTCAGGATTGAGTATATCGTCACATGCAAGAAATGCTTTGCTAAAATACTCATAGATCGAATTTTCAGTAAGGGTGTCTATGAGTTTATTATCTTTAAGGTCTTTGGGAGCAAGCGCTTCTGGTTCATCTGTGTGTTTCCATGTTCTGTCTTCTGGTAGAAGCGATACATTGTCTCAGAGTTCTTCTTGTGGCGTAGTCTTATGTCAGACTCTTAGAAAGATTCATCAGAATAGTTTTTCTACTGCTTCTCTGGTATTGTCTTGGATAGAGTATACTGTAAATAATCAACTACTATTACTATTCATATGCTGTGGAATACGTCAGAGGGTTTCTCAAAACTTTCGATTCCAAGCCAAAGCAAACTTTGCATATGCCATCCTCCATTGTGGATGAGGCTTACAATTATTGATTATAGTCTGGAAGTCTTCCCTTAGTCCAGGTAGATTCTCAGGTTTTATGAATAGCTCCCTAATTTCAGGTCTTGTAGATATTTCTTTAGTTGGCATTATTTATAATTATTTTTATTAGTTTAGTGTAAATATATAAAATAGTCAAATAAATTCTTACTTTTTTGTGAGAATTTCTGTGGAGAAAATATTGGATGAATTGAACAGAAGAATTATATTCGTTCTTGAGTATATACAAAACTCAAAAATAACTCTAGAATCTCTTCTCATAGGTGTCCTCATGATGCCACTATAGAACCATGTCTTCTTCTGTATGCATTGTTGATAGCGACGGTTCATCTCTCTTCATTGATTGTAATCTCATCATCGAGAGGAAAGTGTTCTTGAATAAGGGCACTTCCGTGAGTATACCAGTAATCCTCGAATTGGTAATATATCTCTTTTGATTTTTCGGTGATGAGCGAACTTGTTTTTCTGATTATTGCATTCGCTGCTCTGAGTCGTGTCTCTGAGTTCACTGTCTGAGCTGTGGTATATGGCATACTCGTATCCTCACGGAATCTCACACCCAGGAATCTCTCAAGTGATTGGCGAGTAGCAGGAAATAGTGTATATATATTAAAAAAGGAATTTCGTCATAATATCTTTGGTGGGAGGACTTCTGCTAATTGACTGAGATTATATGATTGAGCAAGAGCAATGTATTGTTCTTGCCAGTTGAGCCTCACGGGTACGATACTATCGCGTCACAATCCATCTATAATCCTCTGGAATTCTTGGGAGTGCCTCAGTATCTCTTTCTCTGTGAGGAATCACCTACTATCCAAGCATTGTCTGGTGATACCAGCAATACCCTCCCCCGTTATCTCAACTCAATATTGTGGTTGGTGGATCATATGCAGAGTATTATGATATGTCATAATATAATTGATAACAATACCATGTCAAATAAAAATCCATATCTTCGGCGTATTATCCCTCAGGTGTCACGATACTATACGAAGTAGATATTTGTGGAATTTGATCGAGTGGTCATTATCTGTCTATATTTTGTCTTTGATACTTTGATTGAGATTCTTACTATCAGTATGTTCGTATATCTCTTACCCTTCTTCTCTATGTCTAATGTGTTTAACAGATTCTGTGGTATGCATCTCTTGGCGTATGTCCTGGTGCTCATCGGTGCGCTGAACTGGTGACTCGTCGGGATAGGATGATATGTCGACAAGAACCTCAATGTCGTCAATCTGCTCCTCGGAACGTGGCCTATGGTAGAGTGGGCAGTGTATCTCCTCGTCGGACTCTCTGCTGTGGCTATGCTCTTTCAGGCATCGTGTGGGATGTGTGATGAGAGACATCCATAGTACTACTTCCTATATAAGTGTGATAAAGAACTCTTGTCTCGCCACTCGCGAGGCACGAAGTAACCTGGGGAGATAATAAGGAATAATATCCTTGATATTGACTGGGTTGCTCACCCCTCTCATATGTCGCACCGATTTCATCGGATGCTCGTATTCGGGAGTATGGCTCCCTCTGGTCGCACATCGTTCGTCGTGGGTGGGAGAGATATATCAAAAAGAAAACCCCTCCGAGTGGAGGGGGTAGGTACTATATTGTGGAGGTTGTTTCGTATTGGTCTATGAGATCAGTTGCACTCCCATGATCTGCAACGAGGATTCATGTTGCCCATGATGCATTGTTCAACAGATACTTTACTGCATCTATTACTGCTAATTTCTTTCACTGAAAGTGTGTAGGGATCCTCGCACTATCCATCAAGAGCTCATCTTCTGATATCCTGAGAATTATTCATGCTTTCGCCTGGACAAATTCCCTCAATGAAGTACTTCAGAATGTAATAATGTCAGGATTCTTAAAATTCCTCAGGGTAGGTGAAAAATGTCACACATAACAATAACCTTGTTCAATACTTATTGTAGCTGGGTTTTTTGATGATTGTGGTATGTATGTCCCCTCGTCAAGTCTTCGTTGCATTCAGCGATGATAGATTCCCATAGTTAGTATTGTTTAGTTCCGTGGCATAGTATGTAAAAAAATAAATAGTCAAATATATTTCTCACTTTCCCTATCTATCGAAATACGAGTTGATGAGAACAAAAAATCCGCCTCGGGGTGGAGGTGGATTTTTCTATATATGTTTCATCAACGTCTCAAGATATCATCCATCATCTCTTGGTTCAGAGCACTGTATAACAACATCGAACCTGGTAAGATATTCTTCAATTGTTCTCTTGGTTCATGGATTGTGGAATGCTACTCGAATAGTTGTCTCATCATGCCTTGGATGTGCCATACTCGCGTCATCTATACTATCTCAGAAGAGGAGTATCTGCTTATCAGTTCCATCTACTGTATGGTCTTGCTTGTTTCCTGTATATATTGGGGGATTGGGATTGGTTCATATGGTATAACCATCAGCATCCCATGTGAGCTCATTGGCAATAACTCCCATATTGTTATGATACATATCATTGCGATAGAGTATTCCTGTGATAATCTGCCCTATTCATGCTGAGAGTATATGTACAGGTATTTTCTTTGCTTGGCAGAATAAGAGAAATTCCTTCCAACCATCACGGATAACAGATCGAGTATAATCTATCTCATCTAAGTCTATCTCTTGGAGTCGATGTCTCCTGTGGAGTTCTGCTGCCTCTCCCCACCATTCCTGCATCCATTGGTCTCTCACTTCTTTTGTAAGGCTCGGATCCGTCTCATATGGATAGTACTTCTCGAAGAGCTTAGCGCGCTCTTGTTCGAACCCTTTTTGTAGTCTCGGTATCGTTCCCAACAGGTCAAAAGAAGATGCACTTACTCATCGAGCAGCCGTGATAGTATGGTCAAAATCAGGCACAATAATCAGGTTATCTTGATTGAGTCATGATACTTTTCTCTCGTATGTTTCAGGATTTCCTATGATGATATTGGACATAATATGAGGACGAGATTAGTTGTTCGGCGTAAGTCTTGCTTCGTATTCTCCAAGTTCCTGGAGTTCAGTCGTGTACTGAGTTGATACCGACTGATTGATAAGTCTTCTTACTTTAGTTATTCTCTTTAGTGTCTCTCTGGGATTTGCCTCAGATAAGTGACCGAATCGTGCTCTGATATTATCCATAAGATATTGGATATCTTTTGGTAGATTGTTCTGTCTCGTTCGCGCCGCCTCTATTCACTCGGTGGCTCATCTGAATACTTCTGGCTTGGCACCTCTGGTGAGTGTTGAGTTAAAAGCTCTTGCTGGCTTATCTCGTCATGTATAGTTGAGAGGACTTTGCATATAGTATTTTAGTAGACTCATATATTATATAAAATATAAAATAGTCAACTATATTTCTCACTTCCCTCCCACTCACCTCCGCGAGAACAAAAAATCCGCCTCTGGGTGGAGGTGGATTAAGGATTATTTTTCGTAGTTTGCTATGATATAATCGAGTGGATGTTCATGGAATTTTACAGTGAGTCAATCACTGTACTTTCTTGAGAGTTCAGGATTGATTGCCTTTCACATACTTCGTATATCCCAACTAATCGCTGAATATATCTCTCTGAGTCTTCACCAATCCTCTCCCACAGCGAACTCTGCATGTTCCCAACCTGATGGATAATAACTTCACTCCTTCGGTGATGGGAGTTCTATGACACTGATTTCTCTGTCCCCATATACAACAGGTTCATAGAGACTGTAGGTTGCTATCGGTCGTCATCATACAATATTCTCAATCAGGAGAGTTCAACTCTCTTGAAACAATAGCTTCATACTCTCGTATTCTGTCATACTCTCGACGCGATAACATATATGGTCGAGGATATACCCACTCACATCTATGCTATCAGATGCGATATGGACAAAAATCCTATCCAAGAATCCAGTCACATCTGCAAATATGTCATGCGTTGTAGTCATGAGTCGATAGTACACAAAAACACTAAAAAATAAACTCTATTTCTCACTTTCTCACCTCTCGAAACACGAGTCGTGGGAAGATATACCTATTAAAAAATGCGCCGATTTTCACGGCGCAAGTTGTATCCTGGAAGCGAGTGTCACCACCACTTCCAGAATGGGAAGAGAACTCCCAGTCCAATTGGACCAAGATTGATACCGCCACCACCTGCTGCGCAGCCAAAGCCACCAAAGCAAGCACCAACGGTGAGATGGAACCATCCAATATTGAGTACAGGCCCAACATAGATGGCTATCCGCGAACCGAAACTACGTTCTGCAGTCTCGGCTGCATGCGCCATCATTGGTGCAACGAGAACACCACTCGAGAGAACTTTCAATGCGCGTGGAATATTCCTCCACGGCACTTGAATCAACCCTCGACGGTCGACGATGCCACCGACGGCATCGGCAATACCAGAAGCGGCGTCAGAGATGATATCTCCTCCGCCACCACCTCCATCCGATGCACCATCTCCTCCGATGCTCCCCTCTCCCTGACCTAGGATTCCTCCGAAGTCAAAAACGACACCAATTGCAAGTCCGAATCCGAATCCCATGAGTTCTCCTCCAGAATTTCCCTACAGATACTCAATCCATGAGTTATGGATAAGCCTGTAGATTGGATATAAAATATATAATTATAACAAATAGTCAAATATATCTCTCACTTCCCTCTCACTCACCCTCCGCGAGAAGAAAATATTGCTCTGTCATCGCGAAGCATGAAGCGATCCAGAACAATAAAAAGGAATTCCTCATAGTGACTGGATTGCTTCGTTCCTCGCAATGACGGAAAGCCTCTCACACTCTCCGCGAGAAGAAAAATCCACCCGAGGGTGGATCAGGTTAATTATTTGCAAAAATAATAAATACAAATGATACATCTTCAGATATTAAATTCTTAGTGTAATATTTTTGCACATAATCTGTTTGATAAACTAAGAGAGCGTCTATGAAATTATCTTGCTCTTCAGCACAAATATTTTTTTTATTTCAATCAATTGTTTTTGCACAATCAGAAATTAGGTCTAGTATTTGAGCCTCACAGCTTCCAGAATTTGGGTTTGATAAGTCGACAAATGTAAACTCTATTATTTCTTCAATATTATCGATTGCTGATACTCTTGAATAATACTTGTACAATATCTCTTTCATTAAGTTCTTTGATTCTTCATCAACTATTCTCTCATTATAGAATAGAAATATTCTCTTGCCTCCACTGCATCTATTGGTAATTGTTATTTTTCAAGTTCATTTTATCTTTCATGGACTAGTAGTTCATATAAAACTATTTGATATATCTTTTTTTATGAGCTCAAAATCAATCTTATCTGATGAGTCACTAGCGTCAATTCATATTATTTTTTTATCCTTCAGACTTGGTATACTAAATTTTTGCTCAACTGAATCTCAGTAAACTTCACAAGGTATTGTTTTTGATTGAGAATCAATTATTCAGTTTCTAAATTCACATCTTAGCCTCAATTTTCATTGTTGTTCTATTCAATTTCCATAAAATAACCCATGAATCAGCACAGTTTCTCATTGGTTTATTTTGCTAGGATAAGTCCAGTTGATTGTTTTTCAGCTTCAAACTTCTGATTCTATCTTGATAATTACTGGGTAATTTCAATCAAAATATAATGTCTCATTTCATACATTATGTACTAATATTGAAATTCAATTTGAGTCAGGAGATACAGTCACATTACCTGAAAATGTAGCGTAAGGATTTTTATTTTCACTCTTTTCATTTGCTTCATTTTGGTGAGTACTTTCCGTTGCCTTTTCTGTTCTCTCAGTAGCCCCAGTAGCCCTAATGGTATACAATAATGTAATAATAGCTACTATTATTACTCATAAGATGCTTAAAGCCCAGAATATAGGAGAGTCTTTTACCTTTTGTAAAAAAGTATTTATATTGGTATTTGATGACATCTAGGAATTAGGGTAAGAAAATAAAACGCGGAAATACCTCAGTTTTTATTAATAGTAGACTGAGGTATTTTATGAAACTATCCTGAACAACTTACGCAATTTTCTTTCGACACTTCACTCGAGAGTGAGCGGACATAGTAGACCGTCTTGACTCCCTGCTTCCATGACTTCACATAGTAGCTGTAGAGCTCGCGAGGAGATACCTTCGCAGGGTCAACCATCCACTCGAACGAGATAGATTGGTCGATCCACTTGTAGATGACAGAGATCATATCGATGACGTCGTTCATATCCATGGTTACGTATTCCTTGTAGAACCAGAAGTTCTCAGCGTTGAGCTTCGGTGCGATGCGGATAGTTGGAGATGAGAGATTGGTCTCGACGAAGTACTTCTTATAGATTGGGAGGAGTGCTGCTGTCGTACCGACGATACCTGCTGTAGAGGTGTTCGGTGCTGGAGCTGAGTGGTAGCCGAATCGGCAACCTGTCTTTGCCATATCATCGAGGAGAGCCTTCCAGTCGAGGTGTGCGTTGTACGTCTCAGATGTGAGTTGTGTTGCATCCTTGCCGAGGACGATACCCTTCGAGTGCTCAGAACCTGGGAAGAGTGGATATGCACCGCGTTCGCGAGCGATATCGACTGATGCCTTGTACGTGTAGTATGTATAGAGTTCGAAGAGTGCATCGACCTTGGCGCGAGCCTCTGGGGAGTCGTATGCCATAGAGCGAGTTGCGAGGAACTCAGCGAGTCCGAGGTAACCGATACCGATAGAACGATACTTGAGCGCTGTAAGTTCGGCAGCCTTGATCGGGAACTTGGTGATAGTGATGACATTGTCGAGGAGGCGACAGATGACATCCATAGACTCAGCGATAGTTGCTTCGTCGTTGACCTTGGCAACGTTGATTGAGGCGAGATTACAGGTAACGGTTTCTCCTGGTTCGTATCTGATGACGATCTTGCCGTCTTCGACAACTTCTTCGATGAATCGAGCGGGTGAAGAGTTTTGACATATTTCTGTACAGAGTTGAGTAGAGTAGATCTTACCTGCATGCTTGTTCGGATTGAGACGGTTGACTGTATCGCGGTAGAACACGTATGGCATACCAGTCTCGACAGTAGTTTTGAGGAACGTTTTGAAGAGGTCTTTTGCCTTTACGGTTTTCTTCATCTCGAGAGTTGTATCTGCTTCGAGTGTTGCGTAGAACGCTTCGAACTCTCATTCAAAAGAATCTTCGAGACACTTTCCGTACTTTTTACTGACTTCGTACGGGTCAAAGAGTGACCACTCTCCGTCTTCCTCTACACGACGCATGAAGAGGTCTGGGACAGAGACTGCTGGGAATATATCAAAAGCCTTGGCGCGGATATCTCCACTCTCTGTCTGGAGTTCGAGGAAGTCGTAGATGTCGCGATGCCAGATGTCGAGTGTCACAGATACCGCACCGAGACGTGCACCGAGTTGGTTCACGGCAACGGCTGTATCGTTGATGACCTTGACCCATGGATTGACACCTCCTGCAGCACCCTTGATCCCGCGGATTGCAGCACCCTGAGCGCGGATATGTCCGAGATAGACTCCGACTCCTCCTCCGTACTTGGATATCTGAGCGATGTCTTCGATACCGTGGTAGATAGAGCGGAGATCGTCACCGATATTGAGCTTGAAACAACTTGTGAGCTGATGCCAGTTGGTACGAGCATTGATTAGTGTTGGAGTTGGGAGAGATATCTTCTGCATCGAACACTGGTCGTATACCTTCATAGCGAAGGCGAGACGATTCTCGTCCTTCTCAGGTATGGCGAGAAATAGTGCTACACCCATGTACATCTCCTGTGGCAACTCGCGAACGAACTTGTTCGGATTGTTGAGATAACGCTTCGAGAGGGAGAGGATAGTTGTGTATCCATACTCCATATCACGAGCTTGTCCGTGCTTGTGGAGGTATTCACCTGCCTTCTTGATATCTTCTTTGCTGTAGTACTTCCAGAAGTCCTCGAAGTAGAGCTTCTCAGATACGTAGGTATCAAAAAGTGCAACAAATGCATCGGGAGTATATATCTCCTTCTGAGTAATCTTGCGGTTCTTCCCTGCCTTCTTGTAGAGGTCAAAGAGTGCAAGACGTCCAGCAACGTGTTCCCAAGAGATGTTCTCTACGTTCACGAGGTCGATACATGTCTTCACGAGGAGTTTTGCGATGTCAGCAGTCTTGATATCTTCGACGATATTTTTCTTGAACGCTTCCATGAGTGCCTCGAAGGTACAATCCTTCTCATATCCCTTGACTGCATGCTTGAACATCTTCTCGATCTTAGCGAGGTCAAAGTCCTCCTTGCGTCCATCAGACTTCGTCACTTTCATGCTATTCTTTTCGAACTTTTTGATGAGCTTCTCTTGTGCTTCTGCACGCTCCTCTTGTCGGTCTGCACGGTAGATGATATACTGCTTCGCAGTCTCGAACTTCTGGAACTTCATGAGGTTGCGCTCGACGATATCTCCGACGTCCTCGACAGATGGTACACGGTTCGTAAATATCTCCGTATACACATGATCGATATCCTTGAGGATGAAGTCAGTGACGACAGGAATAAAAGACTTATCTGCTTCACCCACAGCAGTAGCTGCAGCCATGATAGCTTCTTCGATACGACTACGGTCGAATGGGACAACGTCACCATTTCTTTTTCTAACTTGAGTGAGGGGCATGGAAAGGAAGGGTTAACACTGAAGTAAAAGAGAATATCTAAGGACAAAAAAATCGACCATATTCCGGTTGGAAAAACTACGTTTTATCAGTAGACTATCGGTCGAATTTTCGCAGATGATTTGAGAAGGAGTATCACATAAACATACAAGATATTGTGTTTATGAATCTACTCTTTCCACTACCTGTTGTCAAAAGATTTTTAAAAATTGTTCACGTATTGTGTTCATGAAGCGGAATGTTCCTTTATTTGACTTCTTACTTGCTTATGTCGTTCGCCGACTCTCCGCATTCTGATGCGGAAAACATACAAAAAAACACAGATAAACCCAATATAGAAAAGGAATTTGACCATGTGATGTGTTTTGGTACATTTGATATTTTCCATCCTGGACATGCGTTCTACTTGAGTGAGGCGCAAAAGTTCGCAAAAAAAATGACAGTTGTGATAGCACGAGATCATCGAGTGACGAGTGGGAAGTGACATAATCCAGTGCATCATGAGTATGATAGGCTCCACCATGTCCAGGAGTCCTTCCCTACGGCCCACGTCATCCTCGGTGATGACTCAGATATCTTCGCCCCGATACGTACACTCCGTCCTGATCTCCTCGCATTCGGCTACGACCAGCGAGTTCCAGAAGAGCGTATCTGTGAGCTATTCCCAGATATTGCTATTGTACGGGTGGGCGGATACGAGACGGACAAGTGGAAGAGCTCTATTCTCAGACAGGCTATTAACCAATAATCTATGGCAAAACTCTATTTCAGGTATGGCGCTATGGGGAGTTCCAAGACTGCCAATGCACTTATGGTACGCTATAACTACATAGAAAAGTGACAGAATCCACTTCTTCTCAAACCAAGTGTGGATACTCGTGACGGAGATAAGGTTCTCCATTCTCGTATAGGGCTTGTTGCACCATGTGAGTTTGTTGAGGATTTTATAGCAGATTTCCCTCACACATCACCAGAGTATGATGCGATTATCATCGATGAGGTCAATTTTCTCACTCGAGATCAGGTAGACTTTTTTGCACGAATTGTTGATGAATACGATATCCCAGTTCTCTGCTACGGTCTCAGGGCTGATTTTCGATCTGAGCTCTTTGAGGGATCCAAGAGATTATTCGAGATTGCGGATATCATCGAAGAGATACCTACTATATGTTGGTGTGGTAAGCGGGCCCACTTCAATGCTCGTATATCAGATGGAGAGATTGTCCGTAGTGGTGAGCAGATATATATCTGAGGCAATGAGTCCTATGTTGCACTCTGTCGCAGACACTACATCTCAGGAGATATCCAACCAGGCCAATAATCATGTTCTTGTACTACTTCCTCATCATCAATCTCCTTGCTTATGCAATCATGTGGATAGACAAGCTCAAGTCTATATACAAGTGGTGGAGGATATCAGAAAAAACCCTCTGGATACTGTCATGTATCTGAGGGGTTTTCGGTGTGTGGCTCGGTATGATGACGCCGATATACCACAAGGCAGGTAAGCAGAGTTTTAGGACTTGGATTCCTGTGATTGCTGTGATGTGGGTTTTTCTGGTATTGTCTGTGTACCTCATGTAGGTTCTTTGGCTTTTTGCATTGCCGCTCTTGTTCTATTTTGAACCTGAGCTTCATGTTCCGCAATCGCTGGTGTTTTTACAGCTGAAGAATCATCTCTTCATAATGATGGTGTATATCTTATTGCCATAGTTCGTTTTTAGTTATTATTATTATTATACTCAAGAGTAAGATAACTACAACTCTCACTTCGCAGGAAACCATGATTCTGATAATGCCCTCGATACCTTCTCTGATGGAGTATATCATCCATGGAGACTGAATACAGTATGAAGAAAGTTGACTGTCTCATCGCTTGGTGAGAGATCAAGAGGACCCGCTTCATCGTATGGGGTTCTGAGTCTATCTGATTCGTTATGTCGGTGCATATTGTGTAAAAATAGAGGATAAAAAAACCGCGAGTTCCTATAATCTTATAGTACATCTCGCGGATAGATAGTTTGGATTTTATAATAACTAGCTTTCCGTGAGGGAAAGCATCATCATAGAACTTACGTATGAAGGAGTTATCTTGAACATACGATAATTGTATGCTTTTCTTGACTAAGTCAATAAAAAAACTTCTTTTGATTTTTTAGATTTCTCTCTTACAGTAAGAGTTATGACAACAAAAATGCCAATCATATTCCTCGCGCACGGGAGTCCGATGAACGCTATAGAACAGAACCAATATACAGAGTCATGGAGGGCGCTCTGACAGTCTGTCGAGAAGCCTCGGGCTATCCTCATGTTCTCAGCTCATTGGATTACTGAACATGAGACGCGTATATCTGCACATCCTCATCCAGAGATGATATACGATATGGGTGGATTCCCTGATGCGCTCTATCGTGTACGCTATGATGCTCCTGGGAGTCCAGAAATAGCGGAAGAGATTATCGATGTTATAGAGGACTCCCCCTTTTGTCATTTCGAGTGAAACGGAGAAATCCCTTTTTCTTTAAGAGTTGAGAATAATAGTTCTCCTTACAGTATAAATTGAAATTGAAAGGGATCCCTACGGGATGACAAAAAAAGACAAATTTTCCTCGATACTACTCGAGGATATGATCATGGAGTCTGGTCAACACTCATCCATATATTTCCTGAGCATGATATCCCTGTGGTATGTATGAGTCTCGATTATCATATGTCACCTCGTGAATATATAGAGCTCGGGCAGTCTCTTGCGAAACTCCGCGAGAAGTGAATCCTCATCATGGGAAGTGGGAACATAGTGCACAATCTCCGTGCTATCGACTGGGACAATGGACCCGCATATCCATGGGCAACAGAATTCGATACTCGGATTGCAGATGGACTCACAGCACAGAAAAACTCTCCAGCATGGGAGAGTATACTTGATTTCCAGAATTGGTGAGATATATCACGTCTTGCACAACCGAGTTATGATCACCTCTTGCCGCTCTTCCCTCTCATGGGTGCGAGTGCATCTGATGATAGAGTGGAGTTCCTCACTCCCGATATCACCATGGGAAGCCTCTCTATGCGGAGTGTAGTGTGGAGGTAGTAGTGATGCCATTAGAGAGTATAAATTCCCTTAATGCATGAACCCTACCTTCTTTCTTCTCTGTATAAGGATGAACAAACGTATAATCCGCATACTTACGATAGAGTTCTAGTCTCTTCCAGAGCTCTTCTTCGAGTGTTTTACTCTCGGCTTTTTCGCCGTTCGGTCAATCGTTCATTCAGACAATTCTGCTTGCTCAATCTGGTCGTCTTGTAATATTTTGGAGAACTGTAGCTATTTCATCTTCATCACGTACAGAACTTCGTATGAGGATTATACGTGCACGCTGTCTGAGATATTCGATTGATTCAGGTACTTTTACAATACTTCATGATGTTGAGAATACCATATTCTCAAGGGAGAAGAATTTTCATTCTCTCATGAGTCAGTAGTGTGTCATCAGAAAATCTGCCTCTTTTCTTAGAAAGACCCTATCTCCAACCTTGCGAACAAGCTGTGCAACTCCATTCTTTCAGTATCATACAACCTCATTTTCCAGGCCATGATTATCCATATCATGAAAATGATATCATGGAATACAGAGTCATTCTCAGAGTCAAGTCTTGCCACTTCCAGGGAGTCATGCGAGGGCTACTGTTGAGTTTTGAATATTCATGATACTTTATTTTTGATAGATGATAGGGTTTTTCACACCTTTTGTCCGAATGTTAGTTCTACTTTTTTGTGTTGGATTTTGTCTGATTGGATTGAGAGTATGGTGAATGTATTGTTCGTGGATACAAGCCTTCCTTGAGAGTCAAATTCTCAGAGATACTTCCGCGACAAGTCTCATACTACCGCATTATCTGTTCGGAGGAGGATATCTTTTTTAACTCAACTTTTATCCTGAGTTCTTACTTTGTAGTATTCTCATTTGGCTCATTCATAGTACATCTTTTTGATATGAGTTATTGCCACATTCCCATATTCTAGGGTATTGATGATGATAGGATGCCTTTCTCTGAGATTATCTATATGTCTCTCAAACATAGGGGAAGCCTCTTGTGTTGCTGTATAGTTTCTTTTTTCTGCTGAACGTACACGTATGAACATGCTGATTCTCTGTGCGAGGTCAGCATTTTTGCTAATATCTGCAGTTATGATATCCCTTAGGAGCTCTTCTCTACTATCCCAACGAGGATCAAAATTCCTGTACATATGTTGGAGAGAGTCTATATCACTCTGAATCCTCCCTATATCACTCTGATTAGCAGAGTTTCCTTGTATGACTCTTTGAAGTCTTCCTAGTACTCGATCTTGAGCTTGTAGACTTGAGAATCCCTCTTCTGAAAAAACGACACCCTCAAGTGCATCATATCGTTGTTTTTGATTGGCTAGCTTATTTCTATGGTCTTCAAGTTTTATTACGTTGCCTGTGGGAGACTCTATTTTGATAAGTTTTGACTCTGCCTCTATGGATAGTTTTGCTTTTAGCTTTCTCAACGCCTCTCTGAGTACCTCGGTATTATTCTCAACTTCAATATATGTATCTACGATAAAATCAAGCTTATTGAATATTGCATCAAGAAGAGCTGGTTGCATAATATCATCATAGTGTAGCGCTCATCACATAGTTTCTATGAACTCTATTTCCTTTATTATTGCATCACAAGGATTGATATCTTGATTGAATACCCTATTTCAACCGCCTATTTCTAGAACTTTTATCTTTAGCGGTTTGAGTTGGTTCATGATAAATAACCTTAACTCTTGAACAGGTGTAAGGTTCTTATCTTTTTCGTATCAGTAAGTATTGTGTATAAGTGCATTCATGAAAATTATTATATATAAAAAATATGAATGTCAAATACAAGATTATATCTTCTCTACTGGTGCTATTTCGATATTCATCTTCTTAACTCACATACCTGGGAATGCGATATCACAGATGGCTTCGTTTTTCATCACGATTGTTCCGATACCGTATTGTGGATGCTTGACTCTGTCTCCAGTTGCGAAGTCTCAGGCAGAGTTCTTCTTCCCTGAAGATACCTTCTGGACGCTTCATGGAGTGGACTTGGTCATCGCAGGTCAGTTCTGAGTGAACATATTCCCGAAGCTTGAGAATCAGTTAGCTCCTCCACCGAATATACTCTGTGCAGAACCACGGTTGGTCTCCATATGGAGGAATTCCTCGGGGATCTCCTTGACGAAGCGACTCTTCGGATTGGCAGAGTAGTTGCCGAATGTGTATCGTTCATGGGCCCGCGAGATGTAGAGTGAGAGCTTGGCACGAGTGATGGCGACATACATGAGACGACGCTCTTCCTCTAGAGCCGAGCCATCGACGAGTGAGCGTGAGTGTGGGAATATGCCCTCCTCTGCTCCCGCGATGAATACCGTTGGAAACTCAAGTCACTTCGCAAGGTGTATCGTCATGAGTGAGACGAATCCGACATCTTCCTTCTGTCTGTCTCATTGTTCTCGGTCTTGGTCAGTGATGAGCGCGATATCTTCGAGGAATGTTGCAATATTCTCTGGATAGAGCATACCATCGTAGCGTGTTGCCATGTTGAGGAATTCGTCGAGGTTCTCGAGTTTTCACTCGTACTCATCTTCGGTGTATTCTTGCTTCAGGTATTCCTCGTATCCGATGCGCTTGATGAGAGACTCCATGAGTTCTGCCACTGACTTGGTCTTGCTCTCTTCTCTGAGCATCTTATATGTACCACAGAATACAGCAATTCACTTGGCACCGATTCCTGAGAGAGAGTTGATAAGGAAATCATTCTCCGAAAAACTCGCGATATCAAGGCGTTCGCGTTCGAGTACCTCGAGGAAGTTCTCGAGTGACTTCTCCCCTATCTTGCGACTCGGGACATTGATGATACGCTTGAGGCTCATCATATCGAGAGGATTGTATATAACGCGAATATATGCAAGAATATCTTTTATCTCTCTGCGTTCGTAGAATTTCATTCCTCAGAATACCTTGTATGGGATGTTTTTGCGGATGAGGGATTCTTCTATGAGGCGAGATTGCCCGTTGGTACGATAGAGTACTGCGAAGTCAGAATATGTCTCGTTCTTGGCATCACGGATCGTACTTGCGATGAGTTCTGCTTCGTGTTTTTCATCGAGTCAGTCGAGGAGGACAATCTTCTCACCTACTGGATTGGAGGTAAAAAGTGTCTTCTTCATCTGATTGGTGTTGTTCTTGATCACAGAATTTGCAGCATCGATGATGATCTGTGTTGAACGGTAGTTCTCCTCAAGGTTGATAACCAGCGCTTCTGGATAATCTTTCTTGAACGAGAGGATGTTCTCGATGTTAGCCCCGCGCCATGAGTAGATGCCTTGCCAGTCATCACCGACAACACAGAGATTGCGCGTCTTGCTTGCGAGGATGCGTACTATCTCGTACTGGAGCATATTGGTATCCTGATACTCATCGACCATGAAGTATTGGAAGCGACTATGGAAGTACTCTACCACTTCAGGGATATCGAGAATCTGACGAAAAAATAGGAGGAGATCGTCAAAATCGAGTGCATTGGCTGCCTTGAGTCGGCCACCGTATTCCTTGTAGACCTCGAGAACGACACTCTTGATATATGAGTCGACCGTGACAGAGTAGTCTGTTGGTGTGAGTCACTCCCCTTTTGCACTCGATATCATTCCCTGGACTGCACGAGGATTGAATTCTTTTTCATCGATGTTCTTGCCTTTCATGATCTCCTTCACGAGACGGAGGCAATCATCGGCATCATAGATGACGAAGTCCTTGCCATAGCCAAGATGCTCGATGAACATACGGAGGAAAAAAGCAGCTGTCGAGTGAAATGTCCCGACCATCGGGAGTCTATGTTCACGAAAAGGATTGACGCCATCAGGGTTGATACCGAGCTTCTTCGCTATACGTTCGCGCATCTCGCGGGCTGCCTTGTTGGTAAATGTCACACAAAAAATAGAGCGAGGCTCGATATGATGCTCTTGTATCATCGAGACAACACGCTCGGTGATGGTATGTGTTTTCCCTGAACCTGCTCCTGCATTGATGAGGAGAGGTCAGCCTATCGTATCGACTGCAATCTGTTGCTGTGGGTTGAGTTTTGACATGCCGAGAGTATAAAAAAATCCCCGAAAAAGTCGAGGAAAATTCTTGCATTTCGCTTCTTTTCTGATATACTCGCGGTTAAGTCACTTTTCTTCCATACTTTGGATCTCGTCAAACTCTTTGGTTCGCGTTCGCGCGTCAAACTTCTCGAAAAACTCGTCATCGAAGACGTAGTATCTCGCTCCAATACGGGATTTTTTATCCGGGAATTGTGTCGTGATGTTGATGAGCAGATCAATGCTGTACGTCGTGAGCTCATGAACCTCGAGGCACTCGGGATACTCAAGTCATACGAGCAGAACAAGAAAAAGTATTATCAGATGAACCACAATTGTCCTATATACAACGAACTGCGTGAGATGTATCTCAAGGCATATGATGTCATGTGACCAATCAAGGAGTTTTTCAAGGGACGCAAGACACTCGATCTCGTGACTATCTCTCAAGGAATTCTCGACTTCCGCAATGAGACTACGAACAATATTGTTGATATATTCATCATCGGTGAGCTCGATAAGATAGAGTTCAACAACTTTCTTGAGAAGACATTTTTCGGAAAAAAAGTAAAATACGCTATCATGACGCTCGAAGACTTCACTAATCGTCTCGAATACAATGATAAGCTCGTCCTCTCTATCCTCGCTCAGAAGGGCAATATATTCCTCCGTGATAGACTTGAGATAGAGTCTACTGTTGATGCAAAACTCCGGGCTATGAAGATTTTTACTCATTAATTTCTTTTTCCTGGATGAATAAAAAAGGCTTCACTCTCGTAGAACTCATGGTAGTAATTGCTATCATAGGGGTTCTTGCGGCCGCACTCTTCCCTGCTCTCTGAGGCTATACAAATCGAGCAAAACAAACTGAGGCAAAGACTGAGATGAGGCAGATAGCACAGCTTGTTCTCGATGCTCAGATAGTACAAGGAAAATCCTTGAGGTACATAACCAATACTCAGTGTTCTGATTGTCCCTGTCGTGCGGAAGCGCCGAATAACTTTACTGGTAGCTTGTTAGAGGTTCCAGACAATCATAATTGTTTTACTTGGTGGAGGAATGCTATCAATACAATTGCATTAGCTTGATGAACAAGTACAGGTATGATTTCCAAGCTTTATCGTGATCCATGGAATGCTCCATACCTCCTCGATGAGAATGAAGATGAACAAGTTCGATGCGATGAACTCAGAAGCTCTTTTTGAATGACACAAACACCTACAGGTTTGTATATGTTAAAACTACAACGAAGTGGATGACAATCCTGTAGCTAGAAATCCCTCCGTGCTTGGAGGGATTTCTTTATAGGTCTTCGAGTTGTTGTTGGAGTCTCTCCATCTCCTCGTAGATGCTTGGAGGTGTGAGTACGAAGTTGCCAAACTCTTGTCTAAGTGCTCACCAGAGTCTCACTCTGATATCTTCACTTGTGCTCTCCTCTGTCTCCCAGTCATATGAGATATCTTCCCATATGGCAGTCATATCATATGCCCAAGCACGTATTCCCGTAGAGCTGATACGAGCAGTTGCAACAGTCTTAGTTCATTTTTTGATTGTGGCAGTTGCTCCGTTCTTATTTGCCTGTGCATCGATAGTGTACTCTTCAGATGCTCCAGCAAATGCCCAAAATGATGGCGTCTTGGATATCTTCCAGTTCCACATAATGTATCCACCACGCTCACTTCATTCGAGAGTCATGATAGGTGTGCCATCGGATTCACGAGAGATATGCGCCTTGAGAGATGTGCCATCAGCGTAGCCAGACATATCTATATCCATCCCATTGGTTCGGATATCTATAGGTATGAGGAGATTCTTGGGGCTGATATCGACAACCATAGGTGTACGACTCAGTGAGATAATCTTCTGAACTGCTCACTTGCGGAACATGAGTACATACTCACTTCCTTGGCTTGCTACAGGAGTGAGAAGGGACTCAGTTTCGAGTATTGAGAGGAGTTTCTCTGTCATCTCGATGGATTTTTTGCTATCCTTGAGGGCATCGGAGAATTCTTTATTCAGTTTTTGATGATAGGTTTTCCCTTTTATTGCACGGAGGACTTTCTCTACTTGTTCTATCTCCACTTCTTCTAGTGTCGTCGAGAACGAGTAATCCTTCAGGGTAAAATAAAGAGAGCTATCAACTATCATCACGTTCGCGTCGAGTGTTGCAGAGAGTGTACCATCTTTCCCTGTAATTCGTACACTCATGCGGAGGTCTACCTCCATATTCTTGAGATCTTGACTCTGTACAACTCGGTATCGATCGACATCTACAGTGATATTGGCATCCGAAGACTGCAGAGTAAAGTGTATATCTCCAGTTTCTTTTTTGTCTGAGTTCTTGTATTGTTCGATGTATGTGCGTACCACTTGAGTCATATCTTTCTGATATGAGAGGACAACATCCTCGACTCTAGCACGATCGGTTGCAGATATATCGAATACGTATGTACCATTGAGTATATCATTGAGGTATTGTGCGGCATTTTCTGATACTTCTTTTTTGTACTCTTGGGCATCAGTATTGTTGAGCTTACTTGCGTATCTCATAGTATTGGCATAGAGACCCACACGAGCGGTAGCCCAAGACTTCCCTGTGGAGCTTGTGATACTCTTGATTGCCTCTCTCGCCTCACGTTGGAGTCCGGCGGCTGTCGATACCTGTATTGTCTCGCTTGCCCATGCAGACGATATACAGAGAGAGGAGATTATGATGGTGACGAGGAATCGATACATACAAAAATAGATGAAATAATAATATATTCATCTATATAGTAGGCATTTGCCGTTTTTTATCAACTCGTTTTCTCTCTATTGCTTATACAAAATACTTTGCAAGGAATCGTCGACCCTGTTTGATATTGGCGATAACTGTTGCATCGTCTTTCCCTGCTGAGAGAGCCTCACTCTTCACAGCAAGTGAGAAGTGTCCTGTGTAACCAACTTCCTTGAGCTTGATAAGGAGTGACTCGAGTGGCATATTGCCTTCACCTGGAAAGAGTCCTGATTCTTCTTCTGTCTTGTCTGAGAGATAGATAAATCCCATGGTTGATCCAAGGAGGATAGATGTCTTCATGAGATCGACTCCACTTGCAGGATCGACATTCTCGATAGAGAGTGCCGTATGTTCTGTGATCTTCTTGATGGTCTCAGGACGCGCATCACCATACTCAGATATGACGAAGAGCCATGTCTTCGGTGGAGCATTGATGACGTTGATAGTGATGTTGGGATACTTCTTGGCAACTATCTTGAGATAGTCTCCGAACCAATCCTTCTCCTTGTCGAGACGGTGTGGTGGGTGGATATTGACGATGCCAACCCCGAGGTCACTTGCTAGTATGAGTACTTGGTCGAATTGTCTCTTGGTGAGCTTGCGTTCTGGTGCAGAGATAGATACTACAGGGATGTCTACGAGTGTGATGAGGCTATCGATATATCCAGCATCGCAGGTATCATACATATCAAAATCCACTGACAGGTCGATACCATCGTATTCTGCTTGTTTTGCAAGGACGAATATCTTGTGGAGCCCGTATCCAGCGAGAGATGAAGTGGAGAGGAGGAGCATATTAATTACTAATGAGTAAATTATGAATTACGAGGATAGGACTTTTCTTTTACTTCTATACTAAGTTGATATAATCGAAGTCGTGACTCTATCTTGCTGTATAGTTCCATATTTCACAACCCCAATCTTTTTATAATGCTATAGTATTGTTCCAATTGGCTACGTTCCATACCATCGATGATGGCTCCAGGATAATCATTAGTTTTTCCTATATGTGCGTATACTTCTTCCAGTACAGAATTTCTCATAGGATCATCCGTCCTAGAACCCATATTGCAAAAATCATCCCACTCAGCGAACGTTCATTGATTAATCAGCTCATCACATGTTTCTATGCTAATTTTTGTTCTTGCTTGCAGTGTTCAAGATGCTATAGGTAAGTCTTCGCCCATAAATATATAATAAGTTTTTTCACTTTTTTCATTCTATCTTTTTCTCCTAAAAAAGGCAAACTTTTCTTATCTCAAAATTCTAGCTATTCTCATAGCAAGAATTCATCTTCAATCCTCTCAGGGAAATCTCTTTTTTATATACTCTGTAATTATTCTTTCATTATTATCGAGATCAAGAAATTGAATAATATCAGAAAAATATACAATCCAGTGATACAGTGATCTTACAAAAATCTCTTGTTTATTGGTGAGTCACTCTTTTTTTGTATAGCCCATACTTTCTCATTTACTACATTTCTTATTAGCAAAGAAGTAAGACCAACCACTCACTCTTCAGTCATATATTAGATCAATAATCGTTCCTCAGATTCAATAATCTCCATCTTCAAGTTCAGATATATTAAAATAATCAAGTAATGCCTGATCAAGTTCAGGAGGTATTTCATTTTCTAACTCTGATGCTCCAACTTGTTCTCAGTTCATCTGTATAAAGTTAAGTATACTAAATGTAGTATAAATAATATTGTAATAAGTCAATTATTCTTTACTTCTCACACTCTCTATCCGATACTCACTGAATCGTACTCTATTGTGATTCACGGCTGCCTGTATAGACTTTTCATTGGTGCTCATGACTGCATTGCCACTCTTGAGTTCGAGGAATACTATCTCGCGGAGTCTGCCTTCTGAGAGCCCGTCGAATATGATATAGTCGCATCACTTGCCGATGAATACCATATCCTTCGGTGCGTATGGGAAGTTCGGAAGGGCTGGAAGTATCTTCTCGTAGACTTCGCCGAAGATACTATTACGAGAGCCTTGGACAGCGTTCCGCCTCACTCACTTGTGTTCGTGCATGGAGATGATACGCATGATAAAAATCCCAATAACGAATCCCACAAGTCATCCGAGTATGAGTGTCAATGAGTCCATTTTTACTTTTTAGCTTTTAACTTTTAACTTTTTGTATATTATCTCGTCACTTTAAAAAAGCAAATATGATTTCCCTCATCCTCCACCATGATCCGATTGTTCGTGATGCATTCGTCCGTGTACTCTCTCTCGAACACAAAATCCAAGATGAAGCAGGAAATATCCTCTACCAACGCGGAAAGTGGCTCTATCTTGCTCTCTCAAAACCTATTGCTGAGATAGAGATTACCAAGATTATTGCTGATTATCAGCCAGAGAATATCTATCTTCCATCGTTCTGACGGTCGGTCGATATGGTACATGAGGAGACGGATGTCGTACTTCCGAATGTATTCCTCACGTACAATAAGGCTATAGAAGATACAGAATTCAGTGAAGCTAATCGAGACAATTATCTCGGTCAAGCAGAGTTCCTCGAGATATACAACGAGCAGAAGGATTATTATGTAGAAGACTTCGGGCTCTCGGTTGGTGGTATCGCAGTTGACAGTGTGCCACCAACAGTCTATGAGAACCACAGTGACAAGCTCATGCTCGCCTACGAGGCAGATATCTATCTCGGAGAGAGTCTCATCGAGTGCGTGAAGATCATCCGTGCAGAGGAGCTCCCTGCTATCATCACGTGTGGTATCATCCAGGGCAAGAAACCACGGAATCCCGTCGCATCCGTCCTCGATACGACTATCCGTAATATGCTGACAACATGGAGGCTTATGGAAGAAGATAACATGGAATCAATATAATAAAAAACTCACCGAAAGGTGAGTTTTTATGAATGGCTAGTAGTGTACAAAAAGTGGTATAAGCATCTCTCGGTTATGTGTCACGTGTGGGTGATCAAGTCGGAGATGGATCTGTATTTTTTTTCAGAAATACCGTCTCACACCCTCGATAAAATATGTAATATAGCGAGACGACTTAAGGAGATTTATTATATACCGTTTATCAATAGACACGGTTACTACATTGTTATTCTCATCAAAAGTAATCTTACGAACATGTTCTTCCAGTAGTTCGCGAAGATCTTTCCTATGTATCTCACCTAGGATTCATTTGATATTTTTTTCCATAAAGAGTAAGTTGGTTATTACTTTGTAAGTAGTTTTTTTGAACGATCAAAAAGGGATTTCATCTCTTTTTCCATCCTCTCAAAGTCTTTCTCGAGCTCCTTCATGAAACTCTTATCCCCGAATCTCTTGGTATCGTCAAAGAAATCCTTAAAACCAGAAAGAGCTGGCCATTTTATGGGTTCCCAATCGAAATCCTGAAGTTTTTTGAGTTCCGGGTTTTTTTCCACAAAGGAATTAAAATCTTTTTCATCATCAAAATCTTTCTTTACTTCTTCCTCCTTTCCGTCTACATTCTTGTAGAGATGTACTGTGCCTTTGAACATATATAAAAAAGTTAATAATTAAAAAAACAGAAACACGCTTATGGTACAGAGTACCAATGTTACCTAATAAAAAACTATTTTTTCTTTTTTACCCACTTTCATTTGCTATTTTTCTCATACACATGTTCTACGGCTGCCCAGGCAACCTTATGTGCAACAACTTCACGCGACTCGTCTCCTCGACGTTTTTCAGGGTCTTTGTATTCTTCATAAGCATTGTTGAATGCTGCTCTATATATTTCTTCACCATGTTTTGGTAATACATGCTGTACTCATGCTGGGAGGTCTGATAGTGACTTGTAGGGCATATAGATATACTTAAAAGATTGCACAATAAATCCAAGTATTTATATGAGATTGTTATATAGTATCTACGTGAAAAGGGATACGATTTTACTCGTTTTACGAATAATCGCAAGAAAGTATTCTTGAGCTATCCATAAAGAAAAGCGAAGAAATATTTTATAACTGATTTCAAGGTATAATTAATTACCAATAGTAAAATTGCACAATAAAACCGATTAAGTTTTAAAGTTTAATCGGTTTTATTTTTGGGAATACTTATTTTTGACAATTTATGAGGAGTTTTTGTCAAAAAAGTTCTTACTCGTATCTAAAATCTAAATATAGATAAGATTTCAGAAATTGTCTATATTTTGTAATCGATGAGATTTTTCTAAGAATCACAGACTAATTATCTAATACATATGGCTGGGGTACTAGGATTCGAACCTAGGGTGCCGGATTCAGAGTCCGGAGCCTTACCACTTGGCGATACCCCAAGATAGCACTCAGACATAAGCATAGTGCATAGGTCCGAGCAACGTACGCGAGGGATAATAGAGAAAAAATACAAAATTTCAAGTTTTTTATTGATTTTTAAGCCTGATGTTGATAATACATAACTATTTTCTTAAATGATTCAAATGAATTTATAATTTCAGTGAAACTACTTTTATTATCTTGCCAATATATTTTGAGTCTATCTCAGTTGAGTCACCTTGGTATTTTATTGAGTTTAGTTTTTAGATTCCCAACAAATATAGAGTTGCCACCTTTTGTAAGTCAACTATACAAGAAAAATCCATCTATCAATTGTCTATGAACTCATATCTTTAATCCAATATGTCGTATAATTGCCTTTCTATCTGATTTTATTCACTCATTCCTTACGATATAATCAATTATCCTATCAATCTCATCAAAAAATATTTGTTCTTTTGTTTTTTGTTTTTCATCCAAGATTATTGCATGTACTTTCATGGAAGTTATCACTTCTAGCATATCAATAATATCATCATCATCGATGATTGTCTTCCTTGTCGAGGGTGAGTGTCGTAATTTTGTTGCACTACTATATCGACTTGGTCAGAGATCTTCCCATGCATCAGAATGTCCTGTTCACATAAATTTTGTAACTTTATGGATATTGAATACAATAATCTCATATTTTATCTAAAAATACAAATTTTATGGACTTTATTGTAGGACTTCTCGTCATCCTCTCAGGTATTGCTATACTCAGGTATCGTTATCAGATATACGAGTTCACTGGTGAGTGGGATTGGGCAATCAAGTATCTCGGTGGCAATGGTACGGTTGTGGCTATATCTCTGATTGGTATGCTCCTGATAGGTGCTGGTACGGCGTATCCGTTCGGAGTTATTGATCTCACTCCTACATCTACTGGACCTACAGGATTCTGACTTGGAGAAGAAGAATAATTCCAACAGTATCTAGCTCATGGAGATGAGTCGAGTCTCTATCAGTTCTGCTATATCGAATCGCATACGAGCATCGATACGCTCATATATGTAGTAGTCTTCATCCTCTATCTCTAGGGTGAATCTATCTCTAACAATGCCATTTTCAAGTATCTGACTTGATATATCTTTTATATTGACTCATGCATTATAGAGTATTTTTGTGATTTCGAGAAGGAGTCATTTTTTATCACGGAAATCACACTCCATAACGAATACGATGGAATTGTTTTCTTTGTCATCACTCCAACGAACAGGGATACGCCTATCGATTCCGATCTTTGCGACATTTTCACATTCAATAGTATGGATAGTGACGATTCACTGTCCAATGGCTCATACAATCTTCCTGTCAGTCACTGTAGGGTTGCAACATTGAGCGAATTTGTATGGTATATCACGCTCCTTTCCGATGATTACAGAGACTTCTTCATGTACTTTTTTCTCTGATTTCTTTGGTTTCTCTGATTTTGTTTCGAGTATTTCTGATTTTTTCATCCCGAGTTCAGAATGGATGATCTCATCATGGATAGCCCTGAGTATGCTTGATGGCTTGCGAGAGAGATTACCGAGTTGTACGAGGACATCTTCTTTTTTCTTGGTATCGAGATTGTGACCATCGATATTCTTGAGGATAGAGAGCTCCTTGTCGAGCGCATAATCATAGTTCTTCTTGAGGTATGTTGCGAGGATACTGCGTCATTTTTCAACAAAAAATTCTCGTTCTTCACGATTGATGAATTGTCTGATATATTCACGGGCTTTGGGCGTCTGAACAAAAGAAAGCCAGATAGGTTTTGGTTTTTTGTTGATGTCAGTGACAACATGGACACTCTCTCCACTGTGGAGCTGGTAGTCTAGTGGGACAACCTGTCAATTGACCTTGGCCATGGTGAGCTGATTCCCGAGGCGTGAGTGTATCGAGTATGCAAAATCCACTGGTGTCGCTCACTTGGGAAGAGTGATAATATCTCCTTTGGGTGTAAAGACGAATATCTGGTCAGCAAAGACATTGAGCTTCATCTCATTCATGAATACACCACTCTCATCTCCTGATAGGGCAATGGATTTGATTGTCTCCACCCAATAGCTATCTTTGGATTTGCTAGAATGTCCATTTTCTGAGTATTCGAAGTGGGCAGCGACTCAGACTTCTGCTTGTCGGTGCATCGACTCTGTACGTATCTGTATCTCAGTTGGTTGGGTACGCACATCACCAAAAAGTCCTACAACCGTCGTATGGAGTGACTGGTATCCATTTTCTTTTGGGAGGGCAATATAGTCCTTGAACCTCTTCGGCATCGGGACAAATACATTATGCAAAACTCCGAGAACCTCATAACAGTTCGGAATAGTTTTGGTGATGATACGTATGGCAAAAAGGTCATAGAGATCTCGAGCATGACTATACGAATACTCTTTTCGCGAAAGCTTGCGATAGATACTGTATGGTGACTTGATACGATAAGAGATATCGATAATTGGTGTTGCTGGGTCGATGACTTTTTCGATCATCTTGCGCGCTTCGTTGAGGAAGAATTCTTGTTCATCCTTGAGTTCGCGGAGCTCCTCAAGAATCTTCTCATACTCTTGTGGATAGAGTACACGAAAACACTCTGTTTCGAGCTTTTCCTTGAGGTTAAATATACCAAGTCTATCCGCAATTGGCGCATAGATATTCAGGGTTTCCAGAGCAATACGTTCTCGTTTTACTGGGTCTGGATGGTGCTCGAGCGTCTGCATATTGTGGAGCCTATCCGCGAGCTTGACGATGATAACTCTGAGGTCATCTACCATCGCAATGAGCATCTTACGGAGACTCTCGATAGTTCTCTCTTCCCCTCGATACTTGATTGCTGAGAGCTTGGAGAGTCACTCGCATATATGAGCAACATCAGTTCCGAAGAGTTTCTCGATATCGTCATATGTCCGCTCTGTATCCTCTATCACGTCGTGTAAGATGCATGATTGGACAGAGACAAGATCAGGCTTGACGAGGAGGAGTATCTTGGCTGCCTCAAGTGGGTGTGTGATATATGGTTCACCACTCTTGCGTATCTGATTACCATGAGCATCACGTGCGAATACATATGTCTCATAGAGTTCTGCTCACATGGACTCATCCCAACGAGTTCACATATACTCACGCATCGTCTCTATGATCTCATGGATGAGTTGTTCTGAGTATGTATAATCCATAGGATTTTCTATCTGTGTATTCATACGGACAGGATACCATGAATTCACAAAAATTCAAAAGAAAAAATAAAATCCCAACAGTTGGGATTTTATGGATTACAACGCTCTGAGTTCTACGCCTTTTTCTTTCATCGTATCGATAATCATATTCTGGATATTCATAGCTTCATCGTCTGATATGGTTGATTCATCACTCTGGAGAGAGAAAGAATAATTGATACTCTTTTTATCTTTTCCTATCTTGGACTCATCTCGATATACAGAGTCTACGACCACGCCAGTTATCCACGGATGGACACTCGAGAGGAGCGTAGCGATATCACCTGTACGTGTGGTCTCTGACATCACGAAGTTGAGTTCTCGGTCGATACGTTGGTAACGTGAGATGGGACGGAATACATTTTCGCGATCTTTTGCAAGAGAGAGAAGTGTCTCATATTCACCTTCGAAATACAGTGTATCTGTAGGAATATCGTATGCTTCGGCTGTCTCTGGATGTACTCGACCGAATCTGATAACTCCATCATCGCCAACTTTGTATACTGCTGACATGCCTGGATGGAGACACTCAAGTACAGAACCACTTTCTTGATGGAGGGGTGGGACATATCCGATGACTTCTTGCATATACGATTCGAGATCCTTGCGGAGTTCTTCGGTTGTCATGCCAACTGCTACTCATGCGAGCATTTTTTTCTCAGGATATGGCTTGTCCTCTATGTGAGAGAGGAATTCACTCATTGGAGAATTCTCCCGTTGAGGTCACTTATGATAGACTTTTCCGATTTCAAAGAATCGAAGCACTGTATCATGTTTTGTATTATTGGCAATATTCTCTAGGAGTCTGACGGCGAGTGAACGACGCATGTGTGTATAGCTCTCATTGAATGCATTCTTGATTCCAACAGCATCATCCATATGTGTGTATCCAACTCACTTATCGAGAGATTCATTCGTGAAGGAGTAGTTGTATACTTCGTTCCAATTTTTTCACTGGAAAAACGCAAGAGTATTGTTGCGGAGAGATTTTTCTTCATTCTTGGAACTGATAGAAAACTCTGAAGTGAGTGGAGAGAGGGGGATATTGTCATATCCGTAGATGCGGATGACTTCTTCTGCGATGTCTTCTTTGATTGATATATCCTTAGATGCTCGCCAAGAAGGGACGGTAACTGTAAGACCTGAGTCACTCGTGGTGAATACAAAACCGAGTTTTGAGAGGATATCTTGTACCTTCTCTTGTGGGATAGTGATTCCTGCCTTGGTGTTGATGAATTCGTAAGAGACCTCGAGAGAGATATTTTTTACTTGTTCTGTATCGAGGTAGTTGGCAACTCCTGTGACATGGATATCTTTGCCGAGGAATATGAGATAGTCATAGATACGAGCCGTCGCGAAGCTCGCGAGGAGAGGGTCAAGAGACTTCTCATAGCGAGTACTTGCGTCCGTACGGACTCCATGTCGCTGAGCAGATAGTCGTACAGATACAGCGTCAAAAGTTGCTGATTCCCATATCACATTCACAGTACTCTCTGACACTGCAGAATCCATACCGCCGATGATACCGGCGAGAGCTATCGGTCAGTTATCATCTGCAATCACCATATCCTCAGTTGTGAGTTCGTACGTTTCACTGTTGAGAGCGAGGAGCTTCTCGCCACTTTTCGCAAGACGGACGGTGATAGTTCCTGCTACCTTGTCCGCGTCAAATACATGCATCGGTTGTCCGAACTCTGTGAGCAGACAATTGGTGATATCTACGAGATCCATCTTCGGTGCGAGTCCTGCACGCGCCATCATGAGACTTATACCGAATGGTGACTTCCCTACGGTAATCCCCTCCATCTTGATAGCATTGTAAGCGAGACAACGAGGAGTTTCTACTTTTATCTCAAGTGTTGCCGTGGATTGAGCACTTGTTCGTGTATACGGGTGGAAGTCTAGACCAAAAACAGCACCCCACTCACGAGCATTGCCATATACACCGAAGAGATCAGGACGATTGGTGATGAACTTGTTATCTATCTCGAATGTCGTATCTCAGAGTTTTACCTGAGTCACCTTCCCGTCTCGTCCAGGGAATGGAAACGTCAGATTCCAAATCGGCTTCCCTACCATAGATTCGAGAAGTGTCACATCCCACATATTTTCAAGTATCATGATGCCTCCATCACTCTCGAGGGCGAGTCCTATCTCATCTGCTCCACATATCATACCACGACTGATCATACCTGCCATCTTGCGCTCCCCGATGATGAAGTCAGGTGCAAGCTGTGCTCATACGACAGCAACTGGAACATAGGTAGCATCGACTATATTCGGAGCACCCGTGAGGATAGTCTCTTCTCCATGTTCTCAGAGAGCAACACGGACAATAGAGAGCTTGGTACTGTCTGGATGCTTCTCACATGAGAGTACACGACCAACAACAACCTTGTCGATAACATGTTCTTCGATACCATCGATCTCTGCAGTATGGATAGAGTATTCATGTGCGAGGTCTCGTGTATTACTTTTTGCGATGAGTTCAGAGAGGTCTGTGTAGAGAGATATCCAGTTAAGAGGGGTTTTCATACTATGGGTATAGGATTACGAGATTTATGATGGTACGAATATATCAAAAAAGCCATCAAAAGCAATACGAGTACAAAAAGTTTTGTGTTTTTTGTTGGTATGGGTTATACTGAAGACAATTAATTTTGAATATATGAAAAATCTTATATTGCTACTTATTTTGGCTTGTATAAACATACTACCACAATATTATGTAAATGCGGCAGATGGTTGAGAAACAACAATATTGATTGATTGAACTGAAGTGGATAATACAGCACCCACTGCAGTTGGTGATCCGAATGATCCGAATTTCGTATGACCACCAGCACCAACAACTCCAACAGCTAGTTCTTCGAATAATATCCTCTGAGTCGATGATGCAGATCTCCGAAAGTGAAACGTAAGTATGGATACGATTCCTCTCGTACTTGTCAGTATCATCAATGTCCTCCTCTGAGTTGCTGGAACTATATCTATTGTTGCACTGATATACTATGCCGTACAGATGCAGATCAATTCTGGTATTACAGGAGATAGTTCATGAGTCGACAATGCAAAAAGATGAATGAAATGAGCAATTCTTGGTTTTATCGTTGCGATACTCGCATGGTTCATCGTGATACGATTCGTTGAGATACTCTCTTCTATGAGTTAGTTTTAGTTAGACTTTATTCTTAGCCTTAGACTTATTATGTTTTCTTGGTCTTTCTCTACGCACAAGGAACACTCTGCATCGTGGTATATCATCGCTATGATAGTAGTCCTCTCACTGGTAACATACGGTATCATCGAGGGTATATATATCATGTCGGTTGTGTCATTCCTCTTTGCTTGAGTCTACATCCTCATGGAGAACAACTCCAATCCAGTAACTCGAGCAGATATAGACGAAAGTGGGATACGTGTTGGTGGGACATTTTATGACTATAGCTCACTCCAGAGCTTCTCTGTAGTCTATGTAGAAGATAGGGCTATGTATCTCCGTATCACTCCCCGCAAGAAGCTGTCGACAGTTCTCGATATCCCACTCACACAGGATGTCAATCCTGTAGAGCTCAAGACATATCTGGGAGAACGTCTCGAAGAAGAGAAGGATGTAAAATTCTCAAATACTGACGCACTCATACATGTTATGCGACTGTAATTCATCCAATAACTCACACATAAAAAATAATCCCTCAAAATCGAGGGATTTTCTTTACTTTTTACCTTTTTTTTATATTATGCCTCCCGATTAAACCCCTCCTCTCTATGTCTGCAACTTCTTACGATAGTAGTAATATCCAAGTCCTCGAAGGTCTCGAACCAGTCCGCAAGCGTCCCGGAATGTATATCGGTTCTACAGATGAGCGTGGTCTCCATCACCTCGTGTGGGAGATAGTCGATAACTCTATCGATGAGGCGATGGCTGGACATGCGAAGAATATCACCGTAACCATGCATGCAGATTGATCTGTGTCAGTAGAGGATGATGGTCGTGGTATCCCTGTGGATATCCATGCCAAGACGGGCAAGTCAGCACTTGAGACAGTTATGACCGTACTCCATGCAGGAGGAAAATTCGGTGGTGATGAGTCAGGATACAAGGTATCTGGAGGTCTCCATGGTGTCGGTGCGAGTGTAGTGAACGCCCTCTCAACCAAGATGCAAGTCTGGGTACACAAGGATGGCAAGGTCTACACACAGTCGTACAAGATAGGTGTACCTGATGGACAAGTAGAACCAACAGGAGAAAAAACAAATAAACATGGAACTATCGTACAGTTCTGGCCAGATGCATCGATGTTCACGACTACGACGTTCGACTATGACACTATCAAGGTGCGTCTTCGTCAGCAGGCATATCTCACCAAGGGTATTACTATTACATTATTGAATGAGTTCGAGGATACCAAGTATCGATTCTTCTTCGAGGGTGGTATCGAGTCATATGTTCACTACCTCAACCGCGCAGCAGATCCTGTTGCTGATGAGGTATTCTACGTGGACAAGCAGATTGAGCATGTTGCTGTCGAGATTGCTCTCCAGTACAAGAAGGATGACTACAATGAGAAGACTATATCGTTCGTGAACAATGTCATCACTCCAGAAGGTGGTACACATGTTGTCGGATTCAAGATGGCACTCACTCGTACTATCAACAAGTATGCACGCGAACAAGAGATACTCAAAGAAAAGGATCTAAACCTCACCAATGAAGATGTCGTCGAAGGACTCACAGCTATCATCTCGGTCAAGGTTCCTGAACCACAATTCGAAGGTCAGACCAAGGGAAAGCTCGGAACTCCAGAAGTAAAATGAATCACAGATCGTGCAATGGGTGAGGCATTCTACGACTTCCTCGCTGAGAATCCTAAGGCAGGACGTCAGATCATCGAGAAGTGTCTCCTCGCAGCTCGTGCTCGTGCTGCGGCTCGCAATGCGCGTGATACTATCATCCGCAAGGGTGCACTCGAAGGTTCTGGACTCCCAGGGAAACTCGCTGATTGTTCGAGCAAGGATCCGACCAAGTGTGAGCTCTATATAGTGGAGGGTGACTCTGCGGGTGGTTCAGCAAAGCAAGGACGCAATCGTGAATTCCAGGCTATCCTCCCACTCCGTGGTAAGATCCTCAATACTGAACAAGCTCGTCTCGATAAGGTATTCGCCAACGCCGAGATCAAGAATGTCATCATCGGACTTGGTACATCTATCGGAGAGTCGTTCGACTACAGCCGTCTCAGATATCATCGTATCGTTATCATGACGGATGCGGACGTGGATGGTGCACATATCCGCACACTCCTCCTCACATTCTTCTTCAGGTATTTCCGTCCTCTCATCGACAATGGTCATATCTTCATCGCGAATCCTCCACTCTACAAGTTGTCAAAAGGAAAACAAACATGGTATGTCTATAGCGATGAACAAAAAGAAAAGGTTCTCGCAGAAGAAGGTGTTACAACAGAAGGTATCCAACGTTACAAGGGTCTCGGAGAGATGAATCCTGAGCAACTCTGGGAGACGACAATGGATCCAGAACAACGCAAGATGTTCCGTGTATCAGTCGAGGATGCAGAGAAAGCAGATGAAGTCTTCCGTATACTCATGGGAGAAGAGGTCCCGCCTCGCAAGCACTTCATCCAGTCTCGCGCCAAGCAGGTTGCCAATCTCGATATCTAAAAATAAAACCTCCAATTGGAGGTTTTATTTTGTCATATAGTGCACTGTTACATAGTATCGTCTCTCACTGGGAACAACGATAATATCGAATCCTATCTTGGTAAAGTTTGACTGATAGACACTCTTGGAGTGGACTGCAGAGTTGATGAAGAATATATATGATGAACGGATGGCATTGATAAGATCATCTGTACAGTCAGTCTTGCTACAGACATAGTATCCATAACTTACGTTCTCAGAATGGTTGACTCCAGATACAACTGGAGGATTGACTCAACGTGCCTTGAACCAGGCATTGATGATGGGATAGTTATAGTATCCATCACCCTTGGTTCTCTCGTGATAATTGGTTCCACGAGACCCTGCGAATACTGTATTCCAATCATGCGCAGTACTATCGAGACGACTATCATAAGTATAGGCTCCGAGTCACTTGCTTGCACGACCTGAGTTGTACCATGAGAGCCATGTAGATCGCACACGGGACATGTCTACACCAGCTATAATTGTCTGTGATGCTGGAGAATAAGTATTACTTACACTTGATTGCTGGGCAACTTGTATTATCTTTGTCTGAACTGTTGAAGATTGTGTTGTTTTTGTGGTACTAATTGGAGTAGAAGCAATCTTTATTGTTTTTGGTTGGCTATTTTTTAGTTTGAGTGTTGCAAGCCTCTGTTGATTGGCTATCTTTTTCTCTTCGAGTATTCGTTTTCTGTCTTGGATAGCATTCTTTTTGTTCAGGACACTCTGTTTCTGCATCTGAGTAGTGAGACTCGGAACAAGCGTTGCCGCATGAGTCGTTGCGACAAAACTACAGAGAATGAGTATGCATAGAATGGCTTTCATGAGTATATTTTAGCACAATTATTTTATAGTGCAAATTATAACTCAATTTTGATACGCATATCGTGGAATTCTTTCCATCTCTCCGCATCAGGGAGGAATATATCCGTAAGAGTGATACGATAGAATGAATAATCTTTACCGAGTACAATGAGTGATACTTTTTCGAAAAGTTTTTCCTTGAGGTCTTGTGGTACGTTCCGCTCATCTACCATCTCAGCAAATCCAGAAGCCTGTATACCGAATGCATTTCGCATCATCTGATTAGAATCATAGATACTGAATGATACTTCTCTGTTTTGTTGGATATTCTTGCAGTGAAGGGTCTCGATATGAGAGATAAAATAAAATGAGAAGTCATCTCCGCAGACATATGCAAGTGGCGATGCCCAAGGAAGTCAATTCTTGTTGGCTGTTGCGAGGCAGAGATAGTTCTCTTTTTTGAGCATTTCATGGAGGACTTTTTTGTAGTGCATATGTATGGAATTAGTTGTACAATCGCATTATAGACGCTTCATATATATTTTCAAGAAAATAAGAAAACTCCCCTAAATAATTAGGAGAGTTTTTTCTTCAGTATGTCTGTAAATATCTTTGGATTTCCCTGCCCTGCTGACTTTTTCATACATTGTCCAACGAAGAATCCGAAGAGCGTCTCTTTGCCACTCTTGTACTCTGCAACTTGTCATGCGTTCTCAGTGATGACAGCATCAACTATTGCTTCTAGTGCTCCTGTATCGTTCGATTGCTTGAGCCCGAGAGTATCGACCCATGTACGGGCAATACCTCACTCGAATACGAGCTTCTCTATCACGGTCTTGGAGTTAGTTGATGAGAGCTCATCAGCGTTGACCATCTTGATTACCTCTGCAATCTCCTTGGTCTCTGCTTGGATATCTGCGAGTCACATCTTGTTTGTGTGTCACTCGAACAGAGCAAAGAGAACAGTAGTGATATACGAACATGACTTCTTCGGGTCTCATGTGAGTGCGACGAGCTCCTCGTAGAAGTCGCTCGTAACTCGGTCGTTCGAGAGTATACGTGCATCGTCTTCGATGAGTTTGTATTCGTTTTTGTACTTGATACGTCGGTCAATCGGGAGCTCACTGATAGCACGCTCACTGATAAAATCAGATGCAATAACAAGTGGTGGGAGATCTGGATCTGGAAAATATCTATAATCCATCGCATCCTCCTTACTACGAAGTGGAGTCGAGAATCATTTTTCATCGTTCCATCCGCGAGTCTCCTGATCTGGAGATTCGCCTCGCTCGTACATCTCACATTGGCGATCGTATTCAACATCTATAGCACGGCCGATAGAGGAGAAAGAGTTGATATTTTTGAGTTCTACACGTGTACGAAAAGAAGTCTCTCACTTGAGGCGAACTGAGATATTGACATCACAGCGGAGTTGTCACTTTTCCATATCTGCATCAGATGCACCACACCATCGCATGAGCTTCTGTATCTCCTCGAGGTATGCGAGTACATCAGCCTTGGAGCGGAAGTCTGGCTCTGTCACAATCTCCATAAGTGGTGAACCTGCACGATTATAGTCACAGAGAGTTTTGCCTCCTGCGTGGACGAGCTTGCCTGCGTCGTTCTCGATGTGCATATGGTGGATACGAAAAGTCTTCTCCACTCACTCGACGAGCGCGCGGACTTGTCCACCATTGGCAATCGGATGATACATCTGCGTGATCTGGTATCCCATCGGAAGATCAGGATAGAAGTAGCTCTTGCGGTCGAATTCACTGTATTCCTGTACTTGGCTACGGAGTGCATGACTCGCACGGACAGCGAGATCTACTACTCAAGCCGAGAGTGTTGGGAGCATACCAGGGAATCCCATACATACTGGACAGACATTGATATTGGGTTCGTCAGCGAGCTCGATAGCATTCTGACAGCTACAGAACATCTTGGTGTTGGACTTGACCCGGACATGCGTCTCGAGACCCATGACTATCTCGTATTTTTCACTATAGTTAGACATACTTATTGGATTAGATATGCCTCAATATATAGAAAAATCCAAAAAAGCGTAATGCAAGTGGAAAAATATATTTGACAAATATATATTTTTATTAGAATAGCCTATATATAACCAATAAGCTTATGCCACGTAATATATCTTACCCCACTGATTCAAGCTCAGAATTCGATAGGCACATGCATAGTCCTGAGGCCGAAGCGTCTCGCAGAGAGACTCTTATGCAGGTGCAGAAAAATCACGAAACCCCAGATAAGGCTTTTCCTGATGTGAAGTCTGTTCATGTTTCATCTGGAAAATGAGTTATGCAAACACTGACACCAATGCAAAAATCAGAAGCTATTGCTCAGCTCCCTCAAGAAGTTCAGAATTTCTTAATAAGAAAACCTCAACATATTCAGGAAATCCTAAACTGACAAACTGTACCTGATAGTAGTTCTAATGGTGCATGAAGTGTAGAGATGCTCGTTACAAACAAATGAATTGAAATTTTATCCTGTACTAGAGATTGTTAGTATTAGTATTAGCAGTATCAAATTAAACTTGCTTTTTACCTATTTTCACTATAATACGCCCGACTGATTCTCGGAACAATGAGATGAAGGTTGGGATTTTTTGATATTCAAGGATACTTCCTCACTTATAGAGACTGGATTGCCTCGTTCCTCGTAAAGACGGAATGCGACAAAATCAGACTAGAGTGCCTCGTATCTGACAAATCATCTCGGTAAGGATTATTTTTTCACTTATTTTTTTCTATGTCTACAGCTACTCTCGTTAAGAGCATGCTCGAAAACGCAGTCCACATCGGACACAAGCGTGAATACTGGTCTCCGAAGATGCGCGATTATATCTATGGTGTACAGAATGGTGTACATGTGTTCGACCTCTACAAGACAGCTGCCAAGCTCGAAGAAGTCAAGGCTATCCTCGAAGATCTCTCTTCTAAGGGTAAGTCAATACTTTTTGTTGGTACGAAGATCCAATCTAAGGATCTCGTTGAGGCTCTTGCAACTGCAACTGGTCAATACTACGTCAACTCTAAGTGGGTTCCAGGTCTCCTCACGAACTTCACGACTATCAAGAAGCGTATCAGCTACTACAACGAACTCGAACAGTCACTTGCCAACGGGATGCTCGAAGGTATGACAAAAAAGGAAAAGTCAGTCAAGATGAAGGAACTCGAAAAACTCAAAGCATCTTACCAGGGTGTTAAGGATATGAAGCGTACTCCAGATGTTCTCGTAGTTGTCGATGGACACTATGAAGACCTCGCTCTCGCTGAAGCTTCAGTTCTCCGAACTACAACTATCTCTCTCCTTGGATCTACTGGTGACATCGACAAGACAACATATTTTGTTCCTTGTAACGTCAACTCTATCAAGGCACTTGCGTTCATCCTCGGAGAACTCAAGGGTGCAATCAAGGCAAAGAAGTCAGAAGATAAAAAGCCACTCGGACGCACAGATGCACTTCCTCCTAAGGCTCCAGCAGCCAAGAGTGCAGTAGCTGAATAATCAATAATATTCAACCATATGAATACAACTAGCACTCTCCAGGGTCAAGAACGTGTAGCAGGAGCTCTCTCATATATATTCTTCTTCATTCCAATGTTGATGAATATCAAGACTGACTTCACTATGTTCCATGCAAAACAATCATTTATGATACTTGCATCTCTGATTGCTCTATGGGTTATCTCTCTTGTATTCGTATGGATACCTATAATTGGAGTATTTTTCATGGTATTGCGATGGTTGGTACATATCTTGGTGCTCGTTGTAGCTCTCTGGGCTGCATATCAGGCATACCTTGGTAACAAGTTCATCCTCCCAATTATTGGTGAAAAAATGGATACCCTCCTCTCCAAGATTGGACTCATTAATTTTTTCTCGACAAAATAAGTCAGGAATTAGTTATTTTTATAATCATATAACTCTCAAATCTATGGTAACTCCACAAATGATAAAAGAACTTCGCGAGCGTACAGGTGTCGGTATGTCCGACTGTAAGAATGCTCTCGTCGAAGCAAATGGTGATATGGATGCAGCAATCGACTCACTTCGCAAGAAGGGTCTCGCTAAGGCTGCTAAACGCGCTGGTAATGAGACGAACGAAGGAAAGATCAAGATCGTCACAGAAGGTACTACTGCATACGTTGCAGTTGTGACTTGTGAGACTGACTTCGTTGCTCGTAACGAGACATTCGACGCTATGCTCGGACACTTTATCGAACTCCGCAAAGCATCAGCTGATGATGCTGCAGCTATAGCTCAAGCTGAGGAACTCAAGGCATCAGAATATACACTCAAGGTTGGTGAGAACATGGTTATCAAGGCCCTCACGAAAATCGAAGGTGATGTTATTGCTTCATATGTACACTCTAACTTCAAGAATGGCGCAGTGATCGTTGCCAAGGCTGGTACTGATGCTGACAAGCTCAAGCAAGTTGCTATGCACGTTGTTGCGACCAATCCTACAGTTCTCTCTCCTTCTGATATCTCAGACGAGATCGTTGCCAAGGAAAAAGAAATCCAACTCGCTATCATGAAAGAAGATCCAAAGAACGCTGGGAAACCAGATGATATCCTCACTAAGATTATCGAAGGGAAGATGACAAAGTTCCGCGAAGAGAACGCTCTCCTCACTCAACCATTCGTCGTGAATCCTGATCAGAAGGTTGGTGACTTCATCGGTACTGATTCTATCGTATCGTTCGTTCGTTATGCTATCTAGTCCCTCAAATCTGAGGGTCTCGTGATAGTCCCATAGCACAGTGGTTAGTGTAGCGGTCTCCAAAGCCGTAGACCAAGGTTCGAATCCTTGTGGGACTGCCACAAGACTCTCAGAAAAATATAAAATCCCTTCCGAATTGGAGGGGATTTTATATTTCTAACTTATCTTCTGATCTAAACCAAGTTGCAATATACTCATCCATGTACCATTGGAGCAGATTATCATTCTTAAAATTTGGATATAGTGAATGCAGGTTTTTAATAGCTCTATATATGATAGTTAAGAGCATCCTCGCTGGTAGAGTCACTATATTATTTTCTTTTCAGTTTTTATATTTGATATTCATATTTGCCTGAAATATATCTATTTTATGTAGGGCCATATCGTATATAGCTCAGACCATCAGATCTAGGAGTGTGAGCCCCTCCCTGTTTATAAAATTCTCTGTTCCAATAGATCAGACTATATTGCTTCTGTTATCTGTGTATACTTCACAGATATATCCTGTAGCAGGAGAAGATGTCTTGCCTATGAACTCATCCATCTTTGCATCTAGTAGCTCGTTGGTTTCTTGGTGAAAGTCGGGTGTCATACCCAACCGATCCAATAGATGAGACAAGAGTCATGTATAGTCTTGGATATCTGGGATCGGATACCGCTCTATCAGGGTATAAAAATAACTTCAGGGGAGTTGGTATCTTGTGCCATCCTTCGCAGATATCTCAACAATACAATCCGGCTCGTAACCCTTATCGTGTATGATAATTATTGGTTTTTTTCGTCGTCGATATGCAGCAATAATCACATCGAAAAACTCCTGAACTGGATACTCTGGACGAGTGTGTCTATCGAGATAAAACTCTGGAATATGAGCATCAGTTATATTGCTTACTTTTGTAGCAACACTTCCTCTTGTAGAGTCTGCTTGAGGTATCTGTAGTTCAGTATCTCTTGGTCGAGGTGTGAATTGTATTACATTGGTCATATATGATATATATACAATAATCATGTATAGTCAACAATATATTGTTGAAAAGAGATAAAATCCTATACAATATACTCATGAACTCCCTCATCTTCCCTATCGGACAACATGCTCGATACTCCATCGCACGCACGATACTCTGGATATGACTCCTCCTCTACTCACTCCAGTTCTACTCTTTTGGTATCAACACGGCTGTCATGGATGCATGGATACACTTGCCCAATCTCATATTCCACGAGGCGGGACATGTCATATTCATGCCATTCGGAGAACTACTCGCCATACTCGGTGGGAGCCTCATGCAACTCATCGTCCCAGGTGTCATAGTCTACGTGTTCCTTCTGCGCGAACATGACCCATACGCCGCGAGCATATGACTCTGGTGGTTCGGACAGAACCTGACAGATGTCGCACTCTATATCTCTGATGCGAGAGCCCGTGCACTCCCGCTCATCGGTGGTATGGGTGAAGATGCACACGACTGGGGTAATATCCTCACCATGACAGGACTCCTCGAATATGATCATACCTTCGGACTCATCGCATACTATACATGAATCATACTTATGACACTCGCTCTCTGGTGGTGACTGCGTATACTCGTCTATACATATGTACATAGAGCAGAGACAAGAGATATGATATAAAATATTAGTTCAGCGGTTTTGCCACCTTCGAGTGGCTTTTTTATTGTGTTTTTTGCCTTCTTTTCATGATTGTGTTAGAGTATACATATGAACTCTTTTCAAGTATTTTTTGCCATACTCGGTGCAGTGCTGTATCTCGTGGGATTCGTCCCATATGTGTATCATATATTCCATGGACGAGTTGTGCCACATGCATTCTCCTGGACGATATGAGCGATACTCTCAGGTATCAATACGTATATCCTCATAGCATGAGGGATGATAGACTTGTCGAGTGTGACGCCAATTGTGAGGACTGTATCACTCTCTATCGGTGCAGTGATAGGCTGGTTCCTGATATCGAGAGTACACATCACACGAGTAGATATCATCGCGATTGTCCTATGAGTTGCGTGTCTCGGTATTGCTTATGTATACTGAGCAGCGAACGCAATCATCCCTACTATCCTCGTCGATATCCTCGTCCTCATACCTACACTTCGCAAGATACACGATGATCCAGATACAGAAGACGCATGGGCATGGTTACTCGTCATGTTCTCACAAGCAGCAACACTCCTCTCACTCCCGACACATACACTGGAGAATTCCCTCTTCTGGGCGTACGTCATGTGTATGAATCTGATGGTTGCTACCTATATTACTTATAGAAAAAAGGTATTCCACAGTTGGAAATACCTCTTCATACGTATCAAGCAGAGACTCCGCTAATACCCTGGAACGAGTGCTACCTCAAGAGATGTTCATATACTCGTCGTATATATCACAGTTGGAATCAATATGGATTGGTTTCATTTTTTGTATGTGATATATCGTATCTCTGGTGTCCCTGTGAGGGTCATATCACCACGCATATCGATGATGAGTCTCTCTAGCATATCTGGTGAATATGTCTGTATTGTCATGCTCGTGATACCACTTCCCGCGAGGAGAGACTCTTCCTCTCCGGTAAATACCCCATCCTTGGTATAGATAGTCATCTCTGTTGGATAGTCAGGGAGAACCAGAGTCTGAGTGGATCATGCCTCGTTGATGATAGCGTTGATCTCCCATACCATATCCTGTATCTCAGAATCGATATCTGATGTTGCATCTGGAGGTGGAGCCTCTGTGGTTGTCGGAGTTGCTGTCTTGGCAAGAGTCGCTGTCTCTGGTGTCGCCATCATCATATATCATCCACCCATACTCGCATCTGTAGACAAATCAGGTGGGGTATTATTGGCAACTGGAGGGGTTGGTGTGGATTCGGCAGGTTCTGCGGTCTGTACATCAGCCATACGCGCCATAGGAGTAGTCACACGAGTTGCTAGAGATTCTGAGTTCTGAGACTGTGAACCCATCTCTGATGTAGTCATAGTGTCTGATGTTGCATCTTGCATAAGAGTTGCAACCTCTGGAAGTGGAGACTCGACCGCAGGCGGTGTATATTCAGGAGTTATAGGCTTCTCGGGGAAGACTACACGTACAACTCAGAGTGTGACGATGAGCGCTGCAAAACTCGTACCAACCCATCCCATCCAAGTGAACCAGGATAGAGGAGTATATGAGATTGCTCTCTTGTGTGACTGTACGAGCGAATTCCTGAGACTCTTGCGATAACTTGCATCTATATCTACACGAGGACGATATGCACACATGACAGATACCACTCGTTCCATCTCTGGAGTGAGTGTATCAGTACCGAGGAGGTCTCGGATATCTGTGTGTATGTCGTTACTTCGTGATGACATGTTGGAGGACGAGGGCTAAGAGGCAAAAAGCGGAAACATTGGCGGATATCTTCTGAAGGGTTCTCGATACGATTTTTTTGCTATTGGAGACAGATTCACCCGTGATACGAGAGATATCTTCGTAGCTCATGTCGTCCCATATACGCATCATGACGATGTTCTTGTCACGTTCAGAGAGAGCAGTATTGATATAGTTGAGTACTTCGCGGAGCTTGTCTCGGTCGTCGATATCAGCATCCATATCTGTTGTATATGATGGTTCCCACTCGATGTCATCGAGACTTGCCTCATCGTGTGATGCGCGGGTCGAGTCGACGAATGTAGTATAGGCAATCTGTAATATCCAGGAGAAAAACTCTCATTCACTCTCTCAGCGGAATTGTCCCATACGCTTCATTGCCTTCATGTAGACATCAGATATGAGGTCTTCTGTTCTGGAAGTGTCGAGGGTACGATAAAAGAGAAAGCGGTATACGCGATCGTAAGAAGTATCATAGAGATCTCCAAAAGCGAGAAGATCTCAGGATTTTGCTTTTTGTATGAGAGAAGACGACATCGTAAAGTGTATACAAATACCAAGACGATTATATGCAAAAAAGGTGACAAAAAAAATAAAAAATCCTCCAATTGCTGGAGGATTCTTGTGAGACAAGGATTATTGAGCGAAAATTGACTCGATGAGTGCCTCATCATCAATATTGTTCATCTCTTCTTGTACCACTACGAGGAGTACTTCATAACGAGCAGCGAGGATAGTGCTATTTTTTGCACGAGCTAACTCGATACCCTTGATGAGTGCTTGTTCGAGACGGGCAAGAGTCGCATCACGAGTTGCTGTAGGGAGCTTGGCAATACGAGCCTTCATGAGAGTCTTGAGGCGCTCTGTCTGTGACTGAGCAAGCTTCTTCACTGTTTCTGTCTTCTTTTCTTCAACTTTTGCCTTTACATCTTCTTTCTTAGTCTCAACAGCCTTTTTTACTTCTTCTTTTTTTGCTTCTACCTTCTTGTATTCTTCTTTCTTCACTTCTTCTTTTTTAGCTTCTATATTCTTCCCTGCCTCTACTGCCTTCACCATCTCCCAGAACTTACCACTGTCCCAGATAACTGTGTCTGTGAATCCAGATACATCATATCCATGACTCTTGAGCTTGGCTACATAATTACGACGATCTGGTACTTCGTGATTGTTCTGAACTTGCTTGAGTACGTACCAGAACTTGTCTTCACCTGTCTTGTTCCCATCGAGGATATCTGCCGTAAGGAGTGATACATCGTATCCTTTTGCCTTGTACTTGTTGTAGTACTCGAGACGCATCTGAGATGACTTGCTCTGCTCATATGCTTGTTTCTCTGCATAGTCTGTTGTATCAGAGATAGCATATGTAGAAGCTGCTCCTGTCATGAGGAGTGATGCACCGATTGCCGTGAGAATGATTCTTTTCATAAAAAATTCTTAATAAATAAAGCAAAGAAATAATAACATACTTTCTTATTCAGGGCAAATATTTCACTCTCTCTTTACACAATATTTACATTCAGAATTTTTTCGATACTATCAGAAACATGAAAACAATAGCTATCATCGGTGCGGGTGCAGCGGGACTCATGACTGCAGCAACTATACTCGAACATACTGAGAATCAGGACTATCAGATACATGTGTTCGAGAAAAATAAAACTCCAGGAAATAAGGTAATTATCTCTTGAGGTGGTCGGTGCAATGTGACAACGAGTATCACCGACAAAAAAATCCTTGCTACTAAGTATACTCGTGGTTGGGAATATATCCGCAAATCTATGGGAAAGTTCTCCCCGAGCAAGGTCTATGAATGGTTTGAAGCTCACGGTGTACCGCTCAAGACTCAAGCAGATATGCGAGTATTTCCTGTGTCTGATGATGGATATGATGTAGTTGAGGTATTTGAGAAGATATTTGCAAAATATCGCGATAGAATAGTTATGCACTATGGAGAAGGTGTTTCCGTCATTGCGAGGAACGAAGCAATCCAGGAATCTGAAAATATCAGTTCTCCCCTTGAGAAGGGGGAGTTAGAGGGGGTTAAACAAAAAGGAATTCCTAATCATGTAACCCATCCTAACCTTCCCTTATCAGGGAAGGAATGAAAGTGAGTGAGTCAGGAACAACAGAATACAGAATACAGCATCACCACATCGAAGTGAACCTATCAAGCAGATATCCTCGTCATCACAACGGGTGGCAATGCCTATAGTCATACTGGTTCTGCTGGCGATGGATATACCTTCGCCCGAGCGCTTGGGCATACAGTTACAGCACTCTGACCATCACTTTCAAGCTTCCTCACGCTCGAGTCTTGGACACACGAGCTCTCAGGACTCAGTTTCGAGAATGCGAAGATATGAAGCTTAAACTGACCACTCCTCCTCACTCACTTCGGGATATCATGACCACTTGCATTCATGTTTTCATCAGAGATTGCTTGGGAAACACTCGATAAGACTCACGCCAAAACTATATATCTCTCCCCTGTTGCAGATATGGATGAGAAGACGTGGGACAACTTTCTCAGAGAACAATTCTCACTCCATCCCAAAAAACTCATCACGAGCATACTCTCAGAGAGACTTCCTCGGAGGTTCGTCGACGCTTTTGTTACTCAGTTTTTCTCCGATATACGTGATACCTTCGTTGTATCCATCAGCAAAAAAGACCGAGAAAAGATAGCAGAACTCCTCGGAAAGTGAATCCCTACTACACTCATCGAGCGTAGGCCAGGAGATGAGTTCGTGACTGCAGGAGGCGTAGATACAGATGAACTCGATGCAGAGACGATGGAGTCTCGGATACACGAGGGTCTCTACTTCGCAGGAGAGGTACTCAATGTCGATGGTTATACGGGAGGATTCTCACTCCAGATATGTTGGTCGAGTGGGTATGCAGCTGGGCGAGATATAGCAAGTAAGATTTTCTAATATGCGATATATATACATCATCTCAATGATTGTAACACTAGCTAGTTGTACACTCCATAATAATCCCGAATCAGAAACCAATAGAGTCATCGATATCCAAGATGCAGAGATAACTGAAGTATCTCCGAAGCATATTGATTGGATGTGACGAGATGTTCCTATGTGATGTGCTTATGTAGAGCACCCCTGAGATATGACTGGTAGCATACTTGAAACCATCATACAGAAACATCCTGAAGCGCAGTGACAAGAAACAGGTATGCACTTTTGACAGTTCGTCCGAGAATACTGTAGCGATGGATTATGACGATATATCTTCTATGCTGATGATAAAGCTCCTATAAGTTTCGGGAGATATGATACTGAACTTGATATATTCGAATGAGCATCATATAATACGTATTATACCAAGACGATACCCCAATTCGCTCGTGAGAATGGCACAGGATTCTCAACAAGAAGCGGAGGAACGATAGAATTCACACAGAAGAATACCCCCTACTATCCATACACGATGTATGACTATACTTTTCAGAAGAAGGAAAATATGGAATACTGTAAAAAGGTATTTGAACATGAAAGATGGTGAGAGGATAATTGTAGTTACGATGCATACTATACATATAACTTTGCCAATACCAATACAGTGACACTTGATAAGATATGTCTATTCTATAATGAAAATGGTACACGAAAACCCCTCGAATCATGTAGGTACAATCCATACAATGAGTCACTCAGAGCCATGGATCAAAATAATATAAAAATACTCTATGTCTGACATAATCTTGTATCTACAGCCGAATACTATATATCCATAGATTGTACCCAAGTTGATACATCTCACTTACAGATTGAGCTCATACCTGATGATGCTGATGTGGAGATATATGTTAATACTGCCTGTAGTACAAAACGTATTGATCCGAAAATATTTGATTATATAACCAAAAAGAAGTTTAATATTGTGATGTGGTTTCGTGAGATATTTCCCGAGAGTCCACTCTATAACTTCGATACAACCGAGATACAAAAACTCGCCACATCAAACTGGCACTATCTCGAAATAGAGGAATTAGAAAAAGAAGAATATGTATTGATTCGTAATACAAAAAATCCAAAAAGGAAATGATTCTGATATACACAAATAAAATATTATAGCGAGATTGAGAGAAAAGAATGTGATACGTCTTTTGATACAATCAAAGACTCTCAGGATGAGATCGTATGGAATCAGGCAAGAGAACAATCAGAAGAATGCTACCGCAACCTTCCGCCAACACCATAAAAAAATCCCCTGAAATTCAGGGGATTTTTTTAGGTATATATTATCTACCGAAGAAGGCATCAACGATATCTTGAGCTGCCTTGGCACGAGTAATAGAAGGAGACTGTGTTACTACAGTATTTGCTTTTGCTGTACCCTTGATAGCATTGATAAGCTTACTCACCTCACCCTGAGAGATAGGATCATTGGGGCGGAAGTTGGTATTGTTCGTGTTGACCCAACCCATAGCTACACCGAAGTATACATACTGAGCAAGATCATTGGAACTAGAGAGATCAGCGAATCTGTGAGTTGGAGTAACAGGGGCAAATCCATTGGCACGAGCAAGTATCTTCATGAACTCAGCACGAGTAATCGGACGAGTTGGGTAGACCTTGGGTGCATTGTTCATGAGACCATTGGCAATGAGAGTCTGCATCGCAGATGCATACTTGGTACGACGAAGATCTGTGGCGATAGATGCCCGAAGTGGGAGTCCATCGATGGCAACAACAGTTCCTACGGTAGGTGTTGTGGTGCCAGTATTCGTAGTTGTGGTACCAGTACTCGTAGTAACAGTTGTCACTATCGGAGGAGCATAAGAAGAAGATCCACCTCCACCCCCTCCACCACTAGAGTTGGCAGTACAGTTGTAACCATAACCGAAACCGGCAAAGTATCCGTATGCAGAACATGTGTATCCTGAGAGGAGTGTAGCACTAAAAGTACCAAATGCACCAGAGGTAAAACCAAGAGTGATAGCACCAGCAACAGTAGCGAGTGCTACAGCACGAGGCTTAGAGAAACCAATAGACATGATATAATAAGTTATAGTTAGGAGAAAGTATATATATCTTCTAACAAAGTCAATACTTTCTTACTGTTTTTTTATGTATTTTTGTTGACATCATATAACATTATCGACTCACGACATAGAGTGTGATATCGCTATCATCATACACTATAGATAGTTTTCCTGATGCTATAGCTCCAGAGAGGATATCCTCAGACTCTCATTCCCCTGTACAACCTCGCATGAGGATGATATGTGATATGTTTTCTGTATCGAGATAGAGTGGATCCCCTACTCGCACGAACTCATCGATTCCGATACGTGCGGGGTTTTTGAAGTTATTGGCATAGAGTACCTCTCCAACTTCTATCGTATCAGGCACAATGATAGGAAGTCTCCGATACATCGAGATGAGAGGATTGGCTATCGTGGGTCGTTGTATCCAATCACAACCGATATATGCATGCCATGGGAGGATGAGTATCTGTCCAGAGGGTTCCTCCGACTCCAATATATCCCTCACATTATAGTATCATGTCGGATATACACTCGTGCGCATCTGATTGCGATAGCCTCAGAGTACTCATGGAGACCAGATATAGAGTACCATCAAGAGTGCAAAAAATACCGCACCCCCCATAACCTTATCTGTAACATATCGCTTGTAGATATATACAACTGCCATCAAAAAAAGTATAGACTCAACCAATACAATAATTCCCGTCCACTTCTGCGGTTCTCTATATCCTTGCCAGAGTGGTAGATAATCGATCATCCATTGTGTGAGTCCGAGTGTGAGAGGAGAACTCTGTCCTACTGCGAATATAAGCGATACGATAGAGAGAGACAGTAGGAACAAGAGGTGCCTTCGAGAGTTGTACCACAAGTATATACATCACAATAACACGAACAAGAGAACTATCCCTCATCCGATATACCAATATGGAGACATGAGCTCTACACGAGCAAAGTGATTGTCATATGCCTCTCACCAGAATCCATAGAGCAATATATTGGTTGTATATACATCAAGTGGTGCAATAGCCTGAGTAGCAAAAGCCATAAAGTTCTCTCCCGAAAACTCTGCAATCGTATCGAGATTCTTGACTCAGAAGTATGGAGCCATAAGCCAATTCAGATTCAGGAGAAGTACGGGAAGTATCATAGAGAGCACATCTCGATATATCCGTCACCCTCGTACGAAGTAGAGCATATAGAGTCCGACTATCACTCCTATCATATACGATGCATGTGGGAAAAATGCAAGTGCTACACCATAAGCAATACCTGCTAGAGAGTACTTGTGAGCATAGAGCATAGAGTAGAGTCCGTATCCGAGCGCTATCACTCCTGCATAGATGAGTGGTTGTGTCATCATGCGCTCATAGGCATAGGGATTCATGATGAGCAAAAATATACCGAGTATCTGTATGAGCGTCTGCTTCCATCATGTATCGAGTCAGAGCTCTCGTGAGAGTGCACGAGCGAGGAGTATACCCAGATATCCAGCCGCCAACAGTATGACAAAAATCGATATCTTACTTCCCCACTCATAGCCAAGTACTCAACCCAGAATATGAGTGAACATATTGCCAAGTGGTCGATACCATGCAATATATGGGACATCCGAAACAACAAAATCCAATAGCATAATCCCTCCAGGTGTCCAGAGTGATATCCCCATCGTGAGGATGACTATCGAGATGAGGTAGAAGTAGATCATAGTGTGTGCTTGTATCAGAGAACAAAATTATAGGTACCCTCGAGGTCAAAGTCATATTGTTCATGCAACACTGGCCTGAGGTCTGTCTCTATCTGTCGTTCGAGTATGTCATATGCATCATCAAGTGTATACTGGTATTCAACTTCTTGAAGCTTGGACTCTACGAGGTTATGGAACTCAGTATCTCCGAAGTCGAATCCGCCAGCTTGACGTACATACCATATATCAAAAAAATCTCGAATCGCGGGTATCTGTCTCGTGAGTGCTGCTCGTATCTTCTCTGCGAGTGCTTCTCGGATATCGATACACGCGATATCATGCTGTGTGAATATAGCTTCTTCGAGTATCTTGTCCCTGTAGAGTGACTGTATCTGTCATCGTACTGGTGCAAACATGAGCTCTCACTTGAGTGAGATATCTATCTTGATAGTCTGGACTGAGTAATCTATCACGGATACATACTCATAGGTGAGGAGTGCGAGTCTATGCTCATCATACTTGGTACGTCCATCCTGGAGTGTGAGTCAGAGTCTTCCGAGCTCTGTGGTGATGTCTTCTTCGTATTGCTTCAGTATCTTCTGCCGTGCCTCTCGTCATACTGAGAGTGACACGACGAAGTCGAGATCCTCAGAGAGTCTGAAGTATGGATAATATATCTTGTTGAGACATGTTCCTCACTTGAATACAAGGTCAGGAAAAGTATCAGAGAACTGTATGAGTATGAGCGTGAGGAGGAAGTCTTTTTCCATCTTGTAGATATTGAATCGATTCTTATTGGCATCTGAGAGCACATCAAAAAATACTTCTCGTGACATGTTAGAATGTGCTGGATGAAAAAGTTTGATATTATCTATGAACATAATAAGGATACTTGTGATTGTATTTTTCTTGAACTGTATTGTTTTGAGAGATTGATAAGTATATCTCTATCTATATTTTTCGGGAGTTCGTTGTAAGTCTTTCACTCCTTCAGGAGCTCTATCAGTGCACGTTCCCGAGTCAGTAGGCGATATGTCTGTCAGCCAAGCACAGACTCAGTAATACCGTAAAAAAAAGAATCCCTCTGTCGTCTGAAGATAAACTTGGCTCCTCATATCACTCTCTGTCATGAGATCTTGGTATTATAGATAGTATACCACTCCGCTATCTGCTCTGTCAGTCCATACCGATTATACACTACCATGCCACCGAAGCTATATATCTCCCCTTCCATATAGAGTGCTCCGATAATATATGGATTCTTGATATCGAGTGAGAGATTGTTGATATAGTATCGACCTCGCTTGATAGGAGTGATAAGTCACTTATCACAGAGATCTGATGTCGTATAGCTCGGGGCGAACTTGGCTAGGAGCTTCTCCAGCATATCGACAGAGATGTATGCTTCACGATAGAGAGTGAGTTTTTCTCTCATCTTTGCTATAGCGTTATTCATAATTCGTAGTAATATTTACTACAATAGTATAGTATATTACACTACAAATGCAAATATTTTATATATTTCTGCAACTTTTTCTCGCTTATCCTCTCCCCCTCAACAGTCCCCATCCGAGGACGACAGAGAGTGCGAGGGCTATCCCTACAACAGGTATGATGAGGAGCATGGCGAATCCCGTCAGACTCTCATGTGGGAGGAGATATACTGACGAGAGGAGTACCCCCGCACCGAGTATGAGGAGTGGATTCACGAGTCGACTCCCCCATCCGATGAGCACCTTGGATACTAGGCTCACATAGGCGAGGAGTCCAGAGTACACCACAAGGAGCATGAGGAGCTCAGATTGCCCACTGAGTTCCGACTTCATCATGGTGAGAGCATATTCTCAGATCCCGTACGTCCCCACGATAGATACGAGTGATACAACAGCGATGAGTACGAGTGGTTCGAGTATGAGCCTGCGAGGTACTGTCACCTGTGTATGCTCCATAATCTGCCCATAGTATACCGTCTCCAGTGACATGAGGAGGAACACGAGGAACTTGCCGAGTACTGCCACACCTGCATAGATTCCTGCTATATCTGGACTATAGAGATTCTTCACGAGGAGGACGTCAGCATTCATGAGAAAAGTAAACACCACACTCCCAACGACGAATCCTACTACTCACTTCCCCTCTCGTCTGATGAGCCCGACGAATCCCCCATGCATACTATCATGAGGAACAGAAGAGAAGATGCGATACGCATAGAATGTCGAGTAGAGTACAACACTGAGTCCAGCTATCACAAGTCCTCCTACCGCCCCAGCAACGCCATATCCAGCCATCACGAGGATATATCCTGCCACAAGCTTGACCACAGGAGAGAGTATCTGCATCCAACTAAGGAATACATATCGACGCATCGATCTCAGGAGTGCCGTATAGACTGCACTCACACATGCGAGCGGGAGTGAGACCCCTACGAGCCACGTTCCCCATGGTTCATCTATCTGGAGATACTCTTGTATCACTCATGAGAGGAGGAGATAGAGCATGAGCATAGCCATACCGATACCGAGCATCATCGACAGTGCCGAGACTGTGAGTGCTCGCATCCGTGGCATATCCGAGAGTGTCCGACTATACTCTCGCGTGAGGAAGAGTGATACTCCTACGATCAGTATGGAGAGGATATTGGTCACGGATACCAGACTGGCAAATACTCCAAAGTCCGATATATCCATGTACCGCAGCATCAGTGGATGATAGAGGTAGTTCACTATACCTGAGAGTATGGTTGCACCAGAGATGAGGATGACGTGAGGAAGATTAGAGGATTTCATGTGTTGATGACTTGAGTTCTCGTCGTGTGCGCCTCTCGCGGAGAGAGATGACTATGAGTGAGATGATGAGGATAGCGAGTGTAGTGCCTGATATGATGAGCCCAATGTAGAAGTAGAGTTGAGGGCGGAAGTAGAGAGTCAGCTCGACATCGATACTACCATCTGGATTCTGTATATAGTACTTGTAGTCTATGCGACCATCATCGAGCGTACGAGGATATCATTCAGTGGAGAGTTCCTGGGAGTAGTTATCTTCCACATATTTTATTATTTCATTCTTTGAAATAACCCAAGAATTTGCATATCAAAATTCAAGTTTATGACGAAAATCTATATATTTTTTGCTCATTAAATCAGAACTTGATATTCATCAATAGCATTCTGTAGAAATAAAATTATGTATCTTATTGTCTTTAGTTATTATTGATCAACTAGAGGTAAGTATATTTTTGCAATCTGTTTTTGAAAAATGTTCCAGCCTCATCGACCATTGTTTATGATAGTTCTCTCTGAAGATTAATTGTTTATCTTTTTTAGTAATATTAGAAAGATTTATTACATAAATCGAAGAATTAATTTTTTTAAAGGTTATAGGTCAATCTTCAAAAGTTAACTTAGGTGTATATTTTTTTATTTCATAGATATTATCTTCTAATCTATTAAAGTAATCTGATGTAAATTCAGAAATAAAATCTTTATTATTCTTTATAAGATTATTTTGATTATCAAAAAAAGACGATGGTATATACTTTTCAATCATAGACTCCCTAATACTACTCTTATCAAAGAAATACTTTATGCTATAATTTGATAAAATTTCACTGATTTGATTATCATTGGAAGTTAAAATCTTATATTGAATTGAATTTTTTATATTATTTGGGCTTACTCTGTTGTTTATAATTTCATTTCTTAGGAATGTGTCTGAACTATCATTTCACTGATTTGATGCAATAAATCAACTTTCAAGTTTATTTGCACTTATATTAGTATTCTGATATTGATTCCAAAAAGGGTAAGTCAGTATTCTTCAATATGTTTCATTGTCACTGTCAAATCTAGAAAATGAATAATTATAGCTTCTTAATTCTGAAAATGAAATATAAGGTAGAGAGGAATAAGAAATAAAAATAGAAGTAGTAATCTGAATTAGTAGTATAATTTTAATATACATTTTGATCCTCAATCAAGCATGAGCCAAAATCAAGAGTAAACTAAGAATCACAATGAATGATGCATGTCAAGATTCTCTAAAAATCGGTGTAATTACTGAGAATGGGTAAGGTAGTGACTGAATCAGTCAAGAACTGAAGAATATTCAAATAATAAATAATACTATGAATAACAATATAGACTTATTTCTTTTTATAACCATCAAAACAGTTAGTAATCAAAAAGCTAATAAAATAATATTTAGAGAAAAATAGTATGATGGAAAAAATCTGAAAATCTGAGTTGCATCTGCATATCTTCATGAAAAAACATTTAAATAAGAGGTAAATGATGATTCTTTAAAAGCTAAATCTGAAGCATTGGTGGAAGCATCTAGCAAACCAGATCCTCAGATTAGAAAATTCATCAGCCAAGGTAAAGAGTATAATATTGATATAAACGGTATAAGTAATACATAGAGTTTTAGTTTTTGTCTTAGAAGAAGAATTATTATAACAATAAGAAATGAAAAAAAGAAGAACTGAATCTGTAATCAAGAAAGACAAATATAAAAGCTTAATATTAAATAATCTTTCAGGTTTCAGTTAGTATTCAGTGATTTTTCTATAGAAAATAAAGTAAATAGTAATGATATAAAAAAATAAGTATGTCAAGCAAGTAATTTATAAAAGAAGATTGAATTAAAGACTAGGAATAGTCATAAAATTAATCAGAAAAACCGATCCTTAGATAAATTAAAGAAGATCCTACCACTAACGACATAAATAAACACTATACTTAAAATAATGATACTTCATTGTAAAATCTCAGGGTTAATAAAATTTATAAAATGTACAATATACCTATAGGAGATATCAGTTGCATAAGATAATGGCTCTCACAAATTAGATGACCTCCATGCATTAAAGTTTCTACTAAAAAATATATCCATATTCTCTCTATATATTGGGAAAGTCCAATCCCAATACTGTCATATTCAATTGAGGATTTTATGAAATACAAAAACTATTAAGAAGATGAATAATATAGTCATGATTAGTACTATTATAGGGTTTAAAAAAGTTGCCTAATCTTCTCTGTATATTGATTCCTATGACTCAAAAGATTAGTTGAAGCTTTTTGAAAGATTTCATTATCTCTATTTAAAATCAAATCATATAGGATTTCACTTAGATTCTCTATATCATTAATATCAATACAATATTTACCAAGATTGTTCTCAGAGAAGAAATTTTTGACCTTTGGACTATATGAAAGACCAATAGTAGGGATTCAGGAAAGGATTGATAAGACGCTTCAATGAAACCTTGCACTAATAACTACATCAAGTTCTTGTATTTTTTTTATATATTCAAAGGCTGAAGAATACTCTAATGTGTTAATATTACAGTAATTTTTTAGATATTCATTAACCCACCTATCATCATGCTTCTCATTTTCTGACTTAAAAAGTGGTAAAAATATAAAATCTAGATCTTTATTACTATTGATAAGCGATGCTATCTTGAAAATTAATATCGGAAAATTTATCTCCTTGTTTGGTATGAAGTAAAGTAGAGATAATCCTACTTTTAATTTATTTGTTTTATTCTTGCATTGTATTTTCTTATTGAAATAATTAATTACCAAGTCTGGTAAGACAATATATTTCTTAGAAGGTAAAGATATCTTCTCTGCAGATACATTATCTCTAAAAATAATATAGTTCGACAGTACTGCTGCAGTTCTGGCAAGGAGTAATGAAAATCATACAATATTTCAGACTCATACTCAGATATAGTAAACTTTCTTTAGCAGTAATCTACTAATAAAATTTACAATTATCATTTTGTAAAAAACTCGCCTAAAGAATGATTCTCAAACTAGTTCAACAAAGATGTCTCATCAAAAATAGACAACATAGTCTACTTTAAGTAAAACCTTAATCTTCTTGGTAAGTCACCTAAAAAAATCTGTTTCAATAATGGATATTTCTTCCTTGATTGATGAAGGTATTATGGAATCATTGGAGGCATTAATAAATACATTAAATTCTTCCTTAGGAAAAAAATTCAGTATTGTCTCCAAAAAAATATCGTCTCAGAGATTTCACCTTCAGTATGATCATAAAAAGAGAATTGATTTTTTATTATCCATATTTGTTAATCCATGTTTGTTATTATTGAATAAATCTCGCTTCAAGTTCTTTCCCAAGAATAATTTTTAGAAAAATTAAGTGCGTCCCTAGAGGACTTTAAATAATATTCAGTATTATTTAAAAGATTTATTATTTCCTTACACATATCTCAATTATTCAATGTGGGAACCTTAATTATTCATTTTGTAAAAAACTTAAATACCGGTAAGTCGTATGTAATAACTGGCAATCAAATGGACATTGCCTCTATTATCACTAATCAATAACTTTCAAAGTATGAGGGGAAAAGAAATATCTTAGATTGGGATAATAATTTATATCTTTCATCTCATATAACCGTTCAGACTAAATCAATGTTTTCAGTTAATCAAAAATTATTAATGTAACCCCTTAATTGCTCCTCAATTTCTAAATTTCATCATCATATAATTAAAATCTTAATTGATGGAATATACTTTTTTATCTCAAAAACTATTTTCGGTATTTCTAATATACCTTTTTGAACATGAAATCGTCACATAAAACATACATCATATTTTTTGACTCGATCCTCAATATCAATATTAGAATTAATGTCTCTTCATCAAAAAAACTTTAAAATGTAAAATTTTACATTTTTTCTGCTCAAATACTCTTTATAATATGGATTTATACTTATAACTAACCCATGTTTTATTATCCTAATTATTATAAAATATAAGATTTGGTTTAATTTATAATGAATAACATTAATTCGTGGCACTTGGAATCTTCAAGTAAACTCTCATTCATATCACTTAAATATTGAAGGTGCAAGCATGTGGAACCAAAAAAAGAATATCAGATTCTTGTTTTTTCTAAAAATAGAATATATTGCCAATGAATTTGGGAAAAAATCTGAATGACAAATAATAATATCCTTATTATTAAAATTTATTTCAGACAACAATCTTTTAATTTGCCTTAATCTAAATAAGTATGACAAAAAAATATGAGATTTTGATTCATATTCATAACTATAAATTACCTTATATTCAAGATGTGCTGATTCTTTTAATCAGGCATTAATATAGGTCTTCTTTCCGTTGTCAGTTGTAAGTATTATGTTCTTTTCTCATTTTGAGATAAAAAATTTTGCATTTTCAATCAAGTTCTTTTCTCAACCACTCATTCATAATCCAGTCTTTGCAAATTCAAGATGATAAATTATCTTCATATTTTTTTTATTAAAAGTCACATTCAACCTAATAAGAATTCAAAAGCCTTAAGCACCAAGACACTAACAGCAAGTATCGGTCGAGTATAAAATCTCCTATTGCCAAGGAACACCATATACCTATGCAATACTCATGTCTGATTCTCTGAGTGGTTGTCTATTCACAACTTTTTTAATTGTTTCTGATATTCTTTCAGGCTCTTACCGTAGTAGTATTTTTTCTTCAGATTCCCTATAAATGTAAAGTCATCATAATCGTGATAGATATTGTATTCGGTATGGAGTCGGACATTGTACCCGAGTTGCTCTATCTCTTGTGGTACGATGAATTCTTCGTAGAAGATGATATCCTTGTATCCTCATACTTGCCTCACGAGATCTGCTCGGAGGAATCGAGCTGCTTCCATAGATGTCCCCTTATAGAAGCTCCTCTCATATGCTATCACCCGAGTCCAGAACGAGCTTCATATATCTACTACAGGGATACAGACTCAACCTGACTTCTCATCTAATTCCATTTGCTTCACACAATCAGATATGAGCTCCATATCTATACTCATATCACCATCGATGATGAGGAGATAGTTCCCTATTGCTTGTGCTATACCATGATTCTTCTGTGTGGTGCGTTCAGGTCACTGCGTATATACCTTATCTATATACTGTCGTGCGATATCTGTAGTACCATCTGGAGAGTAGTTATCCACGACGATAATCTCTATATCCTTGTATGATTGATTCTGGATAGATTCGAGGCACTTCCCTATTGTACGAGCGCTATTCTTGGTCGGGATGATGACAGATACGAGTGAGTCCATGGAGGTATTAGAGGGATATTGTTGTCTTGAGCTTGGTATATTGCTCATCCCATGTTGGGATACTCTGAACATGAGCGAGACTGGATGCGCAGAGTGTATGGTATTTTTGAGTATTTGCAAGCATATCTACCATAGCATCTGCCATCGCCTGAGTGTCTCCGTATGGGACAAGGACTCAGTTGATACTATGATGTGTACTATCTCTGAGTCATGCGACATCGTAGGATATCACAGGTGTCCCTTGGGCATTGGCTTCGAGGACGACGAGTCCATATCACTCCTTCTCTGATGGGACGAGGAGCGCTCGACTCGTGCGGAGTATACGAGAGAGTTCTTCTTGAGAGAGGTGTCCGTGGAGTATCACCCTCTCCTGCAGATGGTGTTCTCTGATTGTCTCTCTGAGAGTCTCTACGTACTCTGTATCCTGAGCATTGCCGATGATATGGAGTCGACTATCAGTTGGGAGCTGAGCGAGAGCAATACTGTAGGCGAGGACTGCATCGATAGGTCGCTTGATAGCAGTGAGGCGCCCGAGGAATACAAAGTCATGAGTCTTGGTACTGATATCTATACTCTCGATAGGTGTGAGCTCTGTCGTATTGTCTATCACCGTGATATGCTCTCGTGAGTATCAGAAGTCTGATATGAGCTCATCTCGTGTAGAGCCTGAGACCGTAATAGTAGATATATGCCGATAGGCCACTATCATCCGACGATAGAGCCACTTCGCGAGAGCTCAGATAGGCCATGGATACACATCGAACTCCTTGTCTCATATATGGTGTACGAAGAAGTATATAGGTATATGCTTCTCATAGAGGGGCGAGAGGAGTGGCCAGCCACCCGCCTCATCGATGATGATATCTATGGTATTCTCCTTCCTGAATTGTCGATACCAACTATGTGCGCGCATCCAGATGGTATGTGCAGTATAGCGACGTATGATATGGATACCATCTATATCCTCACTCTCAGGAGCTCATGGGTAGCTACTCGCGAACCATGTCACTCGATATCCATCACGCACGAGTCTCTGAGCGTATTGATGCATGACTTTCTCTGCTCCTCATGCATGTGGATGATGGAGATCCTTCCATGTGAGGAGGAGGATGTGTTTGTTTCTGGATTGCATGATATATTAGATGTTTCTCTTCCTCTTGACGATATAGAGTGGACGACGGATGACCTCTTCGTGGATATTGGCGATATAGAGAGCGATGAGACCGAGTGCCATGAGGGTAATACCGAGTATCCACGTATTGAGTATCACGATGAGGACGATGTTGGAGAACGAGAACTGATTGACCGTGACCTTATCTATGATGACTATGACAGCCATGATAGATGATATCGTCGTGATAGTGAGTCCGAGTACCCCTACGAGCTTGAGCGGAAAGAGGGAGAATCCCATCAGATTGTGCATGGCGAGACGTATGAGCTGACGATAGCCGTAACTCGCCTCTCATGCGAGACGCTCACGCGCATCGAATACGAGGGCATATCGAGAGTATCCCATCCAGTCGACGAGACCTCGGTACATACGATTCTTCTCTCGGAATCTGAGATACGACTCTGCCACATCTCGTGATATGAGACGGTAGTCGGTTGTGCCTGGCTCCAGTCGGAACTCAGATATCAGGTTGAATAGCCTATAGAACCAACGAGAAGTGAGTTGCTTGATCCATGAGGCTCCGTGATTGTCTGGTCGGCGGTTGTAGACAATATCATATCACTCCTCCCACCGAGCTATGAACTCAGGGATACGCTCGACAGGATGCTGTCAGTCTACATCGAGCGTGATGATAGCAACTCCTGTTGCTGTCTCGATACCGGCAGTGAGGGCGAGCTCCTTACCGAAGTTGCGAGAGAGGTCGACTCACTTCACATGACTATCCTCACTACAGAGAGACTCTATCTCCTGCCATGTACGGTCTGGGGAACCATCGTTGACATAGATGATCTCGTAGTCGTATCGACTACTGAGTGTACTGAGTACCTTGTGGAGCTCATCGTATATGAGTCGGATATTCTGTTCTTCTCGGTATGCTGGGAGGACGAGAGATATGAGAGGGAGATTATGCGTCATAGGTAAGAAGTGAGGAGAGTCGAGCAATGTAGCTATCGATACGAGGTCGCTGGTAGATGGCGAGATAGAGGCATCCAGTATAGACGACGAGTGCGAGTATACTCTCGACGATATACTCAGAGTACATGGCAAAGAGCATCAGCCCACAGAGTCAGGCAAGAGCATAGGCTCATCTCTCTGCCCATTGTCACTCACATGCAGGGACGAGCGTTCAGAGTGCTAGAGTGATACTCATAGTCGCGACGAATCTCTCGTCATACTCTACAGCACCCTGCCAAGGTGAATATGAGAGTGTGAGGAGTCCTATGATGACATATGGGACGTATTCTCGGAGGAGAGAGAGCAGAGATCTGAGTTCGAGGATATATCCATCCCACCACTTCGGGAGAGTCATATGCGGGAGATATCTATCGAGGATATATATAAGTCGTCTGTCGACGATGAGTCCGAGAACTCCAAGGACGAGGGCATAGTATGCCTGCACAGCGAAGTACTCTGCGTAGACATCCTGCATCATGATGAGAAGAAGTGGGACAGCGATGATATCCACAAGTGCGACGGCGAAGAGTATCCGAGCATCGAGCCCAAGCATGAGGACGAGGATGCAGAGGATGAGAGATATGAGTGTGAGGAGCTCACTCTCTACCATCATGACGAGTACGATGATACTCATGAGTGCGAGTATGAGTCTCGGTGGATATCATATATCATGGACTATCTGATGCTCAGTAGTCTCTCTGATGTATCACCACAATGCGAAGAATATCGGAAAGAGTCCTATGAGTATGAGATTGACCATGTGAGGCGGAAATACACTCTCATCGAGGAGGAGCCCATACAGTATCGAGAGCACTATAGATACCCACACAGATATATAGAGGAAGAGGTATGACATATTGTGGTTATGATATGAGATAATATTATATGTCAATTATTTATTTGCAATATGGGTAAGAATATATACTATCTTGTCCTACTTATATCTTATCACACCATATATATCTATGCGCAACTATCTCAAGCTCATATTCATAGTGCTCCTCACAGGGAGTGTAGCTCTCTTCATGTACTCAGCCTATGCTCTCCTCGATGGTCGTAAGATGGAGAAAGAATACACCAGTCTTACTAAAGAGTTCAATCAAGAAGCAAACAACTCTCGCAATGCCCTTATGGCACTATATGCAACAGATTATGAGCTGAAGTATCTCGCAGGAAAGTATAGTCCATGACTCTCTGTAGCGAAAGCCTGCTATACAGCTGAAGATCCCAAGAGAATAGAAGAACAAAACGTAATCATCAAGGCCTATAATGAAGAATGTAAGGCAAAGTCCATACCAGAATCAATTGTGCGACCAGAAATTGAAGAGATATATCAAAAATGGGTCAATGTACGGACTCCAATAGAAGAAAAACAAAAAGAGATCAACTCCCGTATCTATGCAGATGACTCAGGTAAAGGCAAGCTCGATGTCACTATCGTCAATCAGATGGCTATGTTTGCGGGTGGTGGAGTATTCCTCAGTTTCATCGTCCTTCTCCTCGTCTATCGTGTCCCAGAGACTGTCACTGTCGCACACAAGAAGTCCGAGGTCAAGTAGCATACCAATCCCTTGCTCATCAGGGGATTTTTTGTGAGATAAAAAATCCCCACAATTACTTGAGGGGATTTTTCTCTACTTTTGGTCTTGTTGCCAAGATAGGAGTTGATATCTAAGTATACCTACAGCCTCACTAATAAGCTTGGTTCTATCATCGAGAGTAATCTTATCTGAGAGTTGAGTGTTTTTCATCGAGAGACTGTTGTCTCCTTCAGGGATTGGGAGAGCTAGGAGGTACTCACGAATCCTGAGATAATCATAGTATTCCAGAATATTTATGATTCATTGGATCTCTATATCCATAAGCAGATCTCATGATTCAATGGCATACCGATATCATCCCAATACCTCCTGAAGAAAATATCCCGCAAAAAGAGAAAAGTCATTTGCTTTTGATCTTGGTGGGAAAAGCGCGTCATGAATGATGGTATCTGGATGTATCTCTCTCGTTACTGATGTCGCTTCATGAAATACTGCCTGAATCTTTTTGATAACTGATGCTCAGCCACGTAGAAGCTGTCTTTCATATCAGTTTTTTCCCAATTGAGTCTGATCCATTCTTGATAACTCATCAACTGTTGGTATTTTATTATCCATAAAAAAATTACATAGTTGTGTAATACTATGTAATTCTTGATGAAGTCAATATTTTATTCGAAGAGACTCTTACTCTTGTCGACTTCCTTTTCGAGTTTTCTCACTTTCTCACGACCTGTATAGACGATAGCATCGTCGAGTTCGAGCCTGTCACGTGAGAGTTTTTCTGGATAGTCGAACTGACTGAGGAGATACTTGATAGCGTTGATGCGAGATGCTTCTTTGTCATCACTGTTGATGATAGTCCATGGAGCATGTTCTGTATGTGTCCGTGAGAAGTTCTCATACTCAGCGATGGTATACCTATCCCAGAGCTTCTGAGAGAATTGGTCTATCGGAGAGAGCTTGTACTGCTTGAGTGGATTGGTACGACGCTCGTGGAATCTGGCAGCTTGGACATCTTTGGATACAGAGAAGTAGAACTTGATAATCTTGGTTCCTGAGCGGACAAGCATCCTCTCAAGTGCTGGGACATCTTCCATGAACTTCTCATAGTCCTTCTTGCCGACGAATCCCATAACAGGCTCGACACCAGCACGGTTGTACCAACTACGATCGAAGAATACCATCTCTCCAGCATTGGGAAGATGAGAGACATATCGTTGAAAATACCATTGTCACTTCTCGATCTCTGATGGCTTCATGAGAGCAACGGTACGAGCATAGCGAGGATTGAGTGACTCAGTGAATCTCTTGATATTGCCTCACTTCCCTGCTGCATCTCGTCCTTCGAATATGATGAGGACTTTTTTCCCTGATTCTTGGATATACTTCTGGAGCTTCACGAGTTCGAGTTGGAGAGCAAGCATCTCTTCTTCGTAGCTGATCTCCGACTTTTTCATGGCAATGAGTATGTGCGTGCTTTTCTTGTCTTTTGGGAGTTTTTTGAGTGCTTTATATTTTTTGTCGAACTTTTTCTCGAGGTCGACGAGCTCGATAGCTCACTTCTGCGCTTCTTCGATCTCTATGATAGTCGTATCGATCTCACGAACGAGTGCTTCGAGCTTGTGTAGCTTGTGCTGTTCACGGTGTCCGAGCTTGTTGATATTGCCATCCACAACTGTCTGGATACGATTCTTGAGGACTCGGAGATTGTCGACATCGAGATCTTTGCGGAGATTTTTGTAACTCTTACGGAGCTCATCGTGGAAGGCTTCGAGCGTATCAGGACTCATCGTGATGATATTGTTGAATATATCTGTGATGTTGAAGAGTTTCATAATTCAAGTGGAGTGAGAAAATAGGGCTTGCTCGGATTTTCGAGCGGAATGCAGAATTAAGAGCCTGAAGGGCTCATAGAGAGTAGTGATTTATGAGTATAGAGTATTTAGGATTGAATTCCTTTAGTTGTTTCGATAGATTCTTTACTTGTCTCGTGAGTAATGAGGTATCAAGTATTTTGGTGCTTTTTAGAAGGCAACAATCATACTTCTATAGGTACGTATTTCCTTCGAACTCTTGAAGTCTATCATATTTTTGCCTCTATGCAAAATATAGACACCAAAATCTCTTGCAAAAATAATGAAAAAACTTTTGACATTATATTATGTTTTCATAATATCTCTTAAATATTACTTTTTTATAATATATTCGATGTTCGCACGATTTACAGAATTCTTCCTGAAGAACGAGAAGATTACATTTATCCTCATACTCATCATATCAGTATTTGGAGCGCTCTCGTATATGCTCCTCCCGAAGCAATACAATCCGTCGATTGTGGCTCCCGCTTTTCTCGTGGAGATACCTGCGTATGGATATGACGCCAAGGAGTGACATGAGTATATCATCAAGACGCTCGAGAACAAGGTACGTGAGATCGTCGGTATCGATACTGTCTATGGCTATGCAACTGATGGATACGTGAGTCTCATGATTGCCTACGAAGTCGGTATCGACCAAGAAGTAGCCAAAACACGACTCTACGACAAGATGTACTCGAACTACGATCTGCGTCCGTACAATATCGACGATGTGCGTATCAAGTCTATCGACCCAGAGGATCTCCCACAGGTATCATATGCTATCGTCTACTCATGAAGCGATCTCGATGTGCGCGAGCAAGGACAATACCTCCAGAACATAGCACGTACACTCCAAGAACATATCAAAAAAATACCAGGTACAACTACTATCGATATCGTGGGTGGATATTCCAATGATATCTCTATAGAGCTCCTCCCTGCCAAGGTAGAGGTATTTGGTCTCGATATGCTCTCGGTGGTAGCAACCCTCAAGGAGAGCTTCGGAAAGGGATATATAGGCAATCTCTCGAACGATGGTACATCCTATAGTGTATTCCTCGAACGTGAGTCAGATACCCTCGATACGCTGAAGAATCTCACACTCTCGTCCAAGTGAGGTAAGAAGATACTCCTCCAAGATATCGCTATTGTACGAACTGGGCCAGTCGATATCACCGAGCGGTATCACTTCACACAATCAGGTGAGACCCGAGAAGCAGTATTCCTCTGAGTTGCCAAGCTCAAGGGAACGAACTCTGTCCATATAGTAGAGAGTGTACACGAGGCAGTGGAAGAAGCACGGAAAACACTTCCGAAGAATATATCTATCATCACTATCCAAGACGAGTGAGAGACAGCCAAGCATGCAACCAATGAGCTCATGCTCCATCTCTTCGTCTCTATTGCGATAGTTCTCGTCATCCTCATAGTCTTCCTTGGTGTACGAGATGCGATCAATGCTGCATTCTGTATTCCGATGGTGCTCGGTATAGTTTTTATCGTGGCGCTCATACTCGGTCTCGATATCAACCGTATCACCCTCTTCGCCCTCATCCTCTCGCTCGGTATCCTCGTAGATGACTCTATCGTGATGGTCGAGAACAATGCTCGACATCTCGCCATGATACCACGAACTGGCAAGACTAAATACGAAGCCATACTCGACTCAGTTCGAGAAGTAGGAGTGAGTATCGTCCTCTCAACTATCACTCGTATCATATCATTCGTTGCGATGTTCGCTGTGACTGGTATGATGGGAGATTATATGAAGCCGATTCCAGTATTTGCCTCTATTGCACTTACTGCATCGCTTGTAGTTGCATTCAGTATCAATCCTTTTCTTGCGAGTTTTCTCTACAAGCCAAGTACATGAGGTCACCACGAACACAAGGAGTGAGGTTTCCTTAGATGGTATGGTGACAAGCTCAAACTCTTCATCAATCGTGATGCCAAGACCGAGCGCAAGCGATCATGGCTCAAGATGGGATTCTGGATCACCCTCATGATTGTCATGATTGCTCCGATCATGCTCGATATATTCAAGGCGCGTATGCTGCCAAAAGCTGACAAAAACCAAGTATATCTCTGGATCGATGCCAATAGCAATAGTACTATCGAGACAACTGAATCCATCGCTGACTCGGTTGAGGACTTCCTCCTCGGGACTCACTCAGGAACAACACTTCCTGAAGAGCTCGCTATAGTCACCAATATCAACGCCTCTATCGGTGATAGACTCCTTCCTGACTTCGCCAATCTCTTCCGCGGTGGGAACAATAGAACCCAAGAGCATCAGATCAGTATGCGTATCAATCTCGAAGAGTCTACACACCGCGATATATCTTCTGAAGAATTCGTGATAGCGATGAGACCACTCCTCAGGAGTTATCTCCTCGAGAAGTATCCAGATGCCACGATGCGACTCCTCGAAGATCCACCAGGACCTCCGACACAGGCAACGCTCCACCTCAAGCTCAAGTGAGAAGTAGGAACTCCTACTACTGCACTTGTAGAGTTCTCCAATATCATCGAATCAGTTGTCCAATCTATACAAGATGAGCAAAAACTCGTCGACGTCGGGAATTCCCATAGTTCCACAGTTCCATCGTATCAGATCACTCTCGACCAAGACAAGATCATAGAGTCTTGACTCTCGCGGACGCAAGTAGAGTCTACGCTCGGTGTCTACTTCGGTGAGGTACCTATATCACTTGCACGCCATGAGTGAGAAAAATACGGGCCAGCAAAAATATCCCTCTCAGTCTGACGTATCGCTCGAGAAGATATCTCTCACCTGAAGTCTCTCTCATTCATGAGTCCTCTCGGTAAGCGTATCACCCTCGATGAGATAGCGACGATAGAGAGTACATTCAAGAGTTATGACATCAATACTGACGAACGAGATGAGACGATACATATCTACAGTGAGATGGGAGACAACTCGGTTGTCTATCCTATCCTGAAGCTCTATTCAGTATTTGATGACGAAAAATTCGAGGAAACTGGCTACAAGAAGGTATCTGCGACTCCCTATCGTATCACCTTCGAGAAGATATCTGACGGAAGAGAGTATGTACTTCAATGGGGTGGTGAGTGGGAACTCACGATGGATACATTCCGTGATCTCTGACTCGCCATGATATTCTCACTCTTTGTGATATATTTTATCATCGTGACTCAGTTCGGGAGCTTCATCGTCGGTGGTATCGTGATGACAACATTCCTCTTGTCGTTCTTCGGGATATTCCCTGGATTCTCGCTCCTCTACCTCACAAGTGGTACATACTTCACTGCAACAGCGATGATCGGAGCGATTGCTCTCGGTGGTATCGTAGTGGGTAATGCACTCATCCTCATCGACTATATCAACCAACTCATAGACGAGGGCAAGTCTCTCGAATACAGTGTCATCGAATGATCCAAGAAGCGATTCGTTCCAGTGATGCTCACCTCAGTTGCTGCGGTGGCTGGATCATTTATCATCACGAGTGACCCAGTATGGAGTGGTCTCGCATGGTCTATCATCTGGTGACTCTCTGCATCCGCAGTACTCACACTCTACTTCATTCCGATATTTTATTATACATATCTCAGACGCTACCACACAGGAGATGTTGCTCGTATCCAAGAAGAGCGCATCATCGAACATGAAAAAGAACTCCACCATCATGCATAATACTTTTCCTAAATTTTCTCTCATGAAACATATCATATTCCCCCTCGTTCTCACAGGACTCATCACTCTCTCGAGTTGTAGTGAGAGCATAGAACCATCACAAAAACACTATACAACTTACCGTACAGAGTGAGGCAATATCACTATCAAAGATACCCTCCTTGCAACCGTCGAGTGAGACAAGTCGAGTGATCTTGCGTTCCGTTCTGCTGGTATCATCTCTGAGATTACTGTTGAACCTGGTGACACAGTGAAGAAGTGAGATATCCTCGCAGTCCTCGGGAACAGAGAATCTGCCATCCAAGTAGGAGCGCTCAAGACTATTGAGTGAGAACTCCAGAATCTCTCGAACACAACTCTCGATATCAAGTGAGGAACCGAAGGCATCGCTGATGCAACAGCCAAGCTCTACAGTGAGCGTATCAAGAGTATGGATACTCAGGTCAAGTCTCTAGAGAATACTCTCAACAAGGCAAGACAGAATCTCTCCAATCAGACAGGTTCAGTTGCTGCGACATTGAAGACTTTTGCTACTGATGTCGATCGCATATCTACCTCTATGCTCTATGAGGGAGACAAGATACTGGGTATCACTACCAACTTCGAGTATAGCAACGATGGATGGGAAGACTATCTCGGTACTCGTATCGGAGATAGCAGAGTCAGTGCTGAAGATGCATGGAACGCTCTCTATGCCGAACGTGGCAAGATACGTGTCTACACCGAGAGTGGAGCAACTATCACCGATACAGACAAGGCTCTCCAAGAGATCAGTTCCGCATATACTGCAATGCGTATGATGACGACCCGCATGAATACCATGCTCCAGAATAGTGTTGTCTGAGGTGGACTTGCACAGGTAACGCTCGACTGATGGGTTGCCCAGTGGGCAGGACTCGGAGCTGATGCTCAGCGTTCGGAATCAGGATATATCACTTGGAAGAGTAGTATCCTCGGACTCGTCAGTACCACCGGAGCTGATGGTACAGTAGCAGAGAAGGACCTCATCACTCTCGAACTCGAACTCGAGAATCTCAAGCAATCAAAAGAGACACTCATCGCAGAGAGACAGACAAAACTCAGAGAGATCCAGACCAATATCTATACCATCGATGCCAAAAAATGAGAAGTCTCGCTCCAGATTGCAGAGACACGTATGAATACTGCTCTCGCAGGAGAATCCACAGAATACAATATCATCCGTGCACCATATGATGGCATAGTTCTCGACAAGTACAGTGAGGTTGGTATGGTTGCGGGTGCTGGTGTACCTATCCTCAGGGTTACGAGTAACAAGTCCAAGCTTGCAAAAGTCTATATCGACAATAGCATCTATGAGTATACGCCGGACTCTCATGTCACTCTCCAGCTCGAACGAGATAGCGATGTATCGTACACAGGAAGAGTCACACTTCTCCAGAAGCAGAAAGACCCTCTCTACAACAAAAACTATACTGAGATACGAGTCGATGGAGATGCTACTCTCTGAGAAAAAATCAAGGTCTTCCTCGAACGTAAAAAATGAATCACAGAGAATGGTATACTCATCCCTGTTGCCAGTATCATCACACGATTCGGTCCTCCATGAGTCTATGTTGTTCAGGATGGGACAGCCCAATTCAGACTCGTAGATATACTCGCATCTGATATGTGATACGCCGAAGTCAACTGACTCACAGAGTGAGTAGAGATCATCGTCGAAGGCAAGGAGAACATCTACGACGGGGAACAACTCGTCCAAAAAGAAACCCCTTCGGAGGGATAAAATCTTTTGACATCATATTACGAAGACATAATATATAGCTATACTTAATAACACCTATGAAAACTCTCGAACAAAAATCAGAAGAGGTAGCTCACCTCCTCAAGGCACTCGCACATCCCAAGAGATTCCTCATCCTCTGCAAGCTCAGAGAGTGACCGAAAACCGTCTGAGACCTCGGGGAGTACTGTACTATCTGACAGTCTCAACTCTCCCAGTTCCTCGGCAAGATGAAGGATGAGGGTATACTCGCATCAGAGAAGAACGGACAATTCGTCCTCTACTCTATCGCCGATGCACGTGTCCTCGAACTCATTAATCAGATGCAGAAAATATTCTGTAAGTAGACTATTCGAATAAGTCTTTTGATTCTGGAGAAAAAGCTTTTAATGTAACCTCACTTATTCAATCGGCAAGAACCTCAACAACCTCTTTTGGCATAGTTGCAAGAACTTCCTCAATTTTCTTTCTTCCATCAACTTGTTCAGGATTGGCTCTCGCAAGGATGGTGGCAATAAGCGTAACATGAATATCATGGAACTCGTTTGAACCTTCAAGCATAATAAAAATAAATTATTAATTAAATTAGTATAAATATATAAAAAGTAAAAATTTTGTCAATTAACCAAATTACTATGATATCATCTATTACAGCAAAAGAACTCAAGAAACTCATCGATACAGCACCAGATACTCTCGACATCGTCGATGTACGTGGAACTGGTGAGTTCAAAGAAGTTCGTATCCCAAGTGCCCGCAATATCCCACTCCATATACTCCCTATGCGCCTAACTGAACTCGATAGGAACAAGAAGATTGTCTTCGTCTGTCGAAGTGGTGGACGCTCAGCGCAAGCAACGATGTTCGCAGCACGCGAGGGTATCTCTGGACTCAATCTCGATGGCGGGATGAACGAGTTCGAGAACGAGTTCCCAGAACATGTCGTCCGCGAAGAAGTCAAGAAACTCTTCGGATTGTTTTAGGTACTGTTAACAATCTTTATTTTGTACCCCAAGGGCATGCTTCGCGATCATCCCGTAGGGATCTCTTTCAAACTCATCTTATGAGAATTTGGTGTATTTATATTCATAATTGCAAGAAAAAGGGATTCCTCCGCTTCGCTCGGAATGACAAAAGGGACAGTTTGTGAATACTCCCTAATATATTCCTCTCTAATACCCAATAACTAATCCCTAATAACTCTTATCTTCTATGCTCACCCTCTATACTAAGGACTACTGTCCATACTGCGTCATGGCCAAGAATCTCCTTACGTCTATCGGTGCAACATATGCAGAAGTCGATGTTACCAACAATCAAGATGTTCTCATGGAGATAGTTCGCAAATCCGGTATGCGAACTGTTCCACAGATATTCCTTGGTGAGGAGTGTCTCGGAGGATATACAGATATTGCTGGTCTCCATGCAGATGGCAAGCTCGTGGCAAAACTCGGACTCTAAGAAATACTTACTTTTTTCTTACCTTGTAAGTACATAGTATCTATGTATATTACGTTTTTATAATATACTTTATATTTCTAATATTTCGATATATGAACTCACTCTATCTCATACCATTGTCACTCTGTATCATGTCATCTTGTAGTCTTGATGATTTACAATCCAGTAGACAAGTGGCAACCCCAGTTATCAGTACATCTACGGGCGTGGTTACAAGTACAGTCCAGTCTGTCCTCACAGAAGCATACCAAGAAGAACTCCTCGCAGAGGCTATCTATAGGGATATAGTTGCTACCTATCCTGCTCTCGCAAGTATCAACAATATCGCGGGTTCAGAAGAGCAACACTCGACCCAAGTAGGCAGACTCCTCACAGCTCGTGGTATTGCACTCCCAACTGACTTCGGTATCTATACAGATACATATACTACACTGAAGGCCCTAGTGGACTCAAGTCTCACAGGTGCTATCGAGGTAGGAGTTATGGTTGAGACTGGAGATATCGACCATCTCCTCACCGAGTACCAGAAGGTCACAGATGTAGATATCCGTCGCATATTCGAGAATATCGGTGGTGGTAGCTTCAACCACCTCCGTGCATTCCTCAGACTCGCAGAACAGTATAACTACACCCCTACTACAGACTATAGCCGATATATGACAGCTGCAGATCTCTCTACAACTGGATCGCTCAAGTACAAGATGACCGAACTCCTTGAGGCGAACAATCTCCCCACTGTTGGTGTTAGTGGGAATCAGGGTGGATGACATCGACAAGGACAGGGTCGCGGTCGCATGAATCAATAATCTTATCTTATGAAATACTTCCTCATCATCACTTCCCTGCTCCTCCTTGCAAGCTGTACAGCTGAAACTCTTGAGCAGAGTACTCGGGTAACTCCAGTGCATGCGAATCAGGCACAATCTCACCTCCTCTACGTCGATGTACGTGAGGATGATGAGTGGCAAGCTGGTCATATCGACTGAGCGATACATGTGAAGCTCGCGGATATCGAGGCAGGCAGATTGGATAAAATCCCAAAAGATACTCCCGTTGCCCTCTATTGTCGAAGTGGCCGCCGCTCTAGTATCGCATACGATATCCTCACCAAGGCTGGATATACCAATATCACCAATGCCTGAGGTATGGAGCAAGTACAGAACAACGTCAAAATCGTACGATAACCACTTGTGCTCGAGAAGTTTTTCCCTATACTTCTCGAGCTTTTTGGTGCTACTGCTCCTACCCAATACCCAAATTCTAATCACTAATAGTTCTTCCTATGTACTGAACTCGTGTCCCACACCTCTCACAGAAAAATGATAAATACGGTTTCGTAAATGAAACAGAGATCCGTATCGCGACAGGTATTACTCTTGTTCTTGGACTCTTCTCGCTCTGTCTTGTGCTCCTCAAGGCAGAATACTCTATCCCACTCGTATTCGTAAGTCTCATTGTAGTGGATTTTGCACTCAAAGTCTTCCTCTCTCCACGACTGAGCATATTCGGTTCATTCGTCCGACTCTTCCTCTCGAAGTGAGAAGAGATATGGGTTGGTGCAGTTCAGAAGCGATTCGCATGGAGCATCGGAATCGTACTCTCAGCACTCGTCCTCTACTGCATCCTCCTTCTTGGTCAGTACATCACCCCTATGGAGTGACCACAGATGACAGCGGTCTCAGGTATACTCCAAGCAACACAGGCTAACATAGCGAACGGTGCACTCATCGTCACGCCTATGAATCCTACTATCATGGCTTGTCTCCTCTGTATAGTATTTATGTGGTCGGAGTCAGTTGCTGGATACTGCGTCGGATGTCATATCTATGGATGGCTTGTCCGAAAAGGCTGGATGAAGGAACACAAGTGACAGAATTGCGTGAATGGAGTGTGTGAAGTGAAGTAAGTATAGCCAAATAATATTTGCTAAATATTAAATATATTATATAATATATTTAATCAGTGAATATAATTCTCTGTTCTTAATATAATTTATTTTATTATTCTCAATATATGACTCATACACCATATCCCCTAGAGCATCTATGATCCAAAGAACTAAAAAAAGAAGCAGATCTAACCGTAACAATTCATACATCTAGAAAGTTCCAAAAACTTATCTGAGCAATAGCAATAGCGACATGAGTTGCTGCATGAGGAGCTGCATTGAAACATGGATATGACAATGCGAGTACATGGGGAGGTTCCACTGAACAGGCTAATACTCCATTAACAGATCTCAGGGGCGTACAAAAGATAGATAAGTATGACTCACCAGCATATGCATGAGATCCAAGTGATGGATTATATGACTGATATGATATCATTAGGGATGGTATAGAGAGTGATGGTTTTATTGATAATCTTGTTTGATTGCCTTGAAACTTCTCAATATTCCTCTGATGACTCATGATAGCAGGAATTGGTGTGAGTCTTACAAGAGAAAAAAAGCAAAGTCTAGAGTTAAAAATCAGAGAAGCTCTTGGAAATGGTGAGAAAGTATCATTTTCGGATTGAAAAGATACTATATCCTTCCAGCTTAGCAATCCTCCATTGTTAACAATTACAAAAGGCTCTATATCACATAGTGGCATCTATCTCAATTATGATGAGCCTATTAGAAGAATTATAAACGCATATAAAAATGGAACAATTATGAATCAATTATAGTTTCTCCTCACTCAAATTGAGTGAGGATTTTTATTAACTTAGTATATTAGATTTTCCTTATATTTTCTTTTGACATTATATTACATTTTCATAATATATGAATCAATACTCCTATATGATATCCTATGATAAAAATACCTCTCTACTGAAAACGTCTTATCTTCTCAATACTCCCTTCCCTACTTATCGCATGAGGAGTATGATATATATTCGATATACCTCTCTCATGACTCCTAGCGGATAGCTTCGTAGGTGGTATTCTTATAGGAATGGGAGGTATCTTCCTTCGTCATCCAATACTTGGATTCCGTATACCTTCATACGTACGTTGAGCATGTCTTGGCACATTCGGAGGGCTATCGAGTATACTCATTAGTGATTCTTGGCTTGTTATGCTTTTGGCTTTCCTCATAACATGATCCCTCATCGATACCCTCGTCACACGATACACTGGTGAGTGAAAAAGTCTCTCGAATTCACTTTAATGAAACTTATAGAAAAATATACATAAAAAAAGATGCCCAGCGAAGGGCATCAAAAGTAAGTATTCCCCAACCACTGTCCCACCAGCCAAAAGACTGGAGCAAAGCAATTGAGGAGGAGCCACTTAACGAAAGTGAACTCCTGAAAAATCTTACCGCCAACCCACAAAGTGAGGAGGCTATAAAAAAGCAAATATTCTGCCATTTGACCTCCAAATATGGTTGAGTTGGACATAACAATAATAACAGAAATTTCTTTTATAATCAACTTTTTAATTATGAACAACATCATCTTCCGCCAACTCTTCGATGAGAAGACTTGGACATATACATACATCCTCGGAGACAGAGGCTCTCATGAGGCTATCATCATCGATCCTGTACGAGACCAAGTCGAGCGTGACATCCGAATCCTCACAGAACTCGGACTCACACTCACCTATATCCTCGATACACATATCCATGCAGATCATATCACTGGTTCTGGATTGCTCCGTGAAAAAACTGGTGCCAAGATAGCCATGGGTGCAGGTGCATGAGTAGCAAAACCAGATATCCTCCTCGCTGATGGTGACGCTCTAAAAGTTGGAGACATGGAAATCATATCCTACGCCACACCAGGACATACTGATGGTTGTACCTCATACCTCGTAGGCAATAGGGTATTCACAGGCGATACGCTCCTCATCCGCAAGACTGGACGTACAGACTTTCAGTGAGGATCCGCTGAGAAGCTCTATCACTCTATCATGGACAAGATATATACCCTCCCTGATGAGACACTTATCTATCCAGGACATGACTATACTGGACAGACCGTCTCGACGGTATGAGAGGAGAAGCTCTACAATACTCGTATCCGTGCGAATACTACACTTGCAGAACTCGCCGAGACGATGAACGCACTGCATCTCCCTTATCCCAAGTACATAGATGAGGCACTCCCTGCCAATATGAAACTCGGAATCAATTAAAAAAATCCCTCCTACTTTGGAGGGATTTTTTATCTTTATAATCATAGCAACTCACCAGTCTTTGCTTGTGTTCCATTTGCATTTTTTACCAGCAACCAGCCATTCACAGCGCTATCAACTGCTCAAGGGAATTTTTTATCGAGCATGATTAGGCTCTGTTCTGAAATCATTGAGCGAACTGCACTGATCATATCTTCTGATGATAGTGGTAATTGATCCATTACTCTTTTTACAATCAAAATAACAAAGCTTCATACTTCTGGATGTTGTTGTATATTTTCTGGAATAGACACGTCATAAGTTCCAGCTTTGTTCACAACAAGAGCACTGGATACCAGTATGGATATATCTGCCAGTCTATCTTGTACATGTTCTTCCCTAGGAAAGAGTGTATTTTGTCTATCTAGATTATCAGATGGTGGTGTATATGGGAAGTCAGAATTTCTATACATAGAGGTTATATTAATATAAATTAATTATTTGTCAATTTTATTTTGTGTATTTTTCTCCAGTTACGAGCTCGTATATAGCACGTGCATGTCCCTTCGCCTGTACATCTTGGATGGCATATTGACCGTTCCCCTGTGCATCTATCACGTATGTCGAACGGATGATATCAGAGAGCGCATCGCCATTACCATAGACTTGCAATGGTCCCTCAGCACCGAAGGCTCTGAGGAGATCACCAGAGCCATCTTCGAGGAGTTCGATCTTGAGTTCATTGCGTTCAGCGAATGCCTTGTGTGACTCAAGATTATCCTTGGAGACTCCAATGGCATTGTACCCCTTGGCACGGAAGTCAGCGAGCATCATAGAGAAGTCGAGTGCTTGTATGGTACAATTCGGAGTTCCATCCTTCGGATAGAAGTATACAACTGTATGAGGATAGCGTCCGATGATATCACGCAGTGTGCCACTTGAGTAAGTCTTGTTCTCGCTGTCGAGATACGTAAAAGTTGTATCCATCACACCAGAGAGTGAGACGATGTCTGCTCCAGTAAGTGCAAGCTCTCCTGTTCCTGTCGACTGTGTTGGACTCGGTACGAATTCCTCTTCTACTTGTGGAGGATTGATCGCTGAGGTTGGCTTGTCTTGTGTGAGAGTACAAGAAGCAAGTGTAAAAATTGAGGCAATAATAAAAATATATCGCATAAAAAAGAAGATTTAGATTATAAGATTTAGGATGTCTATGGACTAATACGGCTCAAAAAATCCTAGACCTGTATCTTGATTATGCGGACGAATGGATAGATATAAGTATCTGGTTCCTCATAGAGGAGTCCTATATCCTGAAGCTCTATATATGTCTCTTGTCTCCTCCAATCTATCGGCGGCGTCCATCATGTCATGAGATTCTGGAGTCATGCAATACTGCGAACAGTACATCCCGCGGGAACAATCGTCTCCCCAGAGCTCCGACAGACGATACGTGACTCACCGACATCTCGACACTCGATATTGACCGTACATGTATCTCCGCTGCGCCCACTCATGACGATGACTTCATCTTGTCCTGCACCGATAGCAATACTCGGACTCACGACAAAAAACCCAACAATCAGCGTCAGTATCATCGATGTCATGCGTGCCAATATCTGCATAGTGTCCGTATGATAGAAAAGTAAGAGAAAAAAGCAAACGAAGATTTGCAATTTTAAAACTTTTCAATATATTCCCCTCATAAAGAGAAGTCGTGCAGTACCCTCTTTGGATTCCTTGGTATCTGTCATTGCGAAGTATGAAGCAATCCAGTTGTTCCAAGGATATTCAAAATGTTCTGTGCGATTTTTTTGTTTTCTTAATATGTTCCAATCTAAAATCTAAATACTAATAACTAACTACTTCTCTTATGAAAAAACTCGAACTCCTCATGCCAGCTGGCAACCTCGAAAAACTCAAATACGCAATCGCCTACGGTGCAGATGCGGTCTATGCTTGAGTACCTATGTTTTCCCTCCGTGCTCGTGAGAACCAATTCACCTGGGAGACACTGGCGGAAGCGGTAGAGTACTGTCACTCTCGCGGGAAGAAGATATACTTCACCGCCAATATCTACGCACACAATATGAAGATCAAGCCTTTTATGGCGAACTTCCAGAAGATGATGGATATGAAGCCAGATGCTTTTATCATGAGTGATCCTGGACTCATCCATCTCGTACGTAAGGAGTTCCCACAGGCAGAGATACACCTCTCCGTACAGGCGAACAACACGAACTGGGCGCAAGCAGAATTCTGGAAAGAGATGGGTATCACTCGCATCATCCTCTCACGCGAACTCTCTCTCAGAGAAGTAAAAGAAATACATGAGATGGTACCAGATATCGAGCTTGAGTTCTTCGTCCATGGTGCTATCTGTATGGCATATTCTGGACGATGTCTCTTGTCGAATTATTTCTCTCATCGTGATCCGAATCAGGGAACATGTTCACATAGTTGTCGTTGGGAGTACAAGGTATTCTCCAAGGATGCAAGTCCAGAGGAGCTCTATGACTCAACAGGGCGACCTGAGGATTATCAGGAACTCACAGGAGAGTTCTACCTCGAAGAACGTGAGCGCAAGTGAGAACTCATGCCAATCGATGAGGATGAATACGGAACATATATCATGAACTCTCGAGATATCTGTCTCCTCTCATATATGCAGGAACTCGCGGATGCTGGTGTTGTCAGCTTCAAGGTCGAGGGACGCAGCAAGACCGTGAACTATCTCGCGGGTGTCGGACGTGCATACCGTCCAGCACTCGACGCAGTAGAACAAGGTATCACTTATGATACGATGGAACTCTCAAAAGAAGTGTTTGCGATATCCAATCGCGGATATACCCCAGGATTCCTCGTCGGTAATCCTGGCGAGAAGGCAATATACTTCGAGAAAAACAAGGAACTCCATGAGGAAGAGATGGCGGGGATAGTTATTAGTTATCAGTGATTAGATATTAGTCCTGAAAGTATTCCAGTGAGCATCAAACAATGACTCGAAAATGGCACTATTGCTCGTATCCAAGTCAAAAATCGTATCGACGTCGGAGACAAGCTCCGTATGATATCTCCAACTCAGTCAATCGAGTTCAAACTCCAGAAGATATATGCTCTCACTGGTGAAGAGGTGACCTCTGCACATGGTGGTCATGTCGACGTGTATATCACTGTACCAGAACGCCCAACAGAGTATGCACTCATCCGTACACAGGAGGATCTCGGAAGTCTAGAGAAGTCTGCTTGAGATAAGAAAATCTGAGACAAGAAACAGTCTCAGTCTCCAGTAAAAAATAATCGTAGCTCTCTCGAAAAGAGATTGCATCACCTCACTCAATCAGCACAGTTCTTCGGCATCCGTATCAAGTCCAAGATAACACGCATCTTCGGAAAGAAGAAAAAGAAATAAAAAATCCCCTCTCAACTTGAGAGGGGATTTCTGTGCTAGTTAAACTCCTCACTATATATCTTCTCATATCCTCGTGCTCGGAGCTTGGTGGTTGCCTCTTCTACCATCTTGGGACTTCCACAGAGGTACCACTCAGTATCTGGAGTTGCAATAATCGTATCAACATCAACACGTCCATGTGCATATCATTGGATTTCTTCCCGTGTGATATGTATATGGAGATCGAGATTTTTTATGGATCTCAGTTCTTCGGTGTAAAATAACTCAGATGCGGTAGCAACAGTAAAATAGAGTGACTTCTCTATATCTTGCGGACAATGTTCGAGCATCTTGTATATCGGCGCAAGTCCTGTTCCTGTCGCGAGGAATACCTTGGGGCTCATAGTATCCTGGAGAACAAAACTTCCGAATACTCCACGGATATGAGTAGATGTTCCTGCTGGGAGTGTTGCGAGGAGACGACCGCCACGACCATGCTCAGTAACCTTGATAAGGAAAGTAAACTGTCGTCACTCTACGTGACGTGCTATCGAATAAGAACGAGAGAACTCTCCTTCACCATCTTCCCAGACGAATACAACATATTGCCCAGGTTTGCTCGTCAGTTCCGTATCAGTCTCGATGACGAGTTCATGTGTAGTCGGATTCATGGCATCGTTTTTGATGACGGTTGCATGGTATGTCTGAGTATCGGCACCCTCGATAAGTGGAACGAAGTCAGCCTTGGTTACTCCACACTCTGGACAACGCCAACTCTCAGGAATATCTGAGAATTCAGTTCCTGCTTTTATACCACCATCCGCATCTCCAATGGCTGGGTCATATACATACCCGCAGGGAATACAGAACCACTTTTGTCATTTTGGATATACTTTTGTTGTATTCTTTTTTGCAAGTGTAATCCCCTTCCATTCGAGTACCTTGAAACAAAAATATGCAATAAGCATAAGAACAGGTCATACCTCGAATTCCTTGCTCCATTGTATGAGTACCACATGTATCACCGCAAATATGATGATAGCATACACAGTCCTATGGAGCATCTTCCAGTATCTTCACATCATGCGCATCGCCCACTTGTTCGACGTGAGCGTGAGAGGGATGGTCAATAGGAGTGCACAAAAACCAAAAGCAAAATATGAAATAATCGTTGTGTCATCGAGCCAGAAGTATGACTCAGTTACCATACTCGGAAATGGGGCTATATAGGCTGCACCATGGACGAACGCAAGTGTCCCCATGAGGATACCGAGTTCTTGTCTGAGTGGCATCATCAGTTGGAATACCTTGAGTCAGAACACTCTTGCAAATATCGGAATCCAGAGGATGATCCAGAGGACGAATATTGCCTTTTCTCCCGATTCCTTGACTCAATCTTGGGCCCAGAAAAATCCGAAAGATAGCAGGGAGAGAAAAAGAAAAAAATATCCGATATACTTTTTGTAGGTTCTGAGGATATTTTCGAGTGGTGTAAGGAGGTTGTTGATTCTCTCTATCATATGATGTTACTTTAAGATGCAAAAATAGTATTTTCTCAAGGTAAGAAAATAATAAGAGTTCTTACTGGAGATACTGACGCTTGTTCGCTACATGTTCCTCGTTGGTTCGACCATAGTGGATGATACCATCGTTGTCATGGAGATAATAATAATACGGAGATGATTCTGGGGTGACTGCGGCGTTCCATGCTGGAAGTGGTACGTTGGCAATCGGTGTCGGAGGATACCCCTGAGTACTCCGAGTATTGTATGGATTCTTGTCTCAGATCACTGTCGCAACAAAAGACGGAGTACACTCTTTCTGAGTCTTACCATAACCGACACAGACTGTTGCGTCTGCTCACATCGGCATACCTTCGCGGACTCGCTTCTCGAGTATCCCTGCGACTATCGGCTGATTAGTGTCATTGCGTTCTTCACGCTCGACGATAGATGCGAGGATAAGTTTCTGATATGCATCTTTTCAGAGTTTTCGGTAGCTCTCTCCTATTCGATTCTCAAATCCTCCAAGGAGCTTCAAGATAACATCGTGTGCGGTTGCATTTTTGGTGATTCTATATGTATCTGGGTAGAGGAATCCTTCGAGACTGTCTACTCCAGCGAGCCAATCATACTTGGTCTGATATTCACCGAATCTATCACTCGCCACACGGAGGAATTCTCCTGTTTTTGATATATTTTTCTCTACAAGATAATTATCGATATCATACATATTCCAGCCTGGGAGGATAGTGATAGTGATATCTGTATGCACTGGTTTTGCTAGAGTTTCAGTAAAAAAAGTCTCCACCGTTGTACCGCGTGCTGCCTCATATTCACCCGCAAGGAGTGTGATATCCTCAGGGGCCCAGTACTTGACCCAGAGACTATACCTCCAAGGAGAGATGCTCCACTTGAGCTTGGTATTGAGTGAGAGCATAGAGGCTCATTTATCGATGATATATTCTTTTGGAGTTATCTCTATGTCTCCAGTATTTTTTACCAAGAGATAGAGAAAAGAGAGAAGAACAAAAATTCCAACAAGGGAAAGTTGGAGGATTATTGTGAATGGGGATTTACGAGATTCGTGACGACTGATGCGTTCCGAACGAAAAGATGATGACATGAAAAAAGTATGAACGAATTATTGTACTGAACCACTGATACTTGTCTGTGCCGAACCACTGAAGTTGGTGAGATTCTGAAAATCTATTTTGGCTTGTTGAGTAGCTTCGTATGCCTTCTGTGCAGATTCGGCTGCCTTCTTTGCTTGTTCGGTCTTTTCGGTGAGGACTTGCTCGGTATTTTCGAGAGTTTGTTTGGTCTCATCGATGAAGACTCTACCTGTATCTATAACAGAATTGGTTATCTCTGCTCCAGAAGCGAGCTTCACCTGAGCCTCTATGGCAATTCACTTCGATACATCGAATATCTTATCCGCGATAGATCAAGCAGAGTCTGATCCAGAAGCAAAGTGAAGACTTTTTTCTTTTATATCGCGGATTTTTGCATTGAGTTCCTTGTTGCCATATTGGTCAGCTACTTCTGGAAGGACAAAAACAGAGAGAAGATAGCTTCCACCGAGAAGTGAGATAAAAGCAATAAATTTTATGAACATAGATTCTGAGTGTTAATATTTATTCATTCATGAGGTCTTCTATGCTTTTTGCGTTCTTGAGATCATTGTGAATCTTGATGATATCTTCATCTTTGATGGCATTATCGTTCGTCTGCTTTGTAGCTCATTGTTTATTCTGCATAGTTGCGCCGATGGCTCATCATTGTTTGAGGAATTCTTCGAATTGCTTCTTGCCACCTTCGCTCTCGAGCATCTGTGCTGCCATAGTGTTGATCTCTGCATTGAGTTGAGAGTGTGCACCACATACATGACAATGTACATGGATATCCACTCCATGAGAACTGATACCCATAACCTGTATTGCTTGCTCATTGGTCTTGTTCTGACATTCAGGACAGACGTAGTTTGAGAGGACTGTTTCGAGGATGTTTTTGAGGAATATATATTGCATATACGTACTTACTTAGATGCTAAAACTTTTTGTATTCTTTTGATTGATTCATCGCGTCCGAGGATGTATGCAAGCTCAAATGCTCCTGGAGAAAACTCTTCACCTGAAAGTGCGACACGAAGTGGCCAGAGAATCTGTCCATTCTTCTTCCCTGCTGCAGCAATTGCCTCAAGAATCGGAGCTTTCAGTGCATCGAGTGAACTATAATCTGCATCGCTCAAGAGTGTGAGTCCGAACTCGAGAGCAGCGAGTCCGTCGGATTCAGTTTCTATCTTCATCTTGGGATTCACGAGGAGATCCTTTCTGATATTTGCTTCACCGTAGAGATGTCGTGTAAGTTCCATGAACTCATCGAACCGCTTCATACGAGTCTGGAGTTCTGCGATGATACGAGCATTGAAGTGGTAATCCTTCTGTGAGAATACAGAGGAGTAAAACTCTCCTTCATACTGTTCAAGGTATTTTGCGAGACGAGTATGGAGCTCTCAGAGTTCCATACGTTTGATATATTCACCATTCATCCAGTCGAGCTTGATTGGGTCAAGCACAGCACCAGACTTGTGTATATCAGCGATCTCGAACTTGGCGATCATCTCATCCATCGTCATGATCTCTTCATCCTGCTTCGGATGCCATCCGAGGAGTGAGAGGAAGTTCAGAAGTGCTTCTGGAAAATATCCCTTAGCGAGATACTCCGATACCGATGTATCACCTGTTCTTTTTGAGAGTTTTTTACCATCGTTACCAAGTACGGATGGGAGGTGTGCATACTCTGGGAGGGTGATACCAAGCGCACGTGCCGTGAGTATCTGTATTGGCATAGAGCTAATCCACTCTTCACCTCGCATCACATGAGATATCTTCATAGCCTCATCATCGATAACAACTGCACCATGATACGTTGGGAATATCCCATCGGACTTGAGGAGTACTGCATCGTCTATCTGATTGGTGTTGAACTCGATACGTCCACGGATAATATCGTTGAATATGAGGGTTTCATTTTTGGGAACCTTGAGTCGTATTGTACACTTCTCACCAGCTGCTATACGCTCTCGAGCTTCTTCGAGTGGGAGATGACGACAGTGTCCATCATATCATGGTGGGAGCTTGAGTTCTTCTTGTTCAGCACGTAGTGCAGTGAGTCTCTCAGGAGTACAGAAACAATAGTATCCGCTTCCATCCTCACACATCTGGTGTAGTCGTGGAGCATAGGTATCTAATCGTTCTGACTGAACATATGGGCCATATTCACCACCGTGACGGACACTCTCATCAGGCACAAGACCGAGGATATCATGAGTATCGAGGATTCACTCGACAGCACCTTCGACGAGACGAGTTCTGTCTGTATCCTCAACACGGATGATATATTGTCACTTGTTATGATGTGCCCAGAGATAGCAATAGAGCGCAGTACGGAGTGAGCCGATATGGAGGTGTCCTGTAGGTGATGGCGCGAGACGAGTTCGAACAGTCATGGAAAGTGGAAAAAAGTATAAAATAATTGTGTTTTTGGCATTGTAATGCTCTCTCAATATATGGAAAAAGCCTGAAAAAGCAAGCTTACGTGTATATGGTTATTTTATTGTATCTTCATTATATTTGACAGAATACATATTAATTTTATAATGCGAAAATGAATAACACACTTTTGGATCTTACCCTCGACGAAGAAGTGGCAGTCATGCATGCAAACGAGTTCATGCAAGCACTGTCTTGCTATTTTCACTGAAACAACCATACGAGAAAAAAAGAAGCCTTGGAGGTAATAATAGAAAAATTGTCATCTCTCCTGAAAATCCCCATCATCATAAGAAACTCTTATGAATTGAAGGAAACAATTGAGGATTGAAAATGTAGAACACATAAACTCGATAGACTCCTCAAGGGTATGTTACTATGATTCAATGCCTTGGAGCATGCTGAAGATATAGACTCAGAGGGTATCCATCGAAAATTAAAAAGACTCTACGATGTGCTCTATGAGAACTATCATCTAGAATGATGGGATAATCTTATTCGTAACTGAAGTGCTGAACTCAGGAGATCTGTAAAAGGAAGAATTTGAGATGTATTGATACGCATCAACCAGACATGATATTCCTTGCTTCAAGGAGCAGGATTTACTCATACGAGGCATTCTACAGAAGAAATCATAAATGAACTCCAAGAAAGGATAAATTCTTCATCCCCACACTTCGAAAGCCTCGAAATATGAGAAAGAGAATCAATTCAGGATATTATAGATAGATTAAAAGGACTTCTAAAAGTATCGCGCGAGTGAGGTATCGACACAAAAAAAATGGCTCAGGATTTTATAAATCTAAAAGTACTTGTTAGCTGAATACTCACCACATAAAAAAACCTCACTCATAATTCACAAATATTCCCTTGTCCTATACAGTAAAGTTTATATACTTTGCTGTATATTTTTTATTCTAGACTGTGCGACTCTCCTATCAGATACCTCTCATCACTGGATTCGTTCTCGTACTCACTATCATAGTGAATCTTGTTGCATTCCAGAATATCGCAGATGACAAGGTACTCGCATATCAGCAAGAACTCGAGAATACTGTGAGTAGTCCTGATCCTGAGAAACTCAAGGCATTCACCGAGCTCTCAACTCTCGACGACGAGACTCGCGAAGAGTATACTGCAGTACTCCAAGAGCTCTCTATCATATCGACTGCACTCCAGAATATATCGAACAATCCCGAACTTTATGTCTCTGCAAGTGGTTCTGCCACAAGTACTTCCCTCTCCCTGTGATCCAACAATCAGACAACACGGAGTCTTCCATTTTTTGCTATATTCAACATCAGGACACTTGGTGAAGATACACCCGAATGACGTCTTGTAACTGGTATCATCCGCGAACTCGTCTTGGCCAATATCTTCTGGCTCATTTTTGTCTATGTTATCTATATGCTCTGGGTGCGCTCTATATTTTCTCCAGTAGAAAAAGTCACAGAAAATATCCGAAAAATCACAGAAAATGGAGAATATACATCATTACAATATTCCAAAAAAGACGAATTCTTCCCACTCATATCCGCCATCAACAATCTCCACAAGTCACTCTCTATCCAAGAGAAAATCAGATCGAATTTCCTTACTGATCTCTCGCACGAGATACGTACTCCCATAACAGCAGTCAAGTGTTATCTCGAGGCAATCGAAGATGGTGTTATGACACTCGATACCAAGACACTCACACTCTTCCAGAACGAACTCTCACGCCTTGCATCAACTACAGAAGAGATCATGCAGTTTGAGCGCACTACACATCCCATGGAGAAAAATATCAGAGTAGAGCGATTCAGTGTACGAAAATCCATAGCTCCCCTCATACAAGAATATATTCCTCAATGTCAGAAAAATAATCAGAAAATAGAGATAGACATGCCACGTGACACGATGATACGCATGGATGAAGATATGTTCATCCAGATAGTACACAATATATTCTCGAACTTCATCAAGTATGCAGGACAAGATACTACCCTTACATGTGGTTACGAGAAAACCAATACCGAAGTTCTCCTAAAGTTCTCAGATAACGGAAAGTGAGTCCCTGAAAAAGACATATGATTCGTCAAAGAAAAATTCTATCGAGTTGATACTGGCCGTACTCGCGAATGAAAAAGTATGGGAATATGACTCTCTGTGATTGATCATATCATGCGAGTACACGGCGGGACATTTACCCTCGAACATAGCACACCCCATGGACTTACCATGAATTTACGATTTCCAAGATAAGTTTTTACCCTATGCGTACATCTATTTTCCTTCTGATTTTTGTTATTTTCTTCTCTTTTTTTGCGACTTCTGTCTCAGCGAGCACTCTGAGTCCACTCGCCCCACCGAGCCTCACCAATGTCATGAAAGATAACGAGAAAAAGGCAAAACTCCTTGCTCGAAAGAAAAAAAATACAGCTACCGTGACAGGAAGCGTAATGGTTGATCTCACCTACAGAACCATATACACAGGGAAGGCTGTCTCACTCTCACGATATGACAATGTAGACCTCTGGGTACAAGAAGTACGCCTTGGTGAGTGAGCTCGGATAGAGTCACTTCTCGCACTCGGTGGTTATGAAGAATCTTCTGGAGAACCACTCTTTCAGAAAAAGAAACTCTCAGAAGTGGTATCCTGATTTTCAAAAAGCCCTTTTAGTATTATCAATGGTCAATTCTTTGATCCTCGACGAGAGATAACTCCACTCTCATTCGGTGTCAAGATGGATGGGGTCGTACGTACTGCTGGAGCTGATAATCGGAATGAATCAAAAAATATCTTGGTAGTAGAGGAGAGCCGGGCGCGTATAATCCCATACTCATGGGAAGCACTCAGAGATGCTCCAGGGTATCTCGCTATGGTCAATCTCACACTCGATAAATCACATCATAGAGATGAGTCCATCGGACGTACATATATCTGTCTCAAGACCCCATCTCCTGATAATACGAGTTCTACAATTCTCATATTTACAGCCCTCGCTATGAGTGAGACTACTCTCGAGTGAGAGCTCCCTCGTTGGGGGTGCACTCGTTCTGGTACGACGAAGCTCGATGCAAGTGGCTCTACTCGCCTCTGGACACAAGGAGAGTACATCTTCGGTAAGTCCCACAAGTGAGATCCCGACTATCGCAAAATCCCACAATATATAGCAGTGTGGGATAAGTAGAAATTAGATATTAGATAAGGAATATCTTATTTTAGAGTTACTTTCACCACACTCTTATTCTTCCCTCTTGCTGGAACTCTCATAGGATTCTGGACTATATTCCCATCATCTCACATCACAGGTTCGACACAGACAAAGTCTCGACCATCGAGAGACCATATCCACAGACGTCGGAATTCTGGTGAGAGTTGGAGTTCTATAGTACCAATTCATGGGATAGTGAAACTTACAATACCATCAGCCGGAGTATCGATACGAGTTGTGCCACCACGAGACCAATTATCGATGTCATGAGCAATCATATCTCCTCATACGAAGTTCCACTCTACGGCAGACTTGTCTCAAAGTGGGATATTCCAGTATGGATGCAATCATCATGATATCGGAAGTTCTTTATCACTATTATTCGCAATAGAGTATTTTAACTCTATTGATTCATCAGAGAGTACTATAGTGTTCTCTAGACTTCATTGCCACTCGTACCCAAACATATCTAGGATATCAGTTGAAGAAAGTGACTGGATTAACTGCATGTTCTGTCACTCTGATTGGATATCATCTACTATATTCCACCCATTCGTCCGTGCGAATCCATGTTGTGGGAGATTCCATCATGTGATTTTTTTCTCATCATCAGTCAGGAATCCAGCATTGGGGAAAAGTATCGGAATCCCTCATCGAACACTCTTAGTCACATCATGGAGAGTATCCGCAAGCATGCCTTGGTAGAGGAGTTCTGTATCTCAGAATCGTATCGATGTGATAATCCCTCACCTGTCAGGATAGAGAGTGAGTGAGTTCTGATTATGTGTGATGATTTTTGGTTGAAACATACCTAAAACACAAGTACAAATTCTCACTTCACTTTCCCTTCTCACTTATAATATTCCTTCACTTCGTCGATAGTTCCTCGCTTGAATTCTTCGAATTTTTTGGTGATCTCACGACCCACGACGATATGATGTTCTCATCCGAGATACTCGGCGAGTTCCTCAAGTGTACGTTCGATACGATGGACTGACTCATAGACAACAACAGTGTATTCCTTGTTCACAAGAGACTTGAGCATTGTCTGGCGTCATTTTTTGACTGGGAGGAATCCAAGATACAGATATTGGTGACAATCCATACCACTTGCCACAAGTGCCGAGAGGACAGCTGATGCACCAGGGATGGGAGTCACGATGATATCCGCCTCTATTGCAGCACGTATGAGGACGAATCCTGGATCAGATATACCAGGAGTTCCTGCATCAGAGACGAGAGCAACATGTTTTCACTCTTTCAATAAGTCGATAATCTTATCTACCTTGGAAAAGCCTGAATGTGAATGAAACGACATGAGTCTCCCATCGTTTGCTATATCGTAGTGTACGAGGAGTTGTCCTGTCATGCGAGTATCCTCACACGCAATATAGTCTGCTTCACGCAGTATCCTGAGCGCGCGGAGAGTGATATCTTCGAGGTTGCCGATTGGTGTAGAGACAATAGAGAGCATAGTAGAGAATTTATATCGACATAATACAGATATCTGCGGATTGTAAAATAAAAATACCCTATTAAGGTATTTTTATATTCCGAGCTTATCTCTAATCACATTCACCTCATAGACAACTTGTTGGTCTTTTTTCATCACGGATTCGAGCTTCTTACACGAATACATGACAGCCGTATGATTGCGTCCAGAGAATATATTCCCGATACGTTCGTAGGTATAGTTGAGCTTGTTCTTGAGGAGATACATGGCCACCTGACGAGGGATCATATTTTCTTTCTTGCGATCTTCGGAGAGGAGAGATCGTATCTCTATGCCGAAGTGACCAGAGACAGTCTGTATGAGATCCTCGTAGCTGCAACGACTTGAGCGAAGATTGCGACTCGTCGTAACTGTAGTTGTGAGCGGACGGATAGAGAGCTTTGAGAGACGGAGTGCGACGTTTTCGAGTGTTGGAGGAGTTCCTTTGAGGTCTTGTTCAGCGATGATCTGGTTGAGTACTCCCTCGATCTCACGAACATTGGTTGTCACATGTTCCGCGATAAATTCTGCAACATCCTGAGCAAGGAGGAATTCTCTCGCTCGTGATTTTTCTTGGATGATAGCAAGACGAGTCTCGTAATCTGGTTCACCAAGGTCAACCGTGATTCCCCATTCGAATCGACTCTGGAGACGATCTTCGAGTTCTGTGAGTTCTTTGGGTGGGCGATCTCCTGAGAGGATGATCTGCTTCCCTGCCTCGTAGAGGATATTGAATATATTGTAGAGTTCTTCTTGAGTTTGTTTTTTGCCTGCAAGAAACTGGACATCATCGAGTACGAGAACATCTATCTGACGATATCTCTCACGGAGCTTGTCGATAGAGCGACCCTTGATCGACGCAACATAGTCAGTGAGGAACTTGTCCGCTGTCGTATAGACAACACGGAGTTCCTTGTGCTTACCACGGATAGCGTTCGCCGTTGCCTGGAGGAGATGTGTCTTCCCGAGTCCAACATTACCATAGAGGTAGAGTGGATTGTATGATGCTCCTGGCTTGCGTGCAACGGCATCACATGCTGCATGTGCGAGCTGTGTCGATGGCCCGATGATAAAATTGGCAAGTTGATACCTATCATTCACGAGACGACTATTGACTCATTCAACTATCTGAACTCCTTCAACTTGTTCTTTTTTTGTTTGTTTTTCTTGGTTCTTGTGGACAAGACGGCAGTCTATCACTTCAGTTTCAGGACGTACGTCGATACGCTCGTCTACTTCAAAATCTATTGCCTCAATACTCGGCATAATGAAGGTAATTGCACTCTTGATCTCATCATAGAACTTCTTCGAGAGATTGTCCTTATGGAAAGATGATACAACTCCAAGAGTTACACTTGTATCTGTACCTGCAATAAGAGAAAACTTCTTGAAATACGTGAGGAAATCTTGCTTGCGAATTGTTCATGACATGGCACGAACAGCGCTCTCAAGATGGGAAAAAGAAAACTGAGACATGGAAGTGGGTTGAGTAAAAAAGATGAAACGGATTGTCTTCGATATACCTAGATATATAGTCTAGAATGATACTTACTCATACGCTACATGAGAACTCTTTTTATTCGTGTGTTGACACCCTTTTTATGCAAAAAGAATACGAAGTCAAAAGAAAAAAAACTATTGACAATCAATATTGTACACCTTTCTGAATCAGAAAAACAGTGTAATCAAGTCATACTCACATTCACAAAAAATTCACAGAAAAGTAAGAAAGTTTTTATGAGAATAAGTCTCGATTTTTGATGCAAAAGTTCGCTTAGATTTTGATGTATTTGACTAATTATTCTATATAGATAATATATAATTCATATTATATATCACTATGCGTTCTACAGTTAATCAACTCCCCATCAATCATCCTCGAATGGAAGGAAAACTTGCTAATGCAAGAATAATACATCCATCAATGCCATTGAATAGATCAGAAACGGTACTTAAAGAAGTTAGTGGTAATTTATTATCCTTAACACAAAGAAGTAATGCGGCTTTTGAATGAGTGACTGATGGACTTGATAGGATGACTAATGGACTTGATAGAATAGATGTAATAATATCTAAAATCTCCTCAAGTGCACAATCAACACTTACAATACTTCAAAGATTACGTGAAGAGGGGGAACCAATAACAACAGTTAAATAAGATGCTTGTAAATTTAATCCTGAATTTAGTATTATTTATATAGAAGTTCCTAAGAGCCAATAATCTTTGTTATGAAAATAAAAACTCCCCTCAATTTCTGAAGGGAGTTTTTAAATAATTCGAATTACTTGATCTCTTTGAGACGTGCAGCCTTACCAGTAAGCTCGCGGATGTAACCAATATTGTTACGACGAACCTTGAACTTGCGGAGAACCTTGATCTCAGCGATAAATGGTGAATTGATAGGAAATACCTTCTCAATACCAATACCGTCGATATCAGCACGAACAGTAATCATACGAGTAAGAGGAGATGATCCGCGCATAGAGATGATGAGTCCCTTAAACTTTTGGATACGTTCTTTCTCTCCTTCCTTGATAATCTGGTGAACTTCGACCTCCATACCAGTTTCAAAACGTGGTTGATTGTCCTTCTTGGCAGCATCTCCTTGGATTGCATTGATGAGTGTAACGTCTGACATATGATAATATAATGATTTTTTAAAACGCGCGGATTATATGAGAAATTTGATAGAATGCAAATTTTTCTCCTACAATTTCTCGTGTTGGAGATTTTTCGAGTATATTCATGTGTCCTCTACTTGCAAATCTAATATTTTTCTCTATGATGTCGAAAATAAAATCCCTAAACATGGAAGCACTTTTTTCTACTACTCTCGCATCGTATGAAGCATGGCTTATGGTATTGTGTGTGATAGTATTTATCGGGATATATGTCTTCGATGGCATCACACTCGTTCAGAGGATATGTTCAGCACTTAGACCCGCACAGATAAAAAAAGAAAAAACCATAACAACGGATGAAATCCATGAAGTTGTATCGCCACTTCTTGTACCTATCGAACAAGAGGAAGTAGAAGCCCACGAAGCAGAGAAGGCACGAGTTGAGGAACAGCATGAACAAGAGAGAAAAGAATCTGAACTCCTCGAAGAAAAAGCTCTCGAAGAACTCAGGGTAAAAGAATCTGAAGCACTCAAGATACAAGAAGATACCGCTAATGACGAAGTAGAGCCTCTCGAAACAGAAAATATCAAAGAAAAAGATGATACAAAGTCACAGGATCAATGAGCTGATACAATAGAAGAGGATAACACATCCGAAGGAATACCTGCAGAAGACTTGTCTGAACTAGAGCCACTAGAAGAGGAAACACTCGAAGAGATGATAGAAGAAGAACCGCCAACACAAGAAACAACCGAAATCACACCACCTGAGCAGATCGAAGAATATCCTACACAAGAGCCTATCACAGAAGAGCAAGAAGTAACTGATGAGAGCGACTTCACAGAATCCACATCACAAGAATCAACCCCAGAACAACAAGAGGAACCAAGAGAAGACGAGCATGTAGAGCCTATAGAAGATGCCATCAAGGCTACAGAATCTGTATCATGAGACGCTGGTGAAGAAAAAGAGGAAAAAATAAAAACTGAAGAAGCTAGTATCATCACTCCAACAGAAATCCCAGAAGAGACACGTCCAGAACCACGGAAAGCTCCTGAATCTCAGAATGCAGAGAAGCTCTATGGTATAGTATCAGAGGTCAAGACACTCCTCGCTCGCGGACACACACAAGATGCACGAGCCCTCATCATCCAGTGACTCGCCCTCGACAAAAATCACCGTGAACTCAATCTCATACTTGGATCTATCTACGAGTCAGAACGCCAAGCTCAGAAGGCAGAATACATCTACAAAGACCTTGCTCTCGTCTACCCAGAGGATGGAGAGATACTCGAACGACTCGCCAATATCCTCATCATAGAGAAACGATACGACCTCGCTCTCGAGATATACAAGAAGATCATCTCCCTCTCAGGTGAGACAGAGTGAAGTCTCTATATTATGGCACATCTATCACACGAACTCGGACACAATGAAGAACTCTATGCATACGCTCGTAGATATCAGAAGAACTGGCCCAACAATCCAGAGATTCTCTCTCTCCTCGCTCAGGCTGAGATAGCACTCGGTGAGCGTCAAGCAGCTATACAGACACTTATCAAGCTCAAAAACCTAACTCCATACAACAATGAGATCATGGAAACCATAACCAAGCTCACGATGGAAGAAGAACTCGCAGGAAACTTTGGAAGAGAAAAAATTTAATTAGTAACCCCCAGTCTATGTGCTCCGAAGCTCATGAATGAGTCATTCCCCATTCCAATACACATTCTGATGTTGCAAAATTACGAAAATTTGATGCCCTATGACACAACCCATCTCAATTTATGGTCGTACTGTATAATTTTAGAAAATTCATCGGAAATATTTTAAATAGATCTTAATACTTCATTCTTCCTTACCCTTGTCCACTCTCACCGTCCCACCACACAGCATCGAAGCAGAACGCTCAGTTCTTGGATCTATCCTCATCGACAAGGATGGTATTATTCAGGTTGCGAACCTACTTGCCAAAGAAGACTTCTATGACCCATCAAACGCTATCGTCTATGATGCGATGATAGACCTCTTTTCACGTAATCGTCCTATCGACTCTGTGACTGTTCGTGAAGTTATCGATGACAAGAAGCAACTCGAAGGTATCGGTGGGAACGCTTTTCTCGCGGAACTGATGTCGAGTGTATTCACGAGTGCCAATATCTATCAGTATGCACAGATCATCAAGAACAAGTCAGTACTCCGCAAGCTCATCCGTGCTGGTAACGAGATTATCATGCATGGATACGATGAAGCAACTGAGGCGACAGAACTCCTTGAAAAAGCTGAGAAGGCACTTTTTTGAGTGACTCAGACTTTTATCCAGAACAAGCTCGTACCACTCCGTGATATCCTCAATGCCCGATACGAAGAATTCGCAGCAATCCATGCAGATCCAGGACTCGCAGAGCGCAATAGTATCTCAACAGGATACAAGAGTTTTGACCTAAAAATCTGATGATTCAAACGTGGAGATCTCGTGATCCTCGCAGCGCGTCCATCTATGGGTAAGACTGCTATCGCATTGAACTTCGGACAGAACGTCGCAAAGAAGTGACGCAATGTTGCAATATTCTCACTTGAGATGAGCAAGGAACAACTCACTGATCGTCTCATCGCAGCGGCCATGGGAGTAGACAGCTGGAAGCTCGCGAAGTGACAACTCTCAGAAGATGACTTTGCCAAGATGGGTGATGCACTCGAGACACTCTCCAAGTCCAAGATATACCTCGATGACTCCCCTGCTGGAGAGTGACTCCTCTCTATCAAGTCCAAAGCTCGTCGTCTCAAGATGGAGTCATGACTCGATCTCATCATCATCGACTACCTCCAACTCATGTCGAGTGGTAACAATATGAATCGAGTCCAGGAAGTATCGGATATCTCTCGCGGACTCAAGGCACTCGCTCGTGAGCTCGATGTACCAGTTATTGCGCTCTCTCAGCTCTCTCGTGCACTCGAAGCACGTCCTGACAAGCGACCTGTTATGTCAGATCTCCGCGAATCAGGATCTATCGAGCAAGATGCTGATATCATCGCCATGCTCTATCGTGATGATTATTACAATGAATTCTCAGAAAAACCAGGTGTTACAGATATACTCATCCGCAAGAACCGTAACTGACCAACTGGTGTTGTCGAACTCAAGTTCGAGAAGACACAACAGAAGTTCTATGAGATAGAAAAAGCTGTCACTGCTGAACAATATGAAGATATCGGTTTTTAAGAAAAATCCCTGAATATTCAGGGATTTTTTAATCTGCGTTGTACACTCCATACTTCAGTGCATCATAGTATCGACTCTTGTCCTCAGTGAATTCGAATACTTGGACGGAGTCGTTCTTCTGCGCTTCGGCACGGATAGAGAGGGTTGGCAACCCGAATGGAGTATCTGATGTTATATGAACATCCTGAGTAGAGGAGGTATCGTTGAATACCATGAGGTACGGATCTAGCTTCTCCTCAACAAAATCAGAAACCACAACTGAATCATCGTAAAAGTATTGTAGCTCTTCATCTCCACGAAGTGTATCAAAAGAAGAGCAAGGAATCTGATCTCACGTATTACCATTGTAACACTGAGCCATCTTGTAACGGATGATTCCCTCTTTTCATGCTGTGATGTCCCCCGATCCTGTAAGTCCTACACTCTCACTCCCACTCATTGCAACGATAGTCCATGAGAGATTCCCAAGTTCCACAGAGAGGTTTTGTGCTTTTTGTACACTCGTATCTGGATTGGGATTTTTGGACATACCAGAGAGTGCGACTCATGGAGATGAAAAAAGTGGGAGAATCAGGTGTTTCTCACTTTCGAGTATTGCTTCATAATCAGTAGCATTAGCATTGATGACATATGAGCTCTGCATTCATCTTGAGCGTTCTGTTGTTGGTATGAGTATCTTGCCATCGAGCTCAGTATTCTCTACACTATCAGCGAATCCCTCACGATGATTGCGAACCTTGAGCATCGCATATTCGAACATACCTTCTGCATTGGCATAGGCAAGGACTTCATCATAGCTCGTTCGAGAGAGCTTCATCTCACGGATATAGGTCGAGGCAAGCCCCATGACGAGGATCAGTAGTACGCCTATTGTTCAGAGAACCATAAGTGTTGAGAAGCCTTCTTTGTTAGATGATGGACTGATACGATGGAACATATTTTATGAGATATGGATTATGCAACCTGGGCCACTATTTCTAAATACTCTTTACTCAATTCTAAATACTTATTCTTATTTTTTCCATCCACGTTCACTGATCGTTGTCTGTATCTGGAGCTTGGTATTCTCTACCATCGATGCAGGAACACCGATGCGTGGCATGAGGGAGAGCGTCATCACGAAGGTTACCTTTCTAGTTGTGAATTCTCACCCTGAGATATAGAATCTGAGATGATCTATCTTTACTCGTTTTCGTGACTCTTCGGGGATGAAACTATCTACAAGATTATAGTATTGGTCTCCACTTACGACATAGAGTCCACAGTGAATCTTGTTATCTGTCTTCGTATTTTCTATGACTGTATCAATACATGGCTTGAGTCAAGTATCAGTACGAGCTCCGTATGCATACATGTTTCCGGACTGTATCTGGAGGAATTCAGTTCAAGAGAGTGTATATTGAGGTTGATTGGTCCAAGGCATGTAGGCGCTTGGAGATGGATCGAATTCTGTAACCATATCAATACCCTTCTCACGAACATCCTGAGATATGCGCTCCGTTATCTCTCGTGCAGTTTCTGAGAGTTGACGTGTGGCATTGAGTTTGCGAGAGGTATTGGTTGTATTGATATATATACTCATGATCATCACACTCATCACAGCAAAAATCGCCATCGCAATCATAAGTTCGATGAGGGTGAATCCACTACGAGATGTACGAGAAAATGTATACATAAATAATTCTAAGTTCTATTTTACCCAATCTGTGATAGCTGTCTTGGCATCATATTCACGATAGTTGTTTCAGTTCCTTACCATGACTCGCGCGTCGATGATGTATCATTGATTTTTTCCATCTTTGACTACAGGAGTAAAAACTCCTGAGTTATCGTATCCAAGAGGTGAAAGCATCATGTATGTCGCATATACTGTGCCTGTTGCCGTGACGGTGTGAGTATACCTTCCCTGCTCATCGAGATAGAGTCTAGATTTTTCGAAGCGATGATCGTCGCTTGGTAGTGCCGAGAATTCTGTTGTGATGTTCCTGAGATAGACTGGAGATGCTATGATATTCCCATTCCCTGAGGCATCAAACATGAGATCTATATTGTTGAAGTTATTTTCTATGATATATGCACCACTGAGCCAGGTAGATGTTGCTACATCTTCTGTATGTATCTTATCCCATTCAGTATAGTTCTCTAGATTGGTGTCACGGATATTTTTTACGAGTTCCATCTGTTCACGGAGGAGCCCAGCAACCACTATCTCGTGACGAGAGTAACTCGAGTTAGTGATAGTCGTCGAGAGGAGTGCAAGTATACCTGTGAGTCCTATGGCAAAAATAGTCATGCCAACAATAAGCTCAATCAGAGTGAATCACCTACGAGAATGTCTATAGAGAAAAACTGACATGAGGAATTATTGGAGATAAGTTCGAAGAAGTATCTGACGAGCACGACCAGAGGAGAGTTCGGCACCATCATATCCAATCGTCAGGAAAACACCAGACGAGGAAAATGGAAGACGTGCACCAGTAAAAAACACCCCATCTCCCTGTGGAGCTTGAATCATATATCCGAGGATATCCTCATCAGAGAGATTGGTGCCAGAGAATCAGAGAATCTGTACATCTGAATCAGAGAGTATGGATTTTTCTCTCCTAATATCAGGATTGTTCTCGATGAGAGTCAGCTCCGGAATCACGGAACCAGAGAGGAGATATTGTTCAACTTCGCGTGATCCCTTGCGGAATATGAGGAGCTTGTTAGCTGTTGTACCGATATCGAAGAGTTTGCCATTGCGGACATCTTTGTGCGCGAGGATCCAACCCTGAGCAATAGTGTCTCCTGTATTCTCTACATATGCTCGTTGCATATAGTATGAGTAAGGGAAGAGAACGAGTCCAAGCAACATCATAATAATAGCAATCACTATCATCATCTCGATGAGAGTGAAGCCTTTTTTTGGATGGAGTTGACTCAGTAGCATAATAAAATAAGACTATACGGCACCAACCGCAACCACCTGCATGATGGCAGAGAATATTGCAATAGCGAACCAGAGTACAAATACTCAAGCAAGGAGCAATGCTGCTGGTTCGATGAACTTGACCATCACAGCAAGTGATGCATCCACCTCACGACGATACTGTTCTGATATCTTCTGTGTCACTTCATGCATCGTTGATGTCTGTTCTGCACTCTCTATCATCTGCAAGATATCAGCACCGAATATTCTTGTACCAGGATCAGCTGCCTGCATAGAGGTAGTTACCTTCTGTCCATGAGATACATCCTCGGCAATATGATTGTAGATATCTCATATAATTCGATTCCCTGAACTTGCACCCGTCAGACGCAATGCCTTCACGATACTCACTCCAGAACTCGAGAGGAGATGAAAAGTTGACATCACCTGAACGATAATATAATTTCGATAGATAGTTCCTATGAGTGGTAAGAAGAGTTTTTCTCTATCTACAAATCTCCGACCATGTTCTGTATTCGAGTACCCATAGAGAAGGAGTCCTATAGCGATAGTACCAATAAGGAGGAAGACAATATTGTTCGAGAGAAAATCACTCACCGCAATAAGCGAACGAGTAGAAAAAGGAATATCAGTGGTCATCTCAGCAATGATTGGCATAATCTGAGGAATCACATAGACCATGACGACGATGAGAGCCAAGACCAAGAATATCATGATGATAAAAGGATACGTCAGGGCTCCGATAACCTTGCGGCGGAGGTCTTCTTGCATACGCATCTCACGAGCAATAGACTCAAACGTTGTCTTCAGCATTCCTGTTTGTTCTCCTGACTCTACAATTGCAATCTCTTTCTCGCCATAAAAATCTGAGATCTTACGCATCGCCGTGTTCATTGCATCTCATCACTCCACAAAAAATATCGTATTCTCTACAGCATCACGAAGTGCACCTACTGGAAGGCGCCCAGCGAATCCACGAAGTGCAGACAAGAGAGTTACGCCTCCATCGAGCAGATTGGCGATAGATTCATAGAATAAGACTTTTTCCTTGAGTGAGATGGTACGAAAGATAGAAAGCATGAGAGAATTTGGTTATTCGTAGTAATACACTCAGAGGCTCACAGATAGAGCTATACCATTCACTTCTTTTTGAATTGGTACTGAGAGTGGGAGACTGATAGTATCGAGAGTAAATACATACGATGAGTTAGTTGTGAGGTATGAGAGAAAATTCACAACATCATCGATACTCTTCCCCGTAAGAGAGAGATTGATCGTTCCGAGTGAGAGTCCACTTGGGAGTTTTTTCCCTGGATCGAGTGCGATATTTCCGATAGCTATAGGAGCTGGGAGATAGAGTGATCACTTGGTATAATCAGTGAGCATCACTGCTGACATCAATTGTGCTTCATCCCACTTTTTATTGAGTTTTTTAACTTTTTCTATGAGATCACTTGACCCAGAACTTGCAAAAGAAGACTGAAGTGCCACAAGTGCATCAAGTTCTTTTTGTCTCTCTGATTCAAGTGCATCTGCCCTTGCAGACTCGATACGGATGTCCATGTATTCTGTATAGAGCGGTCTAAGGAACAATATCCCCACAAGCAGTGCAAGTGCAAATACGATAGGTACGTAGACGCGATGAGATGAATTCATCATAGTAATAAAATTATTTGGTAGGAGAGTTGATAACCTTGAGTTCGATACTCGTAGTACGACGAGTTATATCACCAGTAACGGAGTTGATAGCGCCAAGACGGAAAACTTCATCTCAGACTGCATATTTATTCATCATCGCTATGATAGTTCAGACAGCGTCAGGATGATTCGTTGTTCATGCTGTAGATATGAGTTGAGTTGAGATAGTGTCATCTTTGATAGAGAAGCCGTCGAATCCAACATTGGCCTCTATAGCTGCAAGACGGAATTGTGTCACGATATTCTTGAGATCGATAGATGGACGCAGTCCACTCTCTTGGATGATCTTTGCGATAACTATCTGACTGTCAGTACTTGCTTTCTGTATATCTGTATTGATTCTTGCTATCTCTGATTGGGTAGTCTCTATAGACTGCGACGTCAGGAATATACCCACGTACAGTGCTCATGAGAGCCCTATAGTCAGGAGAAGAAAGGCAATACTCATATACCAGACTCCTCGTCCTGATGAGACGATGGCTGACGGAGATTGAGGGGTTGTCTCTTGCATAAAAAAGAGTTATGAATACGATACTCATATTATCCCAACTTCCGAGAAAATGCAAAAATCTACTCAAAAATACATCATTCAAGATGAAAAAGAGCTTGACGATATAGATATATCTCTCACTGCTTGAGATAGAGTATTTTTTATATGAGACCTTGGGGCTGGTAAGAGTACATTCATCAGACATATACTCCGAAAATACCTTGATGATGCGACTCTCATTGTCCGAAGTCCAACGTATACGTATTATCAGAAGTATGGAAAGGATATCTATCACTTTGACCTCTACCGCTTGGAGGATTATGATACATTTGTCTCTATCGGTGGCGAGGAGATACTCGAAGATACAGACACTATAGCGCTCATCGAGTGGCCAGAGATACTCGGGGAGAGTGTAGCCTATACAAAAAAAATCTCCATCGAGGTGATGGAGGATGGAGGACGGGAGGTCACAATAGAAAACTAATTCTTCCTCACAACTACTAACACGTATCCAACCACTACATATATGAGGAGTCCGATGATATTGCCTCCTGCAAGGAGCAAGTTGTAGAGCGTATGGAGTCCACCAGCAAGGAGGAATCCTATGAGAAAAGTCCCGATATACCGAGCTGAGAAGAGTGGATATGAGAGAGCCCGCCACCAGAAGTGAGCACAGATAAGGGCCGTGAATACATGGGCGATAAGTGTGAAGAACGATCTCCATATCCATGTCCCGAGAGAGAATTGTCCTGATACGAGATAGAGGAGATTCTCGGCGAAGACGAATCCGAGAACCACGAAGAATGTGAATGATACAATATCTCTCTGTGAAAACCGGAATTCCTGTCCGATAAGTCAGACTGATCCGAGATGCTTCGCTGCTTCCTCAAGGAAAGGTGTGAGGAAAAATAGTAAGAGTACAGGTGTGATAATCCCAGGAATTGGGAAGTATCGTCCAGCAAAGTACAAGAGAATAAGCATACTCCCAATTATACCTACATGCGTTATTGCAATCTTTTGCAGGAATACTCTCGAAAACCGAGAACCAAAAAATGTCAGAACAAGCACAATGAGAAAAAGGATTGCAAGGAATCAGACAAATACCCCAATCTCAAAGAGCGAGTTCGTACTATATGATGAAGCAAAAATATATGTAAGTCCAACGCCGAATCCTCAGAGGAGGAGTCATATCCAGAAGCGCATACGATTCCACGTATCCGAGAGCATATAGGTTACTCCATATCCCCAGAGATATACTGGGAGGAGCGCTATCCAGAAGGCGATGAAAAAAAGAAAAGGCGTTTGCATGGATTATTTCCTATTTTTGATAATCTCGTATCCTCAGACTTTCCATGAGGTCTTCTCTTGTCCCTGTCCTAGACGGAGCATCCATGCGGCAACAAGCATATTCACTCCGACAAATACGAAGAAAAAACCAACGATATACGCAATAAAATCAGGATTGGCTATAACTATAATACCGAAGAGTAATGAAAGAAGTCAGAAGATTGGCATAATATATAATTTAGAAAAAGCGAGATATATCCAGTCCAGCAACATATATCGTGAGTACCATAAGGAAGATGAATCCAAATGCATGAAAGAACTTTTCAAACTTGAGGAATTTTTCTACTCATTCATGATTGTGACGAACAATGATAGAGTAGAAAGTTGTTGTAACAATACGTCCACCATCAAGTGCTGGGATAGGGAGGAGATTGACGACTCCAAGATTGATGGATATGAGCGCTATGATAACAAGGATGAGTCCGGTTGGAGCAGATATCTCAACCAATCAGACGAAGGTTGCACCGACTCCGATAGGACCAGCGAGCATATTTTTGGCATCTTCACGTTCCTCTGGAGTATCAGGAGCAAATATCCCATGGACAAGATCTTTGAGGAAGACAAGTGTCAATATACTAGAATTATACGTCTCATATGCGCCTGCCTGGATAGCCGTAAGCAATGGGAGCTTGATACGGAAATCTGGATTGACTCTGAGATTCTGGAATCAGACGTGTACACCAATCTTGCCATCTTGAGGCGTAACCTGTACTACTCTATGCCCACCATCCTTGTAGAGTATGAGGTCAAGCCTTTGATTAGTCTTGGCCGCTTCAACAAGTTGATCTGGATGAACTACATGGAATCAGTTGATAGAGAAAAGTATCTCTCCTGATCCTATACCTGCTTTGGCCGCAAGACTACCAGAAACAGATGATATCTCAACGCCGTCATACTGCACATATCCATAGTATATCGCCTCATCGAGTGAAGGAATAAAAAATGAATTCGTTACTCTATCTGAAAGCGGATTGACCGTTACTGGTGAAGTACCACTCCAGAAGAGTCCTGTAAAGATAAAAAAAGCGAGGAGGAAATTCATAGTCACTCAAGCCACAAGAACGAGTACACGAGCTGCCCAAGGGCGTGTCATGAATGCTCACTTCTTATGAGCATCTTCTCCTGTTGGATCCTCACCGAGGATACGAACGAAGCCACCTATCGGGAGCCAGTTCCAACTATAGAGTGTTCACTTTGCATCTTTATAGAGCTTGATCATCAGTGGTGGGAGCCCGAATCAGAACTCTAGAACTTTCATACCTGTGAGACGAGCAGTGAAGAAGTGTCCGAATTCATGAACTACTACAACAACAAGGAAGACAAGAAAAGCAAGGAGGATACCAAGAAGAAGAGACATAGGAGAACTAATAGGTAAAAAGTAAGAGTCAAAAGATGAAAAATCCCCCATAAACCACTAAAAACCATTTTTTGGTTTTTAGTTGTTGATTTTGAGTTTATTTTGCCATCTGTTCTTTTATGTGAGAGAATAGGTGACTTACAAGATCATCGAGTTTCTCAAAATCTTCTCTCTGTGACCGAAATGCACCTCCAGGAAAAGATAGGTCAAGTTTTCCAGTAATCCCCTTTTTTGTACGAGTGACTGTGAGCTCAAGTCTGAGCTTATCGTCCTCTTTTACGTATTTTTTGATATAGACATCGAGTTTTCCTATGAGTGCCTTATCAACCTCATAGCGGATAAAATCGATCTCGTTGGAGAATTCTGATGCATGGACGATAACTTCTGTAGTCATAAGTGAGAAAATTAGCAAATAAAATCTAATGATGGTTACCATGAGCGGTATCTTGTGCGTCATTACCATGTTCATCATGATCGTCTGTTTTCTTCGTATACGTTGTCTTCCAGTGTTCGATAATCACCTTTTCTTCTTGGGTTCTGAGATCTATAGGAACTCACTGTGTAAGTGTCTCATCGAGTTTTTCGATATAGTCACGAGTGATATAGTTTTTTCACCCAGTGACAAGGTGTCACTTCACAACGTCAGAGAGTGTCTCAACAAGTATCTCGAACGGTTCCCTATCATCCGCGTCATGTCACCCATTCTTGTGTTGAGTAGAGTTCTGGATGAATTCTACTATTGCAGCTGGTCGTGCTGCGCTCGTGAGGGTAAAAGACTCTTGTCATGCAAGCTTGATGATGACGTCGGACATGCCGATCATTGCTGTGAACCATGAACGCGTACGAATCTCAATACCTTCCACCTTATTATATGGAATATAGAGAAGATTGGAAGTAAAATATCTCCACTTCACATCGACAATTGTCATATCTGTTACAACCCAAACATCAGCATACCAGTCAAAGAGCTTGTACATGAGAATGCCATATATCAAAAGAAGGTATACAGTAAAGGAAAACTCGGAAACTCCAGCCTGGATATCAAAAATATTTTGCGAGTAGAGAAATGTTGGAATAACAACAGCAAAAAAAGTCCAGAGAATTATCTCTTCAAGAATGACGACTACATGACGATGAAACACCTCAAGAATATTTTCTTGCGGGTTGATATACTGTGAGAAAAAGAGTGTATCAAACTTATTCATGGTGTATAGAGTTGAAGTGTTTCTGGTTCAAAAATGCTGCCACAAAAAAAGCAAATAAGACAACGATAAACCCTATGCCTGTGAGTGCAAAAGTATAGAGAAGCTGATTATCTGCGCGACTAAATTGTCCATATATATACCAAAATCCAACCATATGTATCACTACTTCAACGATAGTTGTCACCCAGAAAACCTGCTTATGTATACGGTAGAGTATAATCAAAAATATAAAATTCAAGAGAGGAAAAAAGAACATAATTGGAGGTATAGTTGAATGGAATGGAGAATACTTGGCAATAATATGAATTCTAGTGACTTTTACAAGAAGAAACTATTTTGCTTCTGACCAATTCTTTCCTGCGGATATATCAACTGTAATTGGTGGTATTTTTGAGTTGTTCATATTTTTAGTCTTTTCATCATTTTTGAGTACTCACTCCATTGTCTCACGTACAAGTTTCTCAAATACCTCTTCTTCAGAGATAGGAATATCGAATACAAGTTCATCATGTACTTGCAATATCATCTTACCCTGAAGTCATAACTCACGAATCCTCTTATCCAACTCCACCATGGCAATCTTGATTATATCAGCCGCTGTTCCCTGTACAGGCATATTCATCGCTTCACGTTCTGCGATAGCACGCATCGTCTTGTTGGCATCACTCAATCATGGGATATATCTGCGACGACCGAAATACGTCTCGACATATCAACTCGATCGAGCATCTTCAAGGAGTTTGTCATAGTAGCTACGCACTCCAGGATACTTGGTATAAAAAGCATTCACATACTCCTGTGCTTCCCATGGACTACAGTCAAGCGTCTTGGCAAGTCAGAATCCTGTGATACCATATATTACTCCGAAGTTGACGCTCTTCGCGATGCGACGTTGTTCACCCGTTGCTTTCCATGTTTTCTTGTCTCATCCAACCTTGTCTCCGAAGAGGAAAAAAGCAGTTCGCGCATGGATATCTTCACCATGTTCGAATGCCTCCAAAAGTGATGCATCTTGTGAGAGGAAAGCCAATATTCGCAACTCAATCTGAGAATAGTCAGCGACGAGAAGAGTATTTCACTCTGAAGGGACAAAACATTCTCTGATCTCTCTGGCATATCCATCACCTGTTGGGATATTCTGGAGATTGGGGTCGTTGGAAGACATACGCCCTGTCGCAGCACCGAGCGAATCATAGGTTGTATGTATCCGCCCGTCACTGCCCACTGACTTCATGAGTCACTCAACATAGGTTGATGAGAGCTTCGCAAGTCCACGATATTCGAGGATGAGACGAGCGATATCATAGTTTTTTGCTATCTCTTCGAGGACATCATTATCCACAGAGTATCCGGTTTTATTCTTTTTCGTAGGCTTGATTCCGAGTTTTTCAAAGAGTATCACCTGGAGTTGTTTCGGAGAATTGAGGTTGAATCTCTCACCAATAAGATCATATATCTCTGTCTCGAGTTTTGCTATATCAGTACGAATACGCTCTCAGATATCTACGAGCTTGTCTCTGTCGAAAGCAACTCCCTCGACCTCCATACGCGCAAGGACTCCTATGAGCGAGAACTCAAGTTCATATATATATGGGGATTGTGCATCAGGGGTCGGATTACCTTGTTCGAGCTTTTTGCTTACATAGTATACACGACTCTCTGGCGTATCGAGTGTCGTCTCGTTGAATTCTTGGTCTACCCAGGAGACAAAGTCTCGCTTGATACGACGAGGCAAGAGTCAAGATACGAGGGAGTAGTCTGTATAGTTCATATAATTTGTAGTATATGAAATAGAGTGAAAAGACAAAGAAAATTTTAAAATATATTTAATTAATTAGTCAACTATTTTCATGTATCAAAAGTAGTAGTTTCATTGACTCAGGGAACGAGATATGCCAAGATAGTTAAGTATTATCAATAACTCATACACATATGAATTCTCGTATCTTGGTCGGCGCAATCACACTCGTAGCAGTTTCTGCTTCACTTGTTGGTTCAGCTTTTGCTACTGTTATCGGTAGTGGTTCGGTTGTCAGTAGTGGTGCACTCAATAGTAATATCAACTGGAATGATACATTCACAGCTGGAAGTGCCTCTGGTACAATCAACGGAATTGTCATCCGTGGTCGTATCCTCCCTGTTCTCAATATGGTAATATCTGGAAGTGGTATCATTGATCTTGGTAACATGACCAGTGTTGCTGCGGCATCTGGAAGTGTGAGTATCGATCTTGGTACCAACGCTCTCAATGGAGCATCAGTCACTGCGGCATCTACCAATGGTGGTATGACCAACAATTCAAGTGGTGCGATAGTAATCAATTCACTCGTGGCTGATGGATTCGCTGATAGTTATAGATTCATCTCAGCAATTCAGGCTGCAACTGATTCTACGGCTCCAGGATTTACTCAGGCAGCAGCACACAATGCTGAGATCAACAATACAACTCCAGTAACAGTATACACATCGAACAAGCCTCAGAATCTCACGGGAGTCGATGACTTCCGCCTCACAGTAAGTGCACAACCAAATATCCAGACACCAGCAGGTGACTATTCAGATAAGGTTATTATTACTGTAACAGGAAACTTCTAATATCATCTTGCATAATAAAAAATCTCAGATTCGTCTGAGATTTTTTGTGAATATTTTGTAGTTTAGGATTTTTCTATAGAATCCATCTATGCCAACCAAAAAAATCTACACCAATACCATAGCACAGATAGGAGGAAAAGTACTCACAGCCCTGATATCCATCGTGATGATCAAGATACTCACGAACTATCTCGATGTCGCAGGATATGGACTCTATTCGAAGATATACAACTACCTCTCGATATTCGCTGTCATCGCGGATCTCGGACTCTATACTATAACTGTCCGTGAACTCTCAGCACACAAGGATGATGCCAAGATGGTCGACAAGATAGCGTCCAATGTTCTCACACTTCGCACACTTTCAGGCGCGCTCATCATCATATTTTCACTTGGGATTGGGTATTTTCTCGAGGGATACAACTCTGGAGAAGCTATGATTGGTATAGTGATCGCCTCTGTCTTTACGCTTCTTGGCCTCATCAATAGCTCACTCATGAGCTATCTCCAATCGATTCTCAAAACAGAATTCAGTATCATTGCGAATACTTGTGGCAAGCTCCTCACTCTTGGGATGATCCTGACTTTTGCGACACTTGCATGGTGAAGTACACATACTGAAAAATTCACACTCGTGATGTTGGCAGGACTCGGTGGCAATCTCCTCATGACTGGACTTACTTGGTGGTATGCGGCGAAGTGGCACCAAGTACACTTCGGTTGGGATTTTGCATATATCAGACATATTCTCCTTGTATCACTTCCATACTGACTTGCGCTCTTTTTGAATGTGATATTTTTCAAGGTGGATATCATCCTCCTCTCGATACTCGAACCCCGTGACATCGCTGATAGTGTCATCGCGCTCTACGCCCTCCCGATGAAGATCGTCGAAGTCGGTATGATGTATGGGACAGTTTTCCTAAATTCACTCCTTCCCGTACTCACCGATGCGTTTGGAAAAGATGAGGGAGAAAAAGCAAAAAAACTCATAAAACGCTCATTCTTACTCCTATTTTCTGGTGGACTTATTGGATCTCTTGTGAGTTTTTTTGGTGCGCAGTACATACTCAGAATCATCTCCTCAGAATCGTTCGTAACTCGAGAGATACATGGACTCACTACTATTGATGCCTTTCAGGTTGTCAGTCCTATATTCGTCCTCTACTTCGTCTCATCACTTGCTACGTATATACTGATTGCGCGTAAGCAAGAACGCAAGATGCTTATCATCAATGCGATTATCGCTCTCATCAACATTATCGGGAATCTTATCCTCATCCCGACATATTCTTTTGTCTGAGCGGCATATGCAACTCTCGGAAGTCAAGTACTCTTACTCATCATGACAACCTATGTGATACGAGATATCTTCACAAAAAAGGGGTAAATTTTGCAAAATCTATGTGTTTGATATAGAATAATAAAGAATTATCAAGTATTCGTTAGTATTCCCCTATCCTCCCAATTCCTATGAATGAGCAATCCCGCATCAATGCGATGATAACATACTTTTTTCTTGGACCTCTTTTTCTCCTTGTTCGAGCAGATACACCCTTCGGTGAAGCCTATGTCCGATGACATGCTAGACGTGCAAGTGCCATCATGGGCATCAGTATTGTGAGCATTATTCTCTATCTCTCTCTCCTCAAGCCACTTGTGAACTTCCAGTTTTTTGGGATATCACTCCACTCTGTTATCCTTACTGGTATGATGTCAGTACTCTGCGGACTCCTTATCCATGGTGCATATCGAGCATATCATGGTATAGATGCTCGTGCGATACATACACTCACACTCGATGTCGCCAATGAGCATATCGCAGGAACCTATACAGAAGAAGAAAAGATTCGTATCCTTGCCTCTTTTATTCCTTTTATTGGGATTTTTATAGCAAAAAAGTACCCAACCCAACCATATATCACTGGGAGAAAAGTTGGTGGAGCGCTCGCGTTCGTACTCATCACACTCATTGTGTTCTATGGTGGAGCTGTATCGACACTCGTATTCGCCCTCACCATCCTCGCTGTTGTAGTTTTTATCATCACGGCTGTATTTCTCTTCTTGCATGGCGAGTTCCTCTCATTCGGAGTCTACAAGTATATACCAACCTATGCGAGCATCGAAGCACACATATCTGCAAGTATCATCTCTGTCTATGAGTTCTTTCGTGTTGCATTCGGCTGAGAGAAGCGTGGGAACTATAGTGATATCTATACAGAGAGGTACTCTCTCTACTCGCAGATACAGGCCCCAGAGGCTCCATACATCCTCCCAAGTTGGATTATCGGAATCCCTATGGTCAATCTCATCACCATCCCATCACTCTCCATGCCACGTGCACGTGAATATCGTGGGCTCGTCCTCCAAGGACTCGTGATGACTACCCTACTCGGACTCATCATATGGTTCTACGGACTCCAGTCCTCTATGGCACTCTATCTCCTCTTCCCAGCACTCACACTCATCGCGTACGCAGGGGAAAATATCTCTACACGAGCACCACTCACAAGCTGGATTATATCCCTCAGTTCCCTATTCACTCGCGGGCAACAGAAGGTACAAGCAATGTGAGAGCAAAAAGAGGAAGTGAGTTTTACATACGAAGAAAATAAATAATTTAAAAACCTCCACTTGCGTGGAGGATTTTATTTTCCCTCTTGGTCGTTCTAGATCATATTTTATCCCTGATGCAACAGGTGAATCTCGAGTACTGCTCGAGACCCGTGTGGCGAGTCGGGCCCACCACGGCGAACCAATGGCGACACGCTCTAGGATGCGGTATAATTGTAGAGAAAAATACCGACCAGATGCACGGAAGAAGAGAGAAGTACAGTGACTATATCGAGAAGAGAGAAACTATCAAGTAAAAGTGAGTTGACGAACAACGATATTTCACATTATGAGTCAGTTTTTCCTATCTTTGAGGGACTCTTGAGATCAGAAAATAAGTTTTCTCATATCTCAGTTTTTCTATGTTTTCCGCATCCTGTTCACGAGAATTATACAATATTGGTACTATTCTTCCTGAGGAAAAATACATTCAAAAGTATACTGAAGAATAATATGAAAAGTGTCAACTTGGATTCTGACTGGACTCACCCACCATCTTCGGCATGTGCAGTGGGTATGATTTCTATATTTTTTGGTGATTTCTCTTCTTTTGCTACTTTTGTCGTGGGGGTTTTTGCTATTTTAGCTTTTCTAATTCGGATGATCTCTATAGGTATTGCTTCTTGCCATATGGCGGAACCATCTCTCGTATAGTGTGCAGAGACATAGAGTGTATACTTCCCAGGCAAGAACGACTTGGATCGAGGATTAGACGACCAGAGTGGCGTTGGTTCATGAGTATAGGAAAACTTATAATAAACCCACTGTGTAGCTCATATCATTGCGAAGTTGATGCTACAAGAAGTCTCTGTAGTCACACATCTATATCAATTACCTCGTTTCATGAGTCCCACGGATGACTTCTCGACGATGAGTTCAGGCGGAGAGAAGAAGATCATTGCTTGTTTTTTCTTTTTCGTTGTCTTCGAGGACGCAATGGACATATCTGATACTAGTATCTGTGCCTGTATCTCTGGTGGTGGCTCCATATCTCAGAGAACACTGATTGTATAGTAACTTCGAGATATCTTACCACTACTATCAGTTACAGTGAACTCTACAGTATGTTCACCGAGACCATATTCTTGTACTGTTGGATTTTTCTTGGATGCAAAAATCTTGCCAGATAGGCTCCAACTATAAGACATAGTTGAACCATCTGGATCATACGTATCTGAACCATCGAAGTTAAGGGAACACGTATTGGTATAGCAGAGTATATGATTTTCTCACTTTTGGAATTGCTTCTTGGTAAGAGTCCCATTCAGGGTAATCCGAGGAACTGGTGCGGAGCGATCATATGTACTCGGAGTTGTCGTTGCCTGATTGGTTATGATGTTCCAATCTATGGGAAAGTACTGGGACTTGTATTGTCCTGTTACCTTGTCGATGATGCGTACCTCAAATCCTCATGCACTCGTCGGACTCCACTGAGATGGATTGCACTTATCTTCAACAACTCAATTATAGGTAATCCGACAACTATAGGAACTCGATGGATATGCTGAGTCGAATACAGATTCAAAGTTGAGATTGAGTCGACATGGAGTCTCTCGACAGACGAAAGTCTGCCCAGAAAGTGTCGTATTGGTATAATTCTGAATTGTGGGAACTATCTCAGGAAAAGTAACAACAGTCGTTCATGAGCCTATCTCATCCTCTTCACTCACATCTTCCGTTCAGATGGATTCATATGCTCATCTTTCGTATACTTGCCTGTAGGCATCAAAGGAACTCGTAAGCAAGAAATCCTCTACAAGTGTTCAAGAGAGATCCGTGATACCAAATCCACCGCTCGACTTGAGTCGTATATCACTCTGTGTTGTAGCATTGTGGATGAGTATAGCTTTCTCATAATGTGATGGCTCGAGAAAGAGTCTGAGTATATTGTCCTCTATCTCAGCATCGAGTATATATCATGTCTCAGTATTGATCCTCTCTTCGTAGAGTCATCCAGTGTTGGAGTAGAGGAGCATCTTAGAGGCATCAATACTTCCTGTGATATAGATATCATAGAGCACTTCGAGCGTATCGATACGATTGTCTCCATCACTGTCGCTATAGAGAAGTATCTGTGGTGCAAGTGATCCAGACTTGCCGAGGAGATTGGATGTCTGTATATTTTCAGTTTCAGTATCCTCATCTACCTGTCCAGCAGAGTCGCCCGATTCTCCATCAGTAGCTCCTGAATCTGTTTCACTTTCTTCGTCTTGTATCTCCAAGTCTTCATCTTGGGTAATATCTTCACTATTATCAAGTGTGCCAGTTGAAGTATCTTCTTCTGAATCATCTATTGTATTGTCTGTTCAGGTATCATCCATGCTTCCACTTCCAGTTTCACCTATCTCATCATCATTATCTGTTGTTGCATTTTCGACTTCGTCCTCTTCTCAAATATCTTCTTCTACTACTCATACATCCTCCTGAGTTTCACTCGCGTCACAGTTATCGAAGATAATTCACGAAACCGTGATTGCCGCTCACTTCTCACTCGTCGTGTATCCGAAGGTATGCACTAGAACTCATCCTGTACCACGAAGAGAGAGTTCTTCATTCGAGTTATTGAGTACAATCTTGGATATCGGGCGTCCGAGTCTATATGTCTCATGAACTCAGAGAGTGCTCCCTGCAGCGAAGGTATATGACTTTTCCTTATCTGCTATCTGGTAGCCTGATATATCAACAGGATCACACCCGCTATTTACAATATCGATGTACTCCATAGCGGCATCATCATCAGTATTGGGCATCACCTCAGTGATATACACTTGTGCGAGAAGTGGTAGTGGTGAGAGGAAGAATATGCTGAATACAATCCCTGAGATACGAAAATACCACATAATCAAGATATTATGAATACTATGGTTAGTATACCAAGCAGGAGTGACAAAACAGTTACAAAAAATGGTGATTTTGAAAAATGAATAGACAAAACAGTATCAGTATTTGGAGTAGTTCACTGCTTGCCTTTTGTGGAGTTTTTCATAGACTCATGAGCTCATAACCCTCAGATTATGCATATCGCTATCCTTACTTGATGAATATCTACTGAACGCACTGTCGCACTCCGAAGCGGAGAGAATATGAAGGGCTGGTGTACCAGGGCATGACATACTTCCGAGACTTTTGATTTTCCATCGGATATTCACAGGTTTCTCCAGAGACACCAGGCATCAGTTCTAGCAAAATACTTTCCTACAAAGAATCTAAAAAAGCATCTCGATATCCATCAAGATTTTGACCTCGTTATTCCCATCTTCCATGGTATATATGGAGAAGATGGGCAGGTAACTGCATTCCTCTCAACTCTCGGATATCATTATGCGTATTCAGATTTTGATATACATGCACTCTGTATCGATAAGTATCGAACCAATCAGTTCATCCGAGATATCGGAATCCATATTCCTGAGACGATATTCCTGAGACGAGATGCAGACTTCGAGCTCCAGGATGTCCCATTCCCTGCCATCGTGAAGCCGAACCGCGGAGGGAGCTCACTCTGAACGAGTAAAGTAATGGAACATGATGAGCTCGCAGAAGCATGTATAGGGATTACTGATGATGATATACTCATCCAAGAATGTATCGAATGACGCGAGTTCACAGTTGGAGTCTACAGAGATACGGATTGATACAAGACCCTTCCAATCATCGAGATACGTACACTGACGCAGGATTTTTTTGACTACAGTGAGAAGTACGAAACCGACGGCTCGAATGAAGTATTCATGATTGGAGAAGATGAACTACAAAAAAGACTCCAAGTTGAGAGTCTCAGAGTCTGCGAATATATAGGAACAAAGTGAGTCGTCCGTCTCGACTGGCGATATGATGGCAAGGATATATACTTCCTCGAGGTCAACACTATTCCAGGATTCACGAGCGGTTCCCTCGTTCCGAAGATGTGGAAAAAAGCAGATAAAAATGAGAAAGAATTTGTGGAGATGCTTGCGTGAGTTTAGATCTGAAGACGAGTCAACGCATCTTGAACGGCCCAGCTCTTTTTTCTAGGGATAACCAATTCTCAAATCGAGGAATGGAATAATTCAATAATTCGCGCATTGTTGTGAGTTACACTTCTAGATGTGGGTATTTTACTTGTATCTCGTCCACAGTATAGCTGATATTGTTCTTCTGCTTCAGGTGGAAAATCTGGATTATAATTTAAAGACATATTGTGTTTTATTAATTTTTTTTATTTATAGTCAACTCCTTGCTTTTTGCAAGTTTTTTTCTATAATCCGCGGCAATATTATTTTTTCATTATGTTTGCTTTTTCTGCTATCAATCTCGGATGTTCCAAGAACATGGTTGACCTCGAGTTCGCTATCGGCGAGATACTCAAGTACTCAGACCGTGCACCAATCGAATACATCGAAGATCCAGAGTCTCGTGAGTGCGAGTATGTCATCGTCAATACGTGTGGATTCCTCTCTTCAGCGCGCCAAGAGAGCGAAGAAACACTCTCGTATTATGACTCTCTTGGGAAGAAGCTCATCCTCATGGGATGTTATGTGAGTGTGAAGGATGATGCATTCCTCTCTGGACTCCAGAATCTCGTCTCGATAGTCCCATTCATGAGCTACTCTGTTATCGAGGAACTCGTACTCGGCAAAAAGTCTAAGTTCAACCTCTCGGCTATCGTCCGCGCCAAGCAAGCACACAAAGAATCCAAAGAGAAAACCCTCTCGAACTATCTTGCATCCATCGAAGCACCAGGAAAAGGTAAAAAGGCCTTCGTCTGGAGAGGAGATGAAGTTCGTGCATATATGCATGCTCCTTTTGGCTATGAGTATCTCAAGGTTGCGGAGTGATGTGATAATAACTGTACATTCTGTATCATCCCAACTATCCGTGGTCGTCAGACATCTCGTCCGATCGAAGCGGTTGTAGAAGAAGTGAAGGTGATGCTTGCACAAGGTATCCGTGAGATACAGATTATCTCTCAGGATACGACTCGCTATGGTACGGACCTCTACGGAGAACCTCGTCTTATGGAGATGCTTGAGGCTATCGATGCGATTCCAGGGGATTTCAAGTACCGTGTCTACTATCTCTATCCAGATATCCTTACACTTTCTCATCTCGAGAGGCTCCAGAAGCTCACGAAGTTCCTTCCTTACTTCGACATACCATTCCAACATGCGAGTGAGAGCGTTCTCAAGCTCATGTGACGGCATTATGATCGTACTCATATCGACAGCTTCATCGAGTATATTCGTGCGCATTTTCCAGATTCATTTATCCGTACAGCTTTTATCATCGGATTCCCCGGTGAGACAGATGCAGACTTCCAGATACTCATGAACTTCGTGGAAAAGTACCGATTCGAATCAGTGGGGATATTCCAGTATCATGATGAGCCACTTGCCGCGAGTTCCAAGCTCCCGAACAAGGTCGATGAAAATATCGCGAAAACTCGCATCAATACCATAAATCCACTCCTAGAAGAAATACTTGATGAAAAACTCGATGAGAGAAAGTGAAAAAAACAACACGGTTATGTCATGGGTATCCAGTGAAAAACTATCATCATCCGTCCAGAGCTCGCAGCCCCAGAAGTGGATGACTACGATGAAGTAGCCATGTCCGATATAGTCGAAAAAGATATCAATATCGGTAGTTACGTAGAGTATTCCCTCTCATCTGCGGTACCTCGAGAGAAAAATACAGAAAAATACCAATTCTCTCACTAACAAAAACCTTCAAGAATTATCTTGAAGGTTTTTTGGTAGCTGGTTTTCTCGTGGTAGTTTTTTTGGGTGGAGGATTCCCAATAGCAAAACTATTACTGTCTCAGATATTCGGAACAATGACGTTGACTCCAGAAAAACCACCATGTCGCTCAAGTCTATGCTGGAACTCTAGACTCGATCAATTCACATCTCCATGGACAACCATAATATTTGATCATTGTCTCAGATTGAGGGCTGAGAGCCAGGTAACGAGATCTTCTGCATCACCATGTCCAGAGAGGAAGCTAAATTGCTTCATACGAGCACGAACTTCGTATGGTTTTCAATTTATCTTGACACGCTTCTTCTGTCATCCTGGCTGTGACTCATTGGCAAGATCATATCCAAGCGTTCATGGCACGAGATATCCAGGAAAGTAAAATACCTTCGTTGGATCTGCAATATTTTTCTCAAGATGTGATATAACCATTCATCCATCAGCCATACCAGAAGAAGTAAGTATAATTCTCTTTTTTTCAGGATTAGGACTCAATGTTCACTTATCGGCTATAGTATAGTAACCATTTGCTGGATCTATATTGTGATTGAACTCAGCAAGTAACTCTGTCTCTGAAGCGATGAAGTCTTCACGAAGAGACTTGTGAATACTTGGTGCATGCTCCATGTGGAGTGTTGCATCTGGTTTTGCTGTCTCCTGTATATAGTTCATAGTATGACTCTTCCCTGCTGGAGAATCCAATATGATATCAGCATCTATGAGTCACTCTCGCTTCATCTTCACAAGACGATGGAGTATATTCTGTGTACGGTCCATCGCAAAAGTCGTGATACACACTTGACTGTATTTTTCTAGATCGGCGATGAGCTGTGACTGGAATTCAGCAAGTCACTTCTCGAAATCCTCACGAACTCTGTTCCCATAAGTCGACTCTATCATGACTGTATCTATCGGATAGTTGTGTGGTGGAACCGCTATACCTGTTGGATGTATATCCCACTTATATGAGCCAAGATCACCAGAGAAGAGTACATACTTATGCTTCTTCTCATGTGTTATACGAATCAGTATGCTCACACTTCAGATGATATGTCCAGCATTATAGAATCGGAATGCGAGCTTTCCAGGAAGTACCTCCTTCCATCATTTTTCTATAGTATGTGTATCGATCTTCCTTATAGCGCGCATAACCTCATCGAGTCCATATGGTGGTTTTTCTGGCTCATATTGCTTCATCTGTTTTTTGTATTCTCAGGCAGTTGCATCCTTTTCTATGTCATACTTCTCGAGTATTGCATGTGCTCTTGCAATGTCTTCTTTATACTTTCATTCCTCTCACGTTTTTCTCACTCTATCACCATTATTTCTTCTTGGAACTCTTTTATTTTTTGGTTGATTATTTTTGAGTATGAAGAGTGCTTCTGCAATATCTTGCAACATCGACTCATATCCATCTCTCCGCACCTCATAGTCACGAGCCAGTATCTTGGCAGCATCGATGAGTGCTATCTCTGCGGATTTTTTGGTTCACGGAGTTGCGTATACTTGGCCTTTGAAGTCTCTATCTTGGGCGAATGTCATGGGATATTCACCAATATGATCCATGTGTGGATGTGTGAGTAGTATCATGTCTACCTCCTTGGCAATCTCTGCCATATCCCTATCGAGTCATCCACGTCACTGATATCCACCCATATCCACGAGAATACGGAATACTTGTCACTGAAAATCCACCACTAACTCATGACAAGATCCACTAAGGTTGTGCTCTTGTTTTCCTGCCCCATCCTCACTTGGATGCTCATCACCAATTCCACCATGAGAACGAATAGTATAACTCGGTGTGCCGATAGGTACAACTGTGGATTTTTGCATTTTATTGGATTTATATAATACTTAGTAACTATAGTTTTTAATAAACTAATGTCAATTATAAAAATAAAAAAGTACACGTATAGATTTTTGCACTTTGGAGCAGATCCTGCTATGATAGTTGTATCAACATTATCAAAGAAACTATGAGCTACCACACCATCCTCCTCATCATGGAAAATACTATCGAAATACTCGGTGTATGTATCATATTCGGCGGTATACTCATGTGACTCTACCGAGCAATGCGCACATACGGACACGATACAGGAAAACATATCTACACGCATATCCGCGAAGAGATAGGTCGTTCTATCCTCCTCGGACTCGAGATACTCATCGCTGTCGATATCATCAAGACTGTGACCAACGAGCTCACGCTCGAGAACACGATAACACTCGGGCTCATCGTCCTCATCCGTACTATCCTCTCCATATCACTTGAGGTCGAGATCGAGCAACGTTGGCCATGGCAGAGACGCACAGTGAACAAGGCATCAGAATAAAAAATCTCTCTTAGAAATAAGAGAGATTTTTTTAGAAAGTTTTCAAGAGATCATTCCTTTTTTTAATCGTATCTATCGTTCATTGGAGAGAGAAATCATTTTGATGAGACTTTGATGTTTGAGTTTTTTCATTCGGTTGATAGCTGACAGCCATCATATTATCCATCTTAGAGGTATTTGTTTTATTATTTTTACTTTTCTCAGATACGTATTGTCATAGAGCAGGAGAATCTAGTCATCGGAGTAATCTCTCTACATGAGCATCTGATTCAAGACCATAACTTGTATTGATATCTCTTATGGCACTCATTGCGTTGGTACGCGTATTTGGATTATTGATATCTTCAGAGATTTTCGTAATTTGAGTTATAAAAGTCTGAACAAAATTCTCTTTTGTTCTTGTGTAAGTTGCAGTTTTGGAAGAGAGATCTCTCATAACATCAGCTACCATCTTTGCATCAAAAGATATTTCTATCTTTTTATTATCTGGAGATGTATTTAGTTTTATAAGTTCTGACATATGATATTATATTTAATAGATAAGCATTTGTGGAGTATCTTCATTCTTGCTTTTCTCATCTACGAGATAGAGTTTTGCCCTATATCGAGAGTTTACAAGTTGCATAGAATCAAGGTATTCTTTTATATTCTGATGCCTTAGTAGGAGTTCTTCATCTGATGCACTGTCGAGTTCGTTGCGGATAATCGCTGACTGAGATGCATCATCGATCTCGAATATACGAATTATGGAATCCATAAGTCCATCTACAAAATCCTTGCGAGCAGTAATATCAATAAATTGTTTCATAGTATCCTTAAAAATAGAGAACACACATATTGTCTCATATATCTTATTTTTTGTCAAAAAATCTCCCTTATTTCTAAGAGAGATTTAATTTTTTTGTGGTCACAAAGAAAACAGCGGTAAGGAATAAAATTATCATTCACTTAACTTTAAGGAGAGAGTTATTAGGAAAGGCTCAGGATAAACAAATTCAGGAAATTCAATGATCCAATAATTTTAATATTTACCCATACATACTATAGATTTTCTTATAAAAATAAGTATGATGTAGTTATATTAGAAATAATTCTAGTTATTTCGACATATTTTCATTACTATATGTACGTAATTCCCTCTTATGAATAGCGCCGAACTCCAGAAAAAATTCCCAGAAGCCTATAAGGATTTTTTCTCAACAAATGATCTAATCCTAAGTGGATGTTTTTCATTTCCATGGGGATCTATTATTGGTGAGAGATCGAATAATATTCTCATAAAATCCAAAATCCCTCTCAAGAACTTTGTCTGAATCAAGGAAAAAAATAAAACGTGAGTGACATATAGGAATATCAAGATTTTTAATATTCTCGAGTCAACCTTTCAGGAACATTCTCTCCATAGTCTAGGAATAGACGTGCCAAATATAACTTCTATTATTGAGGAATTTCTAGAAGAATCAGGTTATTCTAGATGAATAGAGATATCCTGACTTTCTGAGATATCAAGAGGGCACTCCTTTTGATTTGCTGGTACTTTTTTTGCTACCCTTGCTACAGGTCTGTTTTTATTCACAGGAAGGATAAGTCATGCGACACTCTCTCGATATGAAGAATTTTCTCAGTCACCTGAGTTCAAGGAAATATTTCTCTTGGCCTGGAAGATGGAACTTGTAGTAAAGTATGGGAATACTATTGGACAAAATGTCATACATACCCTCCAAAATACAGCAAATCCTAGTTATTTTTTGGCAGAAAATAATGAATGAAAAGAACTATGAGATGTGTATTCAAAGTATGTGGATATCGTTAAACACTACAGTGAAAAGATCATATCTTCAACTATTCCAGTTGATTATCTCGTCATATTTTCTTGAGTGCCGACCAACACCAAAATAGTTGAGGCTGTAAACAAGGCTCGCTGAGAAAAGATCTCAAAGCACTGAGCTTTTATTCGAGAGGAAATGCTCGGGGAGGAATGAATGCTGAAAGATATATACATTAGGAGATTTGCAGATGATGAAAGACTGATTCGTCAGGCCTATGACGATGTTATAGCGCTCTCTTGAGTAAAGACACTTGAATTATTTATAGAGATGCTTGCGAACTGATATGATGAACATGCTATCGATGAGTTTATAGGCAATATCGACAAATATCGCTATACAATCAGTCTTATAGAAAAACTTAACAGCTTCTCTGAGGATTTTGTATTCTACTTTCGGAAAAATCAAAATCACTACAATGAAAAATTCTCAATACTTCCTATCTACTCAGGAAAGATGTGAGGAGGATATCTGATAGTAATGCGCCCAACCGTAAGTCGCGGCACCCTTGCGAACACCCTCCAGGAGATGAAAGAATACTATCCAAACATGGAAGTCGAGTATAGCTCTTACCTTGATGGAAATTGTGAGGATGGAATTATTGTAGAGCAGTTTGTCTCGAAATCAGTATTTTCAACGTATGTCCAAGCCGACAGAGTACTCCTAAAAAAGAACTCTTGAGAATCAATACTTGAGAAGCATGGGGCTATTTTAGAAAAAGAGAATCATGGAATTCTTATTGATACTATAACCAATAAGATATATCTCAATGGCCTAAAACTCACTTCCAAAGAAATTCCGTCACAAAATGCTACTGCCGATATTCTCAATATCCTCTTTGAACGAATATGAGAAGATATATCCAATAAGGAACTACCCATCTCAAGCTATAGTAACAATAAAAATGAAATGCTTGGAAAGATCGTAATTCCCCTTGTGAAACTTATAGAAGAAAAGTTATGAAAACAGCTTCCATTTATTTGCAAATGAGAGATAAATAACTTCTATCTAAAGCTCAATCCAACGCCAATTCCTATAGGAATTATCAAGAAGATATAAAAACCGTCGAAATTTTGCAAGATAACCAAATATAGAGTATTCTAGAAGAGGTTTCTGATTCGATTTCTTCTTCCTGATGAAACATAACAAACCTATTCCACAAAAACTATCGAATACAGTAAAATATCCTGATGCTCCTCAGGATATTGTTGTATGAACTACAAAACGAACAGTACAAGTACTCGAATGAACTCCCATCTCTCACCAATGAATCGATAAAAAGAGCTGAATACACTATGAGTTCCCTATTCTCTCGAGTTCCTCAAGACTATCGATTACTGAGAAGAAGCTTATCCAAGACTGCCTCTGAAAAGATGCAGTAAAAGCACGTGTATACTGTATCAGACATGGCATGAGCATAGAGGAGAAGGAGGGGAAAAAATTGCAAACAGACGCTGCCACACTCTGTGATGAAGCAAAAGGGCAATATCAAACAATTGCTGATAATCTTCAAAAATCTGGAGTAACTGCATGAAATACTTACCTTCTCTACTGCGAAGGAACTCGAGAATGAAAAGTAACTCGTATAATCGAATCTGCCGAACTATTGGCACAAGAATTGAAGATCCCTCCAGAGAGAATAATGAGAGACATTGTCGGACTTGATACCACTGATAAGGAGGATAGTATTGATACAAGGCGTAAGCTCAGGACGGCATATGATACATCACACTTCACTGCAGAACTACAATCAGCAATCAGTGGAGATATTGAGAATCTCAACATTATCTGTATCGTCCATAAGTCCAATATTGCCGCCATGGAGGAGACCCTCTTCGGACAGTGAGGACATAGTATCACACTCGATGCCCGTGAGATGAAACCAGGGGATATCGTTGCGCATGACTTCGATAAAAATTGAAGAAGTATTAACTACAGAGTTAGTCGTAATATATTACAGTTCAATACGAACAACAGTCATGAATTGATAGAGATACTCACACAAGAAACGTGACTTAAGGAGATCATAAAAAAGTTCAAAAAGTGAGAAATCCAACGTTGGGAACTGCAGAACTATATTAATGCATATTTCGTAGCAAATAAGAAACTCTATGAGAAATATCTGAATAGTGAGAATATGGAGATGAGAGTATATTGTCTTGCAAACCTTATAATAGATAAAGACTACTCTCCGCTAATAGGTAAAGACTACTCTCCGATAACGGAATACTACCTCTCGGAGAATTGCACGAGCCTACCAATAGGGGAAAAACTTCTCTTGATTGAGTCCTGTAATAATCATTCGGAAATAAAACATCTTATACAAAAACTATTTATCCTCCGACCAGAATTCTGGAAAGATGAGGACCAAGTGTATATCGAGAAGAGTTTATGAGTTGATTTTTATCGGCATATCAAAAGGAATCGAGAGACATATGAGATGGCAACTGAGCTCCAATGATTCTCTCTCGATGAGATGATACAAGAACATCAGGAATGATCTATACTCTCACGGGATGTTTTCTATTGGCAGAAGCAAGAGAAAAAAACAAGAGAAGATTGAAAAAGTCCTGAAGAAGAAAAGGTGCGCGTGTCGACAAACTTTGAGCAAATTATCCAATCTTGAGGAAACTATATCCTCCGAGCACACGTAGGCCAGTGAAAATCATTCTGGATAACTGAACTCACCAAACACGCGTCTCTCAGAGAGAGAGAAGTATTTTTCTACAAGGCTAAGGATCTCTGAATGAGATCAGAAAAACAAGTAACAGACCTGTTCGCGAGCATCCCTGAATGAGCTATCCTCTGTATCGATGCAATCGATGAGATACATTCAGAGAAAAAAGAAGGAATCAAGAAGCTCATTGCCTCATATCGATGAACATGCATCATCACTGCTCGTGAATCCGAATATCCAGAAGATACTGCTGGATATACTACACTTTCTCTTGTTCCCATGGATGCAGAAGAATTCCTGGAGTCGCGCTTTCAGAATGAGAGAGAAAAACTAGTACAGGTTCGAGAGATACTCAAGCACAATCATCTTGATAGTGAAGTAATTGGCAATCCCCTCCTCCTCACCCTGGTGACACTCCTTGCCAAGATGAATGATGAAGATATAGAGAAGTATGCAAGGCTTGGAATCAAGCGCCTCAAAGATATCCAAAACAAAGCTGACCTCTATGAGAGTGTTGTCCGTTTTATCCTCACAAAACACGCCAAGGAGACCAAGTGACAGGACTATGATCCTGAGATAGATCTCACACGCTGGATGGATGAGCTCTGAGAATATGCATATACATTTCACTTCTGACATGGAGAGTCAAAACAAAAACCATACTATGACCAGAATCTCAGTATACTCTTCAGGAATCTCGGAACTAATCAGTACGAATTTGTTCATTATTCATTTCATGAATATTTTCTCGCACGACACCTTGCACATACGCCAGATGGAGAGGATGAACTATACAAGGTACGGGATACCAACTTCGAAGATTGGAACAACTGGCGCAACTTCCGTCCAGTAATACTATACTATGGTGAGATGCTCGCGAACAGTGGAGATATCGATGGACTCGAGAGACTTCTCTGAGAAAATGGATTACTCAAGAATGATGATATTTTCGGGGAAGGATTGTTCATGTGATTAGAGATACTCTATACACTCCCAGAAGAGATACAAGGATATCCGAGAGTACAGAGGATAATAAAATCATATGAAGAGACGGTAGAGGCATGGGATCTCCATGAAGTGATCAAGAGACTTGAGCCAATCAAGAAGTTAACAAAAGCGGTAGGAAATATAGATACCACTATTACAGATAAGACTTTAGAACAAGTATGAGGGCTCTGAATAGCAAAATTATTGGAAATAACTGATTGAATAGTTGCGCCAAGAATAATTAAAATATATGAGGGTTATATAAAAAATAAAAAAACTAATAAAATTGGATCAGATTTGTTTTTAGAAATTTGTCGTCTCCTCACATTACATAAAAATGAAGAAGGGATTCAGGGGGCTATTAAGTGTGCGGAAGTACTTATGAAAGAAAAGAGATTTCGAGAGGTTGTAGGAATTTATCAGTACCTTGTGGAATCTGGGAATGAAGAATGGATTCAGGGGGCTATTAAGTCTGCAAAATCATTTATGGAAGGTGGGGAACTCCAGAAGGCTGGTTATCTTTATGTATCTCTTGTGAAATTTGGGAATGAGGAAGGGATTCAGGGGGCCATTACGTGTATAGATGCACTTATGAAAGAAAAGAGATTTCTAGAGGTTGTAGAAATTTATCCGTACCTTGTGGAATCTGGGAATGAAGAATGGATTCAGGGGGCTATTAAGTGTGCAGAAGTACTTATGAAAGAAAAGAGATTTTTATTGGCTGGGGCGCTATATCGCTCTCTTGTGAAATTTGGGAATGAGGAAGGGATTCAGGGGGCTATTAAGTGTGCGGAAGTACTTATGAAAGAAAAGAGATTTCTAGAGGTTGTAGGAATTTATCCGTACCTTGTGGAATCTGGGAATGAGGAAGGGATTCAGGGGGCTATTAAATGTGCGGAAGTACTTATGAAGAAGAGGAAGAGCTCTCTAGAGCTTGTACATCTTTATCAGTACCTTGTGGAATCCGGGAATGAGGAAGGGATTCAGGGGGCTATTAAGTATACAGAAGTACTTATGAAGAAGAAGAGATTTCGAGAGATTGTACGTATTTATCAGTATATCCAAAATTTATCTAAGAGGATACCCCCTACTCCTTAATATCTATTTTTCTTTATTTTTTCTTTTTCTTTCACGAGAATTAGACTAGACTCATAGCAATCATACTCTAATTATCGTTCATATGTCATCCAAACCAGAATACATCGATTACTTCAATCTCGCTGGAGAACTCCTAGGAACTGATGAACGAAAAAAAGTTCTCAAACAACAGGAGAATCAATCTCGTGAGACGGGGGATACTGATATCGTAGTGGGTTCTGTGATGCTCCTGCTCTTCGATACAAGTGGTCAAGTCTATATATCCCAACGATCGGCTGATAAGCCAGAGAATCCAAACCTCTGGGACAAATCCATGGGTGGACATATTGTATCTGGGGATTCATCTGATGAGACAGTGAAGAAGGAACTCGATGAGGAGCTAGGTATCGAAGCAAGTATCGTTACTGATGATATGGCTCTGTCCGAGGAGATAAAAAATCCAGTTACTCTGACCCAGAGGGCTATCGTGAAAAAAGTAAAAGAAATCAAAAACTATCAATCAAGGAGAACAACTCGAGACGGAGATACTTGGAACAAGCGCATGAACGTTGGACTCTATATTGGTATCTACAATGGCGAAGTGAAGTTCAAGGATGGTGAAGTACAGAATCTAAGACTCACCCCTATTACAGAGCTGGAGCAAGAGATTCGGAAAAATCCTGATGTATTTACTGATGATATACTAAAACTCATACGAGAACATGCCGTTGTAGATGCGATTATGGGATATGCTCAAAAGGTATGATGTATTTTGAACTTACCAGAATAATCTCTCTTCCACCGTAATTAATTGACAAATATATATTTTATAATATTATTATCTGTGTAACATTATCTCTTCGCTCATGCAGAACGGGAAAAATCACAGAAATAATGTCTCTAAGGCAGGCAGTACTGATGTACCAAAACATCGAGGTATTATTGCGTGAACTGAAAAGAAAGCCATATGAGTACTTGCTCACACCATACCGCGACCATCGGATGGAAAAAACTTGATACAGTATAATTTTCCATTTACCTCTAGTACCTCATGATTATCCGCCGAGGAAAGAGTGATAATTCAGGAACAACTCTGAGCAACTGCAGTCAAGGCTCGCATATACTGTATCCGACATGGGATGAGCATACAAGAAGAGGAGCATAGAAAGCTCCCCAAAGACGTAAGAATACACTCTCCCCTATCACAAACCGCAGATACAGCCCTCTGTGAATCAGCAAAAAAGCAATACAGTGAAAAAGCCGAACTACTCAAGCAACTATGAGTCAACGCTAAAAATACATATATACTCTATTGTGAGTGAGCAGAAGACAGAAAAGTCGTCCGTGTAGCAAAGTCAGCTAATATACTGATACAAGGTCTCGGATTACGACCAGAAAACATCCTCAACAACATCGATTGACTTGATACAACCGACAAGGATGATGCTGTAGTATATCGAAGGATTTCTCTCTCTAAGACTGTGAGCATAGACTTTGCAACCCAATTAGTGAAGAAGCTCTGAGATAACACTATATCAGATATTACCGTTATATGTGTCATACATAAGTCCAATATCGACGGTATCAGAGAAGGTGTATTCCAACACAGAGAAGATACAGAAAGCCATCTCCCAAAAATGGATGAGATAGGAACTGGGGAGATAACTTTTTTAGATGTAGATATCTCTTGAAAACCTCTAAACTATAGAAAAAGATCTGAAGTCCTGAGTCTAACACCAAAAAACTACGAGAACATCTTGGAAGTTTTGCGATGAGAAGATGGACTTCATGATATATTTTCTCATTTTTCTAATCAATCCATACAACTCTGGGAACTACAGAATTATATCAATGCATACTTCAGCAGACATAAATACCTCTACAAGAAGTACATAAACTCTGAGAATATGGACATGAGGGTATTTTGTATTGCCAACCTCTCACTGTCCTCTGCCCCAGAAGATATCCTATCTGTGAAACAGTATCTCCGTAGCTTCAGAGCAATGCGGAAGACTCTGTCTCTTGATTTACTCAGGATTTTCATCGAATGAGGACAGGATACTCCCCTTGTACGAGAAGCAATCCTCACTGGCATATCGACTACGAGGGATGAGGCATGAAAGCTCACTATCTCCAATCTCTGTACCAAGGCAGGCATACAGGCTGTATATCTCAGGATAGATACAATTGCAACGATGCTTAGTTCACTCGATAGCACCGCGACAGACATCTTCGAAAAGTCTCTAGACTCGCTCGTACGGGAGAGAAGCCTCCTCACCCGTTCTCTGTATACATATAGGAAGAGATCTGAAGAAGAGATAAAAAAAATCAAAGAGGACAAAAAAGAAAAACAAGAAATAGTCACAAGAGAGGACGAATATGAAAAAATCCAACTCTCTCTAGATTCCCTACTGTCCAACCATTCTCGACATCCCTACATCCTCACTGGATATGTAGGTGAAGGTAAATCCACCGAGCTCGCACGGATGAAAGATGAGATAGATAATAATCCTCTCTATATCAATTATGCTACTCTCTTTTACTCAGCAAAGAGACACAATGAGGGCAATATAGTAGAGAAAATATCTATGGATATATCCGCTCATCGGGAATGTTTTCCAGACAAACAGATGGTTGTATTCTTCGATGGTATCGATGAGCTCAGTGGTGACATACGAGAGAGTGTAGTTAATGGACTCATAACACTCCGCTCAGATGGAGTGAGGGTTATTCTTGGATCCCGACCACTCTGATTCGATAAGTATGAGAATGTAGATATTCAGACACTCCGCTTCGATAAGATAGGGGGTACCGATCGTAAGGGCTTCCTCCGAACTCGTCTCCAGAGTCTCTGAGTATCAGAAGATGTGATGGACAAAAAACTTCAAGAGATTGAGGAATTCCTAGCCAAGCCCACACTCAGTGCAGACCTCAAGGAGACTCCACTTATACTATTTTTCTTGATGAAGCTCTGTGTCAAGAATGAACTTGAATCGATAAAAAATAGAGCAGATCTCTATGAGCGGATGTCTACACTCCTCCTCATCGAACACCAAAAGAAAAAAGGCATAGACTATGGGGAGCATTGGGACAGTAGCATACTCCTCAATACTCTCTCCTACTGTGCTTTTCAGATGCATAGTGGCAGACATATAGAACGTGAGAGTATTCTCGAGCATCTGAGGCTACAGGTAAGAGGAAGGTTAGGATTCGATGATGAGAGTGAGGTATTAGAGTCCATGGCTGATCAGATATTTCTCTTGTATCAGCTGGAGTGAGGTACGTACCAATTCATACTGAAGTCATTCGAAGAGTATTTTCTCGCGAGATATATCGGGATATGTGGTACCAAGAGCAGTGATGTACGCTATCTCAGTGCGACTGAGGGGGAGTCTATCATATATCAGATGCGAGATACCAACTTCGAGGATTGGAACAATTGGCGCAACTTCTGTCCAGTGGTACTCTACTATGGCGAGATGCTTGTGAATAGTTGAGATATAGATGGTCTCGAGAGACTTCTCGGAGAAGATGGATTACTTCGAGATGATGATATATTCGGAGAGGGATTTTTTATGGGATTGGAGATACTCTATACACTTCCAGAAGAGATGCAAAAAAATCTAAGAGTACAGAAGATGATGAGGACATATGAAGAGATGATTAGCAAATGGAATATCGAAGAGGTATTCTATAATAAGTATCGCTATATAAAAAAGATAGTTAACAATTCAAAAAAGGTAAGTAGCAATCAAGTAATTTCCAAAATTATAACAAGACTACTGATACTCATCGAGCAAACAGAATCAAAACTAAATACAGAACGATTAACTATTAACAGAGCCCCGAAAGAAGACACTTATGCTCTACTCGATATATCTACCTGCTTTAACGAACAAATACTTCTATCCTCCCAGGTTTGAGATAGTAGAATAATAGAGTTTGTTATTGAATACCTTAATAAGCATATTAAGAGTCTATCTAACGATATAGTATATAAAATCTATTCACACCTATTAGATACAACAAACCCCGAGTCTAAGAAAATGGTATTAGAATCACTAAATTGATATAAAGAACATATTCTTAGTCGGGAGGAATATAAGGATCACAAGGATTGAATGTATATACTTTATTTACTAATTGATAACGCTGACGAAGATGCGTTAATGCATTTTGAAACAACCATAAGTAAGTTTCCTTGAAAGTTAACTGGTTTTCGTGATATTTTTATAGATAAGCTTCTCACTCTAGATATTCCCAAAGAAAGCGGATTGTATGCCATTTTGTATCCAATAAATAAAGAAAGAAGTTCATTGTTTCCGCGACATACAAGTAATCTAAGTAAAAACCAAAGGAGTTACACACATATGAGTTGAAATATGTCAGCAAGTCTACCAAAAAGACTACTTATAACAAAAGAAAGACTCATGCTAGCTAACGAGAAGTCTAATACACACTCTTTAGACGAGCGTAATACCATAGATTTGGCGTATACTTGATTAGGGAAAATTATTCGATTTTGAACTATTGATCTTGTGAAAGAGTGCCTAGAGTTAGCCTCTACTTATTATCGTTCAGATTATGCAGGGCTAATGAATAAGATAGCATATGAAATTGAGAATTTAAGTGATTTTGCAAAACAAAGAATAATATTATGGATCCTTGAAAAAATGACAAATGCTAATGAGAATGAAATCACTGCATACTATATTATACTCCTAAGAATAGGAGATACTGACCTAAGGCTAAAAATTGCACAATTATTTCTGGAAAGTATAGCTAGACCAAGACCTGAAAATTCAAGAGAACTATACTATATATACAAGACCTTGCTTGCAATTGGAGATGATGAATCTAAGATGGAAGCTCGAAAATGACTTTTAATATATATTGTAAATCTGTTTCAAAAAAGAATGCCCGGTTTTCTAGGATGGTCTTTCGAACTACTAGATATCAAAGACTATACATTAAACCAAGAGATAGCTACTCTCTTAGCTATCTACTGTAATAAAGAAATACAGAGTAGCAATATAGTGGGTATGCAAGATGTATATACCAAACTCTACAATCTATGAATACATATTCCTAAAAGTTTAAAATATAACTCTTTCTCTTTCACAAGAATGAGGCTAGACTCATAACAAACTATACGTTCATATATCATGCAAACGAGAAGATATCGTTGTAGCTATAATCATGGGTAAGCCCAAAGGTATTAAGTACCTTGAACTTGCCCAAATAAGTACTCTTCCGCCGTAATTAATTGACAAATTATATTTTATAACATTATCATTTGCGTAATAATATCTCTTCGCTCATGCGGAACGGGAAAAATCACAGAAATAATGTAGAATGAGCGGAGGGTACGAAAGTAGTCCACGTAATTGAATCACCTAACATAACTAAAAAAAACTTGGATTATAGTGCCTGAGAATATATTGAATACCCTATTGATGGTCTTGAATACGGAGGATATAGAAATATAGAATCACACAAAATTATCAAGAAGCTTGAACAAATAAAAAAGCTAACAACAGTACTTATGCCCAGATAAGTAATCTCTAACTTTTTCTTTACTTTTTCTATTTTTTTCTCTAGAGGAGATATATAGTAAGTTGTGTTGAGTACCAACATGCCATGTATCATATATGTATAGAGAACACTTCCGGGAACCGGACAAGCTCGTACAGCTCATACTGAAGCAGATGAATATCAACATCAATGCTATCATCAAGTGACTCGCACATGAGTTCATCGATGATGCACATGGGGATACACATGAGCTCTATGAATACTTCAACGAGGTCTATGATGAGATATACCATAGACTGATATTTCGTCGGCTCGTGCTCCAGGACGAGACCAAGGAACTCCTCGAAGTACTTGCTACTCCCCTATTCCAAAAGACAACCCAAGAACAACAAAACATCATCAAGAAGTATATATCATAATCGAATATACGGCGAGCTAAACCGAACAAAATCCCAGAGTCAAAAGGCTCTGGGATTTGTGTAAAGTACATATTCATATAGAGGATCTCCTCTCTTTTTACTATAGGTGATTTTGTGATTCCATTATTTTTTCTTTCTCTTTTCCGTTTTTTTCTTTGGAGGGAAAAGTATAAGTGTCGTACTTAAATATATAACTATATATAGATAATAACTTTATTTTTATTACATGAATATGAATAACTTCAACTCATTTCCAATTGCAGTAGACTATAAAGATGAAGTTCATAGTAGATATGTAACATCTATTGGCAATATCATACCATATGATTCTACTGAAAAAAATATTCAAGAAGAAATTCTCGCTTGGATAAACAATACCCCATTACTTACCAAGAAGGGAAATTCCGAACAACATCTAGGCGTTGTTGCTTTCATTACAAATCCTGAAATGAATAAAGTATTTCTATTGAATCATAAAAAAGCACAAGCGTATCTAATGCCTTGATGACACGTTGATCAGTGACAAACTTTACAAGAAGCCATAGAAAATGAGCTTTTAGAAGAGCTTGGACTAAATATAAATATGAGGGAGTCAGAGCCATTTTATATAGCCAAGATACTTACTGAAGGAAAAAATGCAGGACATTATGACGTAACTACTGTATTCAAGGTTATTGTGGATCCCTCTATTGCTTTTTCTATAGAAGAAAAGGAAGCAGATTGAGCAAGATGGTTTGATTGGTCAGAGCTAGATTCAATGCCAGAATTTACACAATTATCTAGAATTAAACAAAAATTATCCGTAAAAAAATGTATTTTATTAGACAATGGTGGGGTTTTATCAGAACACTATTGTCAACCATATCATCAACAGTTATCTAATCTCATTGGAGTTAATGAGACCGTATTGAGATCTCTCTTATCTGAAAAATCACCTCATTGAAAAGCATATAGAAAGAATCTGATATCACGAGATGATTTTTGGGGCACTGTTTTATTTTTAGCTAAGTCTAAAAGTAATATAAACTATTCTCAATTAGAAAGGTTATGGGCTGAATCATATATTATAAATTCCACTATCGTAGACATACTACAAAGATATCGTAATATTGGAATTAAAGTATGATTAATAAGTAATAGTGATCAGTATAGAAAAAAATATATAGAAGAAACATTGCAATGTTCAAATTTTCTTGATTTTTGTATATTTAGTTGTGATATTGGTTCCATTAAGCCAGAAAAACAAATTTTTGAACAAATTAGTAAATATATAGATATTTCTCATAAAGATATTATTTATGTAGATGATCGAGAGGAACATATGGATACAGCTATCGAAATGGGTATGCAATGACTCATATTTAGCACAATAGAACATTTTAATGCAAGTTTGAAACAATTTTATAGAGATAATAGATAATTATATAACCATTAATCATATGTTCAAAAATAATAAAAGGTGGATAATAGCATCACTCATGTTTCTTGGTATAGTAATAAACTATATGGATAGAGTATTGCTGTCCCATGCAATTATTCAAATTAAAGCTGAGTTTTCATTAACTGCATTTCAACAATGAATTTTGTTATCATCTTTTTCATGGGGTTATGTTACCTTTATGCTTATTGGAGGATATTTAGTTGACAAACATTGATCAAGAATAATGAGTACATTCTCATGTTTTTTCTGGTCACTATTTACAGGAATAGGGGCACTAGCAACTAGTTTTCCAATGTTATTAGGTTCTCGTGTTCTTCTTGGTATGGGAGAAGCTCCTATTTTTCCATCAAATGCAAAAGTTGTAAGAAAGTGGTTTCCATTAGAGGAAAGGGGTCGTGCAACAGCTTTATTTGATTCGGGTTCATATATAGGCGCTGCAATAGCAGCACCCTTAATAATATATTTAATGCTTACGTTTGGCTGGAGATATACTTTTGCCATTTTTAGCTTCATTGGAATTATATGGTCAATAGTATGGTTCATCTACTACAGGGATCCGGATGAATTTAAAAACTTATCAAGTAAAGAAAAAGCAATTATTTCATCAACTAATAAAGAATCTCTTGTTGATGAAATTACAAATATATCCATTATTAAATTAATAAGAAATAGAAAAATTATAGGTATTTCATTAGGATTTTTCTGTTATAATTACTTAAAAAGCTTCTTCCTTACGTGGTTTCCGAGTTATTTGATAATGGAAAAGGGGTTTGATTTGATTCATGTTGGATTTATTGCAATGATTCCACCATTGGCTGCGATTGGTGGGGAATTATTTGTAGGCTATTTGACGGATAAAATGATAATGAAGAATATTGATGTTTCTCTAGCAAGAAAAATACCACTATGCTTAGGCATGTTGTTTTCTTCTATTGTTATTTTATCGGTTTTTACTGAAAACATTTGGGTAGCATTGACTTTACTGACAATATCTTATACTTCCTTAATATCTGCTTCTCCTTGAATTTGGGCCATACCTGGGGATTTATCTAAATCAGCAAGTATGGTGGGGACCATCGGTGGTATTCAGAATACTTTTTCTAATATTGCTGGAATTATTGCACCAATAATTACTGGATTTTTGTTAGGATGGACATGATCATTTATGATTCCAATTATTCTTTCATGATTTATTGCTATGATATGAGCTTTCTCATATTGGTTTATTGTTGGAAAGATAGAACCTTTATAATTTATATAAAAATATTTCATTATTATGAAAGAAATAGAGAGAAAATTTTTATTAAAAGTACTTCCTGATCTATCACTATTTACCCCATGGCATAGTGAGAGATTTTTCCTAAAGAACGATGAATGATTTGAGGAAAGAATATCACTTCTTCAAGATAGATTCTATTATGATAAAAAAGTTATAGTAAATTCTCTTGAGAGAAACCGTGAAAAACGAGAAATTACAGAATCTGAATTTAATTCCTTAAAATCTCGTGCCTATGCATCTACAATTCGAGACACTTATCTTTTATCAGAAATTCCAAAAATAACCCTATAAGCATATACGAGAGAGCTAAAATGATTGGTTCGTGTGGAAGTAGAATTTGCTTCAATTGAGGAAGCGGATATATTCGAACCCTTATCTTGGATGGGTGAAGAAATTACAGGATCAGATATGGCCAGAGACTCTTTGATACTGTCACATTTAACATAACATATATTCCCAAATATCTATTAAATTTCAATTAAAAACTCATAATCTAGTCTTTCTATCCATTTACACTAAACTGATCCATACATGCATTCAACTTTATTAAGGATACAATTTTTTTGTATCCTTTTTATTTTGTTTCATAAAATTATTCGAGGTTCTATTTAGTAAATCTTTCACCAATCAATTGTATATATTCATCGAAACCATGAAACTCTGGTATAAGCTCGCAACAGCGCTGACGAGGAATATATAAATTATAAATATTTAAAATCGAATGTATAGAAAAATATCCTACGTGGGGATATCAAATAAGTTTTTCTTTACTTTTTCCGTTTTTTTCTTTGAGAGGAAAAGTATAAGTGTCGTACTTTAATTATTTAACAATTTTATTATTTATGGAATTTTTTGCTACCTCTTATAAAGGAATGCGTGTTAATGGAAAACTATTCGAAGAAAAAGAATGAGTATTTCCAGATAATTCTCTCGAGGCTATTGTACAATTTACCCGTGAGGCTGTCAGTGGTTTTATCTTCAAGAAACCCGATGGGACTACTGGATATCAGGGAATTTTTCCAAGACAGCAACAATAATTTTTACCCTTTTTAATCATACACACTATGGCATTTCAGAATATTTTCATCCTCGGTTCTACTGGAAAGGTTGGCATGGAACTCATCAATCAAGTTCAAAGATATGATATGAGTAATAAGTGACACTTGAATCCTACAAGAATCGTTGGTATCGCAGATTCACTATCGTATTTATTAAATACAAGTTGATTAAGTCCTGATTCACTTTACGCACTTAAGCCAAATCTAGATCCTAGACCAAACTATATTCGTGATCCTGACAGCTCAAATGGCGAATATATTTTTAATGATAAGAAAAATATATATAACAGGGAAACTCCTATTTCTTATTCACACCACAATCAGATCCTTGAAGCAGTCAAAAAATCTGGACTTGAAGGAGAAATCATATTCGTAGATGTGACCGCTGAGGGTCCAAAGATGCTTGATTTTCACCAAAAAGTAATACAGGAAACAGTAAATAAATTGGTCACAGCAAATAAGAAGCCACTAGTTGGATCTATGGAATCATTCCAGACTATTGCATCAAATCCAGCCCGTTACCTCTACAATACATCAGTGATGGCATGAGCCGCAGCAGTTCCATATCTTCAGGAAGTACATGGACTCTCCGAAACAGTCCTCTCCATACAATGAACATTTTCAGGAACACTCGCCTACGTCTGTTCTGAACTCGAAAAGTGAGAAAAGAAATTCTCAACAATAGTCCAAGAGGCAAAAGATGCTGGATTTACAGAGCCACATGCATTCGACGATCTCTCAGGAGAAGATGTGAAAAGAAAACTCATGATACTCCTTCGTTCTGCAGGAATATCTGTAGAAGAAAATCAGATATCACTTGAGTGAATAGTTTCTCGTGAAAAATATGGATCTCTCGGAGCTGATGAATTCCTGGACGCAATTGCAGAAGAAGATGATTACTTTGGAGAAAAGATCCGAACAGAATGAGAAAAATGAAATGTACCACGATATGTGGCATCATATGAATTAGTAAAAGATACTCCAAAAATGAAGGTAAGCCTTCAATTCGTACCACGAGACAGTGAACTCGGTATTCTCAAGGGAACAGCGAATAAGATCCTCATCCGAACGAGTCAGAGAACACCAGATGAGTGCAATCCACATACCATCCAATCGCCTGGTGCTGGTATCGTAAAAACTGCTGCTTCAGTACGCTCTGACCTCTTACATCTTCTCAATAATACCAATCTCTATATACATAACTAGTAGCTAATTCAGAAGCACCGTAACTGTCTTCTTGAGGTCTTCATCACGTACCACAACTCCGAGTTCATGGTACGTCGAGATGACTTGGATGATATTGATATCATGGAATGCAAGCTTCTTGGTTATCGAATAGAAGAGTCACTTCTGATAGATCTCTTCATCTCTGAGATGCAAGGAACAAAGTGAGAGATCCTCTAGAGTAAGAATCCTGAGGTCGAGTGGAAGCTCTTGATCTAAAATTGATATCAATGAACGATCATAGAAAATCTCAACCTCTCGACTCCCTTCGATAATCACCATATAACTATTGAGTTCACTTCGTTTCATAGAATGCAATCTTCATAATACTTCTTGAGTATTTGGTGACTTCGAGATGCTCGTAAGACTCAATCCTGATATTGTGCTGATCTGATTATGGCTGCATCGAATCCCATAAGGAGATAGATTTTCTGGATGATTCATCCGAGAGAGTGCCATCTTGATGGCATGTGCAGAGATAGGCTTACCAACTCGTTCCTCTATGTATGGTTGGATATGTTCTGAGAATCCTGTCAGATTCAGGTATCCATGTTGCAGGGCATCTTCCAAGAATGGTTGTCATGCAACGATATCTGAAATAACCTCACTAATTCGTATCATATGTGCTATATGTAACAAAAATAAATATTATTAGCACATAATAGTCACTTTCGTGATTAATACAAGAAAACAAATACAAAGAATATATAATACTTAACTTAATAATCTAAATATATGACTCAATGAACACTTGCACAAGCGAATGGATATTCCTGAGCTGCTCATGAATGACTAAATACCAATGCTTCTTATCATCGTATGGTGTATGAAGATAGAAATAATGTACATAATTCGGAAGAAACTAAAGCCACAATATTAAGGTTTTTAAATGAGTTTAGATCATGAGATAGATCTCGTCTAGTTCTACGTACATTACTATCCTGAGAAACCGATGCCCTACAAGATGTAGATCAATACATTAATTTGCTTGGGGGAACAATGTGATATTATATAAATCATCAGCCAAATACTAGAAAATTCTACTATTTAACCATAAGTTTTAATAGAGATGATAGGAATCTTTCAACTAAAGAAATTAAGCAATTATCTATACACAACAAAAAATATATAGAAAAAATTTTAAGTAATGTATGAAACTTTGAAGAATTCAGTTTGGGTAGATTAAGGGATTTTCATGCACAATGATATTCTATTACTGATAATGTAAAGTCCCATGAACTTGAAGCATTGTGGTGAGATTCTTTTGGATGGTCAGAGAATGCCTGTGAGGCACTTATACAATCTACAGATGGTAGTTACGCATTATGAGTTAGATCAAAAAATAAAGTACTTATTGCAGCTGTATTATATAGTCATCAATCTCACTCGGTAAGATGGAGCGATTGAATCATTGAAGATATTTCACATGGAGAAACAACGGAAGCAAGCACTACTCCGGTTTTACAATGAAAAGGAATTATGCCAATGCTTGTAACTGGTTTACATGCAAACTTAATTTCTAAAGGAATTTATAATGTATACGGGGAATTAAGAGCTACGGATTTCGATGGAAAAAAACCAAACTCATTAAGTCATGGGATAAAGAGTTGAAAAGAATTTCATTTTCCAGAAAACTCTTCCAACCTTCTTCTTAATCATGTATCTATTGGATGATTATGAGAAACATATAATCTTGATAGAAAAATTTCAGGATATATGGATAGTCCTTTTGAAGAATTAAGAACGTTTATGATAGGTGCTATGAATCCTGAAAAATTCACACCAAAAATTATTCAATCTTACAATCAGTCTATCTCATAATAAAACTTATTATATGTTTTCAATTTCCAATTTCTGATGAAAAGCACAATTTTCGCTGCTACTACCTAAGAATATAGGACATCCTCACTTCTTCGATTATACGGATCCAATATTTTGAGAACTCCCCATACGAGATATTGCTTTTATGCAGAATTGGAATGAGGAAACTCTTCGAGATAATGATAAACAATGGGGTATTGCCTGATATCTTGAAGATAGATCCCTGAGACTTCGGTGAACTCATCTTCTGGAAGCATGAAGAATATATCATCTCGGTATTGATATTATAGCACCAGCTGGAACAAATATCTTTTCTCCGCTTGTGTGAGAAGTTATAGAAAGTAACATTGAACAATGAAGTGCTGGTTATGGTGGATATGTAATCATTCGTTATATGATAGAGGATTCTGGATTCTATATTCTCTATGGACATCTCAATCCTGATACTCTCTGTAATTTATGACCGATAAATTCTGGGGAAATAGTATGAGCAATAGGTTCCCCAGATGTGAATGGCTGATGGACTACTCATCTTCACATGCAAGCATTTACATGAGTAGATTTTGAAGAATGGAAGATGAAATGATATTGTTCATTGGAAGATATGAAAAAAATACACACCATCTGTCCTGACCCCAGCTTTTTACTTCGATATTAATTCAATATATGAAAATCACCTTTCCAACACAACATGAGAGGCATTCCCAAACAAAAGAAGTATTTAACTGAAGTATTGAACCCGCATCAGAAATATCAAGTAGAATTGAAATAATTAAAAATCAGCTTATTCATGATTATAGTGATAAAATCAATCTAGTTCTTATTGAAAGTAATGGAAATAGAGAAGATAGTGTTTCACAAATTCATACCAAAGAATATTTAAATTTTCTTAGGTCTCGTGAGAATATACTCCAATTATGAGAAGAAAGTTTCTGAAATGATTTTTGATATGGGAACGGGAGTTCTGCCGCTGAAAATGCTGTGCGATGAATACATGTCAGGGATACTTATACAGCATTCACAAAAAATATCTTCGATGTGGCTATGAGATCATACAATGCTGTACATACAGCCTGAGAATACGTCTTAAATGGTGAAAAACTTGCCTATGCACTTACTCGTCCACCTGGACATCATGCCATGAAGGATTCAGCAAGTTGATATTGCTATCTTGCCAATGCGAGCATTTTTGCTAATCATCTAAAACAACAATGAATAAAGGCAGGGATTCTCGATATCGATTTTCATCATTGAAATGGTGCACAAATTATTTTTTATAATGATCCTTCCGTAATCACCACATCCATTCATGCTGATCCAAATAGAAAATTCCCATATTTTAGTGGAAATGCCAATGAAAATGGTACAGGGAAATGATATGGGAAAAATTTGAATATACCTCTTGAAGCTTGAATAAATACAAATGCTTATCTTAAGCATTTGGCACAATCATGTGAATTTTTACAGAAAGAAAAAGTAGAATTCCTGATCGTATGTGCTTGATTTGATACATATGAAAAAGACCCGATATCTGATTTCAAGATTTCCTTAGAATGATTTGCTCTTCTTGGAAAGATGATAAAAGACTTATGACTACCAACTCTTTTTATTCAAGAAGGAGGCTATAATACAGGGGATCTTTGAAAATGTGTATCATCATTTTTTAGTAAAATAATCTAATTACCTATGTCACTCAACACCACCAATTCTCCAATAGATATTGGACCACTACAAGATGAACGTATAAGCAAAATCCGTGATATGGAATCACTCGGAATTATCTGTTTTCCTGAAAGATTCGAGAGAAACTCAGATACTCAAATGATTCAAAATTCTGATAATCTTCCTCGGTTCGAGGTATCTGCATTAGTTACAGAAAAGGAATCATACGAAACTGTTTCATTGGCAGGCAGACTGATGGGGTATCGTACTCATGGAAAGATAGCCTTCTGAGACCTTCAGGATCGCTCATGAAGAATACAGCTCGCTTTCGCAGAAAATGCTTTCACAATAGAAACCGGGCGATGAGAACAGAAAATGGAATTCGGATCTGAATCTGAAACTATTTCTTCATTTGCATTCGTAAAGAAATATATTGATCTTGGAGATATCGTCGGGATTCAAGGAATTCCTTTTGTTACAAAACGATGAGAAAAGAGTATTCTCGTGACTGGATTTCAACTTCTGACCAAGTCTATAAGTCCACTTCCTGATAAGCATGAAGGACTCAAAGATATAGAGATGAGATACAGAAAACGATATCTTGATATGCTCAATCCTGAAGTACAGTGACTCATGGAACGTCGTAGCAAATTCTTCTCGAGTATGCGAAGATATCTGGAAGATTTGAACTTCATGGAACTTGATACACCGACACTTGAGAATACAACCGGAGGGGCGGATGCACGACCATTTATGACCCATTACAATGCCTATGATCGGGATGTATTTCTCAGGATTTCTGCATGAGAACTCTGGCAGAAGAGACTCATGGTGGCAGGATTTGAGAAAACATTTGAAATCGGAAAGATTTTCCGAAATGAAGGAGTCTCTCCAGAGCACGCACAGGATTACATGCAGATGGAAGTATATTGGGCATATGCTGACTATAACGATATGATGAAGCTCGTTCGTGACATGTATCTTCATGTCATTGATGCAACATATGGAAAGAGAGAATTTTTTATCAATGGGCATATTGTAGATTTCAATGCTGATTGGGAGATTCTCGATTACCAAACACTTATTCGTGATCGTACAGGAATCGATATCTTTACTTCTACAGAAGAAGAAATCACTACACGATTGAAGGAACTTGGTGCTCATTATGAAGCAGGAAATCGTCCTCGACTTATTGATTATCTCTGGAAATACATTCGAAAAACTATTGCGGGTCCAGCTTTTTTGATAAATGAACCGAAATTCACGAGTCCTCTTGCAAAATCAGATATAGAGAATCCAGATATCACTCATAGATTTCATGTGATTCTTGCAGGAAGTGAAGTGGGTAATGGGTATAGCGAGCTAAATGATCCTATTGATCAATTGGAGAGATTTGAGTCTCAACAAGCACTTCGTGACGCTGGAGATGATGAGGCACAGATGGCTGATTATGACTTCGTCGAGGCGCTTATGCACGGTATGCCACCAACAGCATGATTCGGGGTTTCTGAGCGACTATTTGCATTCCTCGAAGGAAAACCAATCAAAGAATGTCAACCATTTCCATACGTACGAAAAAAATAATATTTATTTATGAATAATCTTATTACACATACTGTAATGATTCGCTAAATCTAGATAAAGAATCAATGATAACCAAGCTAAGAGAAATTTACTCTCTTAGCTCATATTACCATGAGCATTACTCGTAAACGATACTCCTCGGAATTCAAAACAAAAATAGTACTCGAATTCCTCTTGAATTCGTCTACACTGAATGAACTCGCATCAAAACATGGATCACATCCTACTATGAACTCAAGTTGAAAAACAGACTTCATCGGAAGATCCCGAGATGTATTTGTTGATTCTCGGAAAAAGATAAAGATCTCAAGGAGCAAGAAGCTGCTCTCGATGAAGTGCATCGACAAATATGGCAGCTCATGATCTTTAATCCCATCCTAGAAATTGTCTGCGAGGAGTGAGTAATTATATTATGCCATTCAAGACATATATCGAGCATAATTCGGATTCAAGTCCGGGTAAGTAAATATGCTTATTTAAAAAAATCTCCCTTATTTCTAAGAGAGATTTAATTTTTTTGTGGTGGCGAGAACCAGACTTGAACTGGTGACACACGGCTTTTCAGGCCGCTGCTCTACCAACTGAGCTACCCCGCCAGAGGCGTGGAGGCATTATAAAGAATATTTTGAAATTGCAAGTTTTATTTAGATTTTTACGCTCTAGGTATAATACGAAATACTGGGCGCTTTCAGATTCCTGGTAACTTCTGGATAATTGGATTTCCTGAATCAGGTCTTTCTGGTAATAATTTTTTAACTAATCTATTAAAGCTTCACCTAATTCACTCAATCTTTTTTGTTCTTTCTTCATTAATGAGCTCAATTTCTTCAGGAGATTTTCATGCCATATCAATAGAATCAACAACTCTCGCTGCACTATCTTTTATAAGCGTGTCTATTACCGTACTCTTAACCCAAGAAGAAAGTGGTATCTCTTGTCAGTTGAGGACAAAAGACCAATCTTGTATAAGAAAGTCTAGTGTTTCATTCGTAGTATTTTCAGTTTGAAGGATAAAGTCAGCAGGAAGAGAAAACTTAAAATGGGATCCCACTCGGAAAACATAATTCCCATCCTCCTGAGAGTCGAACATCGTAGTTTTCGAATCAGGCAAAATAGTATCATTTATTTGATAGAGCTCTATTAATTTTATTCTCAATAATCCAACTATTCACTGAACTCTTTTTTGTAAAAGAAGTCTTTCCTTTAGTGTACTAACTGGAAGGCTATTGGAATTAGCAAAGTTACTTCCGTCTCATGTTTGTGAGATTTTTGGTGACATAGTTGCGTGATTCATACAAAAAAGTTAAAATATAAATTACAACTTCCCTCTCAATTCTCCTTCCCACTTCCACATATTTTCATAGTCTTCGTCTGTCTCATGATCGTATCCGATTATATGGAGAATCGAATGAAGCACAAGTATCTCACATTCTTTTTGTGGGGTGTGCTGATGCTCGAGCGCTTGCGCGAGGATACGAGACTCAGAGAGGATGATCTCCCCTGCTATATCATCAGGATTGATACCTGAGAAGTCATCATAGTAGTGGAACGAGAGCACATCAGTCGTCTTATCTATTCATCTGTGATCACGATTGAGTACTTGTATCTCTTCGTCTCCTAGGAAGGCAATATTGAGGATGCCATTTTGAACATCAGGCACAATCGACACAAGTTCAAATACCCGAGCAATACGAGGCTCATCGAGGGTGAATGATTCAGGATGATTGATGAGTTGATACGAGAACATATATATGAGTAAAGGTGCACAAACATAGGCATGGATTGGAATCTGTATATGTTTGTTCGACACTATGCACTATGTCTATTTCTATGCACTGTTTTTGATTATTCTTACTTCTTCATGGAGTTCGACTCCATATTTTTCGAGGATTTCTTTTTTGACCATATCGCGCAGTGCGAGGACATCTTGCCAACTTGCCTTGGCATCGTTGATAAAAAAGTTCCCATGTTGTTCACTCACCTTGATACCTCCGACGCGAGTTCACTTGAGTCCTGCTTGGTCGATGAGTCTCCCTGATGAGAGAGTTCCCATCGGTGTGAGGAACTCTGCGAGTGTGGTACGTTGTTCGTCAGTTGGGAAAGAATTCGTAAAAAACGAACCACAAGAAAATCCTGCAGGTTGTTTGACTTTGCGGATAGACTTCAAGTTCTCAGGTGTATAGGACTCATATTCACCTCCAAGTGGGGTGAGATCGATAAGTGTCGAGATAACAAAGTATCTATCCAATCACTTGAGTGAAGAGTTGCGATACGAGTAGTTCATGTCTGACTTTTTCAGTATTTTTACTTCGCCTGTAGAGAGATCGAGTACTTCCGCTTCGGCGAATATATCTGCCATCTCCACACCGAAGCATCCAGCGTTGCCTATAGTTGCGCCACCAAAAGTCCCAGGCAATCCAATCCATGGAATGAGTGTCGTGATACCATGATGATCATAGAGCTTCTGTGCGACGAAGTGACTCAGTTGCCCACTATGTATGCGGATATAGTGTCTTCCTTCACGTTCGAACGGCTCTTGCCAACCAGCATTTCGGTTGCGGACGACGATACCCTCGAACATATCGAAAGCAAAAAGACAATTCGTCCCTCATCCGATGATAACAAGAGGGAGCTTGCTTGCTTGTGAGAAGATATATATCTCATGGAGCTTCTCGACGTCATCATGTTCATGCATGTCAAAAAAATACCATGCACGAGCAGGAGTCTTGAAAGCTGAGAGAAGTGTTATATCGTGGTCGGGCTTGAGGTATGGAGGAATATTCATGAGATGATTGTACTGATATCGAGAGAAAAATCTATTTTTCTTTTCCTGAAACTTTCTCGGTTTTTATCCGGTTGCTTCTTTTTTGGATGAACTATTTTCCTACCAATCCTTGGGAACTGATGATCCAGTTGCGAGGATATCGAGTGTTCGAGAGATGAGATCTTGGGGAGCTGCCATCCCCGCTGAGAGGTCTCTGATATTCTGTCTCGTCTCTCATGAGAGTGAGAGTTCTTGCCTCCGTGATTCACGTTCGAGAGCACCAGTCATATCTTCTGGAACATTCAGAGAACCTGTATTGTCAGTATTTTCTTCTTGTTTTGGTTCTGTTATAGTACTCAGGAGTTCGAGTTTTTTTCTGATCCTTGGGGTATCGAGATATTCGAGAGATCGCTGATAAAACACTGCAACATCTCCTGTACTTCCATCTGCCTCATAGACAAGATCGCCATAGAGTTCATAGACATCTGCAGGATTGACGAGGTCTCTCTGATTCAATATTGGTTGGAGGAGCGACTTTGCTTCTGGGTATTGGGATCCTCTTATCAGGAGTACCGCTTCGTTGTAGTTGCTGATTCAGATATCCGTCCCGATATAGTAGTCCATGTCCTGGAATTTATCCGCAACAAGAAGTGATAGATTCTCACGTTCAAGCGAGGCAAATACCAAAAGAGGAATACAGATGAGAAAAAGTATGGTCTTCATGTTATTTTTTACGATAGTCAGGGAGTATCAGACCGAGCAATACCAATACAGCCGCAAGAACAAAAAATAAAGAATCCTCCGAAAAAGGTATCTTCTGAGATGTGTCTCATGCAAGACCCGATGCCACTTGTGAGATATCCGAACTTTTCTCGATATACAGACTCGATGCGTCGTATTTTTTCTCTAGACTCTTGATATAGTCTCTATCGAGGCGAGAGAGGATTTCTTTTCATTCGTACTTCTTGTAGATGATGCGACCATCTCCATCATAGTTGTTGATGATCTTACCACCTTCTGTTGTACCGATACCGATAAAGCTAATCTCCACATCCTCTCAGAGCGTAACTCCTGTGAGACTCTCCCCCTCACTTGTTCGCTCACCATCGGTCAATATATAGATATCTAGAGGTCTTGCTCCATATACGAGCATCGCACTCGCAAGCGCCGTCTCGATATCCGTCGGGGATCCATAACGGATGGGCTCAATAGCACCAACGATCTCATCCCAGAGTCTCTCATCTGTCGAGAGTGGGAGCTGGAGCTTGGCACTGCTTGCGAAGGTCATGAGTGACTTGGGACGAGAGACTGTCATCTCTCCAAGGAGCTTCTTGGCTGCAGAGAGACGCGAGATACGGAGTGTATCGGTATCTGATATGTCTTCAACTGACATAGACAGCGATATATCTACGATAAAAAGTGCACCACGACTCTCACTATCATCTTGTGTGAATCCTGAAAATAAACCAAAAGCAAAAACTCCCAATCCAGCGAGGACGAGTATCTGAGAGAAGAATCTCCGAATCGGAGAGAGGATGAAGCTATAGGGTGAACTCACCTTATTGTGCATGGGATAGTATAGTAAGTTCCCTGATTCCTGGTTGTCTTGTCCATGCAACACTCGTATCTATTGTGTCACAGTTTGGTATATCTACTGTATAACGAAGTGTCTTGGATGTCGAGCCTCAGACAGGAGTCTCGAGCATGAACGAGTAGACTCTCGCATCTTCGTTCTCGGTTGTTGTGATATCTGCACCAGTGAATGCGAGGGTTGCACTTTTTGGTACGTATAACCGAGTAAATGCACGGTTTTTCCCATTGCCTTCGATGAACTCAAGCTTCTCACGCTCTGCTCTGTCCTTGATACCAAGGATATCCATATATGATCGTATCTTCTCTGTGTCTGTTTTCCTATAGGTGTGTGCGAGTGAGAGGGTAACGACGTTCTCATAGGTACAACCTTGGAGCTTGGTGGTCTTGGATTCGTACTTGCGTGTGATATATCGGTCTGACTTGTTCCCTGAGACGGAGGTAAATACTGGATATATCCAATTCGGAGAACAAGAATGCATGGAAGTTTCAGTATTTCCTGGCTCTGCACTTATCGTTCATCCTGCATCTGTCATTGCTCACTCACACTGCCATGGGAGCTCGTTGCGAAATTGTGCAATAGTACTGTCCATGAGACTATCACGCGAAGCAAAGAGTATCTCACCATCATACCAATACTGCTCAAACACATCAAAGATTGATTCATAGAGTCGTTTTTCGTGGATCTTGGCAAGGAGTCACTCACCGAACTGGAAGAGTATATCCTTCGGATGATGTTCACGAGCAAACTGATTCTCCACAAGCGTCGACATGAGGAGTGAGAAGTTAGTCGAATCGAATGGAATCGTCACACCAGAGACCGAGACTGGGCCAGTCCGCTCGAGGAGCTCTTCGATGAGTCACTGATGTATCGCTATACCCGATGTGATAGTTGAGTCACCCGAACGCTCGATAAAACTATTAGCCTTCTCCAGTGTCAGACGGAAGTCTGGATAATAGTTCACATCTCGCAGTCCATAGTTATCCGTGAGGAGAGCGAGTCCTGGTGGTGGCGGCTCCTTGTATGGATAGAGATTCCAATCATAATAATATATATCATCACGACGGAGATCGAGGATATTGCCCTTGTAGAGTGTGAACACTATCACCGAACCAGGGAATCCACCATTGGCGCGTATCTCATCACGATTCTGGTTGAATACCAGATAGCGAATCGGTTCATCGTGTCCGAGGAATTCGAGGAGTTCAGTCTTGTGTGAGATACCATAGGTAAAATACCGCATCCCGCGAGACAATAATCCTCCAACATCATGCATCTTGTTGGAGAGTTCTGCACCTGTTGCAACATGCGCATATATATCGCCCGCATGTGCCATATCAGCCAATGCTGTATTGATGACTGTGTTATTTTTATCGAGCCAATCTGTCGGCGTCTCTATACCGATAGACTCCAGTGGGAATATATCGAGTGATACAGGACGGAACTCCGGAGAGAGCACCTCAGAGCGTCAGAGAGAAAAAGTCGCACCCGTACTCGCAGGGATAGTATCGAGGATATCAGTGAGTCCACGTGTCAGATATCGTCCACCATCTATAGCTCTATCCGCAAGGTCTACAGTACCAGAAGGTATCCAAGAAAATGGAAAAAAGAGGAAGTTCGCTCGTTCAAAATCATCACGCGCACCAGCTACCGTATCGCGTACAGCTGTGACGGTTGTTGCCTCTCTGAGTGAGAGGAGCTTCTCATACCCACTCTCAACCGAATACTTGATAAAAAAAAGTGTCGGAATCGTCGTCACCACAAGGGTAAAAAGTATTCCCGTGATGCCTCGACGGTGTTCCTTGGTCCAGCGTCGTGCTTCCTTGGTTGTGCGTCGCATCATGAGTGAGTACGGTAGTCTACGTGTGTAGATATCTGGATACGTACTCCTCGAAGGTATGGCATTGTACCTGCGCACATCGAGTGCCTCATATGGTACATCGAGTGGTGGGACGAGGTCGAGTGTATGTGGACGCGGTGCGAGTCCGAGGACTTTTTGTTGCCATGGCTTCGGATCGACGAGTTCTGTGAGTGCGAGATCCAGTGTCGGGATAGTACGGAATCGGACGAGTTCGATACGCTTGGAGATAGAGAGATCTGGGGTTACACGCTTGCGGCGCATGTCATCGACAAAAAATCGTACGCTCATATGGCGCACAGGATGTGCCTCTGTCATCGGGAACATGCGAGCAAGATCGATATCTTTTCCCTTTCATGGTCGTATGTCGAAATGGATGATTTTTGGAGACATTTTAATTTTGACAATATCTGAGTCCAGCTATAATGCTGGAAGTATAAGGAAAAGGATGAAGAGTTCAAGAGTTTTATTTTTTCATTATCACACAACATTTATGTCATTCGAGAAAGTAGTAACTGATATCACAGAATTTTTTCCAAAAAATGAAGAAATCTTTTCTAGAGAATTTAGTGATGTTGATGAATTTATGGAGAGACTCTCTCATAGAGCTACGGAAATACTACAAGAAAACTGATTCGATATCACATCCGAAGATGATGATGTTACAGAACTACGGCATGTACTAAAAAATCTAGCCCTACGAGTCAATAAGGTACAATGAAATACCCATGAATGCTTCCGCTGGATTGATGTTTGCCACTCAAATATCAAAGCTTTATTCCTAGAAAATAACTAAACTATGACCAATCAAAACCTCATCACCTGTCCGAATTGTAATCACCAATTCTCCCTCTCAGACGTGCAGAAGCACGAACTCGAAGAGATGCGCACCAAGATGCAAGCCGAAGTCGAAGCAGATATGAAGAAAAAGGCCTTCGGCTGGGCGCAAGAAGAGATAAAAAAAGCAAAGCTCGAAGCTGAAGAAGCAAGCAAAAAACAAGCAGTCGAACTCGAATCCCTCCGTAAGCGTGACGAAGAATCCCGTCGCAAGGAGATGGAGTTCCTCAAGCAATCACAGGAATTCGAGAACATGAAGCGCAACCAAGCCCTCGAACTGGAGAAGGCAAAGATGGAAGAGCGTAAAAAAGTCGAAGAAGAATCCAAGAAGCAAGCCGAAGAGCGTGCCAAGTTCGAGTGAGACAAGATGCGTCTCGAATACGAGAAGCGTATGGCAGAGATGCAGAAGCAACTCGAGATGACACAGAAGGCAGTCGAAGACGCCAACCGCAAGGCCAACCAAGGCAGTATGCAGATTCAGGGTGAGATACAGGAAGACGCACTCAAGGAACTCCTCTCTCAGAACTTCCCTATCGATATCATCTCCGATGTCGAGAAGGGTATCAAGTGAGCGGACATCATCCAAGAGGTACGCAATGACTTCGGTCAGTCAGTCGGTGTCATCGCCTGGGAAAGTAAAAACACCAAGGCATGGTCTGATGGTTGGGTTGAGAAGCTCAAGGAAGACCGTCTCCGTGTCAACGCCGATGTCTCTATCCTCGTGACCGCCGTCCTCCCGAAAGATATCGACAAGTTCGGTCTCTACAAGTGAGTCTGGCTCGTCGAGTGGTCGTACGTCCTCCCGATTGCGATGATGCTCCGCGGACAGATAGAGTCAATGGCACACCTCCGCACTTCATTGGTTTCAAAAGATGAAAAGATGGAAGTCCTCTACAACTACCTCACGTCTGCCAAGTTCAAGGACAAGGTCGAGAATATCATCGACGCTTTCCGTCAGATGCAAGACCAAGTCGCCGAAGAGCGTCGAGCGTTCGAATCCAGGTGGAAAAAACGCGAAGCCCTCCTCGAACAAGTCATCAAAAATACTGGTGGTATGTATGGTGATCTCGGTGGAGTGCTGGGTGGCAAGCTCGCTACAGTGGAGTATCTTGAGTTGGGGGATGGATTGTAGGAATTAAAAAACGATTATGAATAAAATATTAAAAGATTTAAATGATTATAAAGGCCTTCTTATCGCAGGAGGAATGTTATTATGATGATACTTTCAAGTTATAGGACTATGGGGAGTGTGATTGGAATATATTAGATTCTTTTCAAGTACACAGATTCTCTCCGATTGAATTCTTTGAATAATTACTATTTTATTTGTCTTCTGAATCTTTTTGCTATGAAAAGATAATAAATGGTTACCCCTAACCGTGCTTATAACATCTAGTATAGTGTCTGTTTTTGCTTTTTCATATCATTACTATTCGATAGCAATATTTCTTTGAGCCTGAATTGCAGCTACAATTATTAACTTTTTGTATATAATTTTTCAAAAAATACAGAATAGTCCTAAGATTGGAAAAATATGACTTCATATTCCAAGATGAGTATCTTTATGAATCTGAATCGTCCTAGTTCTTACATTATTCTGAATAGTATCAACCCGTATTGGAAATACTCCAAGTTCTTTATACTGGGATGATAAAGTTTCTTCAGTGATGACAAGATTAGGAACTTGAACAAAGATTCAATATTTTAATGATAAATATATATTCTTGGTAAATGACTCTGATAAAATTAGAAAAGTAAAAATATTAAAAACTGAAGACTTTTTATTAAAATACTAAAATTATGTACCTCTCAAGGCTCTACATCGAAAATTATCGATCAATAAAACATCTTGATATTAGTTTCACAGAGTGAAAAAATGTCATAGTATGAAAGAATAACGCCTGAAAAAGTAATATCATAAGTGCTATTGACTTAGTATTATGAGAAAATTCTCCAACTTATAACAAATCGAATAATATATTAGAAACTGATTTTTATGGTTGAATAGTTAAAAGTCAGGAACTAATAATAATATGCGAAATTAATATTACACAATGAGAAAACCCCTTCAAGGAAAGTACTTGAAAAAGTTTTATATTACAAGAAAAATGACGAGACTTTAAATCTAAAGAACTTAATTCGGGAATCATTAAAGATATCTTATGATTTTTTGAATTAGAAGAAAAAGATTTTAATATACGCTTCAGAAAGCGATGGTTAGGTTATTGAAAAAACGATTATGATGAGTTATTATGAACGGAAAAGTTTATCTTTGCTTTTGAGGCAAAATATATTTGATGAGTCTTAAGTAAAAACTTAATTTGTATATACAAAAAAGATGATATTTATTGAGTAATTTCAGGAAATTGAATACGAGAAACACTCATCCAAAGTGCGATTATTCCATCTTTTCGAGATCCATCAACTCAATTAAAGATATCAAACTGGTGATGGTACTGAAAAATATTGAGAGAAAAGATTAAAACCACTAAAGATTTAGAGGTGGCTTTTGATTGAGTTAATAAAGCCTCTGAGTGAATATTTTCGTCAGTTACTGCAGATGTTTTTGACTCTAAGTTATCAACAGCATTTCCATGAACAACAGCACGATTTAGTCTAGCTCCCCTCAATCAAGATATCTATAAACAAGCACTTATATATATTGATGACTGATTCGAAAGTACACTCCAGTCCAAATGATCATGAATACAGAGTGCTGTTATTATCTCTTTATTTGACTACTACATTAAGCATATAGTAGATAGAAATGGTAGTGCATTACTCGCTGTAGAAGAACCGGAATTATTTCTCCATCCTCATGGAAGAAGGGTTATAGCTCATAGGCTAGACCAATTTATTGGAAATGGAACTGATAAGAAAAATCAAGTAATTGTAACAACTCATGCCTCAGAGTTTATCGCTGTGGCAAATAATAATCTCAATATCATTTCAGTCAGAAAAGAATCATGAGAAACAGATGCAAATAACTATAACTTTTGAGATGATAAGAAGATACGACAGATATTACTTCGTCCTCAAAATACAGAACTATTCTTTTCTGACTTTGTGATACTTACTGAAGATGCAAAATTGTTTATCGAAGAAATTGCAAGAGAACTGGGAAAGGAAAATCCAATCTTATGAGAAAATTGGTTGAATGACAATAATATTTCAGTAGTAAATAGTGGCTGAAAGCAGGAGTTTTGGAAGTTTGCAAAAATATGTGAAGAACTCAAGATACCCTATGTAATTTTTGCAGATTTTGATTTCATAAGATGATGACTATCTGAATTTTATACACAAATGTTTAATTTTAGTTCTTTTAATAAAAATAAAGATAAGTTAAACTGACTCTGTTGAAAAATAAATGTTTCAGATGATTTCTTTAATAAAAGAATGGTGGAAATGGAGAAATCAACTAAGCCTGAGATTGAAAAAGATAAAGAAGCTCGGAAATATAAAAGGTGTGACCAAATTGATATTGATAGTCAAAAATTAGTTAAGACAGAATTATTACCAATTCTTGCTGAAAATAATATTTATATATCAAGTTGAGAATTGGAGGATTTGTACTTATGAGATAGACCTAAACACTGAGAACAATGGGTAATAGAAGTGGTTGGTGAGCTTGATGATAAGAATAAATTATCAGATAAAATTGATGATTCTGAGCTAAGAAATATACTGAATCTTGTAATAGTAAATCGATGAATTAAGCTTACCGATACTATTGATAAAAAACCTCAGGAAGAAAAATTAGCAGAATCTATAGTTAAGCCAGTTGCTGCTTTAGATGATCGAGAAGATTATTTTAGAACAAAATACTGAAGGGATGATGATATAAGTATAGACGACATTCCTTTTTAAAACTTTGACTTCCAATTCACTTTCAATATACTTGAGTAGTCAAGTATATTTTTAGTTTATTTTTATGTCTTCTATTTCTCCTACACTTTCATTTTTCGTTTCACTTTCTCGTATCGAGACAGTACTATCGAGGCGGCTCGATGCCCGACTCGGTGGACTCGGGTGGTCGGATTTTCTCATACTGTATGCTCTCTCCACTGCCGATGGTCAGCGCATGCGACGAGTGGATCTCGCGGATACGATAGGACTCACAGCGAGTGGGATTACGCGACTCCTCCTCCCGATGGAGAAGGTCGGACTCGTACGTCGTGAGGCACATGATGGCGATGCTCGTGTGAGCTATGTCGCACTCGCTCCAGGTGGCGAGGCTCGGCTCTCAGAGGCTATCACTCGTGCTGAGGAGTTCTGTTCTGACATCATCCATACAGCAGAGTCTGTGGAGGTCGAGCGCGCGAACAATATCATAGCGAAGATGAGCAAGAGGATTGGGTAATTATTTTTTGGTAACTCCAAGACACTCATCTATACGAGCAGCGATATCTGTCATAACGACATGGATGGCTCCATCCTCATATTGTTTTGTTATTGTGAGATTCTCGAATTTTATCTCATATCATCCAGTTATAGGGAGATTGTGTCTTTTGGCTATTTTCTTGATCTGTCAGAGTATCCGCATTCGCTCCTCAGCTGTTCCATATCGTGTGAGATTGATACCGTTGATTCTAGGGAGTACAACCAATATCCCATCTTCATTATCGATTATATGTTGTTCTGGTTTGATTTTTGGATCCAGTACCTCTAGGTGTACATCATCGAGTTGCATTACTCATTTTCTTGCATGTTTTTTATGGAGTTCATAGTATCGTATGAGCTCATCTCTCGTAAGTGACTCATAGAGCTTGAGTATAACTTCAGGATTTTCTCCATCGACAAAAACAAAGCTATCATGTCAGCTAGCAATCAGTTTGAATGGACTCCCAAGAAGTCATGCATCTTGATAATTTTTCATAGAGGTATTATAACAGAATTTTGACTTCCCTGCAAATATCCTATTGCTTTCCTTCTAGGAATCCTCATAATAATTTGACTTAGATGTTTTATCAAGTATATATTATACAATATTAATCTCATATTATGGCAGTTACCAATATCATCCACGAAGCTTTCACACACGAGGACACTGCTGCTATAGTCAATGCGATTCACGAACGACTCGGGACAACGGAGTGACTCAAGGAGGCTGTATTAGGCGAATTGAGAGAGATCCTAGACGTAGAGCATATCCCAGAACGAGTACAGACTTGGGTACAGCGATATTACCAGCAGATTATCAGTCCAGATATCCCTCAGAGAGAACTCTCAGGCAAGTCAGCTCTTCCGATAGACAAGAGATCACTCAGGAAGAGAAGATAGAGAATCAGCTATCCTATTGCTTTCCTTCTAGGAATCCTCATATAGAGGATTTTTTATGGTATAAAGATATTTCATAAATAAATTTGCAATTTACATAATATACATATTATTTGGATAATTTATAATGATATTTGCTATATGAATACTGTCACTACGCCAATTCAACCGAGAAGCCCAGAAGAGATACAGAGAGATATAGTCGATCTCCAGAGAGCACTTCGAGACAAAGAACAGATAGCAGCTCGACTGCAAGTTGTACAAGCTGAGCTAGCACACGCCATGGCATTCGAAGAGCAAAAAAAGAAAAAAGTAACTGATCTCCATAAGCTGGTTAGGAGATGGTATCTCCGTATTGTGCTAGGAGAGGATTGGTCAGGAATAGAGCAAATCATGAACGATACTGTAACAAAAAGACTCGCTGAGCGATGATATCAGGTACTTCGTGATACGATAAGGACACGGGTCAAAAAATCCTCTCCAGTAGAGATGCAATTATCGACTCCTATTCTTGAGGTTGCACCTGTTTCTTTTTCTGAACCTATTTCAGTTCCTGATTCTGTTCCTGAGTCTGTTGCCGAGCCTACATCTGTCCCCCTTTCTGAACCTGTTCCTGAACCAGTTGTCTCTGCTCCAATTATCTCTCAAGCGGGACCTCGTATCAACTGATATATAGCATCATTCGATAACTTGGATGAGACTACACAAGTCAATCTCTCTCAGTTTTTTCAGTCAGGAATAGAGTCCATAGAGAATAAGTGAATAAGTACATGGCAACAACGAATCGACTCAATAATCACAAGATGGAATAAGGCACATCCAGAGCTCAAGCTCTACAAGTACCAACCAGGATCAAATGATAACATACCCGCATGAGCAAAATGGAGAGAGGTATACGACATTCATAGTCAATCAGATTTTTGTCAGAGATTCTCAGTAGTGTTTCCTGAGTGGCTACAAGCAAAGACTCGAGCAAAGAATAAAAAGGAAGGAATTGCAACAAAGCCGGTACAATGAGAACAGAGTATCTCAAGCACAGAAACATCTAAAGATACAACTCCAACAACAAAAGTAGTACGAGAAATGAGAATATCATCCGTACAAGCAAACAATGAGAAACTAGCAGAGTTGACTGTTAGATATATACCTATGCTCGACTCAGCACTCAGAGAAGCCCTGAAAAGATATAAAAAAGAAAAGAATGTTCAGTGGAATCCAGAAAAATTGAATTTCAATATCTCTCAGTTGCAATTGTCTATGCCTTCAGCCCGTGTTCTAGAGATTGGATTATGAGTACTGCCCGAAGAACAAAAATGATTCTGGAGAGTAATTACATCAAACCTTGGGTCAGAACTGCTGAGAAAACAGGTGATGAAAAATCCTGGATTTAACTATGAATATGATAAGACTCAAAGACGAATAAAAATACCAACTGGAACACTTACAACTATAACAATCCTTATTCCGAGTGAAGAGGCTCTCCAGCACACATACAACAAGCCAGTAGAAGACTCCAAGTATACAGAGATTCATGCAATAGGTTCCCTAAAGTCAGAATTTTATACACACATAACATGATATCTTGAATGGTTCTACAGTACTCACTACAAGGATTCCAAGATAGATAAGGATACTTTTATAGCTCCATGAGATATAGCCTACAAGATATTGCAAGCGAGTGAAGAAAAAGAGAAAAAGCTTGTCTCTGGAAAACTGGGTATATCTAGTACATGGCCGCAACTGACTTATCAAGCATTACAAAGCGTGGACAACATACAACACTACTTTGAAACTATAGAAAATGGAACAGGAGTACACATCATGGTAGATAAGACACAGCGGTATCCAGTGAAGTTTGTATATGACTCTCCTAGAGTAGGAGGATTACAACTCGAGTTTAGGCCATATTAAAATTGCTTTTCTATCATAAATCCTCATAATCAAGGGGATTTTTTATCCTAAATATTATGTCCCACCGCCCTGCCCTCCCACCACATCTCGCCGACGAAGAAGAACTCGAAAGAGAAGAGAAGTATCGAACCCGAAAGTCCAAAGCCGTCTGACCACAGTGACCGAGCAAATACGGCCCAGGTGGACGACGTGTTGCCAAGGCAAAGTGACGCAAGAAACAATAAGGACTTGAAAAAATACTCTATTTTTCTATAATCGCATCCAACTAATATACCCCATATGACTACTCCAGACCAAGACCTCCAAGACGAGGAGACCACAGAAGAATCTACGGAGATCACGAGAATCCCTCCAACAGCACCGAAGGTATCTCGATTCGGCCCTCCAGCAGGCAGCAAGTTCGGCAAGTGAGCGACGACATTCTCACCTCCGAACAAGCAACGTCCAGGACGCGCCGCAGGTCGAGGAAGATAATTTTAGTATCCTTTCCTACTTTTTGTGACCTTTATTACCGTACTCCTCCTCGCACTCTCAGTTGCAGCCGATGCATTCGCTGTATCGGTCGGTACAGGTATATCTGAGAAAAAAATCCGAACCCAAGATGCCATGAAGATGGCGTTTTCTTTTGGATTTTTTCAGGCGATGATGCCAATCATAGGATTCATGGTTGCGAGTATGTTTGCATCAGTTATCGAGGCATATGACCACTGGATAGCGTTCGGACTCCTCCTCTATATCGGTGGCAACATGGCATACGAGTGATGGAAGTGAGACGACGAGACCAAGCAAGTCAAAAACATCTTCGGATTGAAATCCCTCATCATCCTCGGCATCGCGACAAGTATCGATGCGCTTGCGGTCGGAGTATCTCTCACAGCTACAACAAGCAATATACTCCTCCCTGCTCTGTGTATCGGTGGTGTCACTTTTGTCACGTCGTTCCTCGGTCTCGAGTTCGGCAAGAAGTGGTGAGAAAAAATCTGAAAAAATGCAGAGATAATCGGTGGACTCGTGCTCGTTGGGATAGGAACCAAGATACTTGTGGAACATGTATTTTTCTAGATGGACTATACACTTATCAGATCATCCCGTCGCACACTCTCGATACAGATAGGCCGAGAGTGACAGCTCATCGCACGTGCTCCGATGCGACTCTCAGTGAGACTCATCGAGGATTTTATCGAGGCGAAGAAGTCATGGATAGAGAAACATATCCAGAAAGCAGAGGACAAAAAACAGAAAGCAGTAAAAAAAGAATATACAGAAACGGAGATCCGCGAGATGAAGACAAAACTTATAGAGTATCTCACCTATCGAGTTCCAGAACTCTGGGAATGAACAAGTCTGCCGAAGTATACGAGCATCAAGATCACCAAGTCAGAACGCAGGTGGTGAAGTTGTAGTGGCAAGAACTGACTCTGTTTTAGTTATAGACTCGCTGAGTATCTAGAACAACATCCACTTTTCATCGATGCTGTCATCGTCCACGAACTCGCACACCTGAGAGAGAAGCACCATCAACCATCATTCTGGAGACTCGTATATGCGATGATGCCAGAGTATGAGTCAGTGATGAAAAATAGAACTATTGACTGATAGCAATAATATGTATAATCCAATCCATGGAACTATCTCCTCGCAACATATCTCGTCGACAATTCTCTGGAGCACTATGAGTGGTATTGCTCACAGGATGTAGTACGCTCACACACCAACGAGTAGCCTCAGTACTCGAAGAGCAACCTATCGAGAGGATATACAGGGTTATCCAACAGACCCAAGTGAGCTACAACGGGAAACTCCATAAGTTTCCCAACGATGCTCGTATACTATGACCCGATGAGAAGTGACTCTATACGATAACATCAGCAAAACTCAGAAAAGTAACGAATGATAGCTTTCAGTTCGATGCCAATCTCAATCTCGTCACAAGACAGATAACTATCAATATAGATTCATTTGACTTGATTACAGTGATTGCCATGCGGACAAAGTTCTGAATCGAAAACTGAGATACCTGTTCTGTGGCATATGAGAATCAGGTACTTGTAATCAAAAAGATATAAAAACTCCCATCTTGGGAGTTTTTAATTATTTCGCACTGGCGAATATATCAGTGATAATCTTCTCTATCTTGGGATCATCAGTCTGCCCTGAGACATAGATAACACCATTCTCGAGAGTGAGACTCTGGTCACTTGGTGGATTCGCAGGCTTGGTGCGGTAGAACCATACACGTACAGGTGCAGCATCAAAAGTCGCGATACCAGCCTCATCGAGTGCTATCGCCATAGAGTGAACCGCTCCATCTCGTGCACCGAATCCATAGTACCAAGAGTAACTCGGGAACGCCATAGAGTATCCTGCAGAGTTATTGGTGTAGATGTGATATTTTTTGGTATCTGTGTAATCTGCATCTGTTATTGGTGGAGTGACATCAAGTACTGTATCTGTCTCACCCTCAAGTGTCACATCTACCGGCGTATCTTCTGTGTCTCATGATGCAGAAGATACTTCCTTACACTCACCTACTGCAGTAACTGTCATCTTGGCAGCATCAGCCATACACTTGTTGCCATATGTCTTGCCATCTTCACCACAGACAGGCGCATACTCCTTGGTACACATAGTAGGAGTCTCATCTATAGGGAGAGTGGTCTTGGGTACCTCTCGGACGATGTCTATCTTGGGCTCTGACCCCATATTGAACCACTTCGATGGCACAGAGAAGAGGAGCTCTGTAGCGAGGAGGATCACAAGCATCGAGAGTGCGCCGATAAGGAGATTGTTGTCCCACCATGCGGTGAGAGATTTTACAGTTTTTTTCAAGGGAAGAAAAGTTAAAAAATATACCCTTATTGTCGACGAAAGTGACAAAAAAGCAAGACAACATTACATTGACTTTGTTTTATTAAATGATACTATATACAAAATAATATACTACTTATGGACCTCGATATACAAAAAATAAGGACTGAAGCCGAAAAAGGTATTACCGTAAAGGCAACTGAATGAATTACTCATGCGCTTTTTCGTGCTGGATTAGAGGATGAGGTATCATTCAATAGACTTCAGCTTGAAGCTAAATTCGCAAAACTCAATCGGAAAAATAGAGAAGCCATCATGGCTCTCGCCAAAGAGATAGAAAAAACCGTAAGTTTACCAGTACAACCAGATGCCATAATCAAACTCGAGAAACAAGTAAGTTGAAAAGTGAGAATACATGAGTCCAATAAAACAGTTAAACCCAAAGAACCTGATAGTATTGTACAAAACACATTTGATAAAAAAGAGACTGAACGCATAAGGCAGTTATTTGATGCTATTCGGCTCTCGCCGAGCAATGAATATTGATATACTGACCTCGCTGGAAAGACTATGCTCATACCACAAGGTGATAAGTGATACTATCTCTGGGATGAGATAAAAGAGAATTCTAGAACCATCTATTACCTCGATAAATCTGGCAACCCTGCTGGTAGTGTCGTCATGGACCAATACAACAAGATACAAAAATCAAAGTGACTTATTCCTACATGATGACTCGCATTCAAGCCAGTATTTACGTATAAGCAATAATATATGACAACAACTGACATCCCAGCATACTATACACCTCCAGAGATTACATCAAAAAAAGAACTTACTCTCCTCTGTAATAGGGACGATATTACTGTATTAGATGAGTCTGGCAATGATGCCTGTGCAAAAATCAAGAAGATTACAAATGAAGCTGTCTGAACCATAGCGCAGGCATGAGAACCTCAAGTAAGCAAATCAGCACAAAATAATTGAGTTGAAGCAAGTACCGCACTCGGTCTAACATTGGTAATTGCCTGATTGATTGCATGGAAGAAGGATGCAATTCTCAGATCTGCAAAAAGGATTACAAAGAGACCTAGCAATATAGAGCGTGCCTATGTATATGGCGATGCTCCAGAAACTACAATCATCACAACAGGAAAGTATAATCCAGGAGTGATAATTGAGTCTATTGGAGATATAATACGTTGAAAAAAATTCAGTACTGATCTTACACCAGAAAAAAAACTAGAATTCTGGCTTGAGCGAGATACTGTCCGTCTAAAGGAAAGTGAAACAGCTCTTTTCCAGATTGTAGAATGACTCAATGAAGTAGTAGAGGAAGTGTGAGTTTCAGTGGAAGTCATCAATAGGTGTAACTATATACTTGATGCACTGCACCTTCCAAAATCAATCCAAGAGGAAGGATATGATATCCTCACTGCTGATACCAAGAATCAATTAGCTATCTTGTACTGAATTCTGAGTCGATTCACTTACACTACTACGCCCACACAATCTCCTCTCCCCCCTGCTCCTGGAGATACTGATTCGTCCGAGTGAACGGTCTAGAACCGAAGAATCAATTGTGAGCAGAGAATGGGCTCGGATGTGGTGATGTGATGATATGGTGCTTGCTCGCATCGATGAGAGACTTCTTCGCAATGGCATAATTCCCCCAGAGGATGAATACAATTCATTCTCTTTTTTGTGAGAGTGCTAGTATCGCTGCATCTGTGAAGTTCTCCCAACCCATCTTCTGGTGACTCGCAGGCTCTCACTCGCGAACAGTGAGAACAGCATTGAGGAGGAGGACTCCCTGCTCTGCCCAGTCTGTGAGGTCAGTCTTAGTGCGTTTGCCTCAGGTGTCTGATTCGAGTTCTTTGAAGATGTTCTTGAGACTCGGTTGCGCCTTGGTACCATCAGGGATTGAAAAAGATAATCCCATAGCAGCACCCGCAGTATGATATGGATCTTGTCCCAATATCACAACCTTCACTGTATCAAATGGCGTGGTATCGAATGCTCGAAATATGTTTTTCCCTTCTGGGAAACATCGTTTTTGCGAATATTCGCTTTTTACGAACTCGGTCAGGGCTGGCCAATAGAGTTGTGTGAATTCTTCTGAGAGTGCGGCGTACCAAGATGGATGGATATTGACTGTCATAGGGATATTGTAGAGAAAAAGATATTTTTGCAAAATAAAATCCCCTCTAAGTTGAGGGGATTTCTCTATTCTGGAAGTTCTACTTTTTCAAAGTTATCAACTCCATATATTTTTAATTGTTGTTTTTTGCCCTTGAGTTCGGTCTCACCAAGATCATGGAATGAGAAGAGTTCTCGGTGTATGAGTGACTCATAGGTATCTGCGGAGATGATGATATGTTGGTCGTGTTCACGTGTGAGAGACTCAAGTCGAGAGGCAATATTGACCACATCACCGATGACTGTTGCATCCATACGACGCTTGGTTCCGATGGTTCCCATGATGACACTTCCTGTGTTGATACCGATTCCGATGTCGATATATCGTCCGACCGTTGATATCTGGAATTTTTTGATAAATTCTTGTATCTCGATAGCCGCATGAACCGCATCGTCTGTATGCTCATCGTCGAATATGGCGAGGATACCATCTCCGAGATACTTGTCGATATAGCCATGATGGCTGTAGATGATCTCACCAATTCCATCAAAGTAGATATTGAGAAGGAGGAGTGCACGATATGGATCAGCGATGGACTCACTCACAGTCGTGAACTTCATGATATCGAGGAACATGATCGTGAGACGCTTGCGTTCTGCCGTTCCGAGGACTATCTTCTCGTAGCCACGGAATCCTATCTTGGCATGTATCTCCTGCGGGATGAACATATCGAATACCTTTTTGAAGTCTGTATAATCCTTCTTGAGGAGCTTGTGTTCTACATATGTACGCTTGAACAGTGAGAGAAACTGTGCATTTTCATCGAATTCCTCTGTCTGTGGTATAGTTTCAGGATCTTTCTTATCTCGGATAAAAGATGAAAAATACCGAAGAAGTCGCTCGTGTTCCTTCCAGTATCGAGCATTGATAATCCAATATGCCGTGAACATGAGGAAGTTCAAGAAAGTCACACCAATAAGAAAAAGTCCTACCTGTGACCGAGGAGCAAAGTACGCAAGAAAAGTTATCAATGTGAGATTGATAACAATAAAGAGTATGAGGAGGAGATGGTTGGTACGGGAGATACTTCTGTGCATAGACTCATGCTACCATAACACGCTTAAAAAAGCAAAAAATCCCTTCCTGACCGAAGGGATTTTTATTAAAGCTTAAACCAAAAATGAATTACACGAGACTCGTACTCGAAGTAGTAATCTCAAGTTCATTGTATTCTTCTACGACACTACCATCACCATCACTTGCATGAGCGAAGAATTCACCGACATCGCGGTTGTTCTCGAAGTATTGAAGTGTTGGGATGAGGCGTCCGATGATTACGTTTTCCTTGAGACCATCGAGGTAGTCGATCTTGCGTGATGTTGATGCATCAACGAGTACACGAACTGTCTCCTGGAACGATGCTGCAGAGAGCCAAGAATCCGTGAAGAGTGAGATCTTCGTGAGACCAAGGAGGAGCTCCACACCAATTGCTTCATCGAGACCAGTTTTTGCGAGCTCACGGTTTTCCTTGCGGAAGCGGATCACATCGACGATATCACCAGGGAAGAATGAACTATCACCAGCATTGGTAATCTTGATCTTCGAGAACATCTGACGAACGATAACTTCGATATGTTTTGCGTTCACCGTCTGACCCTGTGAAGAGTAGATCTCCTTGATATCGTTGACGATATAGAGCTCTGTTGCAAGGATACCAGCAACGTCCATAAGAGATTGGATATTGATATGTCCTTCTGTGAGCTTGGTACCGATTTTTACTGTATCACCTTCCTTGACGAGGATATTGCGACCTGCTGGAACCTCGTATGCAACCTGTTCAGGTATGAGATCTTCGATAGTCACAACATCTGCTGTTATCTTCGTTACACGACCTGCATGAGTTGTTTGGATCTTTTGTTTTGTTTCTTTTGATTTTCCGATAATCTGCTTGACTTCAACTGTATCACCCTTGGCAACTGTGAGCTTCATTGTCTCATCCGTAATATAGTATTCACGAACTTGCTTTTCGAGAGCCTCGATGTCGAGATGGACTGTACTTCCTTCTGACTCGATAGATGTCACCTTTCCGGCGAATGGAGCAATCTCAGCGAGATACTTTGGATTGCGTGCTTCGAAGAGTTCTTCAACACGAGAGAGACCCGCAGTGATATCTCCTCCTTCCTTGGCAACTCAACCCGAGTGGAATGTACGCATCGTCAACTGAGTACCTGGTTCACCGATCGACTGAGCGGCGATGATACCAACTGGAGTACCGATAGTCACGATGTTCGAAGTAGCGAGGTCAAGACCGTAACACTTCTGACATACACCTTCTTCACATTCACAAGTAAGTACTGAACGAACGGATACCTTCTTGGCACTGGACTCGAGGATAGTACGGAGGATTTCTTTTGTAATAAGTGTTCCTGCTGGTACAACTTCTTTTCCATTTTCATCGAGGACATCAGCACTCGTAAACTTACCAAAAATCTTGTTCTCAAATGTATCACCGAAGAGTGTCTTGTTCTCATCACGATCGAATGCTTCTGCATAGAGCGTACCACAATCATGTTCGCGAACGAGAATATTCTGAGCAGCATCAACGAGACGACGAGTGAGGTATCCTGACTGAGCGGTCTTGAGGGCCGTATCTGCCTTACCCTTACGTCATCCGTGCGTCGCGATAAAGTATTCGAGAGTAGTAAATCCTTCCTTGAGGTTAGACTTGATTGGGAGTTCGATAGTCTTACCAGTTGGCGATACTACGAGACCCTTCATACCACAGAGCTGAGTTACGTTACCCCAGTTACCACGGGCACCAGAATCTACGAGGTTAAAAATTGGATTTGACGGATCAAAGTTCTTTTTCATCTCCTTTTCGATACGTGTTTTGACTGCTGACCAGACCTGGAGTGACTGAGTATAACGCTCATTTTCATTCACAAGACCGTTCCAGAACGCCTTTCCGATTTCTTTGATTTTGTCTTCACCTTCTCCGACGAACTCGTACTTCTCCTCAGGGATATGCATATCAAAAGCTGATACCGTAAGTCCTGAGAGAGTTGCATACTTGAATCCGAGAGCCTTGATATCATTGGCAAGGAACGCTGTTGGTTCACCACCGAGGACATCAAATGCACGAGAAAGGATCTTCTTTGCGCCATTTTTACCAACTGTTTCATTCACGAACCGGAGCTCAAGTGGGAGAACCTCATTGAAGAGGAATCGTCCGTATGTTGTATCGAGGAGCTTGCCTTCGACACGGAGCTTGATAGGAGTATGGAGAGTGATAACATTGTTCTCATATGCAGCGAGTGCATCTTCACCAGAGGCGAAGGCGAGACGAGCTTCTCCAGCATCCATCTTCGTGAGGTAATAACATCCAAGGATCATATCCTGTGATGGCATAACGATTGGTTCACCATTGGATGGATTGAGCATGTTCTTCGAAGTCACCATGAGTGATGATGCCTCGTTCTGAGCCTCCATCGTGAGAGGGAGATGTACCGCCATCTGATCTCCATCGAAGTCCGCGTTGAACGCAGTACAACAGAGTGGGTGGAGACGGATTGCCTTACCATCGATGAGAACAGGACGGAATGCCTGGATACCAAGACGGTGAAGTGTTGGAGCACGGTTGAGGAGAACATATTTTCCTTCGATGACTTCATCGAGTGCATCCCAGACTTCTTTTGTTTTTTCTTCGATTGTCTTCTCTGCATGCTTCACATTGTATGCTTGCTCAGTCTCGATAAGACGTCCGATAACGAACGGCTTGAAGAGTGTGAGTGCCATAGACTTTGGAAGACCACACTCGTTCATCTCGAGGTTAGGACCTACGACGATAACCGAACGACCAGAGTAGTCAACACGCTTACCGAGGAGGTTCTGACGGAAGCGACCCTGCTTACCCTTGAGGATATCAGAGAGTGACTTGAGTTTCTTTTTTGTTGCTGTTGTGTAACCTGGACGGTTCGAACGGACATCACCAGAGATAAGTGTATCTACTGCTTCTTGGAGCATACGCTTCTCGTTCTTGAGGATAACCTCTGGAGCACCGAGCTCAGAGAGCTTGCGGAGACGGTTGTTACGATTGATAACACGACGATAGAGGTCGTTGAGATCTGACGAAGCAAAACGTCCACCATCAAGTTGGATCATCGGACGGAGATCTGGAGGGAGGATCTGGAGAGCCGAGAGGATAAAATTCTCAGGACGTTGACCAGACTTGAAGAGTGAAGATGCGAGCTTGAGCTTCTGGAGGATCTTCTTGTGCTTGGACTTCGGAGAAGTCTTGAGCTCTACTTGTTCACGTTCGATAAAAGCACGGAGATCTACACGCTCGAGGAGGAGCTTGAGATACTCAGCACCTGTACCACCCTTGAATACATGAGGGAACTTCTCGTAGAGGATACGATAATCGAGTTCTCCGATAACCTCCGCTTCACGAAGTGACTTGAGGAGATCTTTGAGCTTGTTGTACTCTGTATCGAGCTCATCAATTTTTGATGTATGCATCATCTCGAGTTCATGGAATTCTTTTTTACTGATTTCCTTCGCATCGAGCTTGAGCTGGAGATCGTTCATCGTCTGCTGGAGATCGCGTTGGACGTTGATCTTCTGATTCTTATATGCATTTTCGAGTTCTGCAATTGCCTCATCACGCTTGTCTTCGAATACGTCAGTAACGATATACGAAGCAAAGTAGATAACTTGCTCAAGTTTCTTCACTGAGATATCGAGCATGAGACCAATACGAGATGGTACTGATTTGAGGTACCAGATATGTGCAACTGGAGCAGCGAGTTCGATATGACCAGTACGCTGGCGGCGAACCTGAGAGGTAGTGACTTCTACGCCACAACGTTCACAGACAACACCCTTATAGCGGATACGCTTGTACTTACCACACGCACACTCGTAGTTCTTGCGAGGACCAAAAATCTGCTCACAGAAGAGTCATCCACGTTCAGGACGTTGAGTACGGTAGTTGATGGTCTCAGAGATGAGAACTTCACCATAAGAGAGGCCACGGACATCATCACGAGAAGCAAGACCAACGGAGATGGCCGCGAGATTATCGAGGTTCTTTCCGACTGTTATATCGCGCTTTCCGGCATGTTTTCCGATTTGAGAGTAGTCAGTGATCTTGTCATTGAGAAAATTTTCAAGATCTTTTGTCATTGGGAACATAGGTCTTAGGGATTAGTGATTAGAATTTAGGTTATAGAAACCAAATTCACTCTAGCCCTTCGTATCACGATAGTGAAGAGTTCATGAGAGAAAAACTGTGTTTCTCTTTCTCTTGGATAAAACCATACGAAGGAAGTGGCGGGATGTTTTGAGTATAGCTTATTCCTTATCATCTTCGACAATACTGGTTGTCACTGGAGCATCTGCATCAGTAACCTCTGCTTCTGGAACATCGACTTCGACATCGAATTGTCCTTCGAGCTTCTCGAGCTCAGCGTAGCGAGCCTTCATCATGTTCTCGAGGTCTGTCACCTCATCCTCTGCGAGGAGATCGATGTTGAGATTGAGTGCCTGGAGTTCACGGAGGAGTACGTTGAATGATTCTGGAACATTTGGACGGCGGATTTTTTTACCCTTCACCACTGCTTCGTAGAGCTGTGTACGACCGTTGATATCATCAGACTTCACGGTGAGCATCTCTTGGAGGATATTGGCTGCACCATAACCCTCAAGCGCCCACACTTCCATCTCTCCGAGTCTCTGTCATCCGTTCTGTGCCTTACCTCCGAGTGGCTGTTGTGTTACCATAGAGTATGGACCAACCGAACGTGCATGGATCTTGTCTTCTACGAGGTGGTGGAGCTTGAGCATATACTTGACTCCGACCATCGTACGCTCCTTGAATGGTTCACCAGTCTTACCGTTGAAGAGTTGGATTTTACCATCTGCTGGGAGTCCTGCCTTCTCCATGAGTTCTGATATCTGGTCTGTTGTGAGACCATTGAGAATCGGAGTTGCCACCTTGATACCGAGCTTCTGAGCTGCACCACCAAGATGCGTCTCGAGAACTTGTCCGATGTTCATACGTGAGATGACACCAAGTGGATTGAGGATGATATCTACTGGAACTCCATCCTTGTCGAATGGCATATCCTCGATTGGGACGATACGAGAGACGATACCCTTGTTTCCGTGGCGTCCTGCCATCTTATCACCGACTTCGATTTTGCGAGTCTGAGCGATGTAGACCTTGACCTGGAGGAATACTCCTGTTGGGAGATTGTCTCCTTCTTCACGACGGAGAACGTGTGTTCCGATAACCTTACCACCTGATCCAGATGGGAGGATGAGCGATGAGTCCTTCACGTCCTTACTCTTGTCACCGAAGATAGCTCGGAGGAGGCGCTCTTCTGGAGAGAGTTCCACTTCACCCTTCGGGGTGACCTTACCGACGAGGATATCACCTGCACGGACATAGGCACCAGTACGGACAATACCATTTTCATCGAGGTCTGCGAGCTTGGTTGTCGAGACATTCGGGATGTCATTGGTAATCTGCTCAGGCCCAAGCTTGGTCTCACGAACATCCATAGTATATTCGTTGATATGGACTGATGTGAAGTAATCTTTTTCCATCACCTTCTCAGAGATGATAATCGCATCTTCATAGTTGTATCCTTCCCATGGCATATATGCTACACGGAGATTGCGTCCTACTGCGAGTTCACCATTGTCGATAGACTGACCATCAGCGAGTATCTGACCTTTTATAATCTTGTCTCCTGTGTGGACACGAGCCCACTGGTGGATAATCATATCATGATTCGAACGTTCGAACGTGCGGAGTGGATATGTCTGCTTCTTACCATTGTCGTAGAGAACAGAGATATGCTTGGCATCGACACCGATGATTGCACCATCTTCTTCTGCCTTCACCACGTATCCTGAACCCTCACCGATGACACGCTCCATACCTGTACCAACGACTGGAGCCTCAGCTCGCACGAGAGGTACTGCCTGACGCATCATGTTCGTTCCCATCTCGGCACGAGTTGCATCATCATGTTCCAAAAATGGGATAAGTGTTGTTGTCTCACTCATCACTTGTTTTGGAGAGATATCGATATGAGTCACTTCACGAACATATGCAACTGTTGCTTCTGATGCCTTACGAGCAGAGAGACGAGTTTCAGTAAAGTTCCCGAATTCGTCAGTCTTGGTATTTGCTTCAGCGATAACGAGATCACGTTCTTCATTGGCATCGAAGTATTGGTAGTCTGTCTTGAGGAATCCACGAACTTCGATAGTCTCAGTCTTGATATTTTTGACGATATCCTTCGCGAGTTCTGGGGTGATAAGTGTCTTTTCAGGAACGATTACCTTCCCCTTTGCATCTACAATCTGATCGAGAGTAATACGATTTACAAGTTCTTTTTCGTCTACTTTTACTTCGTGGAATACCTTGCGGAATGGAGTCGTGATGAATCCATACTTATCAACACGAGCATAAGAAGAGAAGTGGAGAACGAGACCGATGTTCGGTCCTTCCGGTGTCGCAATCGGACAGATACGTCCATATTGTGTAGGATGTACATCACGAACTTCGAACGACGCACGCTCACGAGTGAGACCTCCGACACCGAGCGCTGTAACACGACGCTTATGAGAGAGTTCTGAGAGTGGATTGGACTGATCCATGAACTGTGAGAGTTGGTTCGTACCGAAGAACTCACGCATCACAGCAATCATCGGACGAGAGTTGATAAATGTTCCAGGAACAGCATCTTCAAGGTCAGCGATGATAGTCATACGATCCTTGGCAATCTTTTCCATACGAGCGAGACCAACCTTGACCTTGTCGTAGACAAGCTCACCTACAGAGCGAACACGACGATTCTCAAGATGATCGATGTCATCGATATAGTATCCTGGACGCTCATCACAGAGAGAGAGGAGGTACTTGAGACCGTAGAGGAAGTCCTGCGCAATGAGGAATAACTCAGATTCTGGAGTATCTACTGCACTCTTGTGTTCAGCGAATTTTTTTGAGAGCTTGCGGTTCGTCTTGATACGTGCAACTGCACCGAGTTCGAACTTCTTAGGATCATAGAATGTTGCCTGAAAAAGTTGCTCAACGCGCTCATCAGTACCGAGATCTCCTGGACGGAGAAGCTTGTAGATAGCATAGAGTGCTTCCATGCGAGTTTTTGTCTTGTCCTTCTCAAGAGTTGGAGCGATATGCTTGGTAATCCACTCATCTTCACCTTGGAACATGTTGAGGATATCAGCATCAGACTCGTATCCCCAAGCACGAAGAAGTACTGATACAGGGATCTTTCTCTTCTTATCAATCTTGACGTTGATAACTCCACGTTTTTCGATCTCGATCTCGAACCAGCTTCCGCGTTGAGGGATGATCTTCATCGCAAAAAGTCCTGGATTCTTCTGATCTGGAGTAAAGAACATACCAGTCGAACGGATAATCTGGTTGACGATCACACGCTCGATACCATTGACGACGAATGTTCCCATCTCAGTCATGAGAGGGATACCACCGAGGTATACGTCTTGTTCCTTGATCTCACCTGTCTGCTTGTTGAGCATCTCGAAGCGAGCCTTAAGTGGTGCTTCGTAGTTGAGATTCTTACGCTTACAGTCTGTCATCGAGTATTTTGGTTCCTCGAGTGAGTAGTTCTTGTAGTAGATTGCTATCTTCTCGCCTGAGAAGTCCTCGATTGGGAATACTTCGTTAAAAGCCTTGTCGAGCTTGACCTTCAAGAAGTCAGCATAACTATCGAGTTGTACCTCGATAAGCCCTGGAAGATCGAGAATTGTGCGGTCGTCCGTGAAGTAGTATCTTCCTTGGTCACTATAAATCTCCCCAAGACCAGATGTCTGAGGTGTGACGGAAGAAACCTTCGTTTCTTTTGCTTTTGCCATGGAAAGTAGATGTTAGAAAATGGAAAACTTCAACTTTCCGCAATATCTAGGGCTCACTCGCTCCATGACAAGAAGGCGAGGTGATAGAAAAGAGCGCAAGATTAACGGAAAAACTCACAGAAAAAGAGTAACAAAATCAGAGGTTTTCAGTGAGTGAATGACAGGATTATATGAAAAAATATGAAAAGTCAAGATGAAAAAAGACTAAGAATAAAGTCTTAGTCTTTTTTGTTATTGCGAGGAATGAAGCAATCCAGCTTTTCTGTTATTCTGAGAAACGAAGGATATTCCCTAATTTTTTGACAATAGTAAACAAAAGTAATCAAAATCTATAAAATCCAAATAAACTTGTTATTACTTTAAAATATGTTATTATACCATAAAATTAATATTCCTAAATTTATCTTATGACTCTTCAGACACCACAAGCACGAGTAAATACTCCACTCGCCTTAGATGCAATAATTCCCAACAAAGTAAGATTTTCTAAGATTCATAACCTTAGAGATCGTTTGTCTATAATTCTATCTGGATTAAGTGTAGTTTGATGAGGGATACTTTCGACCTCATCCATTCCTTATGCAATAGCAAATATGACTAAGTGAGATTGAGATGGTAATGCTACTACTCTATTGACACATATGACATGACTAGAAAAAACTGATGAATCTGATGGCGGAGCATATCGCTGAGATCCGAATGAGGCATTAATTAGTACGGTTACTAGAGATGGGAAAGTTATCGATAGTACTTTCGATAAGCTTATGTGATTTCCTGGAAATTTCTCGATTCTTCTTGGAGGATTACTACTTAGCTGAATTGGTTCAACAGCACTTACAGAAAAGACTACCAAAGACTTAAAAACAAGGATGAGAGAAGCACTTGAAAAGTGAGAAACCCTTACATTTATAAAAGGTAGCTACTCTCTAGACATAAAACTCTATACAAACTCATCTGGACTCCAACAAATAACCATTACAACCAAAGGAAAAACGACACATATCTCTTATAACAATGCAAATGTTGAAGCAATAATTACAAGAATTATAGAAAGACACGCGCAGTGACATACATTAGAAGACATTGTTCCTAACTCATGAAAATAAGAAAAATCCCCTCCATATCGGCGGGGATTTTTCTATATAATACTTAGCACTCCACTATATCCTCTTCCTTCTGACTCTTCTCATGTCTCCACTCGACTTTTGCGAGCTTGGAGTCGAGATGCTTCTGTATCTGAGCGATACCATCTGCGAGAGTACGAGTTGCCTTGTAGTCGAACTTGTCCCAATCAACGTTCTTCACGTATCCATCCTGACGAGCACTATCATAGCACTCACGAGAGCAGAATCCGAGATGCTTGCGGTAAGATTTTTGTGTAGCGATGAGTCGAGCATTGCAGTTCGGATAGCGACAGTTCTCACAGTTGTCCGTGAGTTCATCTGTATAGAGACACTTCCCTATCGTTGTATGGGTCGCCTCATCTCCAACCTGAGTCGATACTCGTCCGTCGAACGTATAGAGATTACCCAGCCAGTTCCCGTCGTTATACTGATTCACATACTTCACGACACCTCCCTGAATCGAATAGAATTCTGTACCACCGAGTTGATTGCCTAGGACAGCAGCCTTCTCACAGCGGATGCCACCAGTACAGTACCAGATGATTTTCTTTCACTTGGCTTGCTCTCCGTACTTCTCGAGGAGTTTCGGTACTTCGCGGAAGTTCACAGTTCCTGCAGGGATGGCGTTCTTGAAGTGACCGAGACGATACTCGTAGTCATTGCGCATATCGAGGATGAGGTAGTCGTCTTTTTTATCTGACTCAAGTATGGATTTGAATTCTTCTGGAGTGACTTCTTTGTGGTACTTCTGGACCTCATCAGCTGTGACCTTGACTCCGAGAGCGACGATCTCATTGCGGATCTTGACACTCATACGTGGGAACTCATGACCATCAACAGGAGTTGCCTTGGTATCGATATCTGGGATATCTCTGAAGTATGGTGATTCCTGAAGAAAAGATCGATACGCGCGACACTGACCAAGATTGCCTGTAACAGTCGAACTGATACCCTCAGTTCCGATATATACTCGTCCCTTGAGTCCAATATCTCGGCAGAAGTCGAGATGCTCCTGAGCGAGAGCATCGAGTTCGGACTCTGGTATGTCGACGAACTTGTAGAATGTGAGGAGCTCGTAGCGGGGCTTGTGACGAGCATTGAGTTGTGATGTCATAGTTACTTGCAATGTAATAGATATATATGCGAATTGTAGTTCGGATGCGCGGATTATAGTGATAGAGGTGATGAAATCAATTTTAAATTCATGAGTTTCCGTAACAGATATAACCACATACACACTTCATATCTCACGGATGAGGATGATTTTTAGAAAATGTAAACTTCCCTCTTGATTTTATATTTTTCTGCATATAATTACAACCATACCCTATGGTTAGGTATATGCTAAATACATAATATTATGATAGTATCAAAAGATAAAATCCAACTCAATATCAAGAAAGCAATAGGAACACTTACCAAAGTTCAGAAGATGATCGATGACAATGTATATTGTGCTGATGTCGCCCATCAGATCAATGCGTCTATGGGATTGTTACAGAGTGCCAATCGAGAACTCCTCAAGAACCATCTCTCTTGTTGTGGAACAAAAGCTCTTTCTAGTGAATGAAAGGAGAAAGAAGATTTTATCGAAGAATTGGTTCGGACTTGGGATATTGCAACAAGAAAATAAGCAAGATTTCTGAAAAACATCGAACTTCTTCGTACTACCATCACCCAAATGAAATACCTTCTCTCTCTCATCCTCACGCTCCTCATGACCCTTCCCAATTGTGGGATGGTTTTTGCAGGATATGTGGATGTATCTATGAGTCATCACCAGTGAGAGATGTTATCTATGGATACACATGAAGATAATCATCCTACAATAGGAGCAACAGGAAATGCTCATTGAACACTTGATTGTTGTCCAGATACTTCCGAGAGTTCAATGGAGAAAAATATTAATACACCTCTGTCACTGAAAGATGCTCTCATGGTTGTTTCTCTTGAGCGGTATCCTCTAGGAGATACTCTAAAAGGAAATATTAACATAACAATCAATGCCCTCTATCGATCCAATGCTCCACCAGACCCAGGGGAATATATATCTCTTGTAGGTTCATCTATCAAAAAATTAAACTAATAATTACCCTCTTCTAAGAAATGGAGGCATATTTTGTGTGTACTTTTTCTTTTTAGGTATTTTATTTATTTAATTATTCGATATATGGTTACAAAAAAACTCCTTCAGGTTGCGGGTATGCACTGCAAATCCTGTGAGATTATGGTACGAGATGCGATAGAAGAAATCGATGGATGTCATGTTGAGAGTATCTCAAGTAAAACTGGAAAACTCTCTATTGTGTGCTCCAAAGATATCCCTGAGGAAAGTATACAAGATGCAATCCACCAAGCAGGATATACTCTCCATAATGAGTGAAGTCACTGAATTACAAAAAACATTGCGTGGGGTCGTACTATATCCTGGCTTCTTCTTGCTGGAGTACTTCTCTATCTCCTCTTCCAGATGGATATATCTCGACTCCTCCCATCATACGAAAAACTCTGATTCACCGTTGCCTTTTTTGTTGGGCTCGTTGCATCTATATCAACATGCCTTGCTGTAACAGGATGAATCGTTGTAGGATATACAGAATCGATTGTCGACAAAACAAATGGATGGAAAACACAACTTCGCTTCCATATGGGGCGAATCATCACTTTCATCATCTGAGGTTTTGTTCTCGGAATGATTGGGAAAAGCTTCTCGGGCTCAATATATTTCAATGGACTCTTGAGTATATTCGTTGGATTCGTGCTTGCGTATCTCGGGATTCAGCTCCTCGGACTCGTTCCGAATATATCTCGATGGGGATTCCATCTTCCTATGGGACTCTCGAAAAATATCACAAAACTCAAAAATCCAAAGTATGCACCATGGGTTGGGGCACTCACATTCCTTCTTCCATGTGGTTTTACACAGGGTATGATGCTCTTTGCAATCGAATCAGGGAATCCATGGCAGGGTGCGCTCGTAATGGGGGCATTTGCGCTTGGGACTTTCCCAGTACTCTACACGCTCGGGCTCGGAACAGAGTATATAAAAGACAAACTCAAAATCATGAATCCGTTCATTGCATCACTCCTTCTGGTATTCGGAGTATTCACAGCGACGAATGGATGGAATATCATCCAAGCTTCGAATCTCTCAGCTCCAGCGAATCAAATCAAGGTCACAGATACAAGTCCAAGTGAAAACACTGAAACTCCTACCAATATGAGCATATCAACGGAAGAAGTATCGTGGGGTCATGATGGCTATGGTTTTGCTCCCAAAACACTTACACTTGCAAAGTGAAAAAACTATCATATTACCGTCACACCAACTTCTGATGGACTTGGGTGTTTTTATTCAGTAATTCTCCCAGGTGGACGAGAACAATATATCAAAAAGTGAGAGATATTCACCTTCTCTATCGATGGTACAAAACCTCAAAAAATTCGCCTCGTATGTTGAGCAATGGGTATGGGACAAGGTCAGATTGTGATTCAGTAGCTTACTTTCTTACACAAAAATTATGAAAAAATCTATACTATATTCCAGTATCGGCGTGCTTTCTTTTGCTTGACTCCTCTGGAGTGTTGTCACCTGGCAATGAGGCAATATATACCTCTCATTCGAAAATACTATACAAAAACCAATAGAGAGTAATGAAAAAATCTATACAGCCAATGAGTGAGATGGCAGTGTGAGTGTTGTCGATGCGAAAACAGAGAAACTTATGAAGAATATTAGTCTCTCTCGACAATTCTATGGCAAATTCCTCACCTATACAGCACACAATGTACAGGTTGGACCCAAGGGAACAATTATTGCAGTGACAGCGAATATCATGGAAGACGAAGATTCTCACGGAGAAGAAGGCGTCAATAATGATGAACTTATCCTAATTGATCCAGCAACAGATACTATTACTGAGCGTATTCCTCTTGGTATTGGTATGCATCTTGCTCATGTGGTCATCGATGCAGAGGATACACTTGCATATGTTGCTTCACAAGAACATAGTATCGTATTCGTGGTAAATATACAGAATGGTAGTATTCTCAGAAAGGTGAAGCTCCCAGAAGACTCACTACCGCATGGAATCCGTCTCACACCAGATGGGAAAAATCTCCTTATTGCCATGATTGGAGAGAAAGCAATTGGTATCATGAATACTGAAACCTCTGCTCTCGAACTCGTTCGGACTTCCGATAAGGTTGTTCAGGTAGCAGTGACACCAGATGGAAGATATGTATTCGGATCCCTCTACGGAACGAAGAGTATTGCTCGATATGATCTCAGTACAAAAAAGCTTGATACCGTCCGTCTTCCAGATGGAGCAAAGTGACCAATCCAGCTCTATCCAACTCCTGATAGTCAGTCTCTCTATGTTGCAGATCAGGGATTTTATTTCGACGAACCAACGAGCAATCAGATATACGAGATCGATATTGCTTCTCTGCAGGTGGTGAAGAGTTATACTGGCGGGCAAGCTCCTCATGGAGTTGTTGTGAGTCATGATGGAAAGAAAGTCTATGTCACCAATCTTCTCTCAGATACGATATCAGTAATAGATACAACTACAGATACCATTACTAATACTATTGCTGTTGGGGAAAAAACAAATGGCATCAGTATCTGGAAAAAATGAATCTGAGGAACACCATAAGGATTTTGAGAAATTTCATATTTTATCATTCTCCAACCTTAACAATTAACTATTATTATCATGCAAAAAAACTATGCAATCAAAGGTATGAGTTGTGCGAGTTGTGCACACCATATCGAAAAAACACTCTCGAAAACTCCTGGGGTAGAATCTTGTGAAGTAAATTTTGCCACTGAAACCGCAAAAGTAGTTTTTGATGCAGAAAAAGTACAACTTGCTACCATGCAGGCACGAATACAACCTCTCGGGTATGAGCTCGTAGATACTGAGGTGAGCCATATGGATCATGCGACAATGTCTCCAGAAGACCATAGTGCCCATCTCGGAATCCATGAATCCAAGTGAGAAAAACTCTTGGAAATACAAAACATGAGAAAGAATATTCATATTGTACTTCCTTTTATCTTCATCAGTTTCATCTTCATGATATGGGACATTGGTGGAATAAAAGGATTTATTCCACCAATGGAAGAATGGGTATCTGGATTTTTTCACCATCTGTTTCCAGTAATGGCAACATATACCCTCTTCGTCATCGGGAGACACTATATCGTCGCACTCTGGAGATTCCTCAGAACAGGTGTTGCCAATATGGAGACACTCATCGGACTCGGAACATTCACAGGATTTATCTATAGTTTTGTTGTGACAGCATTTGAGTGACCGCTCGGGCCATATATCGATACAAGTATGCACTACTATGATGTAGTGATTGTGGTAATCGGATTCATCTATTATGGGAAATATCTTGAGACCAAGTCCAAGCTCCAGACAGGCGAAGCAATCGAAAAACTCCTCTCGCTCCAAGCAAAAACAGCACTCATCGAACGTGATGGTCAGGAGATCGAGATCCCAATCGAACAAGTTCGACATGAAGATATCATCCTCGTAAAACCAGGATCCAAGATACCTGTCGATGGACTCATCATAAGTGGCTCAAGTAGTATCGACGAATCAATGATTACAGGTGAGTCGCTCCCGGTCGATAAGTGAGAAGGTGAGAAGGTAATCGGAGGAACGATGAATAAGCAAGGATTTCTCAAAATCCGTGCCACTTCACTCGGAGCTGACAGTATGCTCGCCCATATCATCACTATGGTACAAGATGCACAAGGTTCGAAGGCTCCCATACAGAAGCTTGCTGATCAGATATCATCTGTATTTGTCCCAATTGTTCTTGCTCTTGCTATTGCAAGTCTCCTTGTATGGATTATCCTAGGGAATATGGTGGCAGGTATCATCGCCTTTGTCAGTATCCTCATCATCGCCTGTCCATGTGCGCTCGGACTTGCTACTCCAACAGCGATCATCGTCGGTGTTGGGAAATGAGCTGAGAAAGGAATCCTTATCAAAAATGCAGAGAGCCTCCAGAAACTCTCAACAGTTACAACGGTTGTCTTCGATAAAACAGGAACTATTACTAAAGGAAAGCCAGAACTTGTAGATTATATTGGAGACAATCGATCTTCCAATCTTCAGATTCTTGCAAGTCTCGAGAAACAATCAGAACATCCACTTGCTACTGCGATTGTCGAAAAGTCCCAAGAAGAAAATATACGACTCTTGCCTGTAAGTGAATTCATGATGCGGGAAGGAAAGTGAGTAGAGGGTAGTATCGACGGTGAGAAGTGGTTCGCTGGGAATATCACCCTGATGCAAGAAGAGTGAATACAGATAGATACGAAGAAAATACTGACACTCACGAAAGAAGGAAAAACACCGATTTTTCTTGCGAAAAAATGAGCTCCTATATCTGAAGTTTCTGTTTTTGGTATTGCAGATACTATCAAAGATAATGCAAAAGACATAGTATCTGGACTCAGGAGTCTCGGCATCAAGACGGTGATGCTCACTGGAGATAACCAACAAACAGCTGAATATATTGCTTCGCTCGTTGGAATCGATGATGTACGAGCGCAGGTACTCCCCCATGAGAAAGAAGCAGTAATCCGATCACTCCAGATATCAGGAGAAAAAGTAGCAATGTGTGGTGATGGGGTCAATGATGCTCCTGCACTCGCCCGTGCTGATGTCGGTATCGCGATGGGAACTGGTACGGATGTTGCGATCGAGACGGCAGATATCACGCTCCTTGCCGGAGATATCAGCAAGATTCTTCTCGCAATCAAGCTCTCGAAGCGAACTATGCGAACGATCAAACAGAATCTCTTCTGGGCATTTATCTACAATATTGTCGGTATCCCTCTTGCAGCAGGACTTTTTTATCCATTCCTCCTCAACCCTATCTTCGCTGGACTCGCGATGGCAGCAAGTAGTGTGAGCGTCGTGACCAATAGTCTCAGACTTAAAGCATTCAAATAATTCTTAACTTTTTATTTTTATGAAATCCAATTCTTGTACCTGTGAGGATTGCAGATGCGATCCCTGTGAATGCACTAACCATGCATGTTGTTCTGACTCCAAGTGATGTGAATCTAGTTGGTGTAACTGGAAAAGTGGAACATATGTTTTTCTTGTTCTTTTCCTTATTATTGTGATTGTATTTCTCCTTGGGATATTCCAGGGGGCTTCGTATTCTTCACGACTTATGTCATACATGATGGGTGGAGATCATATGATGACGAATAATTCTTCATCTACGGATGGGAAAGACTTGAATGAACTCGTACTCGTGGATGATGAAACGACAACTGATGTACAACCAACAGAAGTCGTCAATCTGAAAGATGGAGATACCTATGACCTGACTATCCAAAAGGTTCGAAGGAATATTAATGGCAAGACCTTTATCATGCTCTCATATAATGGAAGTATTCCTTGACCTACGTTCCGTGTTCCAAAAGGTGCGACCATCAAGTTCAACGTCCGCAATACAGTAAAGGAGCTTGCCACTACAATCCATCCGCATGGTGTGCGACTGAACTACCTCTATGATGGTGTTCCCCGAGATATGGGCTGAGCACAAGATCCCATCAAGGTAGGTGACGCATATGAGCAGATTATCACATTCCCAGATACTGGAGTGATGTGGTATCATCCACATACACGTGACGACTTCGAGCAAGAACTCGGTGAATATGGTACGTTCCAGGTATATGACCCAAGTGAAAAACAAACAGTAGATAGTGAGACTATTATTACCCTCGATGATATCCTTATAGAAAATGGACGAATCCCACCATTCGAACAAGATAGTGTGAATTATACTCTTATGGGTCGCTATGGGAATACGATGTTCGTAAACTGAGAGACTGACTTCTCACTTACCCTCAAGCAAGGCGAAGTAAAAAGACTCTATCTCGTGAATACTGCCAATGCTCGACCATTTGATTTTGTGATTCCATGAGTAAAAATGAAACTCGTTGGAAGTGATATGGGATACTATGAAAATGAAAAATTCATAGATCATCTAATTATCAGTCCCGCTGAGCGCTATATTGTAGATATCATGAGTGAAAAATCAGGGAATTATCCAATACAGAGTATCGGTGGTGGAAAGATTATTCCTCTTGGAACACTGACAGTAACACCAGATACAACACCATCAGTATATAGACAAGATTTTGAGACACTGAAAACACATGATATCCTCGGAACGTTCTGAGATACACTTGAATCATACCAATCAAAAACACCTGATAAAAATCTAAAACTCACTATGACAATGGAAGGAATGAATGGAATGTGAGGTATGGGAGGCATGAATCACAATATGAGCTCAATGAATATGGGTGGTATGCATATGGAAAGTGAAAGTCCCGATGGTATAGAGTGGGAAGATACGATGGCAATGATGAATAGGAGCAGCACCAATAAAACAGTGAAATGGATATTGAGAGATGAGCAAACAGGAAAAGAAGGTATGGATATAGATTGGACTTTCAAGAAGTGAAGTCTCGTAAAAATCCGACTTACCAACGATAAAGACGCAATACATCCGATGCAACATCCGTTCCATATGCACGGACAGAGATTCTTGGTATTGAATCAAAATGGAACTATCAATACCAATCTTGTCTGGAAAGATACAGTCCTCATCCCAAAAGACCAATATGTAGATATCCTCGTAGATATGAGCAATCCTGGAAACTGGATGGCACATTGTCATATCGTTGAACACCTCTTCGCTGGGATGATGTTCGGATACAAAGTAGAGTAAAAACAAAGAAATCCAACAGATACAGTATGGGTTTAAAAAATCCTCCAATTAAATTGGAGGATTTTTATTATGCATTGACCATGGCGAGCATATCGTCCTTGAGTGCGAGACGTTCTTTTTTGAGTTGTTCGAGTTCAAGGTCTGACATCATGTATCCTGGAACCTCACTCTCAGCACGTCCTATCTCGAGACAGTATCCATCATACTCACGGAGGAGCTTGGCGAAGTGTGTATTGGATGCTTTGAGAGCGTGTATCTTGTCTTGGAGTTCTGGATGTCCTGACATAAATGGGTGGTGATCGAATTGCATAGAATCAAATTATAGAAAATAAAGCGAAAAGAGTATAGCACAATAGAGAATCTTATTCAAGGGAATTTTTGATTTTGATTTGCTGAATGCAAAAAGAATGCCTCATCCTAATCTATCCTCCCCGGATATACACTCCAGAATCGCTCTCTCCATGCTGAAAATTCTCACTGCTCTATAGCTGTTCTAGCAGTCTTGGCTATGAGCAACAGATACTCAATATTGTGTAAAGAAAGCAATAATCCACCTGTTGTCTCTCATACATTCACGAGGTGACGGAGATATCCGAGAGAGTATCTGCGAGATACTGCAGTTTCATGCTCTGGAAGCATTGGGATTTTATCTTGACTGAACTTGTGTTTCTCACCTCAGATCTTGATATTGCCATACGAGGAAAATGCCTCACCATGTCGACCAATACGCGTTGCGAGGACACAGTCGAACATATCGATACCACGAGCAATCCCCTCCACGAGATCTTCTGGTGTTCCGACTCACATAAGATATCTTGGTTTTTCCTTGGGGAGGATTGGCGCAAGGACATCAAGTATTCGGTACATATCTTCTTTGGATTCACCGACTGAGAGTCCACCTATTGCGATACCTGGGAGATCCAGTGACTTGATGAATTCACATGACTCCGCACGGAGATCATCATACACAACTCATTGTACAATACCGAAGAGGGCTTGTGGATGGAGTCACTTGTCTGCTCGTTTTTGTTCATTGAGAGTCCACTGCTTCTGTGAACGCTCTGCCCAACGATGTGTACGCTCCATAGCTGCACGAGCATATTCACGCGTCGATCCTCCTGGTGCACACTCGTCGAAGGCCATCATGATATCCGCACCGAACGCAGACTGCATATCCATGACAGATTCAGGTGTAAAAAAATGTTTTGAACCATCGAGATAGCTCCGAAAATGAACTCATTCTTCGGTGACTTTTGCGAGTTTTTCTCCTGCTTCGTTCTGCATACCGAGTCAGAGTGAGAATACCTGGAATCCTCCAGAGTCAGTAAGTATCGGAAAGTCTATATCCATGAACTCATGCAGTCCACCGAATGACTCAATCACTTCAGTTCCAGGACGGAGATAACTGTGGTAGTTGTTCACGAGCATGATCTCAGCCCCGATGTCACGTACTTGGTTAGTTGTGAGTCACTTGAGCGCACTGCGAGTCCCAACAGGCATGAATATCGGAGTATGGATATCTCCGTGAGGCGTATGAACCACTCATGTACGAGCGTAGCCATCCTGTGACTGGAGGGTGAATGAGAGTTTTTCGAGTTTTGGTGATGACATAAGTAAAAAAAGTTCTCGCGAAGTATAGTGGAAATAAGGAAAAAAGCGATATTTTTTGTGTTTTTTGCTTGATTGAGATATGCTAAAGATATCTCTAAATATATATACTATGGCGCATCAATCTATTGAAAGAATAAGTACGGAATCTCGACAAGTACCAGAACAAGCAAAGCAAGACTTCAAGAATCAGGAATGGTTTACAAGTCTTGACTGAAGCTCGCAACAAAAAGTAATTGAGCTTTTTGCAAAGATCGAAGATCTCAAGAAAAAACTCGACTGACTCAATGCAGAATGAGCATACAAGTGAACTGCGGCGAAGAGTCTTTTTGCAAGAATCAACAATAATTCCAAGATGAAGTGAGATCCTGAGGCTCAACCAACACTTGATCTCTATGAGTTCTACAGAAAAGGAGCTGAGACGGCACTATCCAAAAAGGTAAATACCGAAACTGAAATCACAAAACTCGAAGCAATGATAAAGGCAATGAGTGACTGACTTGGTGATATGCAATCCATAGCACAAGAGATGCATCCCGAAGCAGGACAGAAAAAACATGAGTGAATTGAAACAGCACAAAAAGATATCAGTAAAATGAGTAATGCCGATATCCTCAAACTTGCACCAGCAGAACGCCTTCCCTATATCACCAAGTGAAGTGTCGATGCAGGTAAGGTCATATCTGGGGAGACGAAAACCGTAGAATTCACATTCTCAAGCGAAGGCAAGCTCAATCGTGACCTCTACATGTACACAACAGCAGGGCAAGTGTTGCCAAGTGAGGTGAGAAGAGTGAGCTCTGGTGGACAACAATATGAACGCATCTGAACAAGTGGTGAGTTCTACAATACAACGAATCAGAAGAGGCTCGTCATATGAGAAGGAACCAAACTCGACTCAATAGAAACATGAGATATATCAAAACTCTCTGAACAGAATACAGAAATATATCAAGAATTCATAAAAAATAACTCAGAATACGGAGGAGAAAAGTATAAAAATATCATCGAAACTGCGATAGAAAAATGAATCGAACCCAAGATGTTCGCGGTTGTTGCAGAAAGACGGAATGAAGAGTTCGAGTCTCAGAACAAGATCGAACAACACGAGCTCGATATCATCGCTGCAGATATCGGTCGTGCGCTCTCTGGTATGCCAAAAAGTGCCGATAGATACTCTATCGAAACTGCATCCAAGATAGCACAGAAGACAACTCCAACAACATGGCAAGAAACCCTAGAAAAGTATTGATACAAACAAGAAGAAATCACAGCCTATACCGCACAAAATCCAGAGAAAGTTGAACAATACAATCTCTCAACACTGAATGACTTTACCCCTGCAGAATACTCATATCCGGTTGAGAGGAGTGAATCAGGAACAACGCTCTGTTCTAGAACTGCATATCTCAATCTCCAGAGACTCTGAGTGAGTGGTCATCCTCGACTATGAAGCGCCAATGCTTCTATGGAGGCATATGGATCGAGTGCATCAACAGAGTTTCCACCGAGTGGATGAAGTGGACAAAAAGTCTGAGACTTCTTCCTAGGATGACATGGATGAAGTGAAAACTTTCAGAAGTATGGACATAGAGTTGCTGGATTCCAGAAAGATGGACAATGGTATATCCTTGACCCGTATTACAAGATCAATGGCTCCAATACTCGTCAACCAATTCCTATAGAGTTATACAGGCAGACTATGCAAGCTCAAGGAAAAGACTTCAAATGAGTACGTTACTACGCATAAACTCCAGCCCACGCGCTGGGGTTTTTTGTTGGTGATTGGATTCACTCAAAATTTGCAAAAAAAGATGAATTGTGAGAGAATTTTGACATGAAGTATGATTTTCACAATCACATCAGGGTTTTTTGCAATAGGTTCGACCTCGATAGGGGAAGTTCTGAAGTAAAAAACCTAAGAAACTCATTCGAACAAAAGGAAAAGTTCGATAAACAAACATATGAATGGCTTGTAGGTTTTTTGAAGTGCACGAGCCAAAAGGAAGCAAAATCATATGTACAACAACAACTGCAGGAGCTCAAAGAAAAGAAGGATCTCAATCCAGAGGAGAGAAAAAAATATGAGCAACAACTCAAGATACTTTCGATGTGGGTAATGGATAAAAAACTCTTCCCTACAAGCTTCTTCTGAAAACAAAATATCAATACAGATTCCATAAAAGAACTACAGAGATGACTCTGACTCTCGGATAGCAGAATCCAAGAACTTATGGAATGAGAAAAACAAAAAAGAGCTGAAGAATGGAAGAATCAACCATGAAATGATATAGCCTCATACAGTAAGAAAATCCTAACCGATACCCTTGCACATCCTATGGCGGTGCAACGATGAAAATACCTGAAGGTATGAGAAAAACTTGATTTCTTATCGGAAATCTCACTCTATGAAGAAAAGAGGAAAATAGAGAAGCTCTGAGTAAAGTATCTTCCTGAATACCACGCAGTTATCATGACATTGATAGCTGTTACAACCGATCCCAAAGCAAAAGAAGAGTTTGATAGATATACATGAGGATTTCTCGATGATAAAGTTCAGAAATGGAAATGAACAAGATACAATAGAGAAGATTACAGACATGGACTGGAAAAAATCCTTGCAAATGCAATAACAAGTAAAATCGAACAAAAACCAGCAAAAAGCCTCCTTGAAACAGAGCAACAAGAAAACTGAAGACTTGCCTTTGAACAACTTAAACAAGAAGTGAATATTCAAACCGTAATGGAGGCATTCAAGAAGTGAAAAAATAGAGAAGAAGTGAAGAATGCGCTTAGAATATTAAGCACTAAGATGGCCACAGCAGTAGAGAACCATAGGTGAAATCTTGTACAAGACTGATACCGCCAGATGGAGGCAATGATTAATACAGCATATCTAGCCTCAGATGACGACATTCTTGATCATGATAACTGATTCTGGAGCACCATAAAACAGGGTTTTAGTGGTATCTACAGGGATGACTATATGAAACAACTAGAACCAACTCTAAATAAGGCATATAGTACAGTAAAAGTTGTACCTATATCCTGGAACAAAGAAGCAAAGAAGTTTGAGTCAGTAGATTTAAATGATTTACTGAGTAATCCGGATAACGTCAATATTCCAACATGGAAGAGACTTATGAGTCAAAATTGGTGGTATGGAATAATGCAGGAAGTGGATCCAAAAAATATTTGGGTTGTTGGTGCATACATGAATTCAATGAACTGGAAAACGAATCTCATTACACAGATTGAACCAGAAGAAAGAAGAAATGAAGTAAAAAGATTCTTTGAAAATAAACTCACTGATCAGAAGTATATAGAAAAAGAGAAAGTAGGGGAAAATAGTTATAATAAGGAACTCTTTGCGCTTATCCAAAAAGATCCATACTTCTGAGAATATTTTAATAGTATAGAAGATATTAACAAAGTTATCGGAGAAGATGGAGTAATTGATGGTAAAGAATTATATTCACATCTAAGCAAAAAAAGTCCGAATAAATTTGATGATAAAAAAGAAAATATCAAGAACTACACTGAATTCCATATAAAATTCCAAAAAGTGTCTGAAGAACTCGTAAGGCAGTTCAAGGAAAAATGAAGCAGTCTAGAAAAGACAATTGAGGGTAATGCAATAAAAACAGTAAAGGATTTGCTCAAGGCACTCGATATAACAAAATGAGGTGAGGCATTGAAGGACTTTGAGGATAAAGAGATAAAGATACTCGATATAGAACAAGCAAAAGCTCTCTATGACCTAATCAAAGATATTCCTCATGGGGATAACGAGGAAATTAAAACCATCTTAGATCTTCTTAAGAATAAAATTAATACTGCAAAAGCTCAAAAAACAGTTTGAGCAAATGGTTTTATGCTCACTAAGGCTGGTAAGCCTAATGGTGTTTCAGAGATATGATCAGGAGATGCTCAGCAATCAATCAACGCTGCAGGAACTGCCACACAACAAGAAGACGAGAGTAACGAGCAGATTCGCTTTCTGAAAGAGAACCCAACCACACTGAAGTTACTCATAGACCTTCATTATACTCCAGAAGATCTCAAAAATCCTCTCAAATTAGAGGCATTAAAACAAGCATTATCAAAACTCGATGATACCACTCCAGGAAAAAAGGAACTCACACAATACGTCGGATCAATTGCCAAAAGTGAAAGGAAGAAGATGGCAGCATTCGATACGATTATCCGCAATGAATGACGTGAAGCCGCAGTCGGATATATATCGAATATCACAGGAAAGACTGAAACACAAGCAACTATAGATGCTTATCAATACATCAACAGGCACGTATATCAGAGTGTCGAATACAACCAGAGTGCCTTCACAGCATCTATAGCCAAGATGAATATTGGTGAAAGTCGAAGTATTGACTCATTTGCTCAGGGTGGAAGTATATTCTGAGATTCTTACCTCATCACATCCACTGATAGATGAGTATATACTATCAAAAGTGCATCTGGCGATATTGTATGAAAGTGACTTTCAGAAGATCAATCAGAGGAAGTAATTGAAGATATGTTACTTTTTGCGAGTATGTGATTCTGAGATCTTATTCCACGTCTTACGGATATCAAGGAACGAGTTGCGCTCAAGACTAGTAGGGATACCAAGCTCAATGGTAAGACGAGCGAACAAGAGCAACTCTGGATCATGAGACCACTCTATGAGAAGCTCTTCGGGGTACAGAGTGAGACACTCAATATACATGACTTCGATCGAGAACTGCGTACGATATGACAGACGCCTGAGGAGAGAAAAAAATCTGTACGACAAAAGCTCAAAGAAAACAATCTCATGCGACAAGATAATACACTCTCCTCCCCAGATACTATTATATCTTTCCTCAAAACTCTCTAACCGAGTAAAATTTTGCATTCCCTCCCAACATATGCTACTCTAATTTCAATATCATCTATCCTTAATAATTTTATCTATGCCAAATATAGAAAATAGATCCGATAAATACCCATCAGCACTCAATTCTGGAACAACCATATATACTATTCAAGAATGAGATACACTCTCCAAGATAGCAAAAATCACAGGCAAAGATATAGCGACACTTGTACGCATCAATGGGATAAAAGATCTAAATAAGATTAGGACATGAGAGAAGCTATATACTACAGAAGAATCAAAGACAAACGCAGACAATGCAGTACAGCGAGTCGCGGATTCACAGAGAAGAGCTGCAGATGTACGTAAAATGGAAAAGGTATCCAATGATACTCACCAAGACGAAAACCATGCGTCTGGATTTTTGGTTCCGAAAAGTGACAGACTAGGATTTGCACTCTATGCAATTCAGAATATCAAGTGAATATCTATGGAGGAATTCAATAATTACAGTATGAAGGATCAGAAACAAATAATAGAATCTCTCTCAACCAAGGAAAATCATGATAAGTATATAATATATGCGATGGCGAGAGATGAAGAAATCCAACAGAAAAATGAAGCATATAAGGCATCACTTCCACCTACTCGATATATGACTCCTGAAGAACAGAATCAATTCTATATAGAGAATAATATTCCTGCAAGGGTTGCAACTGGTAATCAGAGTCGTTGGTGAAGAGAAAATAGGGCATAAAAGAATCCTCCAATTTTGGAGGATTTTCTTTTTTGCAAAAATCCGAGATTTTCATATTCTTCACTTAGACTCCTTCCTTAGACTTAGACTCATATGACTATGAATCCTGCCCTCACCCACATCCACGATACGCTCCATGCTATCAAATCTGAGATCCAGAGAGATATCATCGGTCAAGATGCCCTCATAGAGAAGCTTATTATCACATTCTTCGCTGGAGGTCATGCACTCCTCGAGTGAGTTCCTGGACTCGGCAAGACCAAGACGATTCGTACATTTGCTCGCGTACTCGGACTCGATACTGGACGTGTGTCTTTCACTCCTGACCTCCTCCCATCTGATCTCACAGGCAGTGAGATATACCGCCAAGGTAAGGGAACATTCGAAGTACGTAAGTGACCAATATTCACGAGTATCCTCCTCGCAGATGAGATCAACCGTACTCCACCCAAGGTACAATCTGCACTACTGGAAGCCATGGAAGAGAAAAAGGTTACCATCGGCAACGAGACTCTCACTCTTCCCTCGCCTTTTGTTGTGTTCGCTACCCAGAATCCTCTCGAACATGAAGGGACATACCCACTTCCAGAGGCTCAGCTCGACCGCTTCCTCATGCGCATAGTCCTCAGCTATCCGAGCAAATATGATGAGAAAAGAATCCTCATGCAGGAGTCAGGTACAAGAAATATCGATGATAAGGGTCAATCGGGGGCTCGGGGGGAAGGCACTGTCTGAGCGAAGATGATAGAAGATAGAAAAGATAAGCAAAGCGAGGAGGAGTGAGTTTGACTTCCCCTCGATAGTTTTGGTACTTTTGCTACCAAAAGTACAGAGAACGGGCTCTATGAAAAAATAAGTCCTACTGACCTCCTTGAGATGATAGGCTACATAGCAAAATCCATACGAGTTGATGAGAAAATATACGACTATGTCGGAGACATCCTCTCCGCTCTCCGCAAGCTCACAGAGCCAACAGATACAACGAAGATTGGACTCCTCGACTATGGACCATCTACTCGTGCAGGACTCGCGCTCATCCGTACGAGTCGTATCCGCGCACTCATCGAGTGACGTGACTACGTGATACCCGAGGATATCAAGTACCTCGCACATGACATACTCGACCACCGTATCTGACTCTCATACGAGGCACTCTCTGAGTGATATAACTCATCTCAGGTGACAACACGTATCCTCGACGAGGTGAGAGTTCCCTAAAAAAGTATAAGAATCGGTTTCCAATAGCTTCTGGAACGAGTTTTTAGAATCTGTCAGTGAATATTTCCGTTAAAAATTGCAACCGTATCTGAATTTTGCAATTTAGGAAATAGAGCTGATACAGATACAAAAACGAAGTGTAGAAGCAAAAATTTTTGATACTTTTTTAAAAAAGTATGCTACAAATATATAAAAAAACCCTTCCAGATTGGAGGGGGATTTTTTATACAACAGAATTTAATCATTTTTCTAGGTCTCACGCAATCTGTTGTTCAGCTTCAGGATTTCATTTTGCAGGAGGCCAATCAGGATTATTTTTTACTGCAAGTTCCACTCTTCCGTACTCTCTACGCATTCTCTCTCGAAGATTCTCAGGTGAAGCGGGTTTTTGTTTATTACTATTTTTCTCGATTTCATCATCATCCTTATTATCTGATTCCTTATTAGGTTCATCTGGATTTCATACATCTCTCCCATCTACAGGGATATCTACAATACCATTTTTCTTTTTCTCTTGTTGTGCCATCATGTCAGGAGAGAGTTCTTCATGATGAAATTGTTCAATAGACATATTCTTGCTTGTTAGTTTTTAAATTATTACCTTTACTCTACCACATCCCCCTTCTCTCTGTCAAATATTTGCACGTTTTTTCCTTTTATATATACTCGAATACACCATAATCCTCAACTTTTCATATGTTCGATACACTCTCGACCGACTTTGCTCATCTTTTTACCTCGGCTGGCGCATTCGCACTGCTCAATATCATCCTCATCGACCTGGTCATGAGTGGAGATAACGCCATCCTCATCGGTATGGCAACCAAGAATCTCCCTCCAGAGCTCAGACGTAGAGCAATATTCTGGTGAGTGGCTGGTGCAACCGTATTACGCATCATATTCTCCCTCGGAGTAGTATTCCTCATGAAGATTCCTGGACTCGAGTTCCTCGGTGCAGTACTCCTCCTCTACGTCGTATGGAAGTTCTACCGTGAGATACGCGCACATGAGCATCACGATGAGCACGGTAAGTCTGCAACAGGATTCACAGAAGCTATCAAAACGATTATCATCGCCGATGTAGCGATGTCTCTCGACAATGTCCTCGCAGTTGCAGGTGCCAGTCATGGGAATGTAGTCAATCTCTGAATCGGTCTCATCATCTCCATCATCCTCATGGTCGTTGCAAGTGGTTGGATTGCCAAGATGCTTGAGAGGTACCCATCTATCCAGTGGCTCGGACTCTTCATCATCCTCTTCACAGCGCTCGAGATGCTCGAGAAGTGATTCACTAAGGTGGCAGAACCAACAATATTAGGTATTCCAGAATCAAGTATCTTTACTCTCCTCCTCATCGCCGTTGTCGGTGGATTCGCAGTACTCCAGACCAAGTTTCTCAAGCCAGATCACTCAGCATTCGCTGACTGGGCACGTGCCAATGGTCGCATGCTCATGGTTACTATATTCATCCTCCTCATCCTCGTGACACAATTCGGTGGACAGATATCAGCATTCATGACATCACACCATGGATACAAGTATGGATTCATCATGATCTGTGTCCTCGGTATACTTGAGATCATCCGCATCGAAGAAGATGGAGAGAAGCATAGCTTTCTCCGCAGACTCTTTTCACGAACAGAATAAGAAAATAATCCATCACAAAAAGTGGTGGATTATTAATGTTGACTATTACATAAATTAGAATATAATTATTATTATTTACTTACATATATGAACTTATTGACGCGCTCAAGAACTAGACAATCACAAATGACACCAGTTACATCATTTCAAGATTCTCTAGAAGAAGCAAAAAAGGATAGAGAATCTGTAGCTGCCCTACTATGAAATGGCCTTGTAAATATAGATTATATTGTCTCCGAAGATGTGATAGTATCTCAATATGACCGATCTACACTAGCAAAATTTAGTGTAAAAATTGATTGAGAAGATTTTATTATAGCAATTGCCATGAGTGATTCTCTCTCATCTAGATGTCCTACCTACCCAGATAGACCACACCCGTTCATGCGTATGGAATGATTCGTATTGAAAGTTAAAGATTTCATTAGGACAGATATTCATCCTAGCTCAACCTTTATCCTTTATAAGAAAGGATCTAGTAATCCACTAAGAACAAATCAATCTTTCTGGAATTGAATAAGGAAAAGAATTCCAGCAACTCACCCACTATCCACAATATAAATCCCCCACTTTCGTAGGGGATTTTATTAACTGAGAGAACCATTATTTATTGGAGCTTTATCTTGAGAGCTGTGAGCTCTACAACCATAGAAGTTTTTGACTCAGCAGTGAGGACTTTTGAAGCATTGATTTTGATTATCTGTTCATCGATTTTTATACTGATTTTTACCTTTTGTTCAGGTGTAAGAGTAGTGAGCTTTGCTTCGACACTTTTTACAAATACTGATACCTGTCCTGCACGAGCAGTACTACGCTCGAGGAGTGCATTGAGACGATTGGTTGTGATCTGGTCACGACGAGCCTTGTTCGCATCGTACACAGCGAGACGACTAGCGAGGAGTTCTGGATTATTCTTGTAACGAGCCTCGATAGCAATACGAGCTGTATCTTCGAGTTGAGTCCGTGTATTGAGCCTCTCCTCTATTGTCTTCCCAGAGAGAGACTGTACAGCCTCCTTGTGGTCATCACGAGCATCTTTCCATGCATCACGATCTGATCCAGTGAGTGACTTGGTTGTCTCACGGATACTGCCACTGTTAGAGAGATGAAAATCCTTAAGTGCTCAAGTGTTGGTTGCACGGAGTGCTTTGTTAGCTTCGAGACGAGCCTTGTTCGCTTCACGGACTTCCAGGAGACGAGCACGAGCAGCACATCGTTCGGATGCAACAGTTCCAGAACCAGCACATCAGCGATTATCTGTTGTTCCTGATGAGGCATATGTTGTTGCCATGCTCGTAAGAGCAGTTGTTACGATTGCGAGGGATATGAGTATCTTGCGCATAGAAAATATGGATAAAAAATAAATCAAGCACGAGAAATTATAGGAAGGTAAGAGTTCTTGGCAAGACTATTCACAGAACTTTCACAGAGAAAACATCTTGAAATATCTCAATTTTTGAGCATAGAAAAACCCTCAAATTGAGGGTTTTTCTTTTATCTCATAGCTTCTGCAACAACATCTGCAACTCACTTATCGAGTGGATTTGGGAGTATCATATCTTCAGTTGGGTTTTTGATATATCCAGCAATTGCTTCTGCTGCTCGAATCTTCATCTCATCGGTGATTTCTTTTTTCCTATACTGGAGAACTCACTTGAATACTCATGGGAATACGAGTACATTGTTCACCTGATTCGGATAGTCACTACGCCCTGTTCCGATGATGCGGATACCTGCTTCGCGAGCAACCTCAGGCATGATCTCAGGAATTGGATTGGCCATGGCAAATACTATTGCATCAGAAGCCATCGTCTTCGCCATCTCGAGTGTGAGTGCACCTGCGGCAGAGACTCAGATGAATACGTCAGCTCCAAGCATTGCGTCAGCGAGGGTACCATCAATATTGTCTTGGTTGGTGAATTCGAGGAGTTTCTGTTTTGAGATATCGAGTCCTTCCCTATTTTTTGAAATAATACCCTTGGAATCACACGAGATAAAATGCCTGACTCCATAGAGATGGAGGAGCTTGGCAATCGCCACACCCGCAGCACCTGCACCATTGAGGACAACTTTGATATCTTCCTTCTGCTTACCTGTGACTTTGAGTGCATTGATGAGTCCTGCAAGTACTACGATAGCTGTCCCGTGTTGGTCATCATGCATGACGGGGATATCGAGTTCAGCTTTGAGCCTATCCTCTATCTCAAAACATCGTGGAGCAGATATATCTTCGAGATTGATACCACCGAATGTATCAGCGATATGCTTCACAGTCGCTATGAATTCTTCGACATCCTGCGTGTCGACAATAATCGGGAATGCATCAACTCATGCAAACTCCTTGAAGAGAACACACTTCCCCTCCATGACTGGCATCGATGCCTTGTGACCGAGGTTACCAAGTCCGAGGATAGCTGAACCATCAGAGATGACAGCAACTGTACGAGACTTGAGTGTATAGTCATACATCTTCTCTGGATCGGCTGCGATCTCACGGACTGGTTCTGCAACTCCAGGAGAGTATGCCCATGAGAGATCATCGCGTGACTCGATGTGGACGATAGCTTCTGTTCGGAGTTTTCATTGGTACTTTTTGTGGAGTTCGATTGATTTTTGATAGTGGTCGGACATAGTCTTTTGTTTAGATTTTAGAACTTAGGATTTAGATTTTAGGAAAAAACCATAAAATTGCAAAAGATAATGAGAACAATTCTCATAACTATACCTACCAGGGTATGTATTATGCAACTTTATTTATATTTGAAAATAGAATAAAATTGGATATAGTAAAAGAAACTTATGCCAAAACACTTAAAGGAAACTGTCTTCGAAGAAATAGAACAACGATGGGCTATAGATCCATGATGTTGACTTGCTCTTCCTTACCAATATTTTAGGTTCCACCAAGCAGAGATAGCTTCATGACCAGCCCACGAGGTTATGAGCGAGTTTAAGCGTCGAATCAGTAAATTCTGACTGGGAATAGTAATCACTTGAGACCATAAAGAAGCACTCAAAGAGTTAAAGAAAATATACCAGCACATACGGCATACTCAACGAGTAAAACTGAGAGTTCGAAGTATTATTGACCCACTAACAGACAAGCAAACCTGACAATTGACCCTAAAAGAAAAATTTGAATCAAAAAAATGATTCAAGAGATATAAAGAACATGACATAGCAATATCTCATAGTCTAGCCGAAGATATGATCCGACGCGTATCACCAAGTGGCGGAGTACGTAAAAATAGATACAATATCCCTTGACCTGATGGTAAAGTATGGGATGTGGATCAGATACTTGGTAATGACAACTATATTGACGAGCTTGATTCTCAGTTAATGCTCTGAGAGATAGAAGTTTCATCAATCGATGAACACTTTGAGATACCAGAATGGGCAATACACCAAATCAATGGAAAGAGAGAATTTAAAGCATTCTGAACTGCACAACTCCAAGAAACACCTTGGAGTAAAATGGATCCAGTAATAAAAAGTAAATACTTAGAACTTTTTGAGAATACTCAAAAAAGGGCCCTTGCTCAAGTCGCCTAACCTACCATCCGCTTCTTCATCTCAGAATCTCAGCCCTCTCGAATAGAGTATATACATCCACAATAGTTCTGTCGGTAGATATCATGCTCACGCGTGTACTCTACCGATTTTTCGAATCATCCGCGCTTACGGAACGGTATATCGAGGAACTCGACTCCGTATTTTTCTGCATAGAGGTGTCACATCTTGAAGAGTTTTTCGAGGTCTTTCTTGGGACTCGTATTGAGTGATGACGTATAGTATGGGATTTTTAATCGCTTTGCGAGTTTTGCAGAGACCATCATCCGCATATCGTAGCAGTATGTACACTTCTCTCATCTCTCGGGTGTATGTTCTACTCACTTGATACGCGTGAAGAAATTGCCTACGTCATAGGCACCCTTGATATAGGGAATATTCTCGATTTCACAGATTCGGATGAACGCCTCATAACGCTTATCGTACTCAGCCTTGGGTTGGATATTCGGATCGTACCAGAAACATATCACATCGTACTCATCACGGAGCTGGAGTATCGGCATTGTGACGTCTGGGCCACAACAGACATGGACAAGGATTTTTGGTTTTTTACTTGGTTTTGGACGATAGAGTCGGTTCTCGAGGATATACTGTGAGATATTGCGTGAGAGTCCTGGAATGATGAATCGGGGATCTTCTGCAAAGAGAGTCTTCAGAGAGGTGTATTCTGAGATACTCGCGCGTATCTCGGTCGAAGAGACATCAGGAATATGCGAATCAGTGAAGAGGGAGTAGTTTTCAATGTCCGGAAATCCCTCCCTTGAAAAGGGGAGGCTAAGAGGGGTTACACTATCGTATTCTTTATTATGTTCCTCTATTTTTTTTATCCAACTGCTTATGTTTTCTTGTACTCATTCGAGAGATCATACAAGTTCAGAATTGGTGAATCTAAGAACATGAATTCAGAGTGAATTGAGGTATCCTGTTCTCTTTTTATCGTATTGGAGACTATTTATATGACTCTCTCCATCTATCTCTATAACCAATTGCAGGCTCGGTGAGTAAAAATCTACTATGTATTCTCAGATTGGTTTCTGCCTGTGGAATTTATGTCCAGTTTTTTCTCATCTGAGCAAAAACCACATATTTTTTTCCATATCGTTTGCTTGTTTTCTATTTTCCTTAGCATGTTCGAGCAGGGATGGATTATATTCAGTGTAACCCCCTCTAACTCCCCCTTTTCATGGGGAGAATCGAGACCATTCTCATTCCATGACTACTTCCAATTTATTCTTCCATTTATGTAACTCTCTCGGTACAAAAAGTTTCTTAATTTTCTTCGCTGCATATCACTCCTCATCCCACTCGTTCATAGATGCAATAGTATCAGTACCGAATACATGGATAATATCATCACCATATTTATTTTTGGAGTAGATATCCACATCCTTCGTAATCATCTCGCCTTCCCAGTTTTTTACAAAATAATCATCAATAAAAACGCGCTCATCTCCTATCTCACGACAAAACATCTCAAGCATCGTAAGACGATGAGTATCACTTACGTTATACTCTTTATCATCTCGCTTACCTGATGGCATAAGAATTATCTTTTCAGGATTTTTGTAATGCAAAAGAGCTCTGACAATAGCAGAGTGCCCTACATGTGGCGGGTCAAATGCAGCACCAAAAATATAAATCATAACTAGAGAATTCCTATAATCTTGAGTTCAGTATCAGAAAAAGTATAGAGCTTGGCAGGACGCTTGGAGTTTTCCTTGTCCCACTCAGTTGTCTCGATGAGCATATCGAGAGAGAGGATTTTTTTGCGGAAGTTGCGCTTATCGAAGTCCTTCTGGAATATCGTCTCATACACTTCCTGAAGCTCACGGAGTGTGAATCTGTCTGGGAGGATACTCTTCACGACATTGGTGTATTCCATCTTCCACTTGAGGCGCTGATATGCATATGCTATGATGTCTGCATGGTCATACGCAACTGTATCACGGGAGACCTCATCGTAGGGCATCAGGACAACTCGCGTCAGGTCTATCTTCGAGAGGAATGCCTGAGCTCCAACGAGAGTGTAGTACGAACAAGATATGACATCCCCACGATCATCTCGATTTTTTCATGAGAATGTATAGAGTTGTTCCTTGTAGACATCGGTGATGTTGGTATCTCGATCGAGGATACGATCTGCTGCCTCATCAAGTGTCTCTCATCGTCCGATGATACCACCTGGGAGGGTGAGTTTTCCATGCGTCCATTCATTGCGCCCAGGAACGAGTACCACACAGAGCTCATCTCGATAGAGAGTAAAAAGCACTATATCAACCGCAAGAACTGGGATAGACAGATGGAATATATCATCCGTATAGGTGGGATTGAGTGTAGACATAATAAGTGTATAGTATTACACTTATTATAGTTCTTTTTATTTTTTTGCAAGGATATTGCGCCACAGCATCACGAGAGCTAGCATCTTGGGTTCTATGATTGCACCACGAGCCATCTCAGAGAGGATAAACTGATCGAACTCAGTATATGGGACACTGACTCTCTCGATATATTCACTCTCATCAAGCATGAGTATATCACTCACTTTCTGACAATTCTCTGCCACATACCCATGCACGGTCTCATTGGTCATGCCAGATGACGATGAGAACTCTGCAATATGAGTAAGTGTTCCTGCACTATAACCTGTCTCCTCACACAGCTCAGCATGGACAGCATCTTCGAGAGTGGCATGCTTACCTACTTCAGCACATCATGCAGGGAGCTCCAGTTGGACTCTATCGAGTGGAGCCCTGTACTGTCGTATCATGATGACGTCACCTTGTTCTGTGATTGGGAGGACACTGACAATTCAGAAAACCTTTTCTGCATTGCGTTCTACGACTTCGTATGGAGTGAGTCTCCCATCTGGATGTGCGAGTGTGAGACGAGAGAGTGAGAGGAACTTCCCTTTCTGAAGTATTTCTTTTGATTGTATTGTTGGTGTTTGCATATTTTAATTGTTAATAATACACTTATTAAAGAGGAGAAAAAAGTTGCTTCTGAAGGATATAATCAAGTACACTTGCATGTACCTTGCTCCTAAGTGTATCAATTGGAGCAGAATTCAAGAGGATACGAGAGACCTCGTGACGTATATCTGTACTCGAGAATCCACGAGAGCTGAACTCAAGTGTATCGTAGTTCCCGACGCCTACAATCTCATGTCATGGACGAGAGACGAATACCTTGGGAAGCTCATAAGCTACATATCCCGTAGGATCCCATGCGAGCATCCGTGGAGCCACATCAGAACCAAATACCTGTGCCACATCATATCAGAACTTCTCTCTGAGATAGTCCGCCTGGGCACGTGTAGTAGACTCAACTCCTCACTCGAGGAGGACACTATCTACCTCAACCCTATCTCCATACTCTCTCGTTGCACGTTCGAGCATCTCCATGCGATCACTATCAGATACTCCATGATATCACTTATCTTCACGCTTCCCTGTCGGGATGATGATAACTCTCTCTGTAATTGTCTCGAGAAGTCTCCCGATGATGCCATCCTTACCTGTATGATCAAGATGAGGAGGATTGAACGCTCCCCCATACATGACGAGTGAATGTTTTTTCATATTCTTTCTATTAAGTGTTATACATACACTTATATTCAGAAAGAATAAAAAAGCAAAAGAAAATGATTAATTTACTTAATATTTTTAACTATAGACTGTGCAATATTCATGATTTCCTCTTGATTCCATTGTGATTCATCTCACTTTTTTAGCTCCTCAATAGCTCGTGTAATCATGGAATCTACTTTTCGAGTTCAACGCATATTCACTCATAATGCCATGAGAAGTTGTTTTACCTGGAGTTCACGAACTGAATTTGCATTTTTATCCTTATCTTGTCACATAATTCCCTGCACAAGTGCCAGTGTCGAGAGTGTGAGCTCACGAATCGATGGTTCCGATTCATCTTCAGACACAAATTCACGTATTCACTCTTCTTGGAGAAGATACTTGATGTACTCCCACGCTGGGAGGAGTTCTTTTTTTCCCTTGTATCCAAACATCTCCGCACAATCAATAATATCTGTAGGTATCATATGTTCGGGAATAGCTCACTTATTAGCTGTTTTGCCTCAATGATTATATTGGTATATCCAGGTATTAAAATTAACACCATAAGAATATGCTCTTTTCTCAGTATCTGGAGACTTTCCAGTAAATATAGATCGTAACCCCTTGTCTAGACGAATACAATTAAAAAATTCTTTTTTGAGAATTTCTGGAATATTCACGACTCCTGACTGAACAAGTGCTGATTTGAGTGCTGTCATAATTTTTGGATTATTATGTCAGTAGCATACCATAATCTCACCTCAAAAAGCAAATTTCGAACAAAAAAACCAGAGAAATATCTGGTTTTAGTATTGTTTTACTGGGTAAAACTCACGGAGTCTCTCTTGTATCGGTTGTGTCATCTCTGTTGAGAGATACGGATTCTGGACTCAGAATACTCCATGCTTAGAATTCGCCTCTCGTGCACCATGATTGTCACTTCCATACGTGAGGATTCATCACACCTTCTTCGTAACTCTCAAGAGGCACTCAACCCACTCATGCGATGCAATAGCATTGACTTCATAGTTTTTCAATCATAGTCTCGTAAGTATGGGCACTATATGCTCTTCAAAAAGTTTTACAATATTTTTATCGGTTGCTCCATGATTTTTCCTGAGATACTTATCGAATGAAATATTCGGATGAGCTACAGAGAGGACAATATCCTCTCGATGAGCAAGTGGAACAATAGTATGGACCTCTGGCTCATAGCACGGAACCTCATAATAGCCTATTTCACGATAGTCACCCTCTTTTCTCAGGCACTCATTCATAAAAAGTATCTCCGAACTCACAGCCCCATCCGTAAGAGAGTGGGCGCGTTGAATATTGTCTCTATGAGTCCAGAGATACTGCGCAATATGATAATTGGTTGCACTATCTGCAGACATACGACGAGACTCTATCCATGCAAAAAACTCTTTATCCGCAATAGTGAATCCATTATCTCGAAGCCTCTGGAGTTGTCAGAGAACCTTTCATCTTCTTCATACGAGGACACCCTGTAGTATCGCCTCGATAGCCCGTGATATCCCTGCAGAATATGCCGTGATGTGAAAAGATAGTCCCAACTCATCACTATGACTCGATATCTCTGTCGCCCAGTGAGCCTGAAATCATTGTTCCCGAGCAGGAATAACGAATTCTCGAGTATATCTGTCATGATTCGTTGCTGCCCAGAGTCATTTTTTCCATCCATCCAATCTCCCCATCTGCGCCAATCTCTCTGCTGGAGTAACTGTTGCATCAGAAGTTGTATCATGGAAATGCAAGTCTCAGATGATGTTTCAATGTGTCATATCGAGACTAGTTAACGGTAAATGATTGTTCTGCATATGGCTTATTGTCCCAACGTTCTCGATATGACTTCTCGATAAGTATATTGACTCCACGAGAAGCGCGCTCGATGGTTATATCCATTGGACGTGACTCTGCCGAGATAATACGACGATTATCGAGTAGTATATCCATTGGAGCTTCACGGGAAGTATCGTTTTTGATACGGATACGTCACTTATCTGGGAGAACTGTAGGACGAAAAGTACTCGGGAAAAATCCACCAACAGGAGTAAGTACATTCAGATTGGCATCATGAGGAAGTACCACTCCACCATAACTCCGACTCCACCCAGTCGAACCTGCTGGAGTAGATACCATGATCCCATCTCAGCGATAATCAGTTATATACTTGTTACGATGAGTGAGAGAGAGATTCACAGAACTCGCATCACCCGCACGAGTGATATATACTTCGTTGAATGCATGTCCATGGATGTGGTCATCACCTATCTGCACATCTGTGTGAAGTATCGGATACTCTTGGGACTCGAATACGAGAGTCTCTCTATCGAATACATCACTATCATGCAGAAGGAACCCCTTGGTTCAGAAGTTGATACCGAGGATATCTGCCTCATCTTGATGTGCGAGCTTGGCAACATGTACGAAGAGTCCATCACCACCCAGGACGACATATGTCCGCTCGTGGATAGATTGCTGGAGCTTCTCAACAATTCCTGAATCGAGGAATTCCTGAATCTCTGACAACTTCCTTGTGCGTGCATCATGGAAAAAAGTAAGCTGATTGTACGGCGTAGATGTGACGAACTCATGGTGACTCATATAATTGTAATATAATTTTTTATTCTGGAATTGCAAGTACTGGAGGCATCGCCATCTTGTGGGCATTTTGATAGTGACGAGTGAGGTATACGTCCATAATTTCTCTGGCTCTTCAGCTATATGTAGAAAGACATGACTCGATAGCGTATCTATTGCCAGTATTGAGAGTGTAAGCCTGCACTGCTTCATGAGCGCCTGATCCTGCAACAATCTCATCATAAGCTCTTCATGACATCCTTGACAACTCACCAAGAGAGAATCGAGAATCATCTTTCCATGTATTCAGAGGAGCGAGAAGAGAATCATGCTCTCTCATCGCCCACTCAAGCTCGTCATACGTTGCACCAATCTGATCTTCATCTGTCGCACCATCTGTGTGGAGTCCATCAGTTGGGACTGCCTCTATGAGTGATGGCTGTACTCACATATGACGACCGAGAGCGCGGACTTCTGACTTGTAGAGATTGCCTATCGGACTCACATCGACTCATCCATCACCATACTTAGTAAAGAATCCAATACCATAATCCTCAACCTTGTTCCCTGTCCCAGCTACGAGAAGTCCATACGCCCCAGCCATCGCATAGAGAGCTACCATACGGAGCCTCGAACGAGTATTGGCAAGTGCGAGCTTGGTATCTCCTACTCACTCAAGTGTAGCTGCAACATGAGATATCTTCTCAGCCATCAGGTCATACACTTGTGTCAGATCTTCTCTCCACTCAAGTACGTTGGGATAGTGAGCTCTGAGCCATGCGATATGCTCTTGCGCTCTGCTCACCTCTGCTGCACTCTGGTGTATCGGCATCTCGACGACATAGACAGGGAGTCCAGTCTTGGCAGCAAGTGTCGATACCACAGCACTATCCACTCCTCCACTTACTCAGACAACATATCCTCGCTGTCTCGCAGTCTCACAATATCACCTAAGCTGTCCAACAAGTGATGACTCTACCTGAGTATAGTCCAGACCTCGTGACTCCATCTGGAGCATTTCCCCACTCTTTACAGTATCCATATGATAAAAGTTAGATAATAACAATTGTACTTATAACACTTATTATAGAGGAAAATATATGAACCATCAATTGGTTCTAATTCTTATTAAGTGTTACATATACACTATATATTCTTTTCTTGAAAAAAGTCAAAAGAAAAATATTTATTCATCCCCTTTATACATTCTCCCAAGTAAGCAATGAATGTTGACTGTTCTTTCTTTGTTTCTTGGAAAATAGAAAAATCACTATCAAGAATAAGTCCTATATAATTACTCACAATATTTTCCGCGACTTTCTTCATCTCATAACTTGGTAGCCTAGATAACTTGGACTTTCGAAAATCTAGTCCATGCACAATAGTACAACGTGATTCCGTATACAAAATATCAAAGAAGTCTTTTGGTTTTTTCTTAAATTCAACCATCTTTCATTGCTTTAAATTAGCTCATGATGTTTCATAAGTACAAAGTTTTAAAAAACGTTCTCTTAGTATGGATGTTGTTGCTCGTTCATAACCAAATCATAAAATACTTTCTATGATAAACCAATAAAATACTGTGTTTGCAGCTTCTGGTCATTTAATATCTCACCAAAATCATAGTATTTTATATAAGTTATCAATATGAGAGGCTATCGGCTCTTTTTGGTCTTTAAATAAAGAAAGTAAAGTGGAAAGATTATCTAGTTTTGGCTGGAAGATGAAATGCGTAATTTGTTTATTTTGTTCATACTCGGATAATGTATAGATTAGGTCTGAATCTATATTTAGATTATGTCAAAGATAAGAAAACATTTCATGATCTTTAATTTGAATCAATTTACCTAGATTTATCACATAGTCATCCCTTTCTTTCGAAAACATTTCCTGCTCATTTAAGTTTCAACAATAGTTCTTTTTAAGAATTCATAGATATGTAAAATAATTCAAGGTGAAAATAAGCGCATACATCATATCATCAATAGTTTTTGATGAACTTAATCACATGGAATTATATTTAAAGGTAATTCCATCGTTTAATATGTTACACTGCATAGCTTCGGTAAGCTTCAACGTATAGCAATTATTAGGAATCCTATCTTCAAATTTTTCACCACTATACCAATGAACTGAGGTAAAATTAATAGGTAAGTTTATTTGCATGGAAAATGAGTTTTTTTCTATAATACCTCTATATTTTTCAATTATTTTTTCTAAAATTTCATCATAAATATCAAATTTATTTTTTCTAAAATCCATCTCAGGATTCAACATATAATTTCCAATATCATCATAGTAAATACAACCCGTATTTACTCACTCAAATAAAATCCCATTTTCATCCTTACTTAATCAACCAAATATAAACCTCAAATACATAGAAAAGAATTCTCATACATCTCAGAAAACAAAACCTTCATCTTTAGCTATCTTTTCAAATAAATTATAGTAAGGAGTCTTTTTTAGATTCCCCTTATGAGATATTTCATGACGTTGAAAATAATCTTTAATGTCTCAAAGGCTAGTATTTTCTTTATTCTCTTGAAAATAGTATTGTTTCAAGAAGGCATGGAGTTCTTTTTTATATATTTTCATGGAATCTTATCAGATATAATCACTATATAATTAATCTTAAAAAATCAACAACCATTTCTGATTGTTGATTTTTTCACTATTAGTTCCTGTCTCGGAGGAGTATCTTCTCCACGAGTGGAGCAATCGAGAGGACTCGCATATTGGAGAGAGACTTGGCTCGTTCGATATTGGCAGGGATACTATCTGTCACGATGAGCTCATCGAGTTCACTCGCAAGTGCGATATGTGAATCACCTGGGAATACTCCATGTGGTGCAAATGCACGGACACTACGAGCTCACTTGTCCCGGAGCATACGGGCTGCCTCACGGAGAGTTCCTCCAGTCTGTATGAGATCATCGACGAGTATGACGTCTTTTCATGCTGGATCTCACTCCTTGATAGTGATTTCCCTTTTATCACCTTCTCCACGCACCTTGATACAGATAATCTTATCAACACTGTCTCCATAGTTTTCCTTGAACCTCTTGGCTGCACCATCATCTGGGAATGCTATCGCAGAACCCTCTGGGATATCGAGAAGTGAAGTTGTTGTATGGAGCTCGGCATTGACATGGAACGAGTCGAAGAAGAACCTCTCTGCGAGCGCATGAATATCGAATGTATGAATCGATGGTTTACTGTTTCTTGCTGGAGGAAGATGTGAGAGGACATCTGCAACATATCTGGCTGTCGCTATCTCTCACTTCTTGGAGATGCGTTCCATAGTCCCGACTGGGAAGTATGGCACAAGTATACGTACCTTGTCAGCATAGTAATCGATGAGTCATCGGATGAGAGTGTATTGTTCTACGAGATTGTCAAGTGATGAGAAGTCTCAGATATATGTGACGTCTTGGTGCTCTATATCTTCTTTGACATTGTGGACGAAAAAATTCGGAGTTCAGTCAGGAAAATGATTGTAATCAAGCTTTCACTTTTTGAGTTTTTCTGGATTTCAAGTTACGAGCTCATCTACGAGATGTTCGAACCGAGGATGTGAGAGGAGTGTTTTCATATTTCATGATAATTAATAACTAAATTCAGAAAATAATCAAGTTAATCATAGTGCAGAATTCAGACAGTATTGTATTTTGACTCTATATGTTTTCTGGCATCTTGGTTTTTGAGGAATGCTTCATCGAGTGATATAAGACAGATAAGTGAATCAACCTTTCCTCAGACTTTTTCTACGAGACTCGCAGCAGCTGCCATTGTCCCACCAGTCGCGAGGAGATCATCGATGATAGCTACCTTGTCGCTTGGCTTTATCGCGTCAGATTGTATCTCGATAGAGTTATCTCCGTACTCGAGTGAGTAATCAATTCAGACAGTTTTGCCTGGGAGCTTCCCCTTCTTGCGTATCATGACGAACGGTTTCCCAAGTATCTCAGCCACACGAGTTCCAAATATAAAACCACGAGCATCGAGTCCTACTATCACATCAGCATCCTGCGCATGCCGAGCCATCTCATAACTCGCATATCTGAGAGCTTCAGGACTCATGAGGAGTGGTGAGATATCACGGAAGAGGATACCTGGCTTCGGAAAGTCTCTATACTCAGCGATATGATCTCTGAGGTCTATATCTGGAAGGTACTGACTGACACGTGAACGGAACTTATCGAGTGAGCCCATAACTGCCGTACTCATGTCCGAACCAATCAGTGGGAGCAAATATCTTATGATTTCTAAGACTGTTTCTCTGTATTTTTCAGTAGAGATATCAGCCCTACTGTAGCGGTTCCTGATGCTGGCTGTCTCGCGTCACCAGAGAGCAATCAGTGCATGGATATCTGTATCTGGTGAGGGTGAAGATATATCCATGTCACCATAGTCTTCGAATGATATACTTCAAAGCATAGGAGGAGGAAAATCACACGCATTCAACTGAATATATCGACTACTGACAGATAAGACATTGATGAGGACGTCACGAGCTTCTTTTTGTATCTCTTCGAGATTATTTTCCTCGATAGCGACACTGAGTTCATGAGCTTCTTCGTATGCCTTGGCGATGGCATCATCGATAGATACATGTGCATCGAGTTCGAGTGCATGCTGAGATGAGATGAGAGATGGGAGAGAGTTGTTCATACATTGTATAGTGAGTGATAAAGCACAGCCACTATAATCTATCCAAAAATAAACATCAGAAAAAGTTCCTCTTTTGTAATAGTAAGTATTACAATATTTATTTTTTACTTTCTATAATAGGAAATAACGATATACTTTATGTGTAATTTTTTGTTATACTCTATGGAAAAATATATAAAACTCTTCGAACGACTCGGAATAGGAGAAAAAATATCTCGAGTATACCTCGATCTCCTCGAACACGGAACATCGAATATAGCAGATATATCACGGAGAACTGGACTCCATCGTATCGAGGTCTATCGTGCAGTCCCATATCTCGAAGAAGAGAAGCTCATAACAAGCATACAGAGAGGAAAACGTACACTCTATCGTCCACTCTCGCCTGATCGTATATCCGAACTCATACGAGACTTCGAACAACGCAACACTCCAATCATGGATGATCTCATGATGAAGTACGAAAAACTCTGAAAAAATATATCTGTCAGCTACCAAGAGTGACCTGCATGAGTCAGTAGAGTATTTGATGATATTGTTGAGAGTCTCCCGAGTGGTGCGGTTTTTTATCGTGTGAGTGCAGAGAACGATGTCTCAAAATCCAACACCTATCTCCCAAAAGATTATCGAGAGAAGAGAGATAAAAAATGACTGGAACGCATGGTTATCAGTTCAAGCAAAGCAGCACTCCCAAAACAAAAACGACTGGAACGGGATATCGTCATCATTCCGAAGGAATTCGATGAGTTCAATCAAGATGTGACGATGACTATTTATGGTGACAAAGTGGCTTTTATTGACTTCGGAGAGGAGAACTCTATCATCATAGAAAACCCGATGATTGCAGACTTTCAGAAGAAACTCTTCACTCTCCTCTACAAAAAACTCAAAAAATAATCTCCATTTCTGGAGATTATTTTATACAACTACCTCCTGATTCTCCATACCCTCGACACCGAATGTCTTCTTGAAGAGTGCTACTCGCTCAGGAGAGCCCATTGCCTTGTTCGGATTGTCAGAGAGCTTCACACAGGATACCCACTCATCCCTATCTGGACGCCAGACGGCATCAGGCTTCACCACAATAGACATAGAGCCAAATGGTCAGAACTTTTCTTTTTCTCTCGGTATGGTTCACTTTGTATTGTTCGAGAGTTCTGTTCCCCAACCATTTGTCAGGACTCCGAGAGTGCCATGGAATCGATCTGTGATTTTCTGGATAACATCATACGTGAGTCCATCACTCGGAAGTGCGAGTTTTGTCTTGGGATCGATGTTCCACTTTTTGAGATAATCCTGATACTCTGGGATGGCAATCATCGGATCCTTGGAATCGATACGACATCCAGTATGATTACGGATGATATCTTCTGGTGCATGTTCGAAGTAAAATGTAGAGCCATACGTATCGGGAAGGAGTATACCAAGTTCTGGGAAGTGAGATTGCCACTGTCTGTCTATCTCGTACATCTTCGAGATAATATTCTCTGAACTATCTTCCAAAGCTGTTGGAATCATACGGAGTTCATGGGCATTGGTTCACTTCGGATTCGCATTGCCCATCTCCATAGAGATCATCACATTGGATGTTCAGAGATATTGACCAGGGAGGGATCATCCGAGGATAGTATTCACCTGTCTGTGGATATCTGTACTTGCCGCCCTGCGAGTGCCGAATTCTGAAAAAGTAATTCGAGAATCAGAACGAACATTTTCGATATTATCATAGAGTCTGTTATACATACGAGTCATCACACCATTCCATTCGATGGGACTGAGTTCAGCTTTTTTTGCATAGTGATAGAGGTAGAGGCTATTGATGATCTTGAGGGCATATATTTCCCAGAGCATTGACTCTGCCCATGTTCCCTCGAATTCGAGAGTATATCCACCATGCCCATCGGACTCTAGATTATACTCTGGAAGCTGGAATCCAGAGAGATATATGAGAGCTTCATCTCTGAGCATGGCTCGATTGCCTACTTGCATACCACGCATATATGAGAGTCATGCTTGGCTCACTCACTTGATGCCACGTGTTGCATCGAGTTGTTCTCGAAGAGCTGTCTCGGGAATAATATTTGCGAGATGCACATTTTTATTTCTCACCTTCATTTTCCATCTTACCTTGATATCTCGATACTCTGGATGCGCGAGGATAAAATCCAACATCAGAAACTTGTAGACATCAGTATTGAGGAGGTTATCTACCTCTGCCTCGTCACGAGCAGCAGCAAAAGAATTCGAGAGTGTATAAGGGAGATTATTGCGCATAGATGATATGTTTTATAAGGTATAGATATTTAGGAGGAAATTTTTACTCACATATTCGCGAGTTCACGGAGCTTGTCTTCTCCACTCGGTAGTCCTGGTGCATTCACTGCTGCAATTCCAGAACGGAGCACCTCTACATCAAACCCAAGTTCTTTTGCACTCTTTGCAGTGGCAAATACACAGAAGTCAGTAGCAAGTCAGACAATCTTGAGTACTGAGATATTCGCAGTTCTGAGTATCTGTTCGAGTGAGCGAGCACTTGGTGCTACTTCGAATCCAGAGTGAGGGTCTCATGAGAGGCTATCTACTCACTCGAATCCTGAGTACCCATCATCGCTGTTCTTGAATCACTTGAATATCTCTACGTCTATCATACTTGTATCTATCCCGTCGACGTATTCGGCTCCGGGAGTTCCTGCCACGCAGTGAACTGGCCAGATTGCACCGCCATCACGCTGGAAATGGATAGTACGTTCAGGATGCCAGTCACGAGTTGTGACGATAAGTCCAGACTGAGTACGTGTGAGATGCATCTGACTCTGTATAGCTGGAGCAAGTGCGCGTGCGCCAGTTACTGCAAGTGATCCACCTTCTGCAAAGTCGTTTTGATAGTCGACTACTATAAGTGCTTCTCTGCTCATATATGTAAATTATAGTATAAAGGTGTAATTATTACACTTAATAATGAGAAAATATTTAAGCCATCTATTGGCCTTTCTTATTAAGTGTTATATATACACTTGTAATACTATCAAAAAAGATTCTTCTGTCAAAAGAATTTTAAAAAATCCCCGTAATTTCGGGGATTTTTTTATCTGCGTGAACCAGTTGTATTCTCTGCTTGGAACTTCTGTCCGAGACGATGCATAGCAGTATACTTGAGGAGTTCGTATTCGAGTTCGATGAGTCGTTTTGGATCGACTACTGCACCGTTTTCCTCGCGGAATAACTTCATCATATTTTCTGCTTCTTTCTTTTGAGATTCGATATACTCGAGATCTGAGAGCTTGTCTTCACTTTCGATGACATCAGCCACAATAGTACATGACTCTGGAGAGATATTGAGTACTCATCCACCAGTTGCATACTCACTTGTATGTACCTTGTGCCCTACGTAGTACTCTGCGTGGAGTATACCAGGACGTACGGCAGAGAGGAGTGGCTCATGTCCTGGAAGGATTGTTATCTCTCCATCTTCAGTCATGATAGAGACACGAGCAAATGATTCTGCAGTGAGAATATTGCCAGATGCGGAAGTGATTTGGAGTTGCATGAATTTGGAACTTAGGGATTTGATTTTTTGAGAATTATTTTGCTGACTCAGCATCGAATGCTGCCTTTACTTCGTCGATAGAACCCTTGTACATGAAGAAACGTTCTGGAATATAGTCTACATCACCACTGATAATCATCTTGAATCCACGAACTGTATCATCACGCTTGGCGTATACACCTGGAGTACCAGTGAATTGCTCAGCAACGAAGAATGGCTGTGAGAAGAATCTCTGAATCTTACGAGCACGAGCCACAACGAGCTTGTCATCTTCTGAGAGCTCATCCATACCGAGGATGGCGATGATATCCTGGAGTTCCTTGTAACGCTGGAGAATCTTCTGACATGCACGAGCTGTGTTGTAGTGCTCTTCACCAACAATCGCAGGAGTGAGGATAGTACTCGTTGAGTCGAGAGGATCAACTGCTGGGTAGATACCAAGTTCTGCAATAGATCGATTGAGTGTTACTGTTGAGTCAAGGTGGGCAAATGTGTTTGCTGGAGCTGGATCTGTAAGATCATCAGCTGGAACGTATACTGCCTGAACGGAAGTAATAGAACCATTCTTCGTCGAAGCAATACGCTCTTGGAGCGCACCCATATCTGTCGCGAGAGTTGGTTGGTACCCTACCGCGGATGGTATACGACCGAGGAGAGCAGAGATCTCAGAACCTGCCTGAGTGAATCGGAATATATTGTCAACGAAAAGGAGAACATCACGCTTCTCAACATCACGGAAGTACTCAGCCATCGTGAGACCAGTGAGGGCAACACGAGCACGAGGACCTGGAGCCTCGTTCATCTGTCCGAATACCATCGCCGTCTTGTCGATTACACCTGAGTCCTTCATCTCGTGGTACAGATCATTACCTTCACGAGTACGCTCACCAACTCCTGCAACTACAGAGTAACCTCCATGTGCAGAGGCGATATTGTGGATAAGCTCTTGCATGATAACTGTCTTTCCTACTCCGGCACCACCGAAGAGACCTACCTTACCACCCTTGAGCATCGGAGCAATGAGGTCGACTACCTTGATACCAGTTTCGAATATCTCATTCTTCGTAGAGAGTTCTTCAAAAGATGGAGACGCACGATGGATTGGGAGTTTTGTTTTTGTCTTTGGAGCGTCCATCTCATCGATAGGGTCACCAAGTACGTTGAACATACGACCAAGAACAGCATCACCAACAGGTACAGAGATAGGAGCTCCAGTTGCAACAACTCCGAGTCCACGCTTGACACCATCAACAGGATTCATCGCAATAGTACGGACAACACCGTCACCGAGTTGTTGTTGAACTTCGAGAACGAGTTTGTGTGGAGCGCCTTGTACTTCGAGGGCTTCGTAGATCTGAGGAATATATCCAGCTGAGAACTCGACATCGATAACCACACCGATGATTTTTGTGATGATACCTGTATGAGCCATAATATGAGAGATTAGATTGTAGTTCTGACGAATACTCGCCAATTAACGCGCGGATTATAGAGAAAAAGAGGAAGAAATCAAATGAAAATACAATGAATAAACAGGAAGCTTCGAGAAAGTTATCTAACCTATCATCCTCTCCAATATCACAGCAGTTGCAACTCCAGCATTCAGCGACTCAGCAAGTCCGACACGAGGAATAGTTATCTTGTCTGTGATATACTGTTCGAGATTGCTCCGGATACCATGTGATTCACTTCCGATGACGAGATATCATCATGAGGGGGTGAATTTTTTAGTTCGGATATTTTCTCCATCGAGATACGCTCAGTAGATTGTGTGATTGCTGAGTCCCGATAGATACTCTTCTAGTTCATGATACTCTAGATGAACGCGTGTAAAAGATCCCATCGTCGCCATGATAACCTTGGGATTGTAGCAATCCACTGTATCTGATGATGCGATGATACGACTCACTCCATACCAATCCGCGATACGAATAATCGTTCCGAGATTGCCTGGATCATTGATACCATCGAGGATAAGTGTCAATCCGTCAGATTTTTTATCTTCTCTATATTGTCTCATCTTCACAACGAGGAGTCAGACTTCATTGGAACTGAGTGCTGAGATGCGTTCGAGCTCTTTTTCAGATATTATTTCATACGGGAAATCAATCAACCCAGGAATCACAAACTTTGGAGTAAAATATCCCTCAATAATCTCAAAATCTGAATCCATAAATTCCATAATTCCCTTCCGTCATTCCACGAGAAAAAGTCCAGCCTCATGTCGGCCAGATTTTTCATGGAGATTTTTAATGGATTGAATTTTATTTTTGGTGAGCATATTAACGGATACGCGTAAATGATGTATAGTGATCATCAGTAAAATAGAGCTCTCCTCACTTCCCTTCTACGATCCGCCGTGTACCTCTATCTGATTCTGTGGGAGTTTTTACTGTCCATTCACTATAGTAATTTTGGTCTTTTTGTACAGGGAGAAGTCTCTCTCGGTTCATAAAAGTTGCACCATCTTTGTTATACAATGGTGTATCTTTTTCTATACGTGTAAGTGTCTTCTGCACCTCCGCATCATCGAGTATCTTCTGTACACGAGATTGAACCTGTTCTGTAACTCAGGATACTGTGAGTATTCATGACTGAGTTAGTGTCTCTCGATTTTCTATACTACCGCTTGACGTGAAAAAAGAAAACCCAATGAAACAAAGAACAATGAAGAGAAAGACTCATATGAACTTGAGAATATTTTTCATGATTACTTTTTATTCTTTCCCCCTTCATCCATCGCAACATTGGAGAGTCTATCTGCCTCAATATTGTCCTCGCGATAGACATGAGTAAATATGATTTTTCATTCCCAATTCGAGAGTAATTCATGTATCTGTAAGTAGATCTTTTTGAGTTCTGCGTTCTTGACCTTGTAGTTACCTGAGAGTTGCTCTATCATGAGCTTGCTATCCGCACGGAGCTCTATCTCAGTGGCACCGAGTTCGATAGCACGCTGTATGCCGAGGAGTCCGCCTGTATACTCAGCAATATTGTTGGTTGCGATACCGAGGTACTTGTATCTACGTTCAGTGATACTCCCATCGAGAGAACGAATAAAAACCCCGCATCAAGCGATACCGGGGTTTCCACGTGAGCCACCATCTGTATAGACTATGAGTTTCAAAAATATTGGAGTTAGAGAATTACTTATCGAGGGATTCGAGCCTGAGAAAGTGTGGTGTGAGGTAGTAGATGAACTTCAGTGTTCCTGGCTTTACATTTTTCCAATCAGTATCTTCAGGGAGTGAGAGGACTATGACTGATCCTTTTTTCATGGATGGAACCGGCTCATTGGCGAGGTACGATGCAAATTCTGAAAGGTCGTTGTTATGTCATACTATCATGAGTATGTTAGCATTGTTCCGCGCCTTACGCACTACATCAAAGTGTACCTTCAAGGCATCACGCGGTCATACTATCTCTTCATTGTAGAGAGCCTTGTTGAAAGTAAGATTATGATTGTGGAATTTTCTAGCTATTGACTCTGCTGTCATACGCGTTCGGGCAGATGGGGATGCCACTATCATGTCTGGCTTGACTCAGATAAGACGAAGGTAGTTAGCTACTATCTGATTTGATTGTTCTCATTCTTCTGTTAGGGGACGATCATAGTCACTTCCTGTCCAGTCTTCGCGCTCGACGGCACGAGCATGTCGCACGAGGATGATTTGTTTTTTCTTGGTATTGTGAAACATAATGTCCTATTATATAAAAAATCCCCTTCTGTAAAGGAAAGGGATTTGTTTTGACTTGCAATTCATCAATATTGTTCATTACTATTAAGCATCTTTCATACTCTCAACTCCTGATACAATCTCTGATACCTCCTTGGTAATAGCAGATTGGCGAGTTTTGTTATAGACGAGAGTAAGTCCTGCTGCCTTTTTGTTCGCAGAGTCCTTCGCGTTCTTCATGGCAACCATACGAGCAGCATGCTCTGAAGCCTTGGCTTCGAGAAGTGTCTCATGGACGATAGCATCGAGAATCATCGGAATAGTATAATCGATTATCATCTCAGGAGATGGTTCGATTGTTACATCAGTATTAGTATCTTCGATGATGTATTTTTCTTTTCCAGAGACTCGAGTAAGAAAATCTCGAATATCATCCTTACGGATAGGGAAAAGTGTTTTCACTGTTGGGAGCTGATTGATGGCTGATACATAGTGATTGTAGACAACGACAATCTTGGAATATGTCCCCTTCTTCCATGCATCGACGATAAAACGAACCATTCGACGAGATTCAACAGGAGTAAGTGGATCCTTCATCTCATCAGAAAAGTCTGCTACGAGATTTTGTCCTGTTCGGAGGATAAAATCACGAGCACGCTTCCCTACGGTAATATAGTCATACTCACGAGTGTATGGAGCATCACTGTCATCGCGGATATACTCAGTTGCCTTTTTGAAAGCATTCACATTGTATCCACCACAGAGACCCTTCTGCGAAGCTACGAGGATAATAAGTTCTTTTTTGCTTCCTGTAGGAGACTCAGAAAATACCTGAAATGCCTCAGAACTCTCGCCTACACGAGCAAGGATAGAGAGTGTTGCAAGTGCAAAAGGACGGAGCCCAAGAACACTATCTTGAGCCTTTTTCATCTTCACAGTTGAGATGAGTTCCATTGCTTTTGTTATCTTACCAGTATTCTTTACTGACTTGATACGAGATTTGATTTCTTTACCTGATGCCATAGTTTTGAATAGCTTATTTTTTTGAAGTGAAGAGTCCAGCAAAGTTCTCAAGGAACGCAGAGAGCGATGCCTTGGTCTCATCGGAGAAGTCACCCTTTTCACGGATGGCTGCGAGGATCTTCTCTTCACGATCGAGTGCGAGATAGAGATCGTGTTCGTAGTGTCCTATGTCTTGTGGTTGAACCTTGTCGAGGTATCCTCCATTCCCTGCGAAGATGAGAGCAACCTGCTTGTCGAACGAAACAGGGGCATATACACCCTGCTTGAGGATCTCCACCATACGCTTACCACGTTCAAGTTGCTTCTTGGTATCAGCATCGAGGTCAGATGCAAACTGTGAGAATGCTTCAAGTTCACGGTATTGAGCAAGAGAGAGCTTAAGTGTACCTGCATTCTTTTTCATAGCCTTCGTCTGTGCAGAGCCACCAACACGTGATACAGAGAGACCAACGTTGATAGCTGGCTTGACACCTGCATTGAAGAGTCCTGACTCAAGGAATATCTGACCATCTGTAATCGAGATCACATTAGTTGGGACATATGCTGATACGTCACCACCCTGAGTTTCGATGATAGGAAGAGCTGTCATAGAACCAGCACCAAGATCATCTGAGAGCTTCGCAGCACGCTCGAGGAGACGAGAGTGGAGGTAGAATACATCACCAGGATACGCTTCGCGTCCAGGTGGACGGCGGAGGAGGAGTGACATCTCACGGTATGCATTCGCATGCTTCGTGAGATCATCGTAGATGATAAGCGCATGTTCACCCTTGAACATGAAGTACTCACCCATTGCAGCACCTGCATATGGAGCAAGCCACTGCATAGCAGCTGGAGCTGATGCTCCTGCTGATACGATGATTGTATAGTCGAGAGCTCCTGCCTTCTTGAGTTCTTCAGCAATTGCTACTACCTTAGAATCTTTTTGTCCGATAGCAACGTAGATACACTTTACGCCATTCCCCTTTTGATTGAGGATTGTGTCGATAGCAATCTGAGTCTTACCAGTCTGACGATCACCGATGATGAGCTCACGTTGACCACGTCCGATAGGTACAAGTGCATCGATAGCCTTGATACCTGTTGCAAGTGGCTCATGAACTGACTTACGACTCATAACTCCAGTTGCTACATTTTCAGCTGGACGGAATTGTTTCGTCTTGATCTCCCCCTTACCATCGATAGGATTACCGAGTGCATCAACTACACGTCCGAGGAGTTCCTCACCCACTGGGATCTCTAGGATCTTACCAGTTGCGCGAGCAATCATCCCTTCCTGAACAGTTGTGAATCCAGAGAGAACTACGATACCAACAGAGTGTTCTTCGAGGTTCATGGCAACACCCTTGGCACCAGACTCGAACTCGACTACTTCATTGTAGGCAACATCCTTGAGTCCAACAACCTTGGCGATACCATCACCGAGGTAGACAACCGTACCAGAACTGACACGATCAGGAGAAAAATCAGCACTATCGATTTCTTTTTCTATCTGTTTGATGAGTGAATCGACAGCTTGTACCGGAGAGTAAGACATAACTAAAAAGTTGAAAGGTAAAATAAATGAATCTATTCGTCATGCTGAGGAACGAAGCATCCAGTATCTTGTATGGATTCTTCATTCGTCAGAATGACGGGAATGAGATTTTTGGTGCCTAGAGTTGTTTGAATGTGTTTTCGATATTCTTGAATGTGACATCTACCATGTCATCACCAGCAAATATACGAGCACCACTTATAAGTGAAGTATTAGCTGTAAAGCGAATATCTTCTTTTGTAAGTTGTGCATCAAAATGCTTCTGAAAGGCTGCAAGTACGTAGGATTCCACGAGTGACATATCCATGGTTGCATCATATTCTGCACGATAATTTTTCTTTACATCAGTAAAGAAGTACACACTTGCACGTCCTCCCATTTCTTTGAGCATTTTTTTATAACTCTTGAGAGATCGGAGAACTTCAGGAAGCTCAGTTTTTGAGAATGAAGAGAGAGATGCAGACATGGATCAAAAGTATAGAGTATAGAGTATTTAGTTCTGAGTTTTGTATTCTGTTTTTCCTATTCTGTTAGGAATCTATGAATTAAAATTTTACTTCTCCAGACTGAGCCTCGAGGAATTCGCGATGAGATTTTGAATCACCGAATATCTTCGCATTGAGTGCGAGTGCAACATCGATAATACGTTTCTTCATCTCGCTTTCCATAACTTTACGTTCAGAATCAATATCAGCAAAACCCTTTGATCGAGTTGCCTCAGCATCCTTGTGAGCACGGTCAACAAGCTCTTTGCTTTCTGTGCGCGCATTCTCAACAATCTCCGAAGCAGTGATACGAGCATCTACCTTTGCCTGATCGACAAGATTAGCTGCTTGATTATGTGCCTCTTCGAGGATATGCGATTGTTTTGCGAGTTTTTCTTCGAGATCCTTACGCTTTGCCGCCTCTTCATCGAGAAACTTGAGGTATGGGCTAAAAAAGAACTTACGAAGAATAATCGCTACGATAGCGAAGTTGATAGTCTGAATGATGAGAGAACCCCAGTCGATAAGTGTATCCATAGAAAAAAGTGAGATTAAAGTGCATAGTCAGAGACATAGAATGGTCTTATATAATTTTCCAAACTATGTCTATGTACTATGTCTATGCCTTATAATAATTATAAGAAGAGTGAAGCAAATGCGAGAAGTCCTGGAACCTCACAAAGAGCGATAGCTGTAAGCATCTTTGCATTGATATCTCCAGAAGCTGAAGGGTTGCGACCAATAGCCTGCATAGCACCCATACCAATAAGACCGATACCAAGTCCAGATCCGATAACACCGAGTAGAGCAAGTCCTTCCATATACGTAAAAAATAAAAAATAAAAAGTTTTTTCTGTCATCCTAATTCAAAGAATCTGCTTGAAAATAAAACAGATGCTCCGTACCTCAGTAAGACAAATTACCGAGGAAATTCTTCTAAGAAATAATCGTAATTATCTCAACTCCCTTACCCGTCGGTTAGCGACGATCCGGGGTGAAGAAGAGACTATAGTTTTTCCTGAAGAACAGGCTACAGACTTCAAGTGAGAAATCTGTGAGTCTAGTATTCAAGTATTAGTGGTGTGCTTTTTCTGGCATTGCCTCACGGATATAGAGAGAGGAAAGCGTCATGAAGATGAACGCCTGGAGGAATGCTACGAGGAGCTCGAAGAACCAGAATGGGAGAGCAAGTATACGGAATGCTCCAGTATGGAACGCTGGAATCTGTCCACCAATATATACGATAACTGAGATGAGGATTGCACCGACGAATATATTGAGAAAGAGACGCATCGAGAGTGATCCAATACGGATGAACTCTCCAACGAAGTGGAGCCAACCAACGAATACTGATACGACCTTCTCAGGAAGTGTGTCTCCATGATAGTTGAAGAGATAGTGTCCGAGGTGATGCATTGGTCCCTTGAGGTAAAACGCTGTAAGTTGTGCTACGAGGATAACAGTTGTCGAGAATACGAGAGTTGTAGAGAGGTCTGAGTATATAGGACGGAGGTATACACCGAGCCAGTTCCCTGCTGATACAAGTACGAACCAGTCAAGTATAAGTCCGAAGATATTCCCAGCGAAAATCACCACCATAAGTCCTCCAAGGAGCCACATATACCTATGCGCCATACCCTTGTCACCAAGGAGTCCAGTTGCATAAGCAAGGATACGATTCACAACGTCGAGTCCGAATGCACGAAGACGTGGCATCTTGTCTGTTGTAATTGCGATATAGAGGAGTCCAACAAGGAAAAAAAGAACTCCCATAAAAATCCAAGTCGAAAAAACCGTATTGGTAATATGGATACCACCAATTGTCCAATCATGGATGATATCTCCCTTCGGTGCGGGAATATGTGGACCAGCATGCTCAGCACCATGTTCTGCAGCTACCGCTACATCATGTGTGACTTCTGATGCAATCTCGTGTGTGACTTCTGTTGTACTACTCATATGCGAGGGATGAAAACGCCGGGAGTATATCGAAAGAGAGAGAAAATGCAAGAGGAAGTCATGAAAAAGAAAAATCCCCAGGAATTGGGGATTTTTCTTATGTACCGAGATTTTTTAGTAATTCAGATAATTTAAGTTTTGATAAGTCTATGTCAGTTCCTAGTAATTCAGAGAAGTCATCTTTTGAATCTTTTGCAAATAAATTCTCTAGTATAGGAATGACTCACTCAAGTTTATCTTTTGGTATTCATAACTTAATAAGCTCATCTATATTATTACTCTTTTGATAGAGCTTCCATATTTTCTCTACTTTACCAAATTCCATATCAGTAAAACTTTGAATAGAGAAAATAGATTTTGCAGTTTTGAACAGAGATGACGGTAACCATTTTTCTGCGAACTTCGTCACTATATCGGACGAGAGCCCTATATCATCAAGGGTTGACGAGAAGAATGCTGATATCTTCTTGAAATCAAAACTAAGAAGGGCATCAAATAATTCTTTGAACCAAGCAATAGGATCTTTCTGTAGTCTATCCCACCAACTCATGGCACGCTCTACTGAGGCTACCGCCTCTCATGCTGCAGCACCTCAGAGTACAGTAGCAGCAACAACCTTTGCTGATGATCACTTATTCTTAGCCTCTCGTACCTCCTTGAATCTATCTGGTACAAGATTCTCATAGATCCATTCACCTGCTTCGTTTATTTTTTGTTTTACATATTTCCATGGATGTTCTGTGAACTTAGCAGGGGAATCTTTTTTTGTATCTCAAGACATTAGTGTAGCGGGAGTATTGCGAACTCCCGGAAAAACAGAATCAAGTCGTGTCATGATATCATGTTCTTCTGGATCACCAGATATAATGCCTGGAAGTTGTTTCTTGAGCTCTTCGAGACCCATAGACGCCATCTCTATGACATTCATTTTATCAAGAGCTCGTTTCTTTATACGCTCATACTGCTCAGGGGTAAGTGCTTTCTGGGCTTTCTCTAGGAGTTCTGTAGATGTTTGATTTTCTTGTGGTTGCTGTGTAGTCATATTGATATAGTTATAATAATTTCCATTCTGTACCTTTTTTATTTCATTTTTCTATTTCTTGGAGGAATTCTTTTTCGTACTTATATTCAAGGATAGTATCAAGAAATTCTGCAAATGCTTGTCCTCGTTCAATCTGTACGTTACTTCCAGAAAAATTAACTGTAACCAATGTTTTATCTGAAAGAATTTCCTGATATATCTTATTTTCACTTGAAGGTATCCATCTTTTTAATTTTTCTCCAGTAATTGGCGCTATATGGTATTCCCATTTTCCATCTGCAACAATTGGTTTATTGGCAGACATATTATCTAATATACTTCGTAGATATCTTTGATGAACTGAATTATTGGTTAATTCTGTTATCATTTCCTCTATACCCATCTTCCTAAGCTGTAATCACTCTCATCTTTTAGATATAAAAAACTCATCAATATACATCATGCTTGTCTTCTGATCAATAATACTCTCAATCATTTCTGTCGACTCTTTTAATTTTCATTTCCTTACTTCCATAATAATAAACTCCACCAATGATGTCTTCTCTGCTGTAAATGCCTTTCAATCTGATCAGGCTGAAAGAATATCAAGTAAATGATCACGAAGTATTTCTTCTTTACGAGAAGGTGAGTTATCTCTTTTACTTAATGCAAACATTGATTCATTTCTATCATACTTCCCAAGTATATCTCCGATAGCCCGCTTTAATCTTATATTGTAAGATCAAATTTGATTATTCCAATCATCAATATCCCGTCACATTGCGCCACGCATCCAATCCCATGGATTTGAACCAAGATTAATATTGGATTGAAACCATGTCATCTCTGGAATTGTTCCAAGATATCAATTTATAATAGGTATAGGTAATTCAGTTCGTGGAATACCTATATCTATACGGGCACTTTCATCTCATACTCATGTAAATCTAGACAACTTCTCTCCTACTTTATTCGCAATATCAGCATACTCTGCAATATTAAAAACTCAAAGGTTACCTGCCAAATGACCTAGATATGATTTTCATTTTGAATAAAGGCTCCCAAAACCATTATCAAACATGTATTGCCATTTTATCTTAGTGGCATCTGCAGCCTCTAGTCACGCGTGTGTGGCTAAGACTGCTGCTCATCATCATAAAAGAGGTGTAGTCCATCTGAGAAATGGTGGTGCTGGTATATATCGAGCGAATCTGGCTCATGCTGTAAATACCGCCATCTCACCCAATCACGCTAGAGCATTGGCTGTATTTTGATACTTTGAGAAACTATGCATAAATACTGGGAAAAATACAAGTTCTCCTGCATGTTTTCCAATTCATTTCGAGATACCCTCTAAGTGTTGTCTCCAAGTAAGGTTAGGTGGACGAATATCTATCTTCATTAGAATTGTTTTCTTCATACCTTCGAACTGCTGTCGAGTAATAGTACTCGTAGGTCGTTCACGGATGTATTCTTCATAGGTCATCTTACGAATCACCTCCTTGGTTTCACCGAGTGCTTGCTCAATCGGATGAAGAAATCCTCATTTCTCAGGAGTAAAAATATATCCAGATTTTTCAAGAATCTTTGATATGTTTCACCGTATTGCGTCTTTTGTTCAACTATATGTTTCTGGAAGGGTTATTGTTTCCATTTTTCCAGTGGCAGCATTTTTGACTTGGATAGACCTTATAATGAATTCTATTCATTTCTTTCCTGTCCAATAAAGTGAATGTGTCAATACGCCCGTTATTGCTGATGCAGGAAGATACCCTATAATAACTACTCAGCCAAGATATGATTCATGCTCCATGGATCTTTCAAGTGCTTCAATTCATTGATGAGTTTTTTTCTGTATTGTTTCAGTAGATGGTCTTGGTAGTATACTATTGTTCCATATATCTATAATATTTATCTGGGTAGTTTTCCTTGTATAATTTAAGGAAAGTATACCATTGGAATCTATCTGCATTGTATTGATTGTATTGATATCAAAATCTGGAGTACGAGTAATGGCAAGAAAGAGTTCAGTACGGGCCTTACGGTAACTTGGGGTGTGCTTATCAAGCGGGGCTATAGGATTATTCTCCGTAGGAGTAAATCAGACTACCGGCTCCAGTCGCTGAAGATATATGTCGAGTATCCCCCAGAGTGATTGTATATCACCTCCTATTTCAAATTCCTTCTTATGAAAATCGTCAATCTGATATATAAGCAGATTACGAGCATCAAGAGAAGATGTTTCTGGAGTTTTTCACATAGATTAAGGAATTTTTGTATTTTTATTTTTTGACCGAAGCCTTCACAAGTTTGGAAAATAGTTCAGATAGTTTTGTTACACGCTCAGGAGAGCCATCTGGCATTGTGATAGTGATACCGGCCTTCCGCCATGCAGTTGGTATACCAGAGATAAATCAATTAAGGGTTGTCATACGAGTTGTTATCTCTCATTCTAGTTTTGTGATTTCAGTGTTTGCTAGTTTTATTTTTTCTTTCACTCATTCTTTTCATACCGTAGTAGAATCAAGTTTCTGCATGGTAGTAGAATCGGTCAGTGTACCCGTTGTATCTATCACGAGACCGCGATTAATATTCTTATACTTTAACTCAAGAGAGGTTTTTGTAGTAGTAGCTGTTTTCTTATTTTCAAGTTCTTCAGTGTATTCAACTTCTGCTATTCCTGCATTTGTTCTGGCTGTTCGATACTGAGTACTTGATTCACCATAGAGAGTCTTTTGTTTCTCTGACTCAGTTAGGGCATCATCCCATATTGTTTTCTTACTTTGTATTTCAGTATTTGCCTTTTCTAGGTACTTTGTTGCTCGTGCATACCTCTTCTCATCGGCGAGACGTGCTTCGAGTTGCTTCTTTGCTATCTCAAGCTCTGCCTTCTTTGCTTCTTGTTCTGCAATCTGAACCTCAAAGTCTTTAATCTCATTGAGTGGTGCCTTTGCTCGTGGATCTATCTTGAACTCATCATTTGAAATACGGATTGTCTCTGTTTTACTTGCTGCATGAGCCTGAGCAAGACGAGCAGATAATGCAGCTGCATTAGTTCATATATTTGCCTTAATTACAGATTTTGCTTTTAGATTCCATTTTGCTGGATCTGACTCTCATCGAATTGCTCGTTCTAATTCAGATTGCCATATTTGAAGTTTCTTTGCATCTCAGACAGGAGGATTTCCGAGGGTTTGATATTTCATAACACGAGACTGATACTCTGCCGTCTTCGCTGGATCAATTCCATTCTTTACTTCATCAACAAAATTCTGTGGAATTGGATCAGTTAATGGGCTAGTAAGGGGAGGACGAGTTCATGCTGCCACTTCTTGATTATAGAGTTCGCGAAGGATACCATCATGGATAATTTTTTCCACTGGTTTTGTCATATCGAGTTCCTGGAATACTGCAGTAGTTGCTGGAGTGGCATTTCATTTTTGAGTGCTAGAGTGCAATACCTTTGCACCTACTACCCCAGCTTTCACTGCAGCCGTCTTTCCAACAGAAAGAGTCTTCCCTGTTACTCACTCAAGAACTCCGACAATTGCCATTCATGCTGCTCCGAGTGACTTTACAAGCACCCATTTCCCTGCCTTGAGTGCAAGGATTGTGCCCACAGCTACTCATCCAAGAGTTGCTCATCATGCAAGTATCCATAAGAGAGTTCCTTCTATCATGCTAGCGCCAGCCTCTTTTCATTCAAAGGTGTGTTTGAGTCCATCAAGCATATTTTTGATATACTCTTGTTTTTCTGCCGATGTAGCAAAATCTACCTTCTCGATTGTAAATGGCCAAAGTCCAGGATCTCCGGAAGTATCTAAAGTCAATGCATTACTCGATGCTTCTTTTTCGAGCCAATCAATAAATCTCAAAGTAAAATCCTGAGATTGGTAGAGTGCATCTGAGATATCTTGGAGTGTTGCTGGTTCATAACCAGGAATTTTTCCAAGCGCTTGTTTAAAATTTGAGATATACTGCTCATTTGGAGTCTTAAATACTGACTTCACTTGTGATCGTGCAGCATCAGCAGAAGCTCTGACGGAAGATGGTACATCTACAGATTGAGCAGATTCTTCCTGAGATGAATCGTTACTTTTTTCAGCCTCACGAAGAAGTTGATCGAGATCTGAGCTTGTAATTCCTTGAATGGCACTAGTTTTTGCATCAAGTGCATCTTTAAGTTTTCGCGCCTCTTCGATAGCTGCTGGAGTATCCAAACGAGATGCATCCAGCTTATTATCAGGAGTTTTGGTTGCCAGATTAGAGTAACCCTCTCGAGAGAGCTCATCTGAATTGATATTGAATTCGTTAGCCATAGATAGAAAAATTAAAATATATGAGTTTCCGCATTACTTAATAGCATCAACAAGATCCTTAAATGTAGAGTCTTTCTTACTAAGTACTGCTGAATAATTGGATACAAAGCTTTTTTGTTCTTGTTCACCTTTTTTCAGGTTTTGAGAAGGAACACTTGTTCTCATATCTACGCCAAGATATACACGGATAATCCTCTTAAGCATAATAGTGTTGAGATTATTCTTCCCGGCCTTATCAAGGAATTCATCATCAGAAAAAACGGAAAATCGAAAGTCCTGAGGGTTGATAATTTCAGAGGTTTTTTTTGACTGAAGTTCAGTGTTGATAAAAGCAACATAATCCGCTAAATCAGCATTTTCTACTCATCGTTTCTGCGCTTGTGACTTTCTAATAGTTTCAACCATTCAACTAAGTTGAGGGTCTTGCTTAACTCGATTTGTAGCAGCAAGTCTCGCCCCTGCAATTCATTGTGTATCTATAGATTTTGCGGAAGGAATATTGATTGCAGGTTTTGGATTATTTTTTGGAGCATTATTTGTTCTATCAGGATTTTTCTGTGCTTCTTTTTTATTGAGTGCTTCAATTCCACCCCATTCATCGACAATCTTATAGCCAAGAACTCCACCCACAAGACCAAGAAGCGTCTTCATGATTCCGAACTTGTACATAGATCCGAGTATGACCCCCAGTGATGTCCAAGGATACTTGGCAACTGCCTTCATAGGATTATTGATGAAAGTATTCCAATCCAACTTTTCCTCTCCTGCCTCTTGTCTTCTTTTTTCTTCAGCCTGTACTCCACCATTACTCGCAACTTGAACTGCCTTTTCAGCATCCTTCATTGCAGGTGACGCACTTATTTCTTTACTAACTTTCCTTAAGTCAGATTGTCGCTGCATCTCAGAAGGCATATTATAATCATTGAGTCACTTACCCATATAAGATATGAGGATTGCCTTCTCACCTTCTGTTGCTTTTGATTTCCTAATGATTTCTGCTTCTTCTGCGGGATTCTTTGCGTTCTGTAAATCTATATTACGTACTTTCATAATAAATTGTACATAATCTTTCATTGAGGTTTTATCAATGTTATTTTTATTGGCTGCGTAATACTTTTCAAAACTATCAGAACCATTAATCATGGCTGTCTGAATTTCCTTCACAGTGAGTATGCCAGTTTTAATACTTTCTTGAAGCTGGGTTTCGAATTTTTTTGCACCTAGACTATCTGTATTATGCTGTACGATTATAGTATTTCCTTGTATAAGAGTATTATATCCACTACTACTCATTCTTGACCATACCCCCGAGATTGCTATAGCTCTATTATTAGGGTCTTTTTCATTCTTAAGGCTTTCAATTACCCTCGAAAGTTCAGTAATTGTAGGTGGCAACTTAGCGGTTTTCTCAAAAGCAGTCTTTAGAGATTGGAATGTTTGTGAATTTCAATCAGATTCTTCTGGTTTATTTTTAGCTGTAGCCATAGCTGTATTTGTCTTAATACTTCACTTTTCTTTTTCATATTTACTAATAAGGTTTTCCCAATCACTAAAACTTTGCTCGTGAGCTTCCCATCCTTGCTTTCATTTCTTTTCAGCAATAAATTTTCTAACATCTTCAATATTTTGAGGATCCATAACTTTCTTTTTTTCAAAATCATTATTACCCCTTAGGACATCAATTTGATTCTGAACACTTGCAAGATTAGACATAAAATAACTTAATTAAAATATAGTTTACCCTTCCACCCTACCACAAAAACTTTTATTTCGCAAATTTTCGAGTTAGGATTTCTGGATTTTATAGAGAAAATTATATATAAAAAATCAGAAAATCAAATAATTCGTATTATTCGACGAGAGTCAATACTCGAAAAACAAAAAAATTCCCAATATATGGGAATTCTTAAATACTGAAGGTATTATCCAAGGACTATACATCCAGTCTTCTCGCTTGAGAGGTCTGCTTCCTTGAGCTTGTACTTGGTAACCACTTCGATAGTGCCAAGTGGTGTCGCAATCTCATGAGCTGACTCACCGTATGTGACGATCATACGTGGCTCAACCTTCTCGAGTACAGTCTGCATAGACTTGGCTCCTGGCATGACGAGGACATCGACAGAACCGAGGAAGTCGAGTGCTTCAGGAGATATATCAGCGAGAAGAGTTGGGATGTAGGCAATCCAGTATCCCTCTGTGCGGAAGTGATAGAGCTTCTCATCGTTCTTGTGCCATGCGTACATGAGACATCCACTCTTCTCATACTCACCAGGGAGTGCGATATCGAGACCATCGAGGACAACTGTCTCAGGGGTGAGGAGTATCTCTTTTTTATCAGAAGAGATGGTAATTGTTGAGTTCTTGATTGTGAATTCCATAGGATAAGAGTTACATAAAATGTTTATTTTTTTCGATGAATCCGACAACATCAGGCTTCATCCAGACATCTTTGAGTGCCTCTGGAGTGAACCACTTGTAGCCGATAAATCGTTCTTCTTTGCGGGGACGAGGTTCGAGCTTTCCATTGTACTTGACGAGAAAAAGCGAAACCTCCTTGTGGATAATCGGTGCTCATTCGAGGTATGTCGCAGTGAATGAATAATTGATAGTATTCATGAATTTGATGACTTTGAGATCCTTTTCACGGAGGCCTGTCTCCTCAGATATCTCACGGAGAGCCGTCTCCATTGGTCGTTCATCATTTTCTATATGTCACTTCGGAAGGACATATTCGAGGTCATCTCGGGCATTGCGCCACGCGAGCATGAGTATCTCGATGATACCATCCCGACTGCGATATACTATACCTCCAGCACTCTTTTCATAGAGTTCTGCCATAGGAAAATAGTAAGATATAAATAGTTCGCGGACAGTATATAGAAAAATTCTAAAAACACAAAAAACTCATGTGGAAAAGTTGCAATTTTGAAGTTTTTCTATAGGCTACAGAACAGTTATACAAGTTCATTATTCATTACTTACTGACACAATGCGTTTTCGAATACAGACTGACACATTCCGCCGAGCAATCGAGGCGACTGGACACGCAACAAGTACCAACAATCTCACACCAATACTAGAAAATATCCTCATCGATGCACAGTTCAAGCGATTGGTCCTCACTGGGAACAATCTCGACATGGCTATCGAATATATCGTCGAGAAGTGAGTGGAGATAGAGGCAGAGTGACGATTCACTATATCATCCAAGTTCCTCATGTCCTACGTAGCACTCGTACAGGATAGTGAGGTCACTGTCGAACTCGAAAAAGGAGGCAGTCTCATGTTCCGTACCAAGAGTGGTGAGACCAAGTTCAAGTGAATCAGTGCAGACAAGTTTCCGAGTATTCCTCCGATTCCTACGCTCACGCCGATTATCGTCAACAGTGCAGATATCAAGACTGCTATAGAAAAAACACTCTTCTCGACTGCAGATGGTAACCTGCGTCCGATGCTCGCTGGTATATATATCAGATGAGTGGAAGGTTCTCTCATATTCGCATCAACTGATAGCTTCCGTCTCTCTGAGTTCCGTGTCCAGAGTGAATCAACTGGATTCTCGACACCTATCATCCTCCCTGAGAAGACAGCGAATGAACTCAAGTGACTCATCAGTGATGACTCAAAAAATATCGAAATATACACACACGAATCTCAGATACTCATCGTGATTGGCTCTATCCGACTTACTTCCCGTCTCCTCTCAGGCAAATTCCCTGACTATGAAGCATTTTTCCCAAAAGAATTCCAGAGTAAATCAACTGTCATGCGCTCTGAACTCATCAATGCTCTCAAGCAAGCAAACCTCATCTCCCGTCAAAATAACTACAATACACGTATCCGATCTCGCCACGAAGGCTCTATCGATATCTCCACAGGTGATACAGAGGTCGGTGCAAGTAGTATCAGTATAGCAGGATCTGTCGAGTGACAAGAAGATATCATCGGTGTCAACAGTGAATACCTCCTCCAGGCACTCTCGGTCATCCGCGAAGACTATGTCAGCTTCGAATACAAGAATCCTCTCTCCCCTATCGTCGTCCGTGGCGTTGCAGGAGAAAGTGAAAAACAACAATACCGTCATCTTATCATGCCACTCAAGGTCTAATATCTATGTTACAAAAACTCCAACAACTCCAATCCACAGTTCTCGAACAACTCTCATCACTCCAGACTGAAGAGTCACTTATAGAATACAAGAACTCCATCCTCGGGAAGACTGGTGAACTCACTATCATCCTCAAGTGACTCAAGGACCTCACTCCAGAAGAGCGTGGAACTGTCGGTAAGGCCGCTAACGATATCCGTGATATCCTGAATGAAGCATTCGATGTAGAGAAGAATCGTATAAAGAGTGAACTCATCAAGGCTCGACTCCAGGGTGAATGGGAGGATATGACTGTACCTCTCTGAAGCCATACTGGAAGTCTCCATCCGATGACTCGCGTCCGTCAAGATGTCGAGGATACGTTCACCCGCATGGGATTCGATATATACGAGTCTATGGAGGTGACAACTGAGTATCTCAACTTCGATGCGGTCAACGTACCGAAGACTCATCCAGCACGTGATATGCAAGATACGTTCTGGCTCGAAGGTGATGGCAATGTCCTCGCAACTCAGACTTCTTGTATGCAGAATCTCATCATGCGAGCCAAGGATACTCCGATTCGGGCAATTATCCCTGGAAGAGTGTTCAGAAACGAGGATGTTGATGCGACTCATGACAATACATTTTATCAGGTTGAGGGAATTGTTGTAGACAAGTGAATTGGTATCAGTCACCTGAAGTTCACTATCACGACTATGCTCTCTGATCTCTTCGGCAAGGAAGTCACTATCCGTATGCGTCCTGGATATTTCCCATTCGTAGAACCAGGAGTTGAGGTGGACTTCTCATGTCCGTTCTGTGATGGGACTGGATGTCGCATCTGTAAGGGATCAGGTTGGATAGAGTTCATGGGTGCGGGACTCATCCATCCGCACGTTATCCGCGAGGGAGGGCTCGATCCTGAAGTATACTCTGGGTTTGCATTCGGATTCGGACTCAACCGCCTTGTGATGATACGTTATGGTATTCCTGATATGCGACACTTCATGAGTCCTGATGTGAGATTTTTGAAACAGTTCTAAAAAAGGTTAAATATTTGCTCATTTTTAGATTATTTGGTATAATACTACTGAATAATCTTTTTTTATGCTTTTACCACGCACCAAGCTCGTCGAAGAGTTCCGTGAGCTCTTCGCGCTGAACGAACATCAATACATTGCTATTGTAGCGCCTTCTCTATGAGGAAAGACGACTTTTGTTGAACTCCTCCAGAATGCAGGGATACTCAATAAGGAGACAACCGAATATGCAACCTCACTCGATATGGAGGGTTTTCAGATACAGAAGCCAAAAACTATAGTATTTGATAGTGATAGTATATCTGATATTTCTCATATTCGTACATTTGTTGAATCATATTCGCTCGATTCAAGGATTATATTCACTACTGATACTATTGGAACTGAGGAAGATGTGAGTTATTTCGAGATTCCATGGGTATCTTTCCGTGAATATGCAGAGTGATACAACTCCCCTGTTGAGATCTGAGCAATACTCGCATGAACAGCCAACATATCCAAGCTCAATACACTCCGAGATGAGTATATCCATGTATGACAGTATGGATACAATATCACCAATCCTGAAGATATAGACTCTCTCTGGGATAGTAAAATATCACTTATGGTTCAAGAATTGTTCGAAAAAGAAAAAGACGACTTCGTAGAGTATATTCGCACACTCGCGATGGGAGTGGGCGATCTCTTCAAGGCAGATCGTATAGCTAAGACGATGAATATCTCTCGACGTAAGGTACATAAGTATACAGAACTCCTCATGAAACATGGAATTATACGTGCTATCTGACCGTTCTGAGACCATCCTGAAACTGAGCTCTTCCGACATGTGAAGATATATTTTGCAGACTTATCGTATCTCGCTATAGCACTCGGTGTTGGCTACTATCATGGACCAACCAAGCAGTGAGTTCTCGAGAACTTCATATTCCTCGAACTCGATCGCAAGCTCGATGACTCTCATGAGATACGATTCTATAGGAAAAAATCAGGTGCGGAAGTATCCTTTGTTCTCATAGACAAGGATTCAGGATTCCTCACTCCTATAGACATCACCCTCAGACCTACTGATATCGTCCCACAAGCACTACGGCTCTTCGAAGAGACATATCATGACAAGATAGAACGCGTCATGTTCCTCAACGAAGAAAAAGCATGACAAAAAGAACTGAATGGCAAAATGCTCATAGTCCTCCCACATGTAGCGATATAATCCACCGATTTGGTGGATTTTTCTTTACTTTCTGCCTCTTTTCTATAGATTTGTGGTAACTAAATACGTACCCATGAAAGCTATCATCCTCGCAGCAGGAAAAGGCACGCGCCTCAAGCCCATAACAGATGCTGTACCAAAAGTTATGGTACAAGTAGAATGAAAACCACTTCTCGAATACAATATGGAACACCTACGCCCCTATGTAGATGAGTTTATACTCGTGGTAAAATACAAACAAGAAGTCATCAGAGAGTATTTTGGTAGTCATTTTCATGGTATCCCCATAACATATCATGAACAGGGAGAGAAATCCGGTACTGGCTGAGCTGTAGATTGAATCAATATCGAAGGAGATTGTTTTATCGTCACATCTGATCAGATATTCAACCAGAAGGATGTTGATATACTCGCACAATCGAGTTGATATGGAGCACTTGCGAAGGCTGTAGCTAATCCAGAGAAGTATGGGATATTCAAGACCGATGCGAGTGGGAATATGCTCGATATAGTTGAGAAGCCACAGGAATATGTTGGTAATCTCGCAAGTGTCCTCTACTTTAAGGTCAATAGTGAAGTCCTCCAAGATGCAAAAAATATCGAGATATCTCCTCGATGAGAATACGAGCTTATCATGCCGATTCAGAACTTCGCCAAGCGTCACGAATTCAGAGTACACAGACTCCAGTATCCATTCCTCGATATCACGAGTGTAGCGGATCTAGAGTGAGCCAACCTCCAATTACTCAAGCTCGAGAAGCCTCCATTCGGAGAATCAATATATCTCGAAAAGTTCTGAGAAGATCATGAACTCCATGTCTGAATAAGAGAGAGTGCAATAGATACAATCATACAAAACACCGCCAATGAAGAAGATATAGCACTCAAAACCAATACCTGAGATAGAAAAAGATTCTCCGATAGAGAAAAGTTCGAATCGTGGTACAACGACGAGGGAAGGTATGTATTCAGTCTCCTCGAGAACGATGGAACAATCGCTGGAATATGGTTCTGACGCCCATCTGCTGCTCCTGAACTTGCGAAAGTGGAGAACACAGAGCTTGCGAATCTCATCGAGAAAAATACCACAAAGATACACACAGGATGAATACGCCTCTATCCCAATGCCCGAGGCAAGTGACTCGCAACACCACTGATCATTCGTAGTAGTTACTATTATCGACAACTCTATGGAGACACCTATATGTCCATCGATATCGATAAGGAGAATATCCCATCACAGAAGGCCTATCTCAAGGCTGGATATCGGTATGTATGACTCGGTGAGAATAAGAAAACAATAGATAAAAATCCGCACGAACGTCTTGTCTATGTGCAATTACCCTAGTCTCACCTCATATAAGGTTCAAATATCTGGAACAGCATGTCCGAAAGTGGGACCATATCCTTCTTATATCTCTTTCAGAAGTATTTTTTAGTCATTTTTGTATCGAAAATTGTCCGAAAATAAGAAATATCATCGATGATAATACGAAGATGTAGTATATCTGAGAGGCTGTCTTCAAGAGCATCGAGATTAGATGGGAAATCCACACAATCTGAACGTCGAAAGAGATCATATATGTCCTCCATGGACACTATATCTGGAGTTATATGGACTATTGTTTCGTTTTGCATGATTTTATATTAGAGAAAAACTTGCTTTTTTCAAATATTCGCTATAATCCCCGAGTCCTTTTCTCGTAAAAGTGGGAGTTCACGCATTGTGAACGTTTGGACCAATTTATTCTTTCATATTATTTTATTATGTCTCAAGTACACGGAAAAAAGTACAATCAGGCTGCAAGTCTCATCGAAGAGTCTCGCATCTATACACTCGACGAAGCTGTAGAGCTCCTCGAACGTACGAATACAGTGAAGTTCGATCCTACAATCGAAGTACACTTCAACCTCAATATCGATCCACGTCAGGCTGACCAACTCGTCCGCTCAACTATATCACTTCCGAACGGAACTGGTAAGGTCAAGCGTATCGCTGCGTTCACTGATATCGGTAACGAAGAGGAACTCAAGAAGGCTGGTTGTGTAGTTGCTGGTGGAGACGACCTCATCGATTCTGTTCTTCAGGGTCATGTAGACTTCGATATCGCTATCGCTACAACTGGTATGATGAAGAAGATGGGTAAGGTTGCGAAGGTTCTCGGACCAAAGGGTCTCATGCCAAATCCTAAGGCAGGAACTGTTGGTGATGATCTCATCGCTATCACTGCTGAGATTACTAAGGGACGTTTTGAGTTCAAGAACGACAAGCAAGGAAACGTACACTCTATCGTTGGTAAGCTCTCATTCGGTTCTGCGAAACTCAAGGAAAATATCGAGTTCTTCGTAAAGGCCATGAAGTCTGCACGTCCAACTGGTATCAAGGGTTCAGCTGCCTACATCAATACAGTATACCTCTGTAATGCTATGGGTCCTGGTATCCGCCTCGATGTAAACAACATCTAGTCTCAAAAAAATACTTAAAATAATTCCCCTTCAGAAATGGAGGGGATTTTTTAACAATTACTTTTTTTTAAGAAATTTAGATAAAAATCACGCAATGCCAAATGAAAAGAATAGAAAAAAAGAAAAACAAAAATATCTATCAAAATCATCATCCGTTTTCATATTTCCTGTAGCTGCTATAAATATATATCAAGCAAAAAATAAGATTCCAATACTCGTAAAAATATGAGACTCAATAGCATCAAGTAGTTTTGATGCATGTCAAAATCAGAATCTATCATTACCACTTTCAAAATCAGCGGACTTTGGAGCGAAGTCTACAGGATTTCATGTTTGAGACAATATATTATTATTATCCACGTTTATAAATAGTTAATGTTATGCTTAAGATACTAGTTCAAGAAACGATAGATCAATATACTGAAAATAATATATCTTTTCATCAAATTTGCATTATAGAAACTTTATCTTGAGTAGCTGCTCAAATATCCGATCAGAAATTATCAAAATCAATTCGAATTATTTTATTATCTTTATCTGGAGTTATAGTAATTTTTCATTCTGCTTGATTTTGTTGTCGAGAAAAAGAAAATATCAGCCTATATCAACCTATATCCTTGATTGAAAATTGATTAGAATACAGATTAAAAGAGCCAGAATATAAAATTTCATCTCCTCAATCAAATGTAACAAAAGCATCATTATTTATCATAGCGTTTATAAATTTTATTTATTATACGTATAAAAAATAAAAATCAAATATCCTACCCCCTTCCTCGAAAAGCACTCAGTAGTGTAATCTCATCCGCATATTCGATAGAGCCTGCATGAGGGAGACCCTTTGAGAGGCGAGATATCTTCACAGCTCGTGGCATGCGCTCTGTTGCATAGAGTGCTGTTGCTTCTCACTCGATATTGGGATTCATGGCAAGTATCACCTCGTCGATAACACTGTCTTCTGCTATACGACCGAAGAGACTCTGATAGTTGAGCTTGTCTGGAGTGACTCACTGAATTGGCGAGATAGCACCACCGAGGACATGATACTGTCCACGATACACACCTGTCCGCTCGATCGAGAGCATATCGAGATAGTCCTCGACGACACAGAGGAGATGCTTATCGCGCTTGTCATCTCGACAGACAGAGCATAGTGACTCATCCATATCCGTCATAGCATGACACTGTTCGCACTCGTGCACTTTGGAGTGGAGATCAGAGAGTGCCTTCGCGAAGTTGGCTACATAGGCACTATTGGCCTTGAGCAAAAAAAATGCGAGCTTTGCCGCAGTCTTTTCTCCTATTCAGGGAAGGAAGTGTATCATGTCTATCACGCGCTTGAGTGCTTCAGGCATATTTAATTTTTCTGGGTAAATGTAGCATCACGAACTACGAGAAATGACGATGTATCCACATTTTGCATACTTGCAACGATAGGAGAGCGGAGTATAGAATCTGTCGACTTCCCTTCTGCAATACGGATATCGAGGAGATTCTCTTGGAATGAGAGATTGCGATACTCAACTTGGAGCGTACGGATATTGTACCCACGAGTTGCGTTCTGATTGAGCATCCAGACATAGTAGATACCGAGAGCAGCAATCATCATGATAGCGAGGATATACGTCTGAGTGAACGAGAGACGAAAGTGCTCACGAGCAGCTTGGCGCTCCGAGAAGAATCAGATATGTCACTTTTTGAGTGTGAGGACGTTGGCGTTCATGGTTTTAGTTAGACTGAATTGGGTGGATCTTTTCGAGTACTCGCATCTTGGCGCTCCGGCTACGAGGATTCTCATGTATCTCTTCTTCTGTTGGCTCGATTGGCTTCTTGGTATACTTACGAAATGGCGCAGGAATACGAGTTTGTCACGTAAAGTCATCTATTACGTCTTGAGTATATTCAGAAAAGATGTTTTTGACAAGTCGATCTTCGATAGAGTGGAACGTGATGACTGCAATCTTGCCTCCTACTCTGAGTCGTCTAAGTGCCTCTGAAAGAGAACGCTCGATGTGTCCAAACTCATCGTTGACAGCGATCCTGAGTGCTTGGAATACTCTCGGTGCACTCTTGGTATCGAAGCTCGCATCTTCGATGATGTGAAGAAGCTTGAATGTCGTATCTATCTTTTCTGTCTTTCGTTTTTCACATATTGCCCGTGCGATGAAGAGAGCTTTTTTCTCATCGGCATATCGCATGAATATCTGCATGAGTTCGCGCTCTCCAAGTCGCATAACGAGATCTTCAGCAGTCTCTCCTGTCGTACGGTCGAATCGCATATCGAGTGGCCCGTCGAATCGTACCGAGAACCCTCTCACCCCGTCGTCATAGTGAGGACTCGATACTCCGAGATCATAGAGGACGAAGTCAGCTTCTCCGTAATCTCCTCCATCGAGGACATCTCCTATATCTTCGAAACTTGCATGTACAGGGACGAATCGAGATGCGTATCCTGCCTCTGTGATACGTGTTGTAGCATCATGGAGATTCTCACTATCACGATCGAATCCAAGCAATCGAGCGGTTTCTCAGAGACGTGAGAGTATCATGGTCGCATGTCCACCGAGCCCAAGAGTCGCATCAACAACGAGCCGAGGTTGTTCTAGGGTAAGGAGTAAGGATTCAACCTCTTTGATGAGTACACTTTTATGAGAAAACATGGGATGAAAATATAGGCAAAATGTAGGCGTTTTTTCCTTTTTGTCAAAAACAAAAGCGCGTATTTTCTTGTACACAAAAAATATCATATGTTACAGCAATTCATACAAACATTACACAAGATTCACACGAGAGAGTGTGCAAATGTGAAAAAAAGAATTTTCTTTTGAAAAAAGGGGCTTTTTTTCTATAATCACGGCATGTCAAACTTTAAAACACACAAACTCGCACCTGCGAAAAAAATAGAAAGAACACCAATCAAGAAAGCAGATTGAGATGCCAAGGATACACCAAAAAATGGAAAGAGTCTAAAAAAATGGACTATTGGTATTTTGATAACCCTTGCAACTATACTTTTTGTTGGCAATATCGCACTCAGGGCAATTGGGAATATATCTATTTCTGGGATGAATACTGGTGAAGTATTTACCCCTATTGTTCCTATCGGCTGAAGTGGTGCCATAGAAAAAATCGAGGGAACAAAGAATATCCTCATCGCCTGAATCGGTGGAGCTGGACATGATGGCTCGCTCCTTACTGACTCTATCATGCTCGCGAGCATCAATAGTGATGCTGGCTTTGTTACACTACTCTCCATACCTCGTGATCTTTTTGTTGCTTATCCGAAGTGATATGGTACAGCTGGGAAGATCAATGCTCTCTATAGTCTCTGAGTTTCAGACAAGGTAGGTATCAAGCTCCTCGCTGAGAAGGTATCTGAGATCACTGGGCAATCCATCGACGAATATGCAGTCATAGACTTCAACGGATTCAAGAGCATAGTCAATGCACTCGGTGGTATCGAGATCGATGTACCAAAAGACCTTGTAGATAGAGAATATCCTAACAACAATTGGGGTTATGAGGTATTCAGCGTCAAGGCTGGACTCCAGACATTCAACGGAGATCGTGCTCTCAAGTATGCTCGTAGCCGTCACTCAACCAGCGACTTCGACCGCTCAGAACGACAACAACTCATCATCAAGTGACTCAAGGAAAAAGCACTCTCTCTCGGACTCTTCACAAGTCCACAGAAGATAAGCGACCTCTTCGAAGCAATCGTTTCACACCTTGATACCAGTATGACTCTCGGTGAGGTAACTGATTTTGCTCTCAGACTCAAGGATATAGAAAGCAAAAATATCAATATCTATAACCTCAGCAATGAGTGTATCGGTCTTGATTGTACTGCCTGAGCATACCTCTATACTCCATCTCGTGAGTATTTCGGCGGAGCATCTGTACTCATACCTGAAAATGCTGGGGCAACGAAACTCAGCTACTACGAAGATATTCGACGCTTTACGGGATTTATATTCCGTTTTCCAGATATCAGAAAAGAACAATATCCTATCAACATCATTGCTGGAAAATGAAAATCAACTCAAGCAAAAAACATCATGATGACTCTCGGGAAGCTCGGTGTCAATTTTGATGATAAAAAAACATATCACGAATCTACGGGAGCAATAACAACCTCACATATCAACATATACTGGAATGAAGAGATGGAAGTGGGTATACCTGAATCCTCTACGATTATCCAGGCACTCAAGTTCCTCGAAGAAAAGATACCATACAGCACAGTACTCAGAAACGAATACGTCACTACGGAGTGACCACGCATAGAGATAGTTATTGGTAATGATATTAGTTCGTATTTTACTTTTGCGAAGCCTGCATACTATCTCCCCTATCTTGCGCCAGCATCAACTGGGAGCGAACAATCTTGAACATCTAGCTCTTCTCCAAGCGTATCTTGAGAACCTAGGAACAAAAACACACAAACCGTAAAGCCAAAAGCAACATGAACACCAGAACCAACTACAACACCAAAGCCACTAGACATCTCTGTACCACTTATCAACCCATGAGAATGGGAAGAATTTTAGTATCTTAACATACACTTATGAGATCAACTCTTAGACGAATATCATTCAACAAGGCAAGAGGGGTACTACAATCAAAGAAAACAAAAAAATGGTTTCCTTGGAAAAAAGTCCTTTCTATTTTTGTTGCTGCCTGTATACTTGTAGCCTGAGGTTTTTGGGTATACCTGATGAAGGGAGTTCCTTCATTGGATAACCTTGAGAATGAAAAATTTTTCAAGGAAAGTACCGTCATCTACGATAAGGATGGCAATGAGATATATACAATATTCAAGGACGGAAAGCGTACCAATATACCATATACCGAGATATCTCAGATTATTATCGATGCGACTGTCTCTACGGAGGATCGTACATTTTTTGAGAATCCTGGTATCGATATCCTCGGTCTCGTCCGTGTTGGTGCAACCTATATCACTGGTTGAAGATTCGGACGTGTAGGTGGAGCCTCAACCATCTCACAGCAACTCATCAAGAATACGCTCCTCACCAATGAGGTAACAATCAAACGTAAGGCACAAGAAGCGTATCTCTCGTATCGCATGAATAAGCGTTATTCAAAAGAAAAGATTATTGAGATGTACCTCAATACGATATCATTCTGACACAATGCCAATGGAGTAGAGCAGGCATCACGTATATTTTTTGGTAAGAGTGCCAAGGATGTTGGGCCACTTGGAGCAACGATACTTGCTTCAGTAATCAACGCCCCTACCCGATACTCTCCGTATATGCACCGTGATCGTGTCATGGGAAAACTCGAAGTCTATCCAACTTCTGATGTAGTAGACAAGACCATACTACAAACTCCAGAAGAAAAAGAACTCTATGCACCATTGTATAGAGAATTTAAGTCGTATCTCAGTGGGATGACCGTTGAGAGAGAAAGTTTTGGTGCTCATATCTGTGGAGTCAAGGAAGAGTATATCAAGGCTGATTTTGTAGGAAGAGATGCATTTTTACCAGATAGTGATGGCTGTAGTGATATTGAATTCGAGAGTCTCGGTGACTTTTTTGGAAATATTAGCTTTTCAAAAACCCTTACCATCAAAGAATCTGAAGAAGAATATGCTATCGAGTACACTATTGGACGCAAGGATTTTGTTGCAAAACAACTCCTCGAAGACAATAAAATCGACGGAGAAACCTATAAGAAAATCATCTACGATGGGATTGACTTTGAATTCAAGAGATACGTTGAGAATATCAAGTACCCGTATTTTGTCATGTATGTAAAAGAATATCTTGAAACCAAGTATGGGAAGGATATAGATATCACGAGTGGACTCAGGGTCTATACAACTATCGATCCCAAGCTTCAAGAAAAAGCAGAAGAGATCATCAAAAGACAAGTCGAAATCAATAAAAAGAGTTATGGTGCATCCAGTGCTGCACTCATCAGTATGGATAATACCGATGGACGCCTCCTCTCGATGGTCTGAGGTGCTGATTATTTTGATGTTGAAAACGGTGGGAACAACAATATGACCCTTTCCCCGCGACAACCAGGATCTTCATTTAAACCTTTTATCTATGCGTTCGCTATAGCCAAGAATCCTATCGGGCCCGAGAGTCCTGTTGCTGATGTAGATACCAAGTTCTGAAGTTGGGATCCAGATAACTATGATGGGAGATTCAACGGGATTATGAGCGTAAAAACCGCTCTCAATTATTCACGCAATATTCCTGCTGGAAAGATGTATTTCCTTGCTGGACAACAAGATGAGATCGTCAAAAATATGCGACTCATGGGAATATCAACCCTCAAAGATGAAAAAGAATACTCATATGGCGCACCTCTCTCGCTCGGTGCAGGTGAAGTAAAACCAATAGAGATGCTACAGGCATACAGTGTTCTCGCCAACAATGGTATCAAGCAAGACCTCTACATGATCGAGAAAATCGAGACAAATGATGGCGCAATCATCGAAGAACATATTGGTAATGAGTGACGAGAGGTATTCTCCCCTGCTGCCGCATACATCACGAATAGGATACTCTCTGACAATTCTGCACGACCAGAATCAACATACTGGAGGAATGCTCTCTCTATCGGCTCACGACTTGTTGCTGCAAAGACAGGAACATCGAATAAGCCACCCAAAAAAGGAAGTACATCTATCCTTCCAGGTGATCTCTGGACTGCTGGCTATACACCACAGATAACTACTGTCGTCTGGGCTGGGAATGTAGATGGCAGCGCCATGACCGCAAGAGCTGAGTCATTGAACTCAGCAGCACCTATATGGAAATCATATATGGAATTTGCCCTTGCAGAGCTCCCGAAAGCTGAGTGGGAAAAACCAAAAGATCTCTATACGTATAACATTGTCAAAACAAGTGGAAAACTCGCAGCAAAGGATACACCAAAAGATCAGGTAGTAAGTACCATCATGGCTGTAAAACTCGAAGAATACGATGAGTGAGTCAAAGAGCTAAAGGTTGATACACTCTGTAATGGACTTGTAACCGATGCTACTCCTCCAGACGCAATAATGACGCTCTACATCCCATCAGGAAAACCAATTATTGATGGATATGACCCAGAGTGGACTTCGAGCTTCTATGCTGCACTCAAGAAGTGACAGTCTGGAACTGGCTCAACTCAATGAACATGATGAGAATACTCTGATAAGCCATGTGGAACTCGTCCTGATGGAGCCGGATCAGTCACACTCTCTATCGATAGGGTTGATGAGACTACAGCATCTATAGGATTCATCTGAGACCGCATGATACAGACAGTTCGCATCAGAGTAGAGGGATCCGAGGAACAAGTATTGTCTTATGGGACGTGAACTCGAAAAAACGGAACAGAAACTATCAGTATCCCAAAATGATCTCAGATAAATATTAGTGTAGATGTCGTGGATATCTATGGATTCAAGTATAGTGAATCTAGAACTCTCTTAGAAAATGGAATTACCTCAATAATATTACCAACTGGAGAGGAAAAACCACCTTCAATTATCCTTATCAATCCAAAATCCAAGAATCTCAACCTCTATACTGGAGATCCTTTTAATCTGCGGTTCAGGGCAGATATCGGTACCGCTACTAGAGAGATACAGGTTCTCATCGATGATATTGTCCATCAGACCGCAACAAGCGGAGAGATATTCGTTATTCCCATGAGTTCCGCAGGACTCACAGAATGAAAGCATACCGTTCGGATTACAGCTGTGGATGGCAATTTTCGTACAGCAGAAGCAAGCTTCACACTTACGGTTCTACCAAGATAAATTCAAAATTCCGCTTTGCTTCATTTTATTCTCTGATGCCCAGATTATGAGTCCTTCGTCCTCTTAATTCTGCACCCCTCTCATGTGTCGTGCCACTTCGTGGACACTCGCATTCGGGAGTATGGCTCGCATCACAGATGCTCGCACACATTCCGTTCGCGAATCAAAATTCCGCTTTGCTTCATTTTATTCTCTCACTCCATTTGAATTATGAAATTCTCTCATGTTACACTCTCATATCGTGAACGAAGTGTTCTCAGAGATGTTGATCTGGAGATAGAGCCTGGAGAATTTGTTTTTCTCATAGGGGCATCCGGAAGTGGTAAGACCAGTATCATCAGGTCGATGATAGGAGCAATACGCCCCAAAAAATGACACATCCATGATGATGCTGGGCGAGATATCAACAACCTTGGAAATAGTGAACTTTTGAAGTATCGACGGAGTATGGGAATTATTTTTCAGGATTTCAAACTCCTCTCTCGAAAGACTGTACGGGAGAATGTAGCATTCGCCATGGAAGTATGTTGATACAGCAAAGAGACCATTCTCAAGAGAGTTCCAGAAGTTCTCTCCGAGGTATGACTCCTAGAAAAACAAAATAAATTCGTCGAGACACTCTCATGAGGTGAGATACAACGAACATGTATAGCTCGTGCGCTCATACATCATCCATCTATCATCATCGGAGATGAGCCAACGGGCAATCTCGATCGCAAGAATGCAACTGAAATCATGCATCTGCTCGAAACACTCAATCAAGAAGGAAAGACTATCATCATGGCAACGCACGATGATCAGATAGTTAACTCTATGAAAAAACGAGTTATAGCCTTCAAAGATGGGGTTATATTCTCGGATACAAAAGAATGAAGCTACTGCTTATAAAAATTATCGAAAACAAAAACACTTAAATAATTATCCATGCTCAATTCCGAAGAGACTCTTGCACAGAAATTCATAAAAAAATGATCTTGGATTTTTTTATTTACCCTCTTGATTGCTCCACTTGGGTATATTGTACGTATTGTCCTCACGAGTGATATATCACCTTCGGAGATAGGGATTCTCTATGGTATCATCTCTCTTCTCATGCTCTTGTGAGTCTACAATGACTTCTGACTCACTGAAAGTCTGAATTATTTCCTTCCGAAATACATCATCAAAAATGATTATGCTCGGTGCAAGTACCTTCTCACGTTAGCATTTTCTACACAACTTATCACGAGTATTGTTTTGGGGGCGTGATTATTTTTATTTGCAGATTTTCTTGCAATATGGCACTTCAAAGATCCAATAGCAGGAGATGTCATACGAGTTATGTCGCTTTTCTTTCTGGGAATCAACATGATGCAAGTGACGAGTATTATATTTAGTGCTTCGCAAAATACCAAATTTCAAAAAGGAACAGAATTTTTCCGGATGTTCATGACAATGCTCGGAATAGTTGGATTATTCTTTGCTGACCAATGAACGCTCCTGACATATGCTTGGGCATGGATTATTGCACTCTATCTGACAGTTATATTTATCAGTATACTTGGGTATATCTATTATTATAGACCATATTTTCGAGGTGTTACCATGAATAGAGATATTTCATTGCGTCGGACTTTTATCCGTTATTCAGTTGGGACATTCGTATGATCAAACATAGGAATGCTATTACACCATCTCGATCAGCAAATACTTCAGAACATGACTAATAGTGCAGAGGGTGGGCTGTATGCAATGTACCTCTCACTTATTGGTATTCCATTTATCTTTTTCTCACCCATTTTAGGATTCCTCTTTCCTGTAATTTCCGAGATTCACTCTCGTTGACAGATCCAAAAAATCCAATCCATTCAGAGTATCTTCTCGAATACTATGTTCATATTGATGTTATGGGCAAGTGGGCTATTTATTATTCTTGGTACAAATATAGCCTTGTTCTTGTACGGTTCTGCGTACGCAGGATCAGGACAAGCACTCATATATATTGCTCCATTCCTTGTACTCAATATCCTCATACAGATAAATTTCCAGATTATGGCAGGAACAGGCATGATTCGTGAACGAGTCTGGATACTCTGAAAAACCCTCATACTCAATATTGCACTCGTAATTCTTATGATTACTGGATTCAAGAATGGTATCCTTCCCTTCCCCAATGCGGCAAGTGCAACGTCATTTAGTGTTGGATTTTCTTGGATTCTTATGTGGTTTTTGAGTCATAGGGCTACAAGATCATATCATGGTGAGATCGATATGCCTTGGATATGAAAAAATCTTTTCACATTGAGTTCTGTAATTTGATTTTATTTGTATTTTGATATCTGATCGAAGATTCCTAATTTCTGACTCGATGGACGTGCGGCCTTTCTTTCAGAGATTTTATTTGTATTTTTATGAAGTATCATTATATTTCTCCTGCTTAACTTCAGGAAAATGCAAGAATTCATCTTCACCATACAGCGTGTGAGAAAAGAAAAAATCTAAAGAAAACTTACCTATCCTATCCCCTATCATCTTCTATATATGCTTCCACTTATTCTCGCAGGTATAACATTTACCATCTGGGCATTATTTATCATCAATATATACTATTCAACATACTATAGTAGTATCGATCATATCAATGTTGACTATATCCAACCTCTTGTTGATGGAAGCACGAGTTTTTTTGCCTCACCTTTTGGAAAATATTTTTTCAGTGTCTTGATAGCATACCTTATCTATAAGGGAATTACTCTATTTTTATCGAAGAAAACAGAGATACGCTTTGGTATTTTTTCTATAATTGGCTTCTCTTTGTTACATCTTTTTATTGTATCTGTGAGCTATGCTGGTATGACAGAAGGTGCACAGATGCTTCTTCCCATAGGAACACCGAGCTGAGTAATACTTTTCTTTCATATAATCATGCTTTTATTATATCCAATTACGCTCACACTCATTGCACGAGCATGTGGATATAGCATCCTTGAGAGACTTATTCCTGGGTGGAGAGAGCGAGACCTCCGTATTACCATTTTAGCTGACTTGGCTATTGGATTTTTTATCTTTTCTGTTTTCTTGCTCGTGTTCTCTCTTCTCTGACTCTATAGCCTTACAGGACTCATAATCATCCTCTTGGTCATGGCTGGAATAGGTTGGAATGGCTGGAAAAAGAACTACACGGATGCGATGACGTGTGCTACTCGATTCGAGAACCACGAGACATGATCTTCTCTCACGAAGCTTATCGCTCCAAGACTTCTCTCTGCTGAATTCTCATTTTTCATACTCACGCTCATGATGAGTGTTGCGATGATCAGCATCATACGCCCTATGCCAATAGGCTGGGATGATCTTGGGGTATATATGAACTACCCTAAGATACTAGCGCTTACAGGTGAATCCCTCTCTTGAGTTGGGATGTATACTTGGCAACTCATTACAGGAAGTGGTTTTCTCTTTTCGTATACAGCAACACAGGCATTTTTTGTAAACCAACTCGGAAGCATCTTAGCCATTATTGCTATATCTTTTGGACTTTCTGTACTCTTGGAATCAAAGTGAAAGAAATCATTTATCTCACTTCCTATCCTCTTGGCAACACTCTACTATGTAATGCCGATGACTGTGTTTCATCATACCAAAGACATGAAACTCGATCCAGCACTCTTGTTTGTAAGTATTAGTACTTTTATGGTATTTTTTACCTTCATAAAAGAAGTTACACTCAAGAATAAAAATGAAGTGTTTCGACTCCTGATACTCGTTGGTGTACTCTTAGGTTTTGCTTTTAGTATCAAGGTTACAACGCTTATGTTGGTACTTGCCATATTCTGACTCTTTGCCTATCGTCTACTTTCATTTTGGGGATACATGGGTTTCTTGTTTGTATTCCTTGCGATATTTACTGGGCTCAATCTCTGGTCTATCATGAACGTATGGATGCCACCTGATAGCTGACTCCTCCACACAACAGCATGAATTCTTGGAATTATTGGTGTAGTATGTTTTGGGATCTCAGCATCCAAGAATCTCGGGAACTTCAAACAGTATATCATCGGAAGTGTTATTCTTCTTTTATCGTTTTTCTTATGATTGAGTCCTTGGATTATCAAAAACACAAGTGAAGTAAAACCATGGAGTGCTGTAACAACAGATACAAAGTCTCTTGTTATCCAATCACTCCTCTCTGGTTCTGGAGCTGGATTCCAGCCTGAATTTACAAAAGTCATGACGCAAGATGAATACAAAAAGAGAAGTGATATCATCAAGAATAACAATATTAGTTCCGATGGACAATCCCAGAATGAAGATTTTGGACGATATTTTGGATACGAAGAATGAATCAATAATTATGTACGCCTCCCTATAAATCTCACATTCCAGAAAAATCAATCAGGAGAATTCACCTCAATTACCTATATCTTTCTCGCACTCATTCCTGTATTATTCCTCTTTGCACGAGGAAGATTTCCTTGGGTTTTTGGTACACTCGTGAGCCTCTCGCTCATTACCCTCTTTGCATATGCATTCATGTGACCAAGCCAGGGAAATGATGGAGTTGATAGATATCCTATTGCCTCTATATTGAAGAATACCAACGCAACCATAGTTGCCAACGAAGACTACAGAAACTCTACAGCAGATACTGATGGATCAATAGGAGTAGAACTGGGAGAATCAATCAGGGTTGCTGGAACATATATAAGCGATGTCTGGAATATCCTCATACAGAAACCAATTCTGAGTTGACTTGAGAGTATCAAGGCAGGAGAATATATCACAAAAAAACTCTCATTGAATATCGATGCTCAGTATCCACTGCTCTATGGATATGCCATTCTCTTGATTCTCAATATTATCTTCATTGCAAGTATACACTTTCTCACACGTGACGAAGAGGAGGATAGTAACTTTAGAGAGATGAGCGTCGTGTTGAATATATATGGATTCCTATTCCTTGTCTCTGCATTCGGAATTGTTTGGTATGGGATATTTGTGTATTTTATATTCTTCGCACTTATCGGCCTCCTTGCGAAGAGATTCAATACCTATAGTCCTGAAGATGAGAAGAATCAAAACTTCTTCACAGTACAATCAACTCTTGCTGGATTACTCTTCTTATTTATAGCTCTCTATTTTGTACGAACGGCTCTGCCACATGCGTGGACCAACCTCAAGAGTGCATGATTCAATGAATACAAGTACTCCATCTTGAATCAGGAAGAGACACTCTTTGCCTATCGTGCTGATTACCTTGTACCTATAGCAACAATGAATCTAGAGGATACGAGTTCCCTCACTGGTGTGATAGAAAAACTCTCTACACCTCAACTCAAGAACATGCTCACTGAACTTGCCAAGGATAAGGTGGTATTCTTGGAATCTATTGGGCAGATTATCCCACAAGCACTCAAGTCTCGTGATGCAACTCTCAAAAGAGATGGGAAAATATTGGCTGACTATGTATACAACAAGGTTCTCTATCCATCCAAAGAAGATGAGAGTACTGCTGGGATCTATCGTATCGGAACATTCATGACATACCTCATCAACAAGAATCTCCAGAGATACTATGATGATAGTCTTATATTTGGATTTGAATGATACCTCTATGAAGAAAGCCCAGAAAAGACTATAGAAAAGATGAAAACTCTTGGATTCAAATTCCTCCTCATCGACCTCAATGCTGCAACTATCGATCGAGATCCTCGTCGTGTACTCACACAGAGATATGAGCACCTCCTCCTCACGATGCGCGCCAAAAACCTAAAGCTCGTCAATACTGACAACCTCTGTCTCGAATTCGCTCTTGATGAGTATAAGTCAGGAAAACTCCAGACTCCAGCTGAGTTCATTGCTATTGCTGGGACGAACTATGAGAGCTATACGACGGATGGAAGTGGCGAACTCATACCGACGACTAGAGGACAAAAACAACGTCAGTGTTACAATGCCCTCCTCCAATCTATCTACCAAGAAGGTGGTGCAGAGAAATACGACTATCTCAAGACCATGAAAGAAGTTATTGACAAAAACAATGCTGTAAATAATCAAGAGCTCCTCAGTCGAATCATGCAAACCTATGCGGGCCAGAGTTTCTTTGCTCTCTATGAGATTACTGATACTCCGGTCGAATCCAATACTCCGACTATACAAACCACACAGAGTGGTGCAACAGTCCAATAATTCAAAATCTCCCAACTTATGGGAGATTTTTGATACATTCACGGAACTGATTGGCACGATCAAGGTAATCCTTGAAGAGACCGAATGAAGCACATCCAGGCGAGAGCATGAGTACATCTCACTCTCTTGCTTGGTTGTGGAGCCACTTCACACCATCTGAGAGGGCATCTGTTGCGAGATATGGGATATTTTCTTGTATTGCTATAGTAACGAATCTCTCCTTCGTGGCACCGATACAGACCATTGCCTTGACACGCTCATGGAACTTGGGAGCAAGAAAGTCAAATACATCTCACTTATCAGAGCCACCGACGATAAGAAGGAGATTCTTAATTGTTCCGTATGATCACAGTGCAGCCTCAAGACTCTGAGAACTCGTAGACTTGGAATCTTCGACGAATACAACTCCGTTCTTCTCTCCTATCTTCTCGAGTCTATGTGGGAGTCCATATATCTCTGAGAGGTATTGTCTCATCCGCTTAGAACATATTCCCATCTCACTTGCAACGATACCAACAGAGAGGATATTCATAGCATTATGCTGTCCTGAGAGGGGTGTCTCTGAGAGTTTATATTTTTTCCTTCAGTTGATAGTGATAGTCTCTCCATCTGTCACATCCCTTGTTCCATCCTGGAATAGTCTTGTATTCTGAGGAGTTGAGAGAGTGAGATTATGTTCGTGGGCGAAGTCTATAACCTGTGAATTGACAACAGCAACACGCTTTATACGCTCGATGATATGCATCTTAGCATCGAGGTACTCTTGCATATCTGTATGCCAGTTCTGGTGGTCTGTCTTGAAGTTGGTGAATATACTATAGTCAGACTGGAATTCACGGATAATATGACTCATAAAACTCGACACCTCAAGAACGATAATCCCTCTCTTCTCTCACTTCTTCAAGATATCGAGAATCGTAGCAGAAAAAGGAATATCAAAATTCCCTGAAATGTATACTCCTTTTTTGACAGAATACTCTTTTTCGAGTATATTATACATAATCCAACTCGTTGTGGACTTGCCGTCTGTACCCGTTATCGAGACAATCTGGAAACCCTTCGGCATATACCTATATGCAAAATCAAGCTCAGAAACAATCTTGAGTGTCTGATATATCGCATGAGTACCAGGAATCCCAGGTGATGGCACAATCATATCATAGACGTCATATGAGCTTGGCGCATCCGTATCGTCACAGAGTTCGTACTCCATACCAAGATATGTCGCAAGCTCCGCAACTGCAGAACCAACTTTTCATTTACCGTAGATAAGTATCATATATGTTCAGTATACAAAAATATTTATAAATTCAACTCATGCTCAGATCTAGTTCACAAGACATACCCGAAATACATACAAGTGAGGTTGATTTATACCGAAAAAACCATCTCGATATAGCTGAGTTATGAAGGAAGATGCGTGATACTATCTCATGAATTCAAGAAATTGATGTTCTATCAGGATTGGAACTAAGCATACAAAAGTATTTCTGATGAAATAAATATAGGCACTTACGCAATTTCTTTTTGCATCACCCACACACATACAAGGACTTGATACGAAAGGTGCATAAGCACAGAGAATATCGTAATGGAAAATGGAGTATTCCAGAAGAAAAGATGAAAGACATTGCAACTCTATTCTTAGTAAGAAATAGACAATCGGACTTATGAAAAGTTGTAAATGAACACCTTGCACTCATAAGAGATAACTGAAAATTTACTGAATACTGTTCAGAACAACCATCTATTCTTGATTATAGTGCTTACCAGTTTTCAAGAATACCATCAAAGAAAAGGGTACATGATACTGAATGACTTATAAAGGGTTGACTTATCCAGAATATAAAAGGATGTCATGAGGAAAATGTGCATACATATTTTAGTGGTGCATGTAAGCCAATATTGCAATATGTAGAAACAATATTCTGAATATATACACAAGATTTGCAGTATTGTCAGACACAAAAATCTTTATCTGATGCACTTAATAGACTCCTGGATTGAGGATGAAAAGATAGAAAAAAGTGATGGAAGATTGTTCAAGCATTTCATGCATGGGGAAATGTTGTAGAAATTGAGAAAGTGTATATGGAGGCTGTAGGAAAAGTAGAGAAGATGCCAGAAAAACTAAAAAGTATAGGGATAACGGCATGAAAGGTATACACAAGTACGTCTCCTGATTGAGTAAGAGTATTTTCTACTGAATCAGAATTATCCTGACAAAAAATATCACTTTCCTGGAGAGTGAAAACACCTAAAAGTATACTACAAAAGATGTGGGAAACAGAAGAGTATACAAATGCAGATGCCGTGAGGGACTTGATATGATTATCAGTAACTTACCCTGACGATACTTCCGAAGAAGAAAAACAGAAAATAATGGTATTGTTCTGAAAGATAATGCCACACTATGGTTATATACTAAAGAATAAAGGAGAACTTTCTGCTCCTGATTGGACTCTCGAAAAACTGGAAGAAGAACTCAAAAAACAAAAAAAATCACCATTATATACGTCTTCAGATCTATGAGACTCTACTGACCCAAGACTACGAAATGCAAGCATGAGTGGCTTTAGTCAAGTTGGATGAATGAATGTAGGGTTTGAGATACAATTTGGAACAAAAAGTGCAATGGAATGGAAGAAAAAAGATGACTTAAAGTATAAACCACGTTCAGCAATTCTTGCACTCATGAGATGACCAAAGGAAAGCACTCCACAAGAGATATATAATTTATTAAATAAACGGTTAAGTCCTTGAGATCTCCAAAAACTTGGCTATACAACAATTAATGAGTTTATGTTAGATCTTGTTGAGGGTGATAATAAATTTCTTATACCTTATTTATCAAAAGATGAAAGAATTGTTTTGTTTACAACACCAAAATACGAAGAAAAATTCCTTGATCTATGGAATGATGATAAATTAAGAAAATTAGACAAACCTCACGAATGAGTACGCAGATATATAAAATCCCTCAATATAAAACTCTAGTGCCGTTCCATCCAAACCCTAAATCGCTTCGCAGCCTCAAGCCCTGGATCGATAATATCTGGGGTTTTTGTATGGTGCACATGCATCCATACCTTCTCGATAGATTCACGTATGAGTGGATAGTGTGTACATCCGAGTACGAGTGCGTCGATATCGAGAGAGAAGCGAGATAGGTATTCTCTGAGAAGTATATCAATCTGCTCTCCATCTGTAATTCCCTGCTCGATAAGTGGCACAAGTCCAGGTGCACCGATCTCTTCTACGACAATACTATCGTCAAGGATATGTACTCGCTCCTTGTACATACGGGTACGCACAGTTGCCTCTGTTGCAAGGACTCATATCTTCTTGTATCCACCGTCGACAACTGCCTCAGCACCAGGCACTGTCACACCGAGGATATGCCGTCAGACGAATACTTCTTGTTGCATAGGGCGGAGCGCATGGACACTTGCGGTATTGCAAGCAAGGATGACAACATCTGCTCATCTCTCGAAGAGTTTCCCAACTCCAGCATACGTAAGCTCACATATCTCTCTGTCACTACGACCTCCATATGGGGCGTGCTCTCTATCCATCTCGAGTATCATCGAAATATCTGGAAACTCCTTTTGGAAAGCATCCATCACTACTTGTCAGCCAAGTCCAGAGTCAAAAAATCAGAGGAGCATACTATATTATAATACTATTATATCATGGAAGAAAATCTTCTTGAAATTTTCAACTATCAGCAAGGTACTCAGCAAGTCTTATCTCATATTGATGCCCTGTTTTTATGTTGTTGATAAGTATCCCAACGAACAATCATAGATCAGTCTCATATTCCGCCTTCGAGACTCCAGGAAGATGTGTAGAGAACAATAAATCTATATCTGAGATAACCTCTTCTTGTGTTGGAAGTGGTAATTCGTTTGAGGTATTTCATCTATATGGAGTAGGTTGTTCCAATGAGATATATACATTATCATTGGCTGCTTGCGTCAATCAGGCATTCACAATCAGTTGAATAGTATTCTTATATTTTGCAAGCCTATAGTATAATTCACTGGATTTGTGAAGCTCTAGGTGCCTATGAACCCATATCCAATAAGAATTATCCTTCAGTAGAATCAGGTTCTTTCTGGCATCAGAGAGATTAAGCGAATTGTTTTTGGATTCGAGAATACAGAGAACCGCAGTTACCCATAAAACTACATGATCATCGGTAGTGCCTCATTTTTTATCGCGAGAATGAATATTGCCTTTATTGGGATTCTTCACAAAAATAAAATCAGAGAAATAAACTTCTCTGATTTTATAGTAAATATATCATTTTGCAAGGATTACTTTCCTTCCCCAACGAACATTTTTGTGTTTTTGATCATATACTTCCCTACTACTTCGATAAGGACACGAGATACCCACATAGAGGTAAAAAGTGAAAGCACTATACCAAGACCAAGCATGAGACCGAATCACTTGATCATAGAGATACCGACAACGAAGAGGATAATAGCTGAAACGAGGGATGTAACATGAGAATCCCAGATAGCAGTCCATGACTTATCAAAACCGATATGGATAGCCTTCATGAGTGGCTGCCCTTCACGGAGTGCTTCACGCATACGCTCGAAGATGAGGATATTGGCATCGATAGCGAGACCGATAGAGAGGATCACACCCGCAATAGATGCAAGTGTCAGAACAGGACCAAAGAACTTCACAAGTGCTACAAGGAAGAGTGTATACGCCACAAGTGCCACACCCGCAAGGAGTCCACTCACGCGGTAGAAGATAGTGAGGAATATCACGATAACTGCGAGTCCGATGAGTCCAGCTACGAGTATCTCACCCAATGCTGATGCACCAATCTTGGCGTCGATCGTACGCTCACTCGTGAGGTATATAGGAGCTGGTACAATACCTGTTGTGATATTGGTTGCGAGTTCCTTTGCTGAGGCTATAGTATAGTCACCCGTGATTACTGCGCGTCCATCAGGGATAACTGATTGGATAACTGGAGCTGTGAGAGCTTCGCCACCAACATAGATTGCGAGCTGCTTTCCGAGAAGACGCTTCGTGATCTCTGCGAATATAGTCTTTCATTCTTCGTTGAAAAGGAGCTCTACTTGTGGCTGACCTGCCTGATTGAACGCAGAACCAGCAGAGACAAGATATGTATCATTGAGCACCTTACCGTCTGCAGTCTTAGCTGGAGTCCAGAGGCTTGGGCGCTCATCGATAAAGATATAACTATATGAGTATGAACCTGTTCATTCCTTAGAAGTGATATCTACAATAGCATATCCAGGATTACCCTGGAGTGCAGCATTGCCATCTGCATCGAGTGTATATGAGACATTCCCTTGAGTTGAGACAATACCTGTTCGGTAAGGGAAAGTTGTAACAGCATCTACACCAGAAAATGATGCCTCAGAAGGAAGAGTTCCAGTTCCAGAAGCGAATATGATATTCTCATATTGGTCACGATATTTTTGTCCAATAGTGGCAAATGGAGTAGTCCCGAGTTCACGGAGAGCTGACTCGGCAAGTGCACGACGCTCAAGTCTATCTTCTTCAGTGATTTCTCGTTTTTCTTCCTTGAATTCGAGCTTTACCACTTTACCGATAGTTGCCTTCGCATTTGCTATATCTTCACGTGTTCTCTCTTCTTTTTCTTCTTCAGAGATATCACCATAATCCTTGGTAGGAATCTGCACGATGATATGCGTATCTCCACCATAGTTGGCAGTCTGGATAGTTGGTTCTGCGAGTCCGAGAGAGTTCACACGACGATCGATGATTGTCTTGAGTCCTTCGATGATAGTATTCTTGTCGAGTGCTCCACTTGTTGTCGTAACAGAGTCGAAGTCTACCTTGTAATCGAGCTCGATACCACCCTGGAGATCGAGACCCAGAGTATATGGCTTGGAGATGGCAGGGATATATATACCCATCTTGTCCCAAGGTATAACGTAGAGAGTAGCTACTACGATGAGAAAAATTGCGAGAACCGCTCTTTGAGAAAGTGACATAAAAAAATAATAAAAAAATACACTTCTATGCAGTATGACTATGCACTATGCACTGATTCGGGCAGATTATAGAAAAAATACCGTATTTTGCAAGCTCACTTTTTGCTTCAAAAAGGAAAATATGATAGATTGGTATTCTACTATGAATAATTCTGTATTATTCTCGAATACTTATAACCCCTTCCTCCATGTCACTCCTCGACTCTGCACGAGTATATACATCATATCTCCTCGAACAATGTAAGGACTATCCCTATCACAATCCTGATCATACGCGTGGGGTATTCGACCGAGCGACATATCTGGCTATGTCAGAAGGTGTTGAGTGAGAAGACCTCGAAGACCTCCAACTCGCTTGCCTCTTCCATGACACTGGATTCACGGTACAATATCAGAAAAACGAGCATGTTGGTGCACAGATAGCTCGCAAGTGGCTCACTGAACAACATCATCCAAGCGAACGCATCGAGAAGATAGAGAACATCATCATGGCAACGGTATTATTCTCTAAGCCAAAAACCCACCTCGAAAAGATCATCCAAGATGCTGATCTCGACAATATCGGAACCAAGAGTGAGTTTTTCTACTCTCAGCGTCTCCTCGAAGAGCTCCGAACTGTCGGACATATGGAGACATCGGATTGTGCATATTGGCAATTCGTCTATACACTCCTCACCAAGTACAAGTTCCATACCAAGACAGCCAAAAAAGAACGCCACGAACAACAGATACTCGACGTCGAACACCTCGACAAGTTCCTCACGATGATGTGATGTGAAGTACCAGCCCAAGAAAAAGATAATATGCATCAGATGTAAAAAAATCCCTCCGAAATGGAGGGATTTTTTTAGAGTTTTTTAAGTTTGGTTGGTGTGAGTTCAGCAAGGGCAAATTCTCGTATAATCTTCACTGACTCATATCCTGTGATTGAGTATGAACCATGTCAGCGTATAGTAGATTCTGCGAGGATAGCTAGTAGTGTTACCTTGGTGCCATCGATGATATACTCTGTTGTATTGACAAGGTGAATCACTTGTTCTAACTTCTGTTGAACCAATCTTGCAATCTCATGATACTCCTCTGGTTGTTGATTGGCTATCACACTCAGAAGTGGTCGCATCGTACGTTCCTGTCTTACCCGTTCCATCTGATTCAACTCTCGATCATGAGAAGTATCTGGAGTAACATCTACAGTATATGGCCATCACTCTTTTTTGAATCAAGGGGACATATCTGGAGTCTTGAGTAGGATCTTGGGGCTAAGGCTTGGGCGGAACGTAAACATAAGCAAAAATGGTTACAAAACCTGAACAAGTTTATTGTACGAGAATTTTTGCAATTGCAAGAAGATTTTGAAGATTTTTTTCTTTTAATATTGGCACTTGATATAAAAATGTGCTAATTTCTTTTGACTTGGATTTCATTTTTTATAAAATCATCGTCAAGCGATGAAAAATAAAAACAATTTCCATAATATCGCTCTTGCTATATACTGTAGCTCGCAATTATTCTTTAACTTTTTCACTTCTTATGTCTCTCTCACATGACATGATCGAACAGATCACCCCTCTCTCCGACCGTGTGCTCCTGAGACCTGTAGAACAAGATAAGGTCACAGCATCCGGCATCATCCTCCCCGACTCTCCGAACAAGGAACGCCCATCACTCTATGAGGTCATAGCTATCGGCCCAGGCCGAGTAGACAAGAACGGTCAAGAACTAAAAATCGACCTCAAAAAGTGAGATCGAGTTATCAGCGGACAGTACTCAGGTGATGATGTGAAGGTCGGAGATACTACTTATAAAATAGTAGCATTTGAGTATATACTAGCAAAGATTGCTTAATTCAGAATGAGAAAAGTTGAAAAACAGTGAACTCAGCGGGGTTCGGGGAGAGGAACTGTTTGAGTCAGATGATAACAGCAAATTGATGAGCAAAGCGAACGAGTTTTTCTCTCCCCGAAACTTTTGGTACTTTTGGTTACAAAAGTACATAACGTATACATTAACCATACTATTATGAATAATCTCCAAGAGGAAGTTTTAACTTCCATTCAAATTCTTACAAATACAAATACTAAAGAGATACATCATGAAACTATTTTTGATGCTGTTTCCAGGACTCTTGATAATAAGATATCTGAGACTGATTTTAAAAATTTTTTCAGAGACAAAACAGGTGCATTAGATACTCCCTTTAGTAACTCTTTTATAGAGGAAATCTATAAAGAATATTCTTGGCTATATGATTATCTCTATGTAAATAGATCGAAATTAAAATAATTTATTACCTAAAAATTGAAAATATATGTCAAAACAAATTCACTTCTGAGACGAAGCTCGTCTCGCTATGTTCGCCGGGATGGAAAAAGTCGCAAAAACTGTTACCTGCACGATGTGACCCAAGGGTCGCAATGTCATATTCGCGAAGTCATACGGTGCACCTCAGGTGACCAACGACGGTGTGACGATAGCCAAGGAGATCGAACTCGAAGACAAGATCGAGAATATGGGCGCGGAACTCATCAAGGAAGCAGCTAGTCGCACCAACGATGCAGCTGGTGATGGAACTACTACCGCTACCCTCCTCACATACGCTATGGTCAAGGAAGGTCTCCGTGAGATCAGATCTGGTATCAATGCCATCGAACTCAAGAACGGTATGAAAAAAGCAGGCAATCTCGTCGTCGAGGAGCTCGCTCGTATCAGTCAACCCCTCAATACTCAGGAAGAGATTGAGCAAGTTGCGACTATCTCTGCTCAGGACGCTGAGGTCGGACAGATTATCGCATCTGCGATGGAAAAAGTCGGAAAAGACTGAGTTATCACCGTAGAGGAAGGTCGAACATTCGGACTCGAAGTCGAGGTCACTGAAGGGATGAAATTCGATAATGGATATATCTCTCCATATATGATCACCGACGGTGAAAAGATGGCGAGCCGTATCGAAGATGCTCACATCCTCATCACAGACAAGAAGATATCGAGTCTGAAGGATATACTCGGAGTATTGGAATCTCTAGCGCAGAGCGGAAAGAGAGAACTCGTCATCATCGCAGACGATATCGATGGTGAGGCACTTACAGGTATCATCCTCAACAAGCTCAAGGGTGTCCTTACTGTTCTCGGTATCAAGGCTCCAGGATTCGGTGACAAGAAAAAAGAAATGCTCCGTGACCTCGCAGTCCTCACTGGTGCAACGCTCATCACCGATGAGACAGGATACAAGCTCGAGAACGCTCATATCGACCATCTCGGTCATGCGAAGGCAGTCATCTCAACCAAGGACAATACAACCATCATCTCAGGTGGTGGTGACAAGCACCTCATCGATGCACGTGTCCGTGAACTCCAGAATCAGATATCAGTCAGCAAGTCTGACTACGATAAAGAGAAACTTGCAGAGCGAATTGCCAAGCTTGCAGGAGGAATCGCGGTTATCAAGGTCGGGGCAGCGAGTGAAGTCGAGATGAAGGAAAAGAAACTCAGAATAGAAGATGCACTCAATGCTACCAAGGCCGCAGTCGACGAAGGTATCGTCGCAGGTGGTGGTGTCGCACTTCTCAAGGCTGCACAGATACTCAAGGATGGAAAATTCAGTCCTGAGGAAAAAGTCGGAGCAGATATCGTCATGCGCGCACTCTCCTATCCTGTTCGTCAGATTGCTGATAACGCAGGGAAGGAGTGAGCAGTGGTGGTGAACGAAGTAACATCTCACAAAGATGTGAACTACGGATATGATGCGGCTCGTGACGAGTACAAGGATCTTGTGAAAGCAGGTATCATCGACCCTACCAAGGTAGCTCGTTCTGCACTCCAGAACGCTGTCTCTATCGCAGGTATGTTCCTCACGACTGAGGCACTCATCGTCGATACTCCGAAGAAGGACGAGTCTCCAGCAATGCCTCCAGGAGGCATGTGAGGTATGGGTGGTATGGGAATGTACTAATTAGTTCCTTGGTTTTGTCATCCCGCAGGGATCCCTTTCAGAATCACCTTATGAGAAGTAAATAATTTCTTTCTTATAATTACAAGAAAAAGGGATTCACCCCTCAAAGGGGGGGGGGAACTATGGTTTCCGCAGAGCTACGGAATAACAAAAAAACGACAGATATATCTGTCGTTTTTTTGTTATTAGTGCTTCACCATCTCCTTGATGCGCCGCATGACTTCTGTCTTAATCTCCTTGGAGTGGGCAGACTTGTCGAGGAGGATGAGGAAGTCTTCCTTCATGAATACTTGGAGTTCAACATCATCAATCACTTCTACCGTTGCAGTACGTGGCTCGTCTGTGATAAGTGCCATCTCTCCAAAAAAAGATCCAGGCCCAAGAAGAGCAATCTCATTACCGCCACGCATAACCTTTACATGTCCATTGTTGATGTAGTATGCACAACCATTGGATACGTCTCCGATAGTGAGGATTGCTTCTCCCTTTTTACGATGTTGCGTCTGACTCATGAGGAGGAAGTATGCAATCTCTTCCTTAGAGAAACCATCGAAGATATAGAGTGATTCTGCTGATGTAGACATAAGAGAAAATTAGGATTCCTATATAGGATAGCAGATATATCGACTTTTCGCAAATATTTACAAAAAATCCCCATGACGAATGAGGATTTTTACTTCTGTCATTCCTGCGTAGGCAGGAATCCATGCTCTATTTCCAGAAATCTGGATCCCCGCATACGCGAGGATGACAGAGACCGAGAAACCTTGAGAGAAAATAATTACTTTAAAAGTGGTTCAACTTCTACACGTTGCTTTTTTTCTATAGTGAGGTAATCAGAACGGATATACCCATGGAGAGTTCTATCATCACTGATAACTTCTGACCAATTGTCCACAGTCGAGACAACATAGAGAGGAGTAGCGTTCGTGAGGACGAAGAGGATCTTGGCTCCATACCATGGATGAGCACGTACATTGACACTATGTTCTACATTGACACGAGCGATATCGCTCCAGAACTGTTGATCTGCTTGTTCGATACGTACGAGGTCTGAGGTGTTCGGATTGCGGAGGTACTTGGTTGCAATATACCCATCAGCTTTTCCAGTTGTATCTGCTTCGACGAGATTAGCTCCAGTATCAGTAACTGATACGGTTGCACCTTGTACACCCGTCCATCCTGCTCCACTCTGGGTTACCACGACTGCATCATTGCGCATGAGATATGCCTCTGTATCACTATTCTTGGTTGCCTGCTCTCGCATGCGGACACTACGAAGTGCATTGGTGTAGCGTATCTGTCGAGCCTTCATGAGTTCTATACGATATGCGACGATATCAGTCTGCGCAAGATCGAAGAGTGGACCATCGATCTCTGGATCGTATCCAGTCAAGACTGTACCTGTAAGTATCTCTTCTTGGGTAGTCTCCCCTGTTGCTGTTGTTCCTGTGAGTGTTGTTCCTGTGAGTGTTGTTCCTGTATTCACAAGAGTTCCTGTCGATACGACTACTTCAGGCTCAACGACAATTGCTGGGTCTACCCACTTTGGACCGAGACAACCAGGAAAATTCTTCTCAGTGTAGAATACCTCAAGACGACCAACATCAGTACGACTCACAACTGTCCCGTCACATCCTATCCAGGCGAATGTCATCTCATCTGCGAGGAGCTTCCCTGCTCCGAGGAGTCAAGTGAGGATACTGAGTACAATAAGTATGCGAACTTTCATAAAAAATAAGTATAAGTGCTAATAGATAGCAATATATACTTATTTTAAATTTGTCAAATATATTTTATACTTATTTCCAAGAAAACTTCAATTCCTTCTTTTCTACTGTAAGTGTAAGGTGTTTTTTGTTCTTCTGTGTCAACATCGAATCAGCGATTGCATCTTCGAGTGAGTCTTGGATATATCGTCTTACTGGACGTGCGCCATACTCTGGATTATATGTATCATCGAGGATTTTCTGGATTACCTTGGTATCGTAGACAAGAGTGATATCGAGAGATGAGAGTCTATTCTTGAGCTCGTCGAGTTGGAGCGTGATAATTCCCTTCATCACCTTCTTGTCGAGTGGTGAGAATACTATGGTCTTGTCGATACGATTGAGGAATTCTGGAGAGAAAAAATCTGGAAGCTGTTTGAGAACTTTTGCCTTTATATTCTGATAATCTTCTATGCTCTTTTCTTCATCCTTGTTCGATGTTGCGAATCCTATCTTCTCTGCCTGAGTATTGAACTCATCAGAACCAATATTGGAAGTCATGATGACGATGGTATTCTTGAAATTGACACTTCGACCCTTACCATCCGTGAGTGTACCATCTTCGAGTATCTGAAGAAGGAGATTATAGACATCGAAGTTTCCTTTTTCTATCTCATCGAATAGTACTATCGAGTATGGCTTGCGACGAACTCTATCCGTGAGCATACCACCCTCCTCATAACCAACATATCCAGCTGTTGCACCGATGAGCTTGGATGCGCTTGCGCGGTCTTGGAACTCACTCATATCGATCTTGATGAGAGCCTTCGGGTCTGCGAAGAACTCTTCTGCGAGCACCTTCACGAGTTCTGTCTTACCAACACCCGTAGGTCCGAGGAAGAGGAATGATCCAATCGGGCGATTCTGACTCGATATACCCATACGTGAACGCTTGAGTGAGCTCGTGATAGCATCTATTGCTTCGCTCTGTCCAAGAATTCGCTTCTTGAGGATCGCATCGAGAGACTTGAGTCGTGCGATATCTTCTTTTTCGAGATTCTTGAGTGGTACTCCTGTCATCTGATGGATGACGCGTTGCACATCGGCACTCGTGATATGGAGTCTGTCTTTTTTTGGAACTTTTCGTTTTTTCTTCTTTTCCTCTATCTCCTGCATGATACCTTCGATGATCTTGCGCTTAGCAAGAGCCTTCTGATACTGTTGTGACATAAGGAGTTCTTCCATGTCTTTTTGCACAAGCTGCATTTTTTCCTTGAGTTCTGTCATCTCAGTCGTATCGAAGTTGTAGGTCATACTCTTGGTACTACACGCCTCATCGATGAGGTCGATTGCCTTGTCAGGGAGGAATCGCTCGGTGATATAGCGAGTCGAGAGCTCGACAGCATCCAGTATTGCATCATCGTCGATGATGAGATTGTGGAACTCTTCAAAACTTGGACGGAGTCCTGTAATGATATCGATAGCAGTTGCACGAGTAGGTTCATTGACATCAATCTTCTGAAAACGACGTTCGAGAGCAGAGTCCTTTTCGATGTATTTTTTGTATTCAGTGAGTGTTGTTGCACCGATGAGACATATCTTGCCACGAGCCATAGCTGGCTTGAGGATATTGGCTGCATCGAGTCCACCTTCACCTGAACCTGCACCGATAATAGTATGTATCTCATCGATAAAAAGTATTACTTCGTTTTCGAGCTTCGATGCCTCATCTATAACCATCTTGATACGGTGTTCAAATTCACCACGATACTTGGTTCCAGCAACCATTGCAGAGAGATCGATAGCTATCACACGCTTGTTCTGCATAGCGAATGGTACCTCCCCGAGGGCGATACGACGTGCGAGTCACTCAACTACAGCAGTCTTACCGACTCATGGGTCACCGACAAGACATGGATTGTTCTTGGTCTTGCGATTGAGGATAGAGATGAGTCTGTCTATCTCGATATCTCGACCGATAATCGGGTCTGTTTTCTTGGTTTTGGCTTCGAGAGTGAGATCAGTACCAAAAAAATCAAGTGCAGGAGTGTCTGAGTTTTTCTTATCTTGTGGAGTATTTTGTGCGAATGGATTATTCTGCATATCAGGAGTTTTTGACTTGTCGTCTGGTTTTACTCAGCCAAAAGTATCCTCTATCATATGCATAATTTCCTCGATAGGACCAAAAATTCCTCCTTGAGGGTTGGTCTTTCCTGTATTGGATGCTGCAGCGATGAGCTTGTTGATCTCTTCTGTCTGTGACTCAAAGTCCTTCGGTGTGATACCCACGAAGTCGAGAAGCTGATAGAACCAATTCTCTGTCTCAGCACGAAAAAGTGCAAGAAGAAAGTCTTCAACTCCAGCTTGTGGCTTATTGAAACTTGCTGCAACCTTCATCGAGAGGACAATGAGTTCCTTGAGACGTACAGATATCCCTACATAATCGCCCGTTCTTGGTGCATCAGAGGAAAATGGGGGACGAGATATCACATCCGTAAGAATAGTATCATTGATACCAAAACTTGTGAAGAGATCATACATATTCCCCTTGGTGATAGCAGCAATCTGTATGAGTACATCTTCTGGAAGTATCTCCTTATATCCGAACTGTTTTGCTCGGTTCTCAGCAGAGAGCATAACTTGTTTGTATTCGTCAGTGAATTGATTAAGCATATATGTATGAAAATTGTGTGAAGATTATAGTGAGAACTCTGTGAAATCAATAGAGTCTATTGGCTTATTATAGCAATTCTTCGCCAAAAATGGAAAGATTTTGACTTGCAGAGTATATGAATTCATGAACTCTTTACTTGATTTTTCGATTTAGTGACTACACTGAGAGTATATTTCGAGACAGTAGACAAAAATCTAAACCTACTCAATTCATTATCTCCTCTTCATTACTTATTATTCTCTATGTCTAAACTCCTCCTTGTTGAAGATGACTCGGGTATATCAACACCGCTCTCGCTCTATCTCCAGAGTGCTGGATACGAAGTGATTGTCTGTGCAGATGGATCCATGGCTGAAGAAGTATTTCATCGTGAAAAACCAGTAATAGTCATACTCGACATCAATCTCCCATGAAAAACTGGTATCGAAATATGTAGCGATCTCAGAAAAAAATCAGATACACCTATCATAATGCTCTCAGCACGCGAGAGTGAAGAAGACAAAGTGGCACTTCTCGAACTTGGTGCAGATGACTATGTATCGAAGCCATTTTCTTCTCGGGAGCTCGTAGCACGCGTTGCCGCAGTCATGAAGCGAGCCAAGTGAAAAAAAGAAATCCGTGCGAATACGAAAGAAATAGAGTTCGGACGAATATCTATAGATACAAAAAATATGTTAGCACTTGTATCTGGATCTGAGATAACACTCACCAAGACTGAGTTCTCTCTCCTTGAATACTTCGTAAAAAATGCAAAGTGAGTAATAAAGCGTGATGCCCTCATGAAGGACATCATCGGCTATGATAACTATATCTACGATCGTACTATCGATACCCATGTCAAAAATCTCAGAAAAAAACTCGAATGAGCCATCGACATAGAGACTGTACGTGGTGTCTGATATCGTGTAAATCCTATAGATTAGTCAATTATAGTTCAATAATTGTTCTATTATACGAATATAGAGAGAAAATATTGTAAAACATAATGGTTCGGATAGAATGCACATCTAAATTATATCCAACCCCATAAGTTGTCACTCTATTACTCGCCTACGCAAGTGCAGGCGCAAGCCTCAAGATGACAAATATGTATACTACTATGCTCAAGATAACCTGACCCCAATCCCTCTCTGGTACTGTCAAAATCTCTGGCTCCAAGAATGCAGCTCTCCCACTTATAGCCGCATGACTTTTTTTTGATAGCTTCACTCTCCACAATGTTCCAAAAATCGGAGATGTCCTCACATTCCTCTCTATCATAGAATCTCTTGGTGCTAAGATAGCCTGGAATGGGAGTACTGTCACTATGGATAGTAGCAATCTCTCTATCGAACACCTCGACCGAGACAAGATACGCAAGATCCGTGTTGGGATATTCCTCTTTCCGGCTCTCCTCGCGAGATTTGGAGCCCTTGAGATACCTTATCCAGGTGGATGTAACATCGGGAAACGTCCTATTGATGAGCACCTTAGAGCGTTCCTTGCATACGGATACGAGAATATGGGTGAAGGCGAGAATATTGCATTCCAGTGAGCAGACCACAAAAAAGATGTCACACTCAGAGCCAACTTTGCAGTGACTGCAACAGAGAATATACTTATGATGGCAGCGTTCCGCCCTGCCAAGACCACTATAGAACTTGCAGCCATAGAGCCACACGTGATGAATCTCATAGACTTTTTTAGAAGTCTCTGAATCCGTATAGATATTGATGTACATCATAATATAGTCATATATGGTTCAATAATTGACCGAAAAGAGGCAGAAGCGACAGTTATATGTGATTATATTGAGAGTGGAACATTTGTTATCCTTGGGGCACTCACTGCTGCACCATCTATCCGAGTTGAGTGAGCTCGCATCCATGACCTCACAGCGTTCCTCGGAAAGTGCCAAGATGCAGGAGTGCGCTATGATCTCGACTACGAACATGATACTATCACAGTGTACAACTCTCGTACGAGTCTCCGTCCAACCAATCTCCAGACCAATATATTCCCTGGATTCCCAACGGATCTCCAGTCCCCTTTTGCACTCATGCTCACACAAGCAGAAGGTATATCACGTATCCATGAAGTCCTCTTCGAATGACGACTCAACTGGCTCATCGAAGTCGAGAAGATGAAGTGACATATCGCCATCATGAATCCACACGAAGCAATGATATTCGGAAAGACGCACCTCAAGGGTACAACTGTATCGAGCTGGGACCTCCGTGCATGAGTCACCATGATCCTCGCGGGCATGATAGCGCGTGGTGAGACTCTCATCACCAATGTCGAATACATCGAACGTGGATATGAAGATATCGTTGGCAAGATTGCCAAACTCGGAGGAAAAATCGAAAGTGTATAATAGCTATGTGATACTGAGACTACACTCCATCTTCGCACCATAGCAAAAAACCTCTCACAAAAGCGCAAATACGCAAAATGCAAGAGGCATACAGTCGTGCAGATGAAATAACTGCAGAGGTAAAGGAAAAAGAGCAAGAAGAGCAAAGACAAGTCGAGTGAGAGACAGAGAAGATGTTAAATCTACTATAAGAAAATCCACTTACCATTAAGGAAGTGGATTTTTTAAAAGAATTGAAGCTGATTCTATATAACACTCACTGGTCAATCTACATTCTTTCTTGCCCATTCTAAGATTGCCAAGACACGGTGATGAAGGGATTCTTTATTAGACCAGCTCCTAGTTTTTGGTATCAATCATAGATTAAGTGGTTGAGATTTACTCTCACTTACCTCATAAAAATCACTCACCACACTATGTTTCTCACAGCTTCTCTGAATTGTACATACATATCTCAGAACTTCATCGTCAAATTCTTCTTGCAATATATCATAGGCACTAACATCGAGAAGTTTAGAAATCCCATCTTGAGAAGATAATAGATGGGCAAGCCTGTGCCTTATAATCATTAGGACTTCATATTGTTCGTTGAGTAGTGGTGGAGTATTATTTTGAGCAACACTTGGACTCGAAGATAATATACCCCAATTTTTAAGAAAGAATACATGATTTTTAGCGCAGATATCCTCAAGTTGCTTGTTTGATTGGCTCTCAATATGAGTGCCATGGTATCCAGAAGACAGTTGATAACTGGGATTTGTAACAACTTGGTTCATAAATTCAAATATTACGAAAATATATTCTTCATATATACTCCCCCTGAATATATTGTCAAATTTAATTTTTATTTTTCAATAAGTTTCGACTTTCAGAGGAATTTTTATATCATAGTGACATGCAAAAATCCTTCTCTGACATTCTCGACTCACTCAATGATAAGCAACGACATGCTGTCGAGACAATATACTGACCAGTGCTTGTCATCGCCTGACCAGGAAGTGGAAAGACCCAACTCCTTGCAGCCCGCATTGCCAATATCCTTAAGACAACTGACTATCTCCCATCTAATATTCTCTGTCTGACTTTTACTGAGAATGCAGCCCGCAATATGCGCGAGCGCCTCGCAACGATGATAGGACAAGATGCATATAGAGTTGCGATACATACGTTCCATAGCTTCGGGAACGAGATTATCAACCGATACAGATACCTCGCCCGTGAGTATACCGACGCCAAGCCTGTGGACACTATCGAGTCGTCACGCATCCTCGACTCTATCCTTGAGTGACTCGCATGGGATGATCCATACAAGCCTGGATATAGGGCGAGTGACACCATCAAGGAAGTCCTCGGCAACATCGGAAATCTAAAGAAGTGAGGAATTGATCCGACTTTTTATCGTACTGTTCTCGAGCTCAATACCCGATCGATAGAGTGACTCAACCCACTCATCGTGACTGCATGGGAACAGATAGATGCGCTCGGACAGAAAAAAGAAGACAAAGAAAAGAAAATAGAACTCTTTAAAGTATTCACTGAAACTATCAAAAGTAATCTAAAGTGAGAAAAAAGTATCGGAAGTTACGACACCTTCGAGACGCTCCTCGTACGTGGTCTCGATGAGGCATGGGAACTCTATGAGTGAGATACGAGCGCCAAGTTCATGAATACTTGGCGCGATGCCTGGACGGTCAAGAACTATGCAGGTAAGCGAGAACTCAAGGAGACAAGCAAACTCACAAAACAGCGTTCTCTTGCGAATATCTATGAGTCATACCAAGCCAGACTCAAGGAAGGTGGACTCATCGACTTCTCTGATATGATACTCGAAGCTATCAAGCTCGTAGAAGAAAATGATATCGTCCGCATGAGTCTCGCAGAAACATATCAATTCGTCATGATCGATGAGTTCCAAGATACCAATGAAGCACAGATGCGACTCATAGGGAGTGTGCTCTCAGTAAGTCAAGAGAGTCCCAATGTGTTCGCTGTGGGTGATGACGACCAATCTATCTACAAGTTCCAGTGAGCCAATACCAAGACGATACGAGACTTTCATGATACCTATGCAGATACTGAACTCATCATCCTCGACAAGAACTATCGTTCGAAAGAGGAGATAATCACACATAGTCGTGCAGTTATCAAATCAGAATTGAACAATATTTCCAATATATTCGAATGAGCAGTGAAGAATTTTGAAGCAGTAAGATCAGACGGCGGAAGTGTGAGAAAGAATAAATTCAAAAACGAACTCGAGGAACTATCCTGGATAGTCGACGATATAGAGAAGAAGATACATGAGTGAACTCCTGCACACGAGATAGCTGTGATCACCAAGAAAAATAAAACCCTCGAACTCATCGCGAAGTGACTCCTCGAAAAGCACATACCCGTAAGTCTCTCTAAGGATGAATCCATATTCGATAGTGAGTCAGTAACGCTCGTTATCAATATACTCAAACTCCTTGATTCGATGAATGGATCATATCAGGAAGAAGATAGAGAACTCCTCGTAAGCATACTCTCACATCCAGCATTCAGTATCAATCGTCTCACACTCTGGAATATCTCGAAAGATATATATCACGCCCGCAAGGATACAACCCGCTCATGGGTAGAAGCACTCTCATCACATGAAGATACGAGCCTCAAGAATCTTGGAAACTTCTTCAAGGAGCTGACACTTCGTAGTCTCACTGAACGCCTCGAGGATATCATCGACTACATCACAGGAGCCAATATGCTCAGTATCCCTGATGATTATGATGACGATGGGAAACGGAACCCGCTTCAGATAGAGCTCTTCGGAGAGAAGTGAGACTATACTTCACCACTGTATTCATACTTTTTTGGACACTTATCGAACAATAATTGATGAAAAATAGAGTACGCGCGACATCTTGCAAATATGCGATGTTTTATTGAATCAGTACGCAGCTACAAAAATGGACGAAACCTGCTCACGCTCTCAGATAGTATAGAACTCCTCTCTCTCATCTCCAAGTATGATCTCGATATCAGTGCTTCACATATCATCTGAGACGAGAATAATAGTATCAATCTCATAACGGTCTACAAGGCGAAGTGACTCGAGTGGGCACATGTCTATGTACCATGTATCACTCGAAGTGAATACAAGATGGGGAAGATTGGCGGATCTCCACTCCCAAAGAATCTGCCTCTCGAAGCAGAACGCGACAACGATGAAGATATCGAACGACTCATATATACAGCATTCACACGCGCCAGAGATACACTCACTGCAACCTACTCGACTGAGAGTATAGCTGAGAAACCCCTCGAGCCACTTGCCTGTATAGAGGTCGAGAGTGCAGAGTGGGAAGAACTCATATCTGTACCACTCACGAGCCTGACTGCAACACTCGAAGTCGAGAAGAAGGAACTCTTCTCTCTCCCATATCTTGGACACGAACAAGACTTCCTCCGAGATCGCATAGACAAGCTCTTCGTTATGAATGCAACAGCTCTCCAGAACTTCCTGAATGTGGCTGATGCAGGACCTGAGAAGTTCGTCTCCAATTCCCTTCTTCGCTTTCCACAAGCCAAGAATATCGCTGCATCATATGGTTCCGCTATACACAAGTGACTTGAGGATTTTTTCAGTGATTATGGTTCAAAATGAACATTTATGAAATCATTATTGCTCGAATCGTTCGAAGAATCACTCAAGAAGGAGTGATTCGATAAGGTAACAGAATCCACCTACCTCGAACGTGGACGAGCCAATCTCGAAGCACTCTACGATGAGATCACTGGACAGACATATGGCGAACTCCGACTCGAAGAGGACTTCCGTACTGCATGAGGTGGGACATGGCTCGGAGATATCCAACTCACTGGTAAGATAGACCGTATCGAGCGACTCAGTGACGACTCGCTCATCATCACCGATTACAAGACTGGTGGAGGATTCGATACTTTTGATGGTCGAGGTGCTGAATATGAGAAGATAAAACAATGGAAATACAGACTCCAACTCGCATTCTACGCAGTACTCTTCGAACTCTCACCACGATGGAGGATGTTTGGTAACAAAAAATACGAACTCTTCTTCGTCGAGCGCAATCGAGATGAGGAGAGATTCCATCGCGTGGTAGAGTACATCCACGAGTGAGAGATCGAGCGTACCAAGAAGCTCATCATCGCTGTGATGACCAAGATACGCACACTCGATTTCCCTGATATCAGCAAGTATCCGCAAACTGTAGAAGGAATACGGATGTTTGAGGAGGATTTATTGAGTTGACAAATATAGTATATTTGTATAATACACTTCATGAATATACCGTATGATAATCCTCACTATCAGCGCCTAGTGGCATCTCTACAGACTGAGGCGAACTCCAGCTCTTGAGATCAACATATACAACTAAGAGCAACTATTCAAGGTGTTTCCATTTCGGACTATAGGGCAATGCAAAGCCAATTCCCATTTTTAACTTGAGATGAGCTATCAGCTGTTATATCCAACATTATTGCTTGGTACAAGGCTGCTGAGGCCATTAGAAAAATATCTGGAAAATTATAATTGTATGGACAAATCTCATCTCCTCATCGATGGACGTGTTGCACTCGGAGCTTTTGACTTCGATGGCAATATCCTCAGAACTCCTACGAAACTCTATCTCATCAATATCTCCACAGGAGAAGAGGAGGATTTTGAGTGACATATGCTCGATCAGCACCCAGAGATGATATCATGAGCAGATCCCGCATACAGACTCCATGAAAAATCTTACAACTCTTTTCCGCACTTTCGTGACTTCTCCGAACATCCTGAACACCATGGTGCAGATCAGTTGCTACAAGATGTAGAGTACGCAATACAGAACAAGGACTTTTCTCCAAGTTTTGAATCTTTCAAACATACGTTTCTCATCAAGGCTCGTCTTTTTGCCATCATCACTGCTCGTGGCCACTCCGGTGAAAATATGGCACGCGCCATGATACATATCAATAATGCCACACTCACCCAAGAAGAAAAAGATACGCAGTACAAGAATATCTGCAATCTCTATAGCATCTTCGAATGAAGAGAAGCAACGTTTTCAAGACAAGAAGAAGCAGTATGGTACTATCTCAATGTTGTCGCTCGATATTACCCATTATCGAGTACTATAGCCTCTAATTGGCTCGACATACCACGGACGATGCCGAGTTCACAGAAAAAGACTGTTGCCATGAAGCATTTTATAGAAGTTACTCGTCGAAAGATACACACTATCGAAAGTATTTCTCAGAAGAATATTTCTGTTGGTTTTAGTGATGATAGCGTGGGAAATATAGATGCTATGCTACAATTTTTTCTGCAAGAAAAAAAGGAATCACCAAAAGGAGTCATACATACTGGAGACAAAGTACGCCTCTACTACACATGACCACAATGAAAATTCCCCACTCATACAGAACTTGGTATACCGATGAGGCAACGAGCAGAGACCCTCGTAATCCAGATCCAGTAGACTATCTCTTCCAGGTCTTGAAGAACTGCCACCACACCAATCACCAGATAGCACCAGCAAGATGACCGACGAAGCTGATATTCCCTGAGAGTCCAAGAAGTATATTGAGTACGAGCATGATGAGTATCTGATTGGCCATAGGATGACGCGTGGTATAGAGGTCTACCCAGAGATACGAGAGGAGTGCCATACAGAATCCACTCATACCAATAGTGACACCACTAGAGAATACTGCGAGTGCAATTGCAACGAAAATCGTCGAACCAATAAAGAATCGAATAAAATTCGTCCTACTCATACGTGACTCTACCTCAGGTCCAGCCTGATAGATGAACAATCAATTCATCATGAGATGGAGAGCATCGCCATGGAGGAACTGAAAAAGCACAGTTGATGAGATGAGTCAAGGTATAGCATCAACATAGAGTCCATGAAAAGAAAACCCAAATATCTGGATAAGACGACTATCTGCGAATCCAATAAGTGAGATGATTACCATGGCAACGAGCATGGCATGTGAGAGATATCTGGTTGGGTAGAATGGAATCATAGAAAAATCCTCATGAATTAACTTGAGGATTTTATAGTTTTTGTATGGAAATACAAGTAGATATTACTTGCGGAGTCCGAGCTTCTCGATGAGCGTATCATAACGAGACTCTTCCTTGCGCTTGAGGTAGTCAAGGAGCTTGCGACGCTTCGCAACCATCATGACGATACCACGACGAGAGTGATTATCTTGCTTGTGTGACTCGAGGTGAGTCTTGAGATTTTCGATACTTGCAGTGAGGAGTGCAACCTGAACTTCAGGAGAACCAGTGTCACCTTTCTTTGTAGCGAATTGCTCCATAAGAGCTTTTTTTGCCTTGTGATCCATATTGTAGGAGTTACAGTATTTTAAGATAAAATGTGCCAAAACCCGAAAATACACGAGTAAAGACAGACGGAGTATATAGATGGAGCTAAAAAAAGCAAATTTTTTATAACACCTGCCTGAGGGCTGTGATGTTGAAAGCATAGTCCATCTTGGTTGAGCCGAGGATACCAAGATATCAGTTATATCCATTGACTTCGATTTTTTTGACTATCATGGTACTTGACTCAAGTTCTGGGAGGACGTTCTCATCTCAGATATAAGCAGATACTCGAGCAGAGATATCAAGTCACTCGAGGAGCGTGATGAACTGATGCTTGTTCTCAAGGAACTTGATTACCTGGAACATCTCTTCCCCAAGGATACCATGATGACGTTCGAGATAGTTCGAGAGCCCGAGATAGTACGACGATCCAAGTGTTGGTATGCAAGCGAATGTGATCTCTCCAGTGATCTTGGTCAGACGAGCGACAAGCCCATAGAGCGTATCATCAATACGATTCTGTTCAAGATGATTCTCGAGCTCTTGTTCAGCCTCCAAGAACACTCACGGCATCGTCTCCATCAGATAGTCTACAAAAACCCGAAGTCATCGAGTTGTTGGGAGCCTACCTGCGCTATTGTACGGTTGGAATATGAGCCCCATATCCTCAAGTGATGCCATGTCATTGCGCACTGTAGCACTCGATACTCAGAGATCATGTTGCTTGAGGAGAGACTTGGAACCCATAACCTCCCCTGTTTTGATATATTCTTCGATGATGTATTTGAGGACTTGAACCTTGCGGTCTTGGATTTTTTTCATAATTCAAATGGAGCGAAGAAATAGAGTTTACTCTAATTTCTGAGTGAAATGCAGAATTAAGAGACCGCAGGGCTCACTATCATACTATTTATCGGTTAATTAGACTTTTTTCACCTTCATTCCTGCACCCTTGTGTCCGATAACCTCCACCTTATCTCCTGCAACTATATCTTCATCGGCATCGACTCCATATTCGACACCATCGAGTGATATCTTGAGGTCTCAAGCAACTTTTTTGACTGTACGCTTCTCTCCTACGTATCTATCGAACCCCTGTGGTACATCTGGATTCGTAGCACTGAGTAACTTGGGAAGGACGTATGCAAAGACAAGACTTGCCACAGCAAATATAATTCCCTGAACAATCGTAAATGTTGTCTCTCCAGAGAAAAAAACATAGAGCGCTACGATACCAGCAGCAAGAGAGAGTGCCAGACCGTAGAATGTAGCCGTTGCAAACTCGATGATGAGGAAAAAGAGTGCAATCGAAATCCAAAAATAGAGGAAATTCATAGGTGAGAATTATAAGAAATTATTTTGCTGTACCGAAAATCTTCGAAACTCAAGCTAAGATATCTGAATCAAGGATATACTTGGTATTCTGTCCGAGTGCTCACTCTATCACCTTGAGTTGTTCCTTGGTCACTGCAGCTCACTTGAAGTACTCAACCGCAGCATTGGACTCAAGTTCGAGAGATCTTGCTTTCGCTTCAGCAACCGCTATCATCGCACTTGCCTCACCTTGGGCGCGGAGAAGTTGTGATTCTTTTTCTCCTTCTGCTTGGAGGATACGTGATTGCTTGTCTCCTTCACTCTTGGTGATAAGAGATTGCTTGTATGCCTCTGATTCGAGGATAACCGCACGCTTTTCACGTTCTGCCTTCATCTGCTTACTCATGGCGTTCTGGATATCATCAGGTGGATCAAGACGCTTGATCTCCACGCGAAGTACCTTGATTCCCCATTTCCCTGTCTCACGGTCAAGTGACTCAAGGAGACGAGCATTGATCACCTCACGATTTGAGAGAGTCTCATCGAGTGACATCGTACCAAGTACACTACGGAGATTGGTCTGTGCGAGGTTGACCACCGCCATGAACACATTGTTGATGTCGTATGTTGCCTGGTATGGGTCAATAATCTGTACGTATATCACACCGTCTACTGCCATACCAACGTTATCCTTGGTGATGATCTGTTGCTCAGGAACGGCAACTACCTGTTCACGGATATCGACACGTCTGACCGCCTGAATACCAGGTATGAGAAAAAATATACCAGGACCAACTGTATCAGTATACTTTCCAAGGAATTCACGAAGACCAACTTCACCTTGATTGATCTTGCGGATGAACATCGGAATAACTACGGCTATCACAGCCAAGAGTCCGAAAACGAATCATGCACTCATAGTAAAAAGTTGATTAAATAATAAAACCACTATAATCCTATGGTTTTCCCTCTAAAAATCAAGTCATCTTTTATGTCTATAAAAATCGTTACCATCGGATGAGGAACAGGAAATTTCAATGTTCTTACCTGACTCAAAAAACATACTAACTTCGAAGTAGCATCTATTGTGTCTGTTGCAGACAGTGGATGAACTACTGGAGAGATACGTGACAAGTATGGGATCCTCCCTCCTGGAGATATCAGGTGAGCCATCACAGCACTTGCCAAGAACACTCCAATGATTAGAAAACTTTTTGAATATAGATTCGAGGATGGAGAATGAGTCATCGGAAGAAATAAAATCTGAAACATACTCCTCACAGCCCTCGTAGATATAGAGCAAGACTATGAAAAAGCCATAGCAACTATGTGTGAGATGTTCGATGTACAAGGAAAAGTTATCCCCGTAACACTCGAAGATATACACTTGGCAGTCAGATTCGAAGATGGAACGGAGATAGTCTGAGAAAAATACATAGACGTATCAGACAAAAATAACTTCGCACGTTCACACAATCTCGACCAGAATATCGTCGATGCATGGCTCGTAGGAGAACAAGGGAATCTCAATCCCAATGCCAAGAATGCAATACTCGAAGCAGACTATATCATCATCGGGCCTGGAGATCTCTTCACAACTATAGTACCTAATCTCCTCTGTGTTGGTATGCGAGAGGCTCTCGAGAAGACGACTGCAAAAATCATCTACATCTGTAATGCCATGACCAAACGCGGTGAGACAACCAATATGGAAGTAATCGACTTCGTAGATACTATAGAAAAATACATAGATCCAGGGAAACTCGACTACGTAATAGTGAACAATGGAACAATACCCGAAGATATCATCATGAAATACAAACAGGAAGAGAATAAAAAACCACTCAATATCAAAGACCATACCCAATTCGGATGAAAGACGTACAAAGTCATAGAATGTGATCTCGTCCATACGGGTGGCGACTATGTTCGTCATGACCCTGAGAGCCTCATGCGAGTACTAGAGAAGATCGTTGGAGAATAATAAAATCCCCTAAACTTTAGGGGATTTTATATTTAGTCTTTGACGACTATCGAGAGCATCTTGTTCGGGACGAATATCTCCTTCACAAGAGTCTTGCCTTCGAGCCACTTTGCAATATCTGGATTCTCGCGTGCGAGGAGTGATACTTCTTCCTGAGCTACTCAGTTGAAGCATGTGAGTGTACCACGGAGTTTCCCACCAACTTGCACTGCTATCGTCACTTCATCATCGACGAGCATGAATTCATCGTATTCTGGCCAAGTTGCCATGTAGACAGAGTCTGACTTACCAAGAGTACTCCAGAGTTCTTCTGCCATATGCGGTGCGAATGGATGGAGGAGGGTAGCGAATTTTTCTTTCCATTCTTGTGCAAACTCTGCATCAGTTGGGATACCCTCATTGAGGAGTATCATGAGAGCTGATATTGCAGTATTGAACTTGTATCCTACGATATCTTCTCCGACTTTTTTCACGGTCTTGTGGAGGAGTTTCATAGCCTTCATGTCGTCCTTGGCAGAGTTTTTCCCTTCTGTGAAGGCACTGTACGCCTTGTCGAGGAATCTACGAACACCAATGATAGCATCAGGATTCCATGGAGCTGTATCAGTAAATCCCGCCATATTCATCTCATAGAGACGAAGTGTATCAGCACCAAATTGCTCAACTATCTCGTTCGGATTGACGACATTCTTGAGTGACTTGGACATCTTGGCAACGACTTGTTTTACTTCCTTCCCTGTCTCTCGCTCGATGTACTTGCCATCGCGTTCCTCGACGAGATCGACCGCAACGAGTCCACCATCCTGACGCTCATAGGCGTAAGCAAGGATCATCCCCTGATTCACGAGCTTCTGGAATGGTTCCTTGGTTGGAACAATCCCTGCATCGTAGAGAACCTTGTGCCAAAATCTGGCATAGAGGAGATGAAGTACTGCATGTTCAGCACCGCCCACATACTCATCAACATTGTTCCAATACTCTATAGCATCTTCACCCACAAGAGCAGATGAATTCTTGTTGTCCATGTAGCGGAGATAGTACCAACAACTTCCTCCCCATTGAGGCATCGTGTTCGTCTCTCTCTTTCCTGTGAGATTGTCTGCGAGCTTCACATTGAACCAATCAGGTACGGTTGCAAGTGGAGATTGCCCATCCCCTGCTGGCTCGTAGCGCTCTACATTCGGAAGAGTGATAGGAAGGCGTGAATCGATGATGATCTTTCCATTGATTCCGTCATATATTTTTGAAAATACTTGCCCTCCGATAATAAGCTCACGAACTTTTTCATGGCAGAGAACACCTGTAGTATCTTCTCATACCTGTGGATCACGCTTCAGGATATATGCAAGACTCGCATCTGTCGCTTCGGAGATATCTGATATATGAGGAAGTGACTTCACATCGTCCAACGAGAGATGTATGAGTGGAATTGGCTCTCCCCAGTATCTCTGACGGGAAAATAACCAATCACGGAGCTTGTAGTTTACCTTCTTACAACCAAAACCTTCTGTTTCAGCTTTTTGTATAAATATCCTTCTTGCTTCTCCAGAATTAGTTCCGAGCGCTATACATATTCCATCTTCACCATATTCTTTTTTCCAATCATTAATATCAAAAGCAATAGAACATTCAATGCTCTGCTTGATGGGTAGGTCATACTTTCTCGCAAACTCTCCATCCCTCTCATCATGTGCTGGAACTGCCATAACAGCACCTGTTCCATAGTGGCCGAGAACATAGTCAGCTATCCAGAGTGGAACTGATTCACTATTGTATGGATTGATTACATAGCTTCCAGTAAATACTCCAGTCTTTTCTTTGTTATCTGCAGTTCTGTCTTGGTCGGATTTACTTTTGGCATCCGCAATATACACCTCACAAGCACTTCTCTGCTCATCAGTGATAAAGTCATCTACATGTGGATGGTCTGGTGCAAGAACTGCATATGTCATACCATAAACCGTATCAACACGAGTGGTATAGACGCGGATAGACTTTGTAGCATCGTCGGATTTTTTCATCTCGAACTCACATCCCTCACTCTTCCCTATCCAGTTGCGTTGCATCTCCTTGATTCCCTCTGGCCAATCGAGTCCATCGAGATCTTCGAGGAGTCTATCAGCGTACTGTGTAATTCGGAGAACCCACTGACGGATAGGACGGCGCTCCACCTTGGTTCCACAACGGTCGCAGGTGTTGTCTGAGAGGACTTCCTCGTTCGCGAGTCCAGTCTTGCATGATGGACAGTAGTTGATCGGGAGATCTTGTTCGTATGCGAGTCAGCGCTTGAAGAGCTCCAAGAAAATCCACTGAGTCCACTTGTAGTACTCAGGGTCAGTCGTGTCTACCATGCGATCCCAATCATAGTTGAATCCGAGAGACTTGAGCTGATCGATAAAAGTCTGTACATTCTCAGCTGTCGTGATGGCTGGATGTGTACCAGTCTTGATAGCATAGTTCTCCGCAGGAAGTCCAAATGCATCGAATCCCATCGGATGGAGTACATTGTGTCCTGTTGCATGATAATAGCGAGCAAGGATATCTGTCGCAGTAAATCCCTTCGGATGACCAACATGGAGTCCTGCTCCTGATGGATATGGGAACATATCGAGGAGGTACTTTTTGGGTTTGGTTGTATCTTCTGACACAGCAAAAACTTGGTTCTCTTCCCAGAACTTTTGCCACTTCGCTTCGATAGATTGGTGGTTGTATGGCATATAAAAAGTGAAAAGTGAAAAGTGAAAAGTGAAAAAGTTATAAAAACAGTCCCTATTTTCTTCTCATCTAAGTAAAATCATGCACTCTGCTTACGCACCGTGCATCTATCGCCCACTATAGCAAAAATCATGAAAAAGACAATAAAAAAAACTCCCGATGAATGGGAGTTTTTTAAATATAAGAGACTTATACGAGAGCGCTGACAACCCAGTTGACAACAGCATATGCAAGCCACATTACAACGATACCGATAACCACTTGGATGATGATCTTGCGTCCTGTCTTGACCTTCTCTTCATCACCACCAGCTGTAAGGATCTGGAAACCAGCCCAAAGACAGTAGATAACGGCGATGAGTGTAACAAACTGAAGGAAGCTTCTGATAACATTCATGATAGCAGCCTCACCTGTTGCTGCAGTACCACCCTGGAGATCAGTTGCCTTTCCTTTACCAAAATCAATGGCAGCAAATGTCTGAGTCGCGCCGAATACTGTTGCGAGTGACGCAAATCCGAATTTTTGTAGAGTAGTCATACCGTAAAATATTAAGAAATAATGAATGACAGATGCATAATAGCAGGATTATCAGATTTTGTCAAAAAAAAATCTCTACTTTGACCAAAAAGTAGAGATTTCATTAAAGCTTCAACCAAAAGAGTGGGAGTTAATAAGCACGACCATGCTTACTCTTTTTTGAGGAATTAGACTGCAACTGCATTCTCATCGATTTCTACAACTGGAGTAACAGTCTCGCTTGGAGTAGCCTTAGACTGGAACTTGACGTCGAGAACGTATGGGAGGAGTGCCATGTAACGTGCACGCTTGATAGCTTGTGCAAGATTCTTCTGATTGCGGAGACTCGTACCAGAGTAGTAACGAGGGATGATACGGTTGAATTTCGTAAGAAATTTTTTGAGGAAAGCTGTATCCTTGTAGTCGATGCGAGTAATTCCCGCTTCTTCTATAGGGCATACTTTCTTCTTTTTATTGCTTTTTTGAGTTGCCATAAAAGAGATAAGTAAAGAGTAAAATTAGAATTTTCCACCATCGAGGTCTGAAAAGTCATCATGAGGAATATCATCTATCTCGGCCCCTGCTTCAGCGAAGTCTTCACGTTTAGAGAGGAAGATAAGCTGACCAGCGACAACCTCAGTTTTGTAGAGCTTAGTACCATCTTCTTTGTCGATGATACGAGTCTTGAGGTGTCCTTCGACATAGACAAGTTTTCCTTTTGTCAGGAATTGTTCTGCACGCTCTGCAAGTGGCCCCCAAGCAACACAGTTTGTGTACTCAGCTTCGGAGAGAGCTTCTCCTGTTGCACTCTTGTAGTAGCGGTTTGTTGCGACAGTGAATGTTGCAACTTTTTTGTCACCAGTTGTTGTTTTGACAAATGGATCTTTTGTAATATTTCCGATAAGTATAACCTTATTGATTGTACGCATAAGAGGGTTTTTAGATTTTAGAATTGAGAATTGAAGTGGTTTCTTCGTAGAGAAGACCTATTCCAAATCCTGTAAATCAAAGAGAGCTAATTAGTCGTCAAGGCGGACAAACATGTGTCTCCAGATGTTCGTCTTGATGTTGAACGCTGCAATAGCACTCTGAAAGTCTCCAGACTCCTTGTCGAGAGTATAGAGAAGATAGTATCCAGTGGTAGATCCATGGATGCGGTAAGCGAGTTCACGCTCACCTGGATGATCAGCTGTCACAACCTTCGCACCTACCTGAGTAAGTTCTGTCTCGATGTCTGCGATAAGCGCAGTACGATCTGACTCTGCGAGAGATGGATCGAGGATCATCATGAGTTCGTATTGTCTCATAGTTTCCTGTGGGTTAAGTATCTTACGATGACCGTCGTAAGAAGGAGAATAAAATTGCATATAAAAATGCCCGCGGATTATAGAGAAAGAATCCAATAATGCAAATAAAAATAAGGCAATTGCATAAAATAACCGCGAAAATGTATCATTATATAGAGACAGGGTAGTTAAAGATTCTTTTGATACAAAATACCTATATGGCAAGTCGAAGAATTTGCCAAGAAAAAAAAGAACTGCTAAGATAGTCTCATGTCGGGGACACCAGCACCTCTATCTACACGATAACACCAGAGATCATGACTCGCACTCATAACAAAAAATCACAAACTCTTACGTCACTTTTTGGTCAAGCAAACGACACAGAGGTCAGCAAGAAGCTCATACGCAAGCTGATGCAATACAATATGAAATACGAAGAAATAACAAAAGTAATCCTCTCTCATAGCGAGCGAGCATTTCTCGATGCGCGTCTCATCACCCTCGAGGAGTACTATGAAGAACTCGCAAGCACCAAAAAATCCGAAGTCGAAAGCTTCCTCGCGTCTATCCCTGATTATGAACTCACGCAAGCATAATATAAAAACTCCTACAATTTTGTAGGAGTTTTCTTTTTTGGTTGAGAAGTTATATCGTTGATTACTTTAATCGTTCCTCTGAGCTCATCTTCTCTTGTTGCTCACATCATATCTGCAATCCAATTGGCTCACTTGGCACAATCAACTTCTCATGAGATGGTACATATGAGAGCTACTCCTGCAGAGTACTCACGTACAAGCTTGTGAGCTTGTGGAATTGCTATATATGCAAGAACCGACAATGCAATACTATTTGCCAAAAAAAGCACTCAATTGAGCACTTCTTCTTTTTTGTCAGATATTTGAGATAGGGTATTTTTAGGTCCCATAATAGAAAATTACTTCACATCAACAAAAGTATACTCAACGTGAGTACGAGAAACCTTATCATACTTACGGAGCTTGAGCTTCTCACCTGCTGGGAGATTTTTCTTGTTCACAGCATATACGTAGTCACGACGACCACCTCCTACTGCCTTACCAACTTGAAATGTTGCTTTTCCCTTTGCCATACTATAGAATTTAGATTGTAGAATTTTAGAATCCAGGACTAATCCAAGAATCGAATACTCGGATTGTATAGAAATTTTTTATTTTGCAAGTTTTTTTGTAAAAAGAAAAGCGCCCGCGGTGTGCGGACGCTTGACGGCAGGATGGATTTCCTACTTTAAACCTGCTGGCATCTTTGCAGATGAGAAGGTTGGTGCTGAATGGGCGGACGCCCATGGAATGAGGGTGTTACATTTGGCATGAGATTCACGCCTTGATTTTGAATCCCAGGAACTGGCTTATTTAGCCAACTTTGTCCCGTAATTCTCACCATATCGTCTGACGTGGTGGGTTTCTTGGTAATCCAATTCATTCTCTTCTCCTGAAGATTATAGGTGGTATCCATCCTGTTCTCGCCACCTTGGCGATTCGAGAACGAACACCTTGGTTGTTGAGGTGGTGGAATCTATCTACAAATATCAAAAAGTCAAGTGGATTCAGTCTCTTTTCACACTTTTCGGCTATCACTTGCTTTTTTGTCCTTTTTTTATATAGTTGCGCCCAATTCAACTATCCAATAACTCGACTAATTATGTTCATCGATGAAGTACACCTGACACTCAAGGCTGGTAAAGGCGGAGACGGTATCATCTCTTGGCGTCGTGAGAAATACATCCCAAAAGGTGGTCCTTATGGTGGTGACGGTGGTAATGGTGGAGATATCATCCTCCGTGCAACAACACATGAGACAACACTCGGAAAGTTCCGCCATCAAAAGATCATCAAGGCAGAAGACGGACAAAAGTGAGGAACTCAAGAGATGCACGGTGCAACTGCCGAAGACCTCGTCCTCGAAGTCCCTGTCGGAACCCTCGTCACTGATGCAGAAGATGGGACGATTATCTGTGACCTCACGAAGGCTGGACAAGAATACATCATCTGTGAAGGTGGACGTGGAGGATTCGGAAATGCACACTTCCCGAGCTCTACTCGCCAAGCACCGAACTTTGCTGAACTCGGTGATGCGGGTGATATCCATGAAGTCAAGATGGAGCTCAAGCTCGTAGCTGATGTTGGACTCGTTGGTCTGCCGAATGCTGGTAAGTCAACAGTAATCCAGTCAATTACCAACGTAAAACCCAAGATTGCAGACTATGCATTTACTACGCTTGTACCGAATCTCGGAGTTATGGAATGGAAGGGACACTCTCTCGTCATCGAAGATGTACCAGGACTCATCGAAGGTGCGAGTGAAGGTAAGGGACTCTGATTCCAATTCCTCAAGCATATCGACCGTTGTCGTATCATCATCCATCTCCTCGATGCAAGTCAGGGTGAAGAAGCGATGATAGAAAACTACAAAACAATCCGTAAAGAACTCGAGAGTTGGAGTGAGAGTATGATAGCCAAGGATGAACTCATCGTCATGTCTAAGGCTGATATCTGTGATGGAGAAATGCTCGAAGAGATGAAAAAGAATTTCGAAAAAGCTACTGGAAAAAAAGTAGCACTCACGATATCCGCTGGTGCGTATATGCGTATAGATGAACTCAAGGATCTCCTCATCGAGCGCATCCCATCTATTAAGTCAGTTGAAGAAAAGAATATACTAGAAGATTCGGAAGGCAACCTCATGCCTGATGCTAAAAATATCGTGGAAGATGTCGCGAGTGGCACGGTTGTCTACGACCTCAAGAATCGTCGTGCCGATGGCAAGAAGTGTTACATCAAAAAACGTGAAGATGGCGACTACGAAGTGACTGGTGAACGTATCGAGGAGATTGCTCGTATGACCGATACTCGCTATGTTGATGGAGTCAATCGTATCTACGACGTCATGGAAAAACTCGGTGTCATGCGCAAGCTCAAGCTCCTCATATCAGAAGAGCTCACACGCGATAACTCAGGATTCTTTGAATGAGAAGACGACTTCAAGGTTCCCGCTGTCTGGATATCTGAGAAGAAGTTCTCACTCGAGTGACTCGTGTTCATGAGAGAACAACAATAAAAAAAATCCTCCAATTCATTTTGGAGGATTTTTTGATTAGTCTTTTTTGAGGAGATCATATATCTCGGTATACTTGTCGACATCAGAGAGTACCATATCACGACTGGAGCTTCAGAGAGTGTAGATGGAGAGAGTTCCGTTTTTAAATATCTTTCCAAAGAATCCTTGGGACTTCTCTATAAAGTTGAACTTCTTATAGAGGATAGACTTGCGAACGCGGTAGATGATACCGAACTCGGATATTATGCGATCTTTTTCGAGTATATACCTCTTGGTGGACACATACCATACCGTGAGTCCGATGATGAGCACTGCGAGAGCAAGGACGAGTATAGCTGCCCATATATTGAGAGCAGAATACGTAAAGAGTACCGCAATAATAGTAAGGATAATTGGTATAATGATAGAATTACCGATATCTTGTCGAGAAGATGCAACCTCTGTAGTATCAATCGTATCTCCCTTGAGTACTGTATCAAGTGTATCGAGGACTGTGAATGCATCTGTCATGTAGTCAAAACGGATACTATTCTCGAAGTAACCACCTCAAGCGAGGAGTGCATTATTGGTACTTTGACCCCCCTGTGGAGCTGGCATCACTTGTCCTGCAACACTGAGTGAGACATTGCCTACACGAGTGAGTGGATTCTTGGTAGCACTCAGTCACTTGATATGACGATAGAGTGAGTACTTCTTGGAGCGGAAGATGATACCAGATATACTCTCAACGAAGTCCTGATACAGTGATTGTTCGTACCAAGATGCGCTATAATAGAGCTTGTTATAGAGGAATCAGATCACTACACATAGCAAGAAAAATGTTATAGCACTCACTCAGGCTGTGATGAATGAAAATGAAACATCTTCAGTAGGTACACTCGTCTCAAGCAAGACCGATACACCCATGATGATGATCATAAAGAGGAAAAGTCCTCACATTCAGAGAAGGCTGTGTTTGATGTATTCCATGAGATTGAATCGAACATCGAGTACTTTTTTCTCAGATGAGTTCTTGTAGATACCAACCTTCTCTAGGATATCGTTCTCAAGTGTTGGGGTCTTCCGGATATTGGCGAAGGTGATGTTGGTGCCTGAACCAATCGACCAAAATATGATACTACAACTCCCGAGCATACGATCGAGAATTGACTCACGGATAACCACTCCCGAGACCTTATCCACAGTAAAAGAAGAGTGTTTCTTGGAGAGGAAGTGAAACTTTTTTTCGATAGTAGAAGTGTCGACGATATAGTCCGTAAAAAAGTACTGAACCACTGACCCCAAGCTAAAGAAGACAATGAATATAATAAGTGAAAAGGCAGTCTCTCCTCATGCAAATATACCAATAAGAACAGCAAAAACCATGAGGACAATACTCCCAAGGAATACCTTGAGTGGATACATCTTGTACATAGCACGGAACTCACTATTGTACCGTGGTGCCGCTTCAACAGCATCAGTATAACCAACGATATTTTCTTGTATGGTAGTGGTAGTCTCTCATCCCGGAGTATCTGCAGTCATAGTCGAACGAGGTTGCATCGTAATCTGACTCTTGAGGTACTTGATATTTTTGATCATCTGTTCCCCTTCTGTCATGTTCTTGAATATGACAAGATTGTTGCTTCACTCTGAAGAGATGACGAGGTCATGGAGCCCGAGGATACGCGAGATAAAACTCTGACGATTCTCAATATCTGCAATACGCTCCATCGGAAGCAGTGAATAGTGTCGTGTGAGGAATCCTTCTGTATAGAAAATACCATCGGTATAGACCTCATACTTGCGACGACGGAGATCGAGGTAGGCGAACACAATATATGCAAGTACACCAATAACGATAATGCCCCCAATAATAGATCCGACAAAAACCATATCTATCGAAGCTGATATCTCAGAATAATCTATCTCGTCTTCTGACTCTCAGAATAGAGTCGGGAGAAATATATACAAGAAAACAAATATAGTACCAAAAGTCTTGTTGGCCACCTCTCATATGATACCGAGTACGTGCGGACGTGCCTCTTGAACGAGCGTATCCTTGGTGAGATGATACCCATTGTGTCGCATAAGATCCTGAACTCACTCGTATATCTCAAGCGGATTATCTACGTGTTTGAGGAGTATCTTGGATGTACTACTTCCAGCTGTATCTACAGCAACATGTCCCGTCTTGAATATGAGATATTGCCAGAACGGGAGCGTTACAGAAACTTCTGTGATTTTATCGATTTTTACCTCTGTACTATTGTCAGAGAAGAGTGTACCAGAATTGTAGACTATCTTCGTGGGTTCGAATATATATTGTTCCTTTCGGTAGGTGATGTATGTCCACGCAAGGATAACTCAGAACAACACCAAGATGAACGCAGCCAATCAAAAAAGAAAAGCATCCACTCAAACTCATACTTCTGAGAGCAATGATGAAAACTGAGATGCTCCAAGAAGGAGGATGAGAAGTGGTACTCAGAGGGCGAGGATGCCACTCCTCAGGAGGAGATAACTCCACCTATTCGGGAGGACTTTCTGGAATTGCATAGAGAAAAGTTAAGAAAAAGAATACAAGAAGAATTCTAGGTAAAACGCTTGCTTTTGCAATAGAAAGCATTAGTCTATATGCATGAAAAAGATTGTCCTCCCCATCGAGTCTTCGGAAGAAGATAGTATCAATCCTCTACGACCAGACCTCTCTTGGTTCACGAAGATGATCATAATCGTCATCGTGGCACTCTTGTTTGCGGTATGAGGAAGTTATGTATTCTCTCATGTGCTCCTCTCTCGTATCGATCTCGACACTGAGAAGAGATACTTCTGAAGTATGATGATCGATGAGAGTATGACACCTCTGGATCTTAGAACACTCCAGACACTTGGCATAGCAGAATCTTTCAGCGGTTACTCTGTCTATATTCAAGACTCTCACGAGGAAAATGCCTATGCAACACTTGGTGGCAATATCATCGTAACCTCTACCCTCCTCGAGAATATAGAACACGAAGAAGAACTCGTATTCATACTCGGACATGAGCGAGCTCATATCGAACACCGTGATGTGATACGTAGCTTCGCTCAATCGATGCCAATAATCCTTACGCTCCAATCCCTCTGAATCGATACTGGAAACTCTACGACACAGATGAGTAGTGTACTCAGGAACTATGCCTCACGTGAAAAAGAATCATCCGCAGATGATTCTGGAATAGTATTTCTCGAAAGCCTCGGACTCAATCCGCTCTGTGCAACTGGATTTTTTGAACGTACCAAGCACGGATTCGAGACGTATATAGAGGTATTCTCCGATCATCCCATCTCACAGGAGAGACTCCAGAAACTCGAAGCAACAGGTCTCAATATGGATACAGAGTGTACGCCTTTACAGCTTAATACAGGATCCACAAACTAGTCCTTAACTGAGTTTTTTACCACTCTCGGAAACCTCCAAAACGCATCGACTATACGTCCCCACCGAGCCCGAGGATTGGTGACGAGGCGATAGAGCCACTCGAGTCCAAGCTTCTGAAAGAGCAGTGGTGCACGCTTCTGGAGTCCAAGAAGATAGTCAAAAGAAGAACCGACACCAAGTCCTACAATAGGAAAATCTTCTGGAATAGATGCAAATATCTCGATGAGTCTCTGTTCTTGTGTCTTCATCCCGATACAAGAGAATACATAGGCGATTGATTCTTTCTGAATCAATAGAGCGAGTTCACTTGGAGTTTTTTCACCATCGAACACCACTGTAACATCGAGTCATGGGAGCTTTTCATGAAAAAGTGGGATGATATTTTCTTGAGTCTTCTTCTTCGCAATCTCAAAGTCATTCTGCGGTACCTCAATACGGTAGTTATCTATGATAAGGATTTTTTTGTTTTCTAGAGTTGCATACTCGACGAGATCTCGTGTGAGGTTACTTCACTGGATGAGTTCTCCATATTTTTCTCGGAGATTTTTTTTGGCGAGTAGTGTCATGAGTCCTGCACGAAAAAACCCCATACCATCTTGCATGAGGCTGGCTGTATAGAGTCAGTTGGCATCTGGGGTGAGATAGTCTGCCTGTTCTAGGATACTCCTAAATTCCCCGTCACGAGAAGCGCGCAGGAGTATCTCAGGATTGGGAGTGAACACAAGTGTCTTCTTATTTGGACTTTTTATCAGTTCTAAGAAGTCACGATATCTCCCGTTGTAGATGTTGAGTCAGAGGAATTGCATAGGCTACTTGCGACCGAAGTCATCATCGTATCGAGTAATATCATCTTCACCTGTATAGTCACCACACTGCACCTCGACGATGACAAGTGGTTCTGTACTGGTGTTCGCAAGACGATGGAGATGGTGCGCAGGAATATAACATCACTCATTGGGTCTGAGCATACGAATCTGCTCCACCTCCTGGAAGTCTGGATGACGGATATCTACAGTTGCAACACCAGATACGACCGTCCAGTGTTCACTCCGACGAGTATGAGACTGGAGTGAGAGGCGCTTTCCTGGGTGGACGATGAGCTTCTTGACCTTGAAGAGCGCAGAGTCCTCGAGGACATAATACACACCCCATGGACGATTCCCCACTTCGAGATATCGTCATTCTGTTATCTCTTTTGGAAGTTCTGATATCTTTTTTTCGAGGTCTTTTTCATCTTCCTTACTCTGGACTTTTTTGATCATGTCACTCGAATTGTGTGTCTTGGCACCGAGTCCATCGACGATAGCAACACCCTCAGCACGCAGTAGTACTGCCTCAGGTATCTCAGAAGCAAATCTATCTCCACCCTTGGTGAATATTATCTCATCGTATTTCCCAGAGGATTTAGCCTCATCGATAAGTGCCTTGAGGCTCGCGCAGACACTCCCATCCTGATCGATAGCAAGAAATACCCTATCCACAGGCTTGAGTGCAAGTACTACCTGCATGCGAAACTCTTCGTCCTGGAAGCTCTTGATTCAACGCTTGAGCTCTGCTTGACGGTCGTTGTTCACGATGACCCAGAGTTCATCTGCACCTGTCTCAGACTTCGAGAGTTCGAGACACTCGATGTGTCCTGGGTGGATAGGATTGGCGTACATGGAAGTGATAGCAAGCTTGGTCATAGTCTGATTTTATGATTATTGTAGGATAGATTGTAGCTTTTCTTCGAATTTTTCAAGTGAAAAAGTCTTTGCCCTGTCTATAGCGTTATCTTTCATAGATTTCCACTCGTCTTCATCGGTGTTCTGTATGACTTGTTTCAAGTTCATGATTCATGATTCACGATTCTCTATCTCTATGAGTTTTCAGGTTTTTCACTCGATAACTGTCTCGAGGAGTCCTCACTCTCGTACTCATATAACTGGGACGCCACACGCCATCGACTCAACTGGTGTCATACCGAAGTCCTCGTCTACAGGGATATATATCGTCGCTCTTGCACCGCGGATGAGTGAGAGGAGGAGTATATCATCTGGAGCCTCTATGGCTCGGATATTTGGAGCATTCTGTATCTTCGCAAGGATAGAGCCCCGCATAGGGTCGTTCTTGCCGTAGGAAAATATCAGGTTCTTATCTGGCATAGCGAGAAAAGCATCAACAATCATATCTACACGCTTGGGTGGTGAGAGTCGCGCCCATGAGTAAAAATACTCACTAGAAGGAAATGGAAGTTCATGAGAAGTTCTATCTGCAGATGGTGTAAAAAAACTCGTATCTGTTGGTGGATAGATAATAGTAGATGTTGTATTCGTATAATGAAGAAGTCTCTTTTTTACATTCTCTGAATTGGAGAAGATGATATCGAACTTGCGGATATTGCGTTCATATACACGGGCAAAAAAGTCAAAAACAACACGAAAAAGTGGACGAAAAAATGGAGAAAGTCCTGCGAGATACTGATCACGGAAGTCATAGAGATAGCGAGGCGGCGTATGACAATAGTATATCTTCTGTGCATCTCCTCGGACATGTCGCATCGCGCCGAGACAATCTCCAGAGAATATCACGATATCATACTCTCTCAGTATCCGCGCATTCCAGAAGAATCTCCACTTGAGAATCATATGACGGATTCACTTGGCAAAAACTGGCTTACCGAGAGCTATCATATTGCCTTCGAATCCGAGCTCTCGCGGGTCAAAACTCCCTTCCGAGAAAAATCCTGCAATCAGGTCAGCATCGAGTGACTTCGCCATGAGTGTCACGAGTCGCTCCCCTCCTCCGCGGTAGAGGAATGCATCATGGAGGATGGCTATTCTAGGTTTGGTATTCATACGAGGAGTATAGAGTTTTCAGTATGAAAATCAAAATAAAAGAAAACTGGAAAAAAAGAGGGAAAAAGATAGAATTCAACTCATGTTTTGAATACAAAATACATTTTCTAAATTTACAAAAATACTAGTTAACTTTGACTTAAAGAGACAGCATAAGTCCTTAGAAAAAGACTTTTCTAAAACTACCTTAGAATCTACAGAGTGCATGGAAGGAATTTATGAATTACAATTACATGCCAAAAATAATAATTGGACTGATATTTCCAGTATATGTAATGTTATATGATATATTCTTTGGCTTGATTTAGATTTTCGTTCATATTTAAGTCTTATTGTTACTTTACATTCAGATAGTGATCTTAGAAAAAAATGATTAGCCAGAAGTTTACTATTGGTAATATATGAAGGAATACTAAACATACATAATGTATTATGAAGAGACTTCAGATGTGCCCTAAATGAATTAAAGATAAAAAGTGAGCTCATTGAAGAGCTAGATACAATTAGCAAAGAGTTATGAGTATTCAAGAGGAATTATGAGAAAGAATTAAGTACATACAGACATAACATCATTGCTCATCGAGAACAGAATTTTCAAGAATACACAGAATTAATGAAGCAAATTGACCCAACATCAGTAATTAGTCTATCAATTGAATTTAATAAGATTTTACATAAACTAGCCGGAACTGTACAGAAGATATTTACAGAAGCTGCATCTAATAAAGTTAATATCTTACAGAATAGTACATGACTCAAATAAACCCTAAACGCATTGCCATCATCGCAGACTGGCTCATCGACTTCTGATGAGCTGAGCTCGTCATATCACACCTCCTCGAGATGTATCCTGAGGCGGATATATTTACGAGTGTCTGTTTTATGGATCATCCGATGCTTGAGTGACGTCGAGTCTATACGAGCTGGATACAGCGAATTCCATTCTTGAACCGCAGACACAAGCTCGCGGGGATACTCCGTCCGTGGGCATTTCGGAGTTTTGACCTCTCAGAGTATGACGTCATCATCTCATCGAGTTCTGCCGAAGCCAAGAATGCAGGATACTCAGGACGAAAGCCCTGAGCAAGGCACTTCTGCTATTGTCATACTCCAACACGCTACTACTGGAGTCATGCGAAGGAGTACGAGGATATGATGGAATTTGGGTTTTTGAATCCTCTCGTGAAGGCAGTATTTCGCCTCGTAAAGTGATGGATGCAGAGAGTTGATTATGCTGCTGCACAGAAGGTGGATTATTTTATCGCGAATTCCAAAACCACAGCCGAGAGAATCAAAAAATACTATAACAGAGAAAGTGAAGTGATATATCCGGGAGTAGAAAGTTTTACAGTATGACGGTATGACGGTATAACAGAACAGGAAAGAGGAGAAGACCGTGAAACTCCCTACTACCTTGGTATGTCTCGCTGTATTCCCTACAAGCGTCTTGATCTCCTCGTCGATGCATTCAACGACAATGGGAAGAATCTCATCCTCTGTACGGCTACAGATACAGCCCTCTATCATGAGCTCAAGGCAAGGTCAAAACCCAATATCGAGTGGAAGTTCCGTGTATCAAATGAAGAAAAAGAATCCCTCATGTCGAATGCGCGAGCGTTCCTCTTCCCTCCCGAGGAGGACTTCGGTCTTGTACCTGTGGAAGCGATGATAGCGTGAACTCCTGTCATCGCATATGGAGCCTGATGAGCCACAGAATCAGTAGTCGACGGTGAGACGGGGATATTTTTTACCCCGCAGACACCCGAAGCACTCAATACCGCAATAGAAAAGTTCGAAACAATGGCATGGAATAAAGAAAAGATACAAAAAAGAGGAATGGAGTTCTCAAAAGAAAAGTTCCAGAAAAATATATCACAATTTATAAAACAATATGTCTCATAATACACCATCCGTCACTGTTGGTATCATTGCACGAAACGAGGAAAAAAATATTATAAATACCCTCGAACATATCGTGAAACAAGATTATCCTCATGATAAAATAGAGATAATTATTGTGGATGGGAATTCAACAGATAAGACTCGAGAGATGGCGGAAGAATTCTTAAAGAAACAAAACATCAGATACTCAATATACAACGAGGCTCGTGAGCCTGCAGATAAGGATGGATGCTCTTTTGGGCATTCATTCGCACGTAATATTGTACTGAGATACATGAGTACATCCACTGATTATATTGGCTGGATAGATGCTGACTGTAGAGCAGATCCAAGCTGGCTCTCCACCCTTGTAAATACAATGGAAACGACCATAGACAATAATGTGGTATGAGCATGAGGGCGGAGAATTGTCGAAGAAATATGAGAGAATATATCAAAAAAAGAGCTTATGTTGAATTACTATTTCACAAGTAAAATCATGAGTCTTGGAAATCCTGCATTCGCAGAATCTGATGTAATCTATATGTCATCAATCGCAGGATACAACAGTATATATAGTGCTGCTGTCTTGAAAAAATACGGATATAATACTACTTATCCATTCAACACTGATGATATAGAGATAAATTACCGACTAACACGTGACGGGTATAGATTCCTCCATGCAAAAGATGCAAAAATATATCACAGAATGGATGCAAATATTGGATTATTTTTCCGTCAGATGATCAACTATTGAAAATGAGCAATGAATAGTTCAAAGATACATAAAAGAATCATACGCCTCTACATTCCACTTGGTATAGGTTATTTTTGTTATATAATAACTCTACCTATTCTTATGTGACTAAGTAAAGTATATATATGAAACATGCTATACCCATTAATTCCATTTATATTTGTTATAATTCTCAGCATTGCAGTTTTTGTAGAAAATTGGAACCGAACTAAAAGTATCTGGAGTACCCATGTGCTCTATATCACAGCAGTTCATCCATTACTCTATGGATATGGCGCACTACTTGCTTTTTTTTCTAAAAAATAATCATGAAAATCTGTACTATTAGTCTCATTAATAATCAACCCATAAACACGGGAGGAAAGTCTCTAAGTTATTATGTAAATTCGCTTTTGTCAAAAAAACATACAGTACAATTTTATTATTTTGAAGATACAGGAGAGTCTATCTGATTGTCTTATACTGCGTGATTCGAACCGATACATATTCAGAAGGAAAATCCCTGGTTTTTTCGGTTATTCCCTGCTTTCTTACAAAAGATGCATTTTGAATTTCTCATGTGAAACAGAAGTGAGTTAAGAAAAATTCAAACAGATTGTATCCTCTTAGAGTTCCCATACCTCTATCATATAGCAAAATCCATATCAAAAAGAAATAACAACTGCCCCATAATCCTCCTTGAACACAACATCGAATGGCAATACTTTCGCTCGAGTGGATCAATTCTATGGATTCTTGTATATTTTTTTGAGATGTATGTCCTCAGAAGAATCAAGAATATCATAACCATATCACCAAAAGATGCTGAATATCTCAAGGAACACTATAGAAGTAAAAGTATCTATTCTCTCGAACCCTGAGTAATTAGTGAAATCTATACAAAAGAATGAGAAAAATTCAATTACAATACAGGATGGAACATTCTTTTCTACGGAAGACTTGATGCTCCTACAAATAATGAAGCCCTACAGTATTTAATGAGTGAAATAGTGCCATCTCTCCCTGAAAATACAAGACTCAATATATTCTGATCTGGAAAAATAGATACAAAAATGTTTCAGGATAAATGAATAGTATTCCATGGTACCGTTCCATCACCCGTACCATACATCAGATGAGCAGATATGATGATTGTACCTATCAAAAACGCCGCCTGAGTCAAAATCAGACTGCTCGAATGACTCTACTGTGAAAAGATAATCCTCTGCAGTCCAGAAGCCGCAGAGTGACTCCATCCACTTCTCCAGGAATGCGTTATCATATGTAAAGAAACAAAGAACTATATAGATACAATACAAAAGCTCATAATAGATATGGAATATAGAAGACATCAGGAGGATACAATAACAAAAAATATTGCCCGATACAAAGAACTCAATGAAAACAGTATTTATACCATTTTTGACTCTATTATTCCATGAAACAGATAATCTTTCTAGAATCAGATTTTGACCTCAAGCTTCCAGGAAGCATCATATTTGAGAAACCCTTTCGTTTTATCAAACATGTTTGGCAGAGAATCATAACAATCTTCTATTACTTCATACGGCTCAGTATCGTAGAGAGAGATGCCATTGTCATTGTTCCATGGGGACTCTTCTGGATTGCTGTTCTGTGGAACAAATCAAGGATAAAAAAATTCTCTATCATCTCTCTAACGTGTGACACCTTTCTCTGAAGAAAAACAAAAGAAGATAAAAATAAATCGTGAATCAATAAAATAAAATACCTTCTCGCAAAATACACTCATCAAGAACCAGTTGCATATATCTACTGTTCCGAGGTGGTAAAAAATGAACTCTTATATTTCTGAGTAGATTCTTCAAAGCTCTATAGCAAATACCAGGAATGGATACGAGATGAATCACGAATGGAACGATATGCTCAGTATACCCCAAATTATAAACAGAATCATTTTCTTTTTATATGACATTGCTATCATATGCTCCAGAAACGCCTTGATATACTGATAGAGTGATATATAGAGGCCTATGAGAAATCAGAAAATGTTGATTGGAAATTTGTCGTTATTGGATGAGGATGGGATGCTTTTTTCTGAGAAGAGAAAATTCAAGGATACAAAAAATATGGAATATCTTTTGTTTGATATACATATGACATTGATAGTTATATTCAAGATGCAACGTTCTATCTCCATCCTGGGGAATATGAATGATTTTGAGTTGCTGTACTTGAATGAATGAGCGCTGGACTCATACCACTCGTATCGGATATTACTTGAGCAAGTGAGGCTGTCGAACTTGTGAATCCAGAACTCGTGATAGACCTCTCAATCAATTCATTCAGTCATGGAATAAAAAACCTCACCCTCCTACCTGAGAAAGAGAGAATCAAATTATGAATAACATCAAAAACAGTAGCAAATCTATATACCAAAGTAAAGTCTATTCCACATTTGAAAACAAAATTGCAAAAAATAATCTCAACACTATAATGCACTCCCAATACTTGTAATCTATCTTATGAACGAAAATACTCCAACTCCCATGAGCAGTGGTGGCATCAACGATGTTGTAATCGCAAAACTCATAAAACATGTCGAAGAATCATGAAAAAATAATATAAGGATTCTAGATATTGGAACATGAAAATGATATAATCCACATGCGATACAAAAAAAACTTCAAGAAAAGAATATACTGGCAGAATTTGTCTGTACTGATATAGATGCTTCTGGATTCATGCTCAGATGAATAGAGTGAGTTGAGTTTATTCAATCAAACCTAAATGAACAGAATGACTTCTGAGAATTTGATTACGTCGTTGGAACGGAAATTATTGAACATCTCGAAAATCCATATCATTTTATTCGATTCGTATGCTCAAGCCTAAAAGATGATGGAGTAGCTTTTATAACCTCTCCAAGTGTAGAAAATATTATATCCTATGCCAGAAATCTCATCGTAGGACTCCCTCTCTGGTTTGACATCAATGAGGTATCAGGACATATTATGCCGATATATAGATTCATGGTAGCTGAGGCTATCAGAAGGGTAAATCTCTCGAATTCTGTAGAGAGAACCGTTGAGTATGATATAAATAGATCTGTTTTCCCTCTTTGGAAGGGCTGACAATATTTTGTTACACTACCATTCAAGGCACATTGGTTATGAGAAATCAATATATTTACTATAAAGAAAGGATAAAATATGCGGGTTTATCATATTCTCTCACATACCTTAGAAGATTTTTATCCTGAAAAACTGAAAACATTAGATGACTTTTCTTTTTTAGAACACACTATTAACAGATTTGTTTCTGGGATTATTAAGTATGGGGATAGTACCCTAGAACATATAGTCGTTATCCCAAGTCGAGATTACAAGACTCAGTCCAAGCCCATCCGCCATAAAGACGGATATGATATCTATATAATACATGCTTTTTCACTTGGTTTTCCTTTTGAATTTTCATTCGATATTATTTCCTTCATTCGTGACATTCAAAAGGAAGATATTATTCATATATATGGTACAAGTTCATTTTTATATGACTTTTTGTCACCATTTCTTATATGAAGAAAGAGTATTGCTCACTATATGTGAGGGCACTTTACCTGGAAATTTTTCCCATTTTCATTCTTAAAATATATCATCCTTCAGCCAATAACACTCAGGTTTCCTAAAATTCTGCTCGTACAAAATAAATATAGAATTGAGAAATATAAAAGACACTACAAAATAGATTCGACTAAGATGCAGTTTCTTCCTGTTGCAGTAACTCCATGAGATTTTCCCACAAAAGACACAGCAACCTATAATCAGTCAAGGATGCGATTCTTGTTTATAGGAAGACTAGAACGTGCAAAATGAATACCAGAGCTTATAACTGTATTTCTATCACTGAGTAAGGAATTCCCATGAATAGAATTATCAATAGCTGGTACTGGATCAATGGTCGATTACATACATAAAATATCTGCAAAGAATGATATTAAGTATCTATGAAATATTAATCAAAATACGCTATGAGAGATATATAGAAAACATGATGTATTTGTACTTCCGACACACTTTGATTGTTTTCCCTCGGTTCTAGTAGAAGCCGGAATGTCAGGATTAGCATCTATTTCAACAACCGTTGAATGACCTCAATCGATAATATTAGAATGAAAGACATGAATTCTTATTCCTCCAAAAAATATAGATACCCTCATGCAAGCAATGAGGGAGTGTATTCTTCATCCAGAATGAGTAAAAGAAATGTGAATAAATGCTGCGGCCCATACCAGAAAAAACTTCTCATGGGAGAAGATTATTCAAGTTTACATGAACACATACCATAATCTCTAAGGGAGAATGATATCCTTTAATCTTTTTGGAAGAGCTTTTCATAGAAAGGATACAATCCTGTAAGGAACAAAAAAGAGACAAAGAAGAAGAAGGATTGATCTATAGTAATTAGGGAATCAGCTCCCATATCGAGATACTGCAATTATGGAATTCCATCTAATCCTATAGGGATGTTTTAATGAGGAGTTCCCATAAATTCTATAATTTACAAGGCATTCAGATAGATTTTGGATTTTTCATCGACTTGCAATCCTAAGTATAAATTCATAATCCTCAGCCATATTGATATCTTCATTAAAATAAATATCTGAGGTAATTTCCTTCTTTATACAAATGGAAGAAAGTATGAAGGGGTTATATGTAAGTATTTTTGATCGAATAACATCATTCTCAAGAATGTTTTGTTGCTCGGATATCTTATGAGATTGAGCATTTATAATATTTGCTCAAGTTCAACAGAGGATATACTCTGGATTTTCTAACAGAAATGATAACTGCATCCCCATCTTCTCAGGAGTCCATGTATCATCATCATCGAGAAATGCAATATACTCACCCCGTGCAATTCTCATACCCCTATTACGTGATGCAGAGCGCTCAAGATTGAACTCATTTCTGATACATATAATTCGAGAATCTCTCGTTAGATATCAATTAATAATATCTTGAGTTCTATCTATAGATGCATCATTTACGATAATAAGCTCCCAATCGGTCAAAGTCTGATACAAAACAGACTCTATAGCATCTGGGAGATACTTTTCTCCATTGTATGTTGCTATGATAATTGAGACTTTTGGCATATTTATAGTTTTATCCAACCAACAGGAACAACATCGGAAGAATCAATGGCGCTCGTATGGAACCATCTTTTGGGTGCGATTACGATCTTCTCTGGATTCTCATTGAGCCATGCACCCCACCATGAGAAGCTACTATTCGCGATAATATTATGTCTGCAGAGGCTCATGAGTCTCATGTCTTCATGATTCTTTGCTCACGTATTCCAATCTATATAATAAGATTCATCTACAATCTCGAGATTCTCTTGAACCCATTCAATATCGTCAGAAAAGAATACAAATACAGGATTTTCAATGCGCTCTTGCATCATGGCAATTGCCGTCCTGTAGTACTCAAGTGAAGTGAGTCCAATATAACTATTCTTTGCAAGTAGGTAATCTCCACGCCTAACATGAATTGCAATAGTATTCTTTCATTCTACTTTCTGTAAAAAATCCTTATTCTTTCATTCTAATGGCTGCCTAAAGGTAAAGTCTCTTCTTATGGCTTGCATATAGTCACTGAAGTATTTCTCAGTCTGAAAGTATCATTCAATATAACCATCCCTTACGTCTAAAAGACTATTATTAAAAGTGAAGGTAGATTCCAAATAATGTCGTGGATTCATACGCATCATCCTCTTCTTTAGTTCATTAAATACTATCATCAATGGGTAAAAATTACTATGAAGATTTGCATAGAACGGGATATCTTTATTATTACAGATATCCTGAGTAACATTAAATACATCCAATTCATACTTTGGTTTGGTGTATTTAAATCCTGAAATATCCAACAAAACTGAGCTCTCTAACTTAAGAGAAAGTGCCTTGGCATATGCATACTGAAACATCTGATTTCAGAGTCCTCATTGAAGTTTTACAATAAGCATTTAATTGACAGTAATAAAATATATAAGCGTCTCTCATTTTTCTATCTGATCTCATCATAATCAGAAATATTCATGATTAGCATATCTCTCATAAGAATGTCACTTTTCAATAAGAAAATCTTCTATTTGCCATGAAAAAATAGGGGTCTTATGATAGTCAAAATCCTTGGGCTCGAACCACTGAAAATATCAACTTTTCGAAAAAATACTTCTACTATATAAATTTCTTGGATTTGGAGTAGTAATTATAAGGTATCTTTTTGATAGCCTCAATAATTCATCCATCAGGACAAATGGATTTCGAACATGCTCTATCACTTCAGAGGATATAACCAAATCAAATGACTTATCAGGAATATTAATCACTGAATCATTCGGATTGATACGCAAGAAACTACCCATATCAGCAAAATCTAAAATATCAGCCGATGTGATAGATTCATCTCAAAAAAACTTTCTTAAATAAGCACTCTTATGTTGTCCACATCAATAATCCAAAATACTTAAATCCTTATTATCTCTTGATATTTTATTAACGATAGACAAAACTGTTTCATATGTTCATGGGACTGATTCCATTCTAAGCCCAGGAACTCTTTTTACTGCTTTACCATAATAAAACCACCGTGGAAAAATAATCAAATCTTCTGGAAAGTCCTTATAGACACGATCAGTATTCAATCTGTCTACAAGCAAGGAAATAAGTGTGGAAAATATCGGTACATGTTTTAGGGATTCTAGATTCATTTGAATAATATATTAGAATTATTAGTGGTTAGCTATATTTTGAATAAAGTAAGAATAGGTTTCCCTTAATCAATGTTCAAAATTAACTTTACTAGTCCATCCCAATGAGTTTAATTTTGAGACATCTAGGAGCTTCTTCGGAAAACCATCAGGCTTAGAGAGATCATGCACAAATTCACCGGCGTATCATATATACTGTTTAAGTAAGCTAGCAAGCTCATTTATAGAAATATCAGATCCGGTACCAATATTCACAAATTGTTTTTCTTCATAGTTCTCAAGAACCCATACTATAGCATCTGCTAAGTCTGTGACATAGAGAAATTCACGACGAGTATTGCCAGTTCACCAGATAGTAAACTCCTTATCACCACGAAGTTTTGCCTCATACATACGAGTCATCATACCAGGAATAACATGCGATGTATCAGGATCAAAGTTATCACCAGGTCCATAGATATTCGTTGGCATGACTGAAATAAATTTCTTTCCATACTGTTCATATATTTTTTCACAAAGTTTCATGCCCGCTATTTTTGCAATTGCATATGCTTCATTTGTGGACTCTACTTTACCGTCCATCAGATACTCTTCCTTCATGGGCTGAGGAGAATTACGAGGATATATACAACTACTTCAGATAAATATGAGCTTCTTTGTTTCACCAAAAAGATGAGCTCCACCGATAACATTATTTTGTATAGTAAGGTTTTCAAAGAGAAAATCTGCAGGTTTCTTTATATTTATAGCCATTCCGCCCACCTTTGCAGCAGACAGTATAACATACTCTGGCTTATAAGTACTAAAAAAATCGTACGTGGCAGCCTGATTTGACAGATCAAGCTCTTCTCTTGTTTTTAATATAAGGTTACTATAACCTTCATTTTGCAATTTTGCTAAAATAGCAGACCCCAAAAGTCCCCCATGTCACGCAAGAAAAATTGAAGAATTTTTATTCATAGTTATAGTGAAATCATTAAATTATCTCGAGTCTTGGTAAAGGAAATACAAAATGTCCACCATTTTCTATAAATTCTGTTTCTCGTGCAAGAATCGACTTTCTAAAATGCCAAGGAAGAACAAAGTAATAATCTGGATTCATGGCATTTGCATCTAACTCAGATATAAGAGGAATAAGTGTTCCTGGTGTTGTACGACCGAACTTGTATTCGTTGACTTCTGCGATGTATGGGAGCATGTCAGGAGTGATGCCACAGTATTGGAGAGTTACATTTCCTTTTGTGGATGCACCATATCCTATCACTTTCTTATTTTCTTTTTTTACTGTACTGAAGAACTCGAGAACTGCTTGCTTGTGTGTCTCGATATTCTCACGGAACTGTGCAAATACAGCTCATGAGTTATATCCACCATCTTCTTCATGCTTCAGAAGTGCATCAATTGCTTCTTGGTTCGCTGGACGTGTGATATCCTTACTTACGACAACTTGGAAACTTCATCCATTAATATCATTGAGTGTGACATCGATAATCTTCATCCCTGCACCATCGACGAGCCACTTGATCTGCTTGAGTGCATAATACTCGAGGTGCTCGTGACAGACAGTATCATATGATACCATATCGATCATCGTCGGCATGTAGCTCTGTTCGAGTATCCATATACCGTCATCCGCAAGGACACTCGCGAGATCAGCAACAAAGCTCGTTGGATCCGGAAGATCATAGAACATTGACATAGATGTGATAACCTTGGCTTTCTTATCTGTCTTGGTTCTGACTGCAGCTTCAGAGAAAAAATCAGAAACATAATCAACATAAGAAGGATAATATTCTGCAAACTTTTTGGATGTTGGATCAACTCACAGAAGATCATAACCATTATCGCCATAGGCTGCAAGAGTTGTGCCATCATTGGAAGCTATATCTATAACAAGATCTCCTGCCTTGAGTTCAACGAGAGATTTTGCCTTCTCAACGATTGTTCCGAGGTGTTTGACCATAGAAGCATTGAGTCATGATCTATAGCCATAATTGTCTCCATAGAGCTCTTCCATGTCATAATCATGTCCAAGTTGTAGGAGTCCACAAGAATCCTCACCACTACACTTTACGAGTTCGAGAGGCCCGACTTCAACCGGCTGTCCTGGGAGTGGAAATACTCAAGTAAGTGCTTGGTCTCCGAGATGGAGTACTGATTCAAGATGTGTATTACCACAGATACGACATTTTGATATTTTTTGGTAGAGCATAAAAAGTTTAATAAACGCTGTGAAGTATATAAAAAAAACTTTCCTTGTCACGGGAAAGCCTTGTATTTACAGATGATTATATAGACAAAAAATTAATATTATTCTCAATATATGTACTTGCTTTGTAAATACTGACACTGATACAGTATTTACAAAACCCATTATACAATAACAAGAATCCTTCTTGCTATAAAGCATCCTGATAGTAAAGATACCAAACAATTATCCTAGAATTATTTTTCTGCATAAATTCTAAGAAAATCAAAGTTTTGCTGAGTGAAGATCTTTTTCATCGAAAGCAGTTGCCAATACTCACTGAAATTGTCATGGACTCAAGAAAAATGTATGTGCCTGTTCTTTTGCGAAGACGAGTATGTTTCAAGGCTTGACCTCATATGGAACTGTAATTCACGGAACAAGAGTCCCGATGGTGTCTCTTGTATATTGATTCACAAAAAGTACTCAACTCACATCAATCATTCGAAATCATTCTACAAACCGAAGATTACTGTCATCTGCCCCTGTATGCTGATGGTAATGATTGCCAAGTCACTGCCTCATCTCAAAACTCGATTTTCTTAATGTAAATAATTTTGCGGAAATGTCTTTCCCATCGTCATACTCATCTATTTGTCTTCGAGGATCACTTCTTTTATTTTCTACAGTTCCTGGATCGAGCAGAACTGCTGCAATCAATGCAGCTATTGCCCTATCGTATTCTGCAATAAGGGTATCTGATTGTGGATCAAGAACAGGTATTCATGGATATCTTTCAAGAAGCTCATTTCCATATCAATTTATATCTGCCCTATATTGAGAAAAGTCTAAGTCTTGAGTCATGGTATAAAAAATAATAAAATTCCAAACTATTGGAATTTTATTATAAAAATATTTATTACTTTGACAAAGTAATCCTAGTCATACTGCGCAAGTATCTCGTATCCATGTTTTTTGAGAATTTCCTCTTTGCGGAATATCTCGATATCTGAACGTACCATCTCAGACACCATTTGTGCAATCGTATATTCACGCTTCCATCAGAGCTTGGTCTCTGCCTTGGTAGCATCACCGAGGAGAAGATCAACCTCTGCAGGACGGAAGTATCGTGAGTCCACCTCGATAAGACAACTTCCTGTAGTCTTATCGTATCACTTTTCATCTATTCCATTTCCTTTCCACTCGATAACTATACCAACCTCAGCAAATGCCCACTCAATAAACTGACGAACAGTATATGTCTCACCTGTAGCAAGTATATAATCCTCTGGGGTATCTTGTTGGAGCATAAGCCACATACCTCGAACATAATCCTTCGCATGTCACCAATCACGCTTGGCGTCAAGATTACCAATATAGAGTTTATTAGAGAGTCCGAGATGCATCTGTGCTACTGCGCGAGTAATTTTACGAGTAACGAATGTCTCCCCACGAATCGGAGATTCATGATTAAAAAGTATACCATTGCAAGCATAGATACCATAACTCTCACGATAATTGATGGTAATCCAATATGCATACATCTTGGCTACACCATAAGGACTACGAGGATAAAATGGGGAATCTTCCGTATAGCCAGTTTCAGGCATGTTGAATCCAACTCCTCCAAACATCTCAGAAGTCGACGCTTGGTAAAAACGAGTTTTTTTGTCGAGTCAATTCACACGTATAGCCTCAAGAAGTCTGAGTGTACCAATGGCATCGGTATTGGCAGTATATTCTGGCATATCAAAACTTACCTTTACATGTGACTGTGCAGCAAGATTATATATCTCATCTGGTTCGATATCTGCAACAAGTTTGATAAGATTAGCACTATCTGTCATGTCACCATAATGGAGAAAAAACTTATTATCCTTGTTATGTATATCTTTGAAAAGGTGATCTATTCTATGTGTATTGAAAAGAGATGCTCTTCTCTTGATACCGTGAACTTCATAACCTTCCTTGAGAAGGAATTCGGCAAGATATGCGCCGTCTTGTCCTGTTATGCCTGTAATAAGTGCCTTTTTCATAGGATTGAATTAAAAATTAATCTCTTCTTTTTTGAAGATAATTCCAGCCATTTTGTATTGATACAGTTAATGGCACATTTGAGGACCAGCCAAGTATTTTCTTAGCCCTTTCTGTAGAAGCAACACTGACCCCTACATCCCCCACTCTTTGTTTCATGATACAAATTGGTAACTTTTTTTTCAAAATATATTCCGAAGTATGCACCAATTCTAATACAGATACCCCTCATCATGTTCCAAGATTAATAGGAATATACTGGGTAGGGTTGGATTCAATATATCTATATGCATCTATATGTCCACGAATAAGATCTAATATATCTATATAATCTCGAACTGCAGTTCCATCGGGAGTATGAAAATTATTTCCATAAAGAAGAAATTCTTTTTGTTTTCAGAGAAATGTTTTGTATATATAGCCAATCACATTTGTCTCTGTTGAAAAATAATCATCTCAAATACATTCGGACTCATGCGCACCGATTACATTAAAATACCTAAGTGAAATCGAAGAGATATGCCCTGTGGCTGCCAATTGTTCTAGAACATTTTCAACAATAAACTTACTATTAGCATATGGATGAATCATTCTTTTTGCATCATTTTCAGAAAATGGTGGCCTAAGGTTATCAGAATCATATACTCATGCTGTAGATGAAAAGATACATCTAGACACGTGAAATTCATCCATTATTTGAAATAAAGTAATTGATCATGAGACATTATTATCATAATATTCAATTGGATCAGTTATACTCTCTGATACAAATTTTTTTGCAGCAAAATGAATAACTCCATCAAACTGATATTTCCCAAAAATAGATCTCAATCAATCTTTATCACGAATATCACACTCATAAAAATCAGGACGATATCATAAAATCTTCTCAATTCAATTGAGTGAATTAGGAGAACTATTTACAAAATTATCTACCATAACTGTACTGTATCATGCTTGTTCAAAAGCAACAACCGCATGAGATCAAATATAGCCTGTTCCGCCTGTAATAAGTAGTGTTTTCTTTTTTTTATCCATAAATTTTGGGGCAAGTATATGGAAATACCTCTTTTCCTCAACTCCAACTACAAAGTACCACTTGCAAAGTTTCTTTTTTATAAAATAAGAATTGGTATTAAAAAAACTTCTTAAAAATCATACGAATAGCCACACGAAATGGTCAGCCATAACGCTGTCACTTTCAGAGTGTATAATCATCATAATGGATATTGACCGGAACTTCAACGAATCGGAACTTGTGGACTCCTATCTGATCGATGAGTTCACTTGCATACTCCATGCCATCCATCGTGATCTGTATCTTCTCGAGTGTTGTCACTCGCATCATGCGATATCCATTGTGTGCATCGGTCAGATGTACTCCTGAGAGGATAGAGGTAAAAATACGTCCGCCAAAAAGAATAATGCGGCGCATAAGTGGGACGTTGGTATTAGTTTTCATGATGAACCTAGAGCCAATCACAACATCAAGTGTCTCATCTTTCTCAAACTCTTTTTCGAACTTTTTCATATCACGGATATCCATCTGTCCATCGGCATCGAAGGTGAGGAGATATTCCCATCCATGCTCCGAAGCATGCATACGAATATAGGAAAATCCCGTCTCCAATGCCGCTCAAGCTCCACGATTCGTCACATGTCGGACATAGTGTATACGATCCCCTTCTATCAAATCAGCAAGTACCTCACGTGTCTTATCTGTAGAGCCATCATCTACTACAAGTATCTGTGTGTATCCAGCACCAAAAATCCCATCAATCACTTCCCGAATACGAGTAGCTTCGTTGTAGGCACGGATGAGGAAAATGATAGAAGATTTTTGCATTATATTGAGTCTAGATACAGATTTTGATATTGAGCCCAAGCTCTACTTTTTAGCATTTTGCATAGCTATCTCTCGAACCAATTTTGTTACTTCTTCCCGCGTTGTCTCAACCTTGCGGAGCAGTAGCAGAACAAAATAAAATAAAAATATAATACTCGCATATACAAGTACATCTGCTCCTCGTTGGAGCCCAAATACTCGACCAATAATATTGAGCGTCTCAGGGAAAAATGTAAATACTAGTAACCCTCATCCAGCACCCAGAAAGACCAAAAAATGAAGTGCATTAAAACGCTCTCTTTTTGCTATATCAAAAGCCACAAGCAATATGATGAGTCCTGATATGATGAAAAATATCTGAAGAAAAGACATGATAGTGAGTGGATTATTGGCAGATATGGTATGAGTGTACTGAGCAACACTGATTCGAGTTATTGTAACTCACTGCTAACTTATTGCTGATTGTTACTGCCTGTGTTCATCTTATTGAACTCATCGAGTGGGATAGCTGGATACTCATATCCTTCAACATCAGTTGCTGTAGGAGGAACCTCTCCAGAGAGATTCGGATGCTCATAGTTTTCTTGGTTCCATGGCATAGTACAGCTTGTCATGAGAAGGAGTGTTGCAGTGATAAGTATTTTTTGCATAGGGGAAAAATAATAAATAAAGTTGCTCCCGAACATACAGCGAGTATAATCAGAAGCACTCTAAAGTCAAAATATGCACACGCTCCATGGATATGCGCTCCGTATTCTCTCCCCTTCATCTGGGAGTTCTCTCCAGAGCACATTAGAACAGAACCGTCCTTATGCAAAGGGTATACCTTTTTTTGATCCGAAGATCAGTGACCTCCACGATCCATACCTCCTTCTAGATATGGGGGTATCTGTGAATCGCATACTGAAGGCTCGAGAACAAAAAGAACGTATCGTCATATTCGGTGACTATGATGTTGATGGTGTGAGTTCGACTGCCATATTGGTTCGATTCTTAAAAGAAATCGATTGTGAAGTCTCATATCGCCTACCGCATCGAGTTCACGATGGATATGGACTCAAGGAGTATTTTTTTGATGAACTCAGAAGCAAGTGAGTGACACTCGTCATCACCGTTGATTGTGGAACACGAGATGTATGACCAATACGCTATGCTCAGGCTCTTGGAATAGATGTCATCGTGACTGACCACCATGCCGTCCCTGATATAGTTCCCAAGGAAGTTGTTGGTATCATCAATCCGAAGAGAAAAGACTCCAAGTATCCATTCCCTGACTTGGCTTGAGCTGGTGTAGCGTTCAAGCTCGTGCATGGAATATTGATTGCACTGAATAAAGAAACTTCTTTTATTGAAGATAATAGTCAATCGGGGGCTCAGGGGGAAGGCACTGTCTGAACGAAGATGAAAGCAATATGAAACGATGAGCAGGGCGAGAAGGAGTGAGTTTGACTTCCCTCCGAAACTTTTGGTACTTTTGGTTACAAAAGTACAGAGAATGGTGTCTGAGAAATACATAGAACTCTCCAAAAATACATCGACTTCGCTTCACTCTGAACCGTCTCTGACTGTATGCCAATAATCGGTGAGAATCGTACCATCACGACTCTCGGACTCAGACAGATGCAGAACTCGAGTTCGAGCGGACTCCGTAAGTTCCTCGAATGACGAGAGAAAATCACAGAAAATGATGCTGATATCATCGGATTCCAGATATGACCTCGCATCAATGCTGCAGGTCGCATGGACACACCGCTCACAGCTCTCCGTTGGCTCCTCGCAAGCGATGAACATACTGATACATTCTTCAGTGAGCTCGAACACCTGAACGAGACACGGAAGAATACGACCACCGAACAACTCGAACAAGCACTCGAACATGTCGATACGTCTCTCCCAATATTATTCTATGATGCATCCAACCTGGAGCACGGCATCATCGGGCTCGTTGCGGGCAAACTCACTGAGATGTACGGAAAGCCAAGTATCATCATCAAGAATGGACACAATCATCCTCTCACAAGACGAAAATGAGATGAAATAGATGTTGATGAGTCTCGCGAGGTATGAACTCTCGAAGCTCTCTCTGTTGCCTCTTGTCGCTCGCCTGATTGGTGTAGTATGATAGAGCTCCTCGACTCTGCAAAGGATCTCTTCGTACGATATGGCGGACATAGACAAGCTGCAGGATTCACCATCGAAGAGTCCAAGATAGGAGAGTTAAAAAAACGTCTCCTCGAAAAATTCAGCACCATGCACGATGTACATAATCTCCCAAAACGAGTGATGGATGTCGAATGTATCATGAGTCCTGCAACCGACTTCACACTCGAAAATCTCGATATCATCGACAGTTATCGTCCGTTCGGTATCGGCAATCGCAAGCCCCTCTTCCTGCTCCAAGATGAGACAATCCTTGAAGCAAAACCTCTCGGAAAGGAGTGAAAACACCTCGAACTCCGTCTCGAAGGAGCTCCATGAACCAAGCTCGTTGCATGGTGATGGTGAGAGAGTGGAGATACCAAAAATCCAACCCTCGCACCTGGAGATATTGTCTCACTTGTCATCGAGCTGGATCGCAATATCTGGAATGGTCGGGAATCTGTCAGTGTGATTGTGAAGGATATGTTGGTATAACGTGAAATTTCCGTGAACATGTTTTACACAATCAAAAAAGCTGATACAATGTGTTCGTCTTCAATCACTGAAGAGTTTATTCTTAACTCACAATCGGTCTCAAAAAAGCTTTAATAGAAAATAAAATCTCCCCTGGTCCGGGAGATTTTTTAAAAATATATTGACTCATGTATTATTTTTTATACACTACCTTGTATAACATAGAACTATATATATTATGTGAAACGAAATTACAAAGATAACAACACAGATGCGTAAATGAATCCTCGAGTACACGATACTCTCGATTATTGCTCGTGGCGAGGCATATGCGTCAGATATCTTAGAGACTCTCAAAACAAACAAACTCATTGTTGTAGAAGGTACACTCTACCCTCTCCTCACACGATTCAAGGATGATGGACTCATATCATATTATTGGGTAGAGTCACAGAGTGGTCCACCAAGAAAATACTATCGTCTTACTGAATCATGAAATGAAGTTCTCCAGATCATGGACTCAGCCTGGTCTAATCTCTCAGAATCTGTTAATTCAATTCGTAATTCAAAATAATTTATTCTTATGAAAACCTTTCATCTCCTTGGACAGACATATGAGATTCCCGTATCATCTGAAAAATTTCTCTCGGACTATATCAGTCGTATAGAAAAATATGTCGCTCGAAATAATATCGATACAGAATACCTTGATGATATAAAATCCCGTATCATCGAACGGCTTGATGCAATCGAAAATCCAATAAAACAATCTGATATTATCAACGTTGTCAATGACCTTGGTGAAGGAGAAGATATATTCGCTGACATAGACAACAAGATACCTCAGGATACAAGTATTCAAAAGCCCAAAAATATCTGGCTCTGAAGAAAGAAGAAGATACTCTTCGGAGTTGCGCTTCGTCTCTCGGAAGAGCTCAATATTCCCGTATTATACATACGTATTATATTCTTGCTCCTTGCATGTATTGCTGGAGTTGGTATATGGCTCTATCTAGGACTCGTTATTTTGCTTCCGGGAATATTTACTTTTTCTTCTGAGAATACCGCAACCCAATCGTTTTTGGGAGTTATCATAAGAAAACTTATAACGTGAATCAAAGTTATAGGAAAGTGGAGTATTGCTTTCTTCATTCTTATAATTGCTTGTATTTTTTTGATCTGAGGAGTTATTGGGTCAATCGGTTGAATCAATCTATTCGAACAATGGATAATCAGTGGACAAGATATCCTCTCGGTAGTCACTCCAACCATCCGAATTGCCATAATTGTATGATCTATATCGATGCTTCTTATAGCACTCGGACTCACAACTTTTGTATTTCACAAGTCTATATTCTGAAGGTATAGCTGGTCTATCTTGGTATTGACGCTCATCTGATCTGGTATAGTCATAATATCAGCACTTCCTCCAATCCTCCGTGACTTCGCGATGACATACGAAAAAGATATCAAAATATCTGATCTATGAACTATAGAGACATGAGAGATTATCATCGAATTAGACAAGCAAAGTGGCGCAGATATGTCCTGGAACTTTTCGAATTTTTCTATTGAATATGACAATACAGCAACCGGCATAATCGTAGAAGTTGAGACTCGACTCAGAGGGCAATGAGCTATCGAGTCGCGATTATCACAGATGCAGCAATTGGATATAGCAAGAGTGGGGAATACAGTCAAGATCACTGCACCAAGAGATATCTTCAAAGAAGTGGTTCCTCTCACTCTCATCGAGTATCGTATCAAGATTCGGACTCCTAAGAATATCCTCATCAGGAATTCTTATGGATCAACATATAACACTTATCGAACTGAACTCGAAGACTATACTCCAGGCAGACATGAGTGCGAATATAGTAGATTCGTCTATGATGATGTACGTGGATTGTTCTTCTGCGATCCAAGTGGCTATACACAAGAGATACTTGATGAGTCGATGCATACATATGCAGAACAATATCAGTATCGAGATAGGGACGATAGCGTCGTCCGCAGTATAGAAAATATTGTTGCTAGTGGAAGCTACGCGGTGGAAAAATACGATAGAAAAGATGGGGAAATAAAAAGAATTCCTATTGAGGTCTACATCAATAAAAATGGAGATATATGGTCTCTTGAGCGATAAAAAAATCCTCCCTTATTGGAGGATTTTTTTGTATTCAGAATATTTTTTTCTATAATTCCTCCATGCAAAAAACTATCACTTGGCAAGAATTCGAATCCATAGAACTCCGCGTTGGCACGATTATTGCCGTCGAGGACTTTCCTGAAGCTCGCAAGAGTGCCTATAAGCTCACGGTAGATTTTGGTGAGGAGATTGGAATCAAGAGGTCGAGTGCACAGATAACCACACACTATACTCGTGACGAACTCATCGGGAAACAGATAGTCTGAGTGGTGAACTTTCCACCAAAACAAATCGGACCATTCGTGAGTGAATTCCTCTGTACGGGATTTTACCGAGAGGATGGTTCCGTGATACTCGCTATCCCTGAACGTGATGTACCGAACGGTGCAAAACTCGGATAAAAAAACATCCAAAATATTTTGGATGTTTTTTTATTTTGATAGATAATTTTCTATAATCCTCTCCGTCACGACGAGTCCATCGATGGCTGAAGATGTGATACCTCCTGCATATCCAGCACCTTCTCCACTTGGGTAGATTCCTGCGATATTGGACTGGAGAGTTTCCTTGTCACGAGTGATACGGATAACGGCAGAACTGCGCGCTTCAATAGCGATGAGGAGTGCATTCGGATCATCAAATCCCTTGATCTTGCGTCCGAGATCTACGAGTCACTTCTTGAGAGCTGCAGTGATGAATTCTGGAAGACACTCCTTGAGAGAGGTCATCTTGACTCATGGAAGATATGTAGTCTTCGGTGCGTCACTCTGAACTGATGGTCTATCCGCGAGGAAGTCTCCGACGAGTTGCGCGGGTGCGTGGTAATCTGAACCTCCTTGGACAAAAGCCTTCTGCTCCCAATATCTCTGGAACTCAACCCCTGCGAGTGGATGCTCAGAACCAAAGTCAAGAGGTGTGACAGGAACCATGAGTGCTGAATTCGAGATACCACTATTCTGACGGTATTCACTCATACCATTGACACAGAGACGTCCATCTTCTGACGATGCTGCAACCACATGTCCACCTGGACACATACAGAACGAGTAGAGTGTACGTACATCCTCATTGTGAGAGACGAGCTTGTAACTCGCGGTTCCGAGTTTTGGACTCACGCACGCGTCTCCGAACTGTGACCGATTGATCATATCCGCATCATGTTCGATACGCACTCACATAGAGAAAGGCTTCTGCACAATATCAAGTCACTTCGACAGAATCATCTCATATGTATCACGCGCCGAGTGCCCGATAGCGACAACAAGTGTATCACATTCGATACGCTCAACTCAATTGACTATGATAGCAACGAGCTTGCCGTCAACTATCTCTATATCCGTCATACACGTGCTGAATCTGATATCTGCTCCAAGTGAGATAATCTTCTTACGGAGTTCACGAACAAGTATCCTGAGCTTATCTGTTCCGACATGCGCCTTCGCCGTGTACATGATCTCCTCAGGAGCTCAGGCTGCCACCATCTCTTCGAAGACATACTTGCTCCTCGGATCGTTGATCATGGTGTAGAGTTTTCCATCACTGAACGTCCCTGCTCATCCTTCGCCGAACTGGATATTGGACTCGGTATTGAGGGGTCATCCCTTCATGAACATCCCGACGTCGACAAGTCGCCCCTCAACCGCCTTACCACGCTCGATGATGATAGGATTGAGTCCAGCTTTTGCTAAGGCCAATCATGCAAAAAGTCCTGCAGGCCCAGTACCAACCACGATGGGCCTGAGTCTCTTGGCATCAGGTGGCACAACAGGAATCTCGTAAACAAACTCTTCGACATACTTTGCTTTGTGTTTGAGAAGGTTCGGCTTGGTGAGGTTGAGATTCTTAACCTTGAGGTCGACATCAACCGAGTAGATGAAGAGAATATTACTCTTTTCGCGTGAATCGATAGATTTTTTGACCACAGAGAAAGATACCATGTCTTCTTTACGGATGTTGAGTATCTTGAGAATCTTGGTCTCGAGGAGTGACTCATCATCAGCGAGTGTGAGCTTGATCTCTTCGAGGCGGAGGAATTGTTGCATGAGGAGTTGGATAACGAGTTGCCCATAAGATAGTCGTTTTCTCTTTTTGTGCAAGTCACAAAATATATGAAAAACGATTGCTTTTCCAGAGGAAAATATACAATAAAACTATGCAAACAGTCACCTTCATCACGGGCAATCAGAAAAAGGTAGAATATCTCGAAAAATACCTCTGATTCCCTATCCAACACATCAAGCTCGACCTCGATGAGATACAGTCACTCGACCTCAAGGAAATCGTCGAACACAAGGTACGACAAGCATATGAGAAGATAAGGAAACCTGTACTTGTAGAAGATGCTTCTCTTGAGTGTACATCACTTGGGAGATTACCTGGAACTTTTATCAAGTTCTTCATAGAAGAACTCTGACTCCAATGAATATGTGAGCTCTTCTGAGACAAGCCAAGATGAGCTATCAGTAGTACGATGTATGCATATTATGATGGCACGAGGTTCGAGTTCTTCGTTGCATCACATCCCTGAACAATAGCCCAATCTCCACGAGGTGAGACTGGATATGGCTGGGACAAGATATATGAACCTGCTGGATACAACGGGAAGACTCGTGCCGAACTCGATGAAGACGAGCACATGCAAAACTATCTCCAGATAAAGCCTCTTGAGAAAGTTCGGGAATTCCTCATGCAATTATAGCTTCTTCAGTATCTTCTGATAGAGACTTATCATATCTTTGACGAGGCGTTCTGAGTGGAACATCTCTGCTGTCTTCTGAGCATTGTGTGAGAGCCTCTTCCTGAGTACCGTGTCATCGAGTAGGAGACGTATCTTGTCCTCTGCCTCAGCGAGAGTCATCACAATATATCCATTCTCACCGTTTCGGATAATCTCAGGAGCAACTCCAACTGGGAATACAATTGGTACAAGCCCTTGACTCATCCCCTCGATGAGCGAGAGAGAAAATCCCTCATATCGAGATGGGATAAGGAGTATACCGCCTTTGAGCGTGAGGAGTTTTGCTGGGATATCAGTCTTCACTATATTGGATTCTACATGATGATTCCCTATATTGAGCGCGAGCCACGAGAGGAGTCACTTATTCCGAGACATCATAATCGAGTATTTTGGCACAAGCGGGAATATCTCATAGAGAGCAATGAGTCTATCGATACCCTTGAGCTTCATCGTGAAGGGATCATCTCCTACCCTCCCGAGGAACACCAGTGTAGGGGATTCTTGGAATATTCAGGAGTCCCCATGGAACCAATAATCTTCGATGGCATTGTGAATCACTTCTATCTTGTCTGAATCTACTCCTTGAGTGATGAGATCACTCTTCACTATCTCTGATGTAGCGATTGCACAATCCACTCGCGATGCAGCATATGCCTCTATCAGTGCGATATCCTGGAGCGGACGGAGAGTATTGAGGTCTATCTCTGCTATAGCTCATGCCTTCTTGAGTCGCCTAAATATATCTCGAGAGACCTTGTCCATATGGACGGTACGCGGAACGCTCATGAGGAACCCCGCCGTCGTCGAACCAAAATGTGAAATCACGGGTTTCGAGAAGTGCAAAAAAGCAAGTGGCGTATAGGTAGTTCACTGGATGATATCACATTTTAGTATCTTTTCATGCTTCTCAAGGAGAGAGTAAAAAAATAAAATATTGCTCATACCGCGCAGAGCAATCGGTGCATCAGTGAGATGGAGGTGTGGATAATAACTTTGAACATTTACTCATTTTTCTCTGAGCTTTAGGACGATAAGCGTGTTGATATAACTCGCTCCTGTTGCTTCTTTTACATCATTGTGTATATAGGCTATTTTCATCATGTGTGCGTAGGTAAAGAAGTATGCATTCAAAATTCCCCACTTATGACAAGTGAGAAAATAAATAGTATACACCTTTTGGGAAGCAAGAATATAGATAAGAATCTCTGTATCTCTCGGAAAAATACGAATATATATTCGACGAATGACCTTCAGTATGTGTCTTTTTCTTTTCTTTGCAAACTTTCCGTCTTTTATTATAATCCTCACACATAGGAAAATAAAAATTCCTCTCCTAAATATAATCATATGGATCTCAATATCTGCGTATTCTGAGACAGCATCACTTGGTGATGATTCGACAACGAGCGCTGAGGCTGGGCAGAACGCATCAAGACAGAGTTATTCTGATATGGAGAAAACTGGATTGAGGTCTACAATCTCTGAATATCATGAAAAGACTCTAATAATCTCGTCGAGAGATATGCGAATGAATTAAAAAGTAGAGATGCAAATGTTGCAATTATTGCAATTGGCATCAATGATTCTTGCTATACATGAGACGAATCCAATAATCTAGTTCCACTTGATGTATTCTTAGGAAATCTTAAAAAGATCCAAAATATATCAGAAGAATTATGACTCAAGAAGCTCATATTCATATGACTCACTCGTGTAGATGAATCGATCGTCTGTCCATACCCATGAAGTTCTACTGGAAAGTCGTATAAAAATCATATCATTGAAAAATATGATAACGCCATAAGAGACTTTTGTGAAACTGTATTGATTTCCTATATAGATATGAGAGATATAGTGAATCATGAAGACCTACCAGACTGACTCCATCCAGGTGCCGTATGAAGTAAAAAAATGGCAGAAAAAATCCTCCCTGAACTTAAGAAAATCCTTAACCTCTAAAGCCATGTTCACTCTCTCTGATATCTCCGACGCGCATGCACGAGTCAAGTCTGGTGCTGACTTCCAGCAGTATGCTCTCGACCTCATAGCCATGTGAGTTACCGCATACGACACCTATGTCTCAGATGGACACACAGTCTATCTTGGGAATACTGAACCGCTCATCTCTCCTGCCAAGTACGATACCCTTATTATTGCGAAATATTGCAATAAAGAAAGATTCCTCGAGCGACTAAAACTCCATCAATCAGGCGGAACTGACTATATGACATTCTGTCAGGACTGTGCAGAAAACGGTATCAAAAAGTGGACACTCGACATGTCAGCTCACACCTGTACATACTATGATACATCAGGCAATGCTGTACATACAGAGCGTTTTGGAGGATAATTTTATTTTTTTATCTACTTTCCCTATGACCTCATCCCAACCAAAATCCTGTGAATGTTGCATGATGCCATTCGACAAGGATCCTCTCTGAGACAAGAGGGAAAATCCAAAATACTGTTCGTATTGCTATAGCGGGGGCAAGCTCCATGCTGACGATGTAAAAGATCTGAATGAATTCCAATCGATGTCGTTCATCAATATGCGAAAAAATGGTACACCGTGGCTCATCGCAAAGTTCTTTGCTTGGATGATACAATTCACTCCGTACTGGAAAGCGAGGAACAAAAAATAATCAACTACTTATGCGATATCCACTTTGGCTCACGGCTGTGTTCCTCATCGTACTCGTCTGGTCGGGCATCAGCCCACACGACTATCTCACATGGGCTCTCGAAGTCTTCCCTGCGATTCTCTGACTCGCTATACTCGTGTTCACATACAAGAAGTTCCCACTCACACACTTCCTCTACACACTCATCCTCATCCACGCAATCATCCTCTGTGTGGGAGGACACTATACCTACGCAGAAGTACCACTTTTTGACTGGATACGTGACTATTTCGGGCAATCTCGCAACAACTATGACAAGGTCGGACACTTCGTACAAGGATTCGTTCCTGTGTTCATCGCGCGAGAGATACTTATCCGTCGCAAAGTCGTAAACTGAGGATACTGGGTCAATACTATCTCTGTTGCGTTCTGTATAGCGTTCAGCGCACTCTACGAACTCCTCGAGTGGTGAGTAGCTGTCTGGAGTGGCGGTGCGGGTGATGCGTTCCTCGGAACACAGTGATATATCTGGGATACACAGTCAGATATGGCCTATGCAACCATCGGGGCTATCATCTGAGTCGTACTGTTCACGCGTATCCATAATCGATATATCAAGCATATTTCTTAACCTTTTCTCTTATGTCATCTACTGCTACATACCTGAACTTCGCAGGCAATACTGAAGAAGTGTTCAATTTTTATAAGTCTGTATTCGGTACTGAGTTCGCGGGACCGATTCACCGCTTCGGGGATATACCAAGTGGCAACGATATGTCCGAACTCTCTGAAAGCGATAAAAATCTCGTCATGCATATGGCACTCCCGATACTCGGCGGACACCTCCTCATGGGAACTGATGCTCCTGCGAGCATGGGATTCACCGTGACTCAGGGGAACAATATCTACATCTCACTCCATCCTGACTCTCGCGAGGAGACAGAGACACTCTTTGCTAAGCTCTCTGAAGGTGGTACTATCGAACAGCCACTCGATGATATGTTCTGGTGAGCATATTATGGAAGCTTCCGAGATAAGTTCGGAATCGGATGGATGATCAACTATGAGAGCAATTAGACTCAGAATCATATCTACAACAAAAGGATAAAAAGTTTTGTCTTCGATTATTCTTTGTAATGTCTAAGGGATAAGTACAATGAAGATTCGACTTACTTAACCCTCCTCCATATGACTCTCCTCGTGAACCTCCTCCTCTCAGCAATAGCGGTTGCTATAGCCTCATACCTCATCCCTGGTGCTACTGTCGACACGTATCTGACTGCCTTCATCGTCGCGGTCGTACTCGCTATAGTCAATACTACTATCGTCCCTGTACTCCAAGTTCTCACTCTCCCGCTCAATATTGTCACACTTGGACTCGCCTCCCTCATCATCAACGTCCTTATGGTGCTCTTGGTGGCGAGACTCGTCCCTGGATTCGAGATTAGTGGGTTCTGGGTTGCACTCATATTCGCGGTCGTACTCGCCCTTGTGAATATGGTATTGTGACTCTCGACGAAGACACCAATATCTCGGTAGTTGTCGTCCATGGAGAACTCACCAACCTCAAATAGGTGAGTTTTTTGGTTTTTATATTTGCTTGAAATTATGATGAATACGATATAATCAAAGAGGTTGATGGTAAATTATGGGGGAGTAATTTCTAAAAAATAGACTATGGTTGAATACATGCCTCAAATCACATTTGGAGATTTATTAGCAACAACTATAACATTAATTTCTTGAGGATTGGCTATTTGGGCACTTGTGTATGCGAAAAGGTCTTCGGATTATTGAAGATTAAGCTTGGAACAAATTATAACATCTAGACAACTAGAGCAGTTACAATATATTCACTTAATTATACATGTGCAAGTAACAATTACCTCATGGAAAAAAGATCTTATTAAACTTGCAAAACAGATAGAGTTACAGGATATTGACTGACTAGAAGAAGAGACTCGGCTTTTAAGAAAGACCTGAAGTAGTTGAATTATTGAAAAATATTTATATGAAAAAATGCCGATATGGCTAAGCAGTATTTATGAATCATGAGCTCAATACTACTATAACTGAAAGTCTATATTGTATATTCCTGCAACAGATCTAATAAAATATGGCACAGATGATAATGAGCTATACAATATATATGGAGTTATAGGCGACCTCGATAAACTTTTATGATATATCAGGAATGAAATACCGGAAGTATTTCTCAATGCACCTGATAGCATCAATACAGATAGATTCTTTTAACTTCCACTGTATGTCTCGTGCACTTATCATCATCGACTTTATCAATGAATTCCTGCATCCAGACGGGAAAATCACCCAACAAGGCATGGGGAAATTTTGTGAAAATTATGGGACTATTAAAAAAGTAAAAAAACTCATTAATGTATTTCGAAAAAATAATGAAGAGATAATCTGGGTACATCTTGGATTCCATGAGAACTACGATAATTGCTCAAAGATTTCACCTCGATTCCGATGAGCTCCAAGTACATGAATACTCCAAGAGAACACCTGGTCCGTCAGCTTCCTCGAAGAACTCCAGTATGATCAAAAGGAGAAAACTTTCACAAAAACTCGAATAAGTTCATTTTATAAGACAGGACTCGAGGACTACCTGAAAGAAAAGTGAATCAATGAGATAATCGTCTCATGAGTGGCAACCGACCTTGCAGTGTCTAGTATTGCCCGCGATGCTCATGATAGAGATATTGTCACAACAGTTATCTCTGATGCATGTGCAACTATATCGATCGAACATCACAATGCAGCACTTATCGGGATATGAAAACTTGTTCATGTTGTTTCTACGAATCAATTTCTAGCTTCTTAATCTCTCCACTATGAATCTCACCACCTGTCTCTGGTCATCTGACAATCGCGCACTCGATATGGCGGAGTTCTATTGCTCAGTTTTTGCAGACTCTCATATCACGAGTACTGGATACTATGAGGAAACCAATCCACATATTCCAGGCTCCAAGGCCTGAGATGTCATGATAGTTGAGTTCACACTGCTCGGGAACAATCAGTTCGCCACACTCAATGGCGGACCATACTTCAAGCACTCATGTGCTGCCTCGTGGATGATACCATGTGCGAGTCAGACTGATCTCGACTACTACTACGACAAGCTCTCAGCCAAGGCCGAAGCTGAGATATGTGGTTGGATAGAGGATCAGTTCGGGGTCTCATGGCAACTCATCCCCGACAACTTCACCGAGTACATGAGAAGTGGTACACCAGAGTGAAAATCCAAGCTTATGAAGGCAACTATGGAGATGAAGAGACTCACATGGGACGATATAGAAAAAGCGTATAATTCCTAATCTCTCACAGCATGAACAATACTCTCACCAACTCTCGTACTTTCCCCTACTCTGCCGAGGCTATCTTTGCAAAGTATTCTAACGCGAATGCCCTCACACGTTGGTGGTGACCGCATGGCAATACCAATACGTTTGAGTCCTTTGACTTCCAGGTATGAGGTAAGTGGATATTCACGATGCATGATAGGAACAATACATACCCCAATGAGTGGATATTTCAGAAAATAGAGAAAAACCATATACTTATGGAACACACAGTTACCCCGTATTTTACTCTCGAAGTCACACTCGAAGAACTCGGGAACAACGAAACCAAGATGACATGGGAAACTACATGGGACAATCCTGAATTCCTCAGAGAGATGCGAGATTACCTCATAGAGAAGAATGAAGAAAACTTCGATAGACTTGAGGAAGAACTGAGAAGATTTTAATTTTTTACATTTAAAAACTATGGTTCGATATACTGGAAGCTGCCACTGCGGCAAGGTCAGATATACTGCAGAACTCGACCTCAAGGAGCCCGTAATAGAGTGTAACTGTTCTCATTGCCAGCGGAAGGGCTTCCTCCTATCCTTCGTCCCTGCAACACAACTAGAACTCATCTCATGAGATGACGCGATGACAGAATACCGATTCAACACACACAAGATACGACATAGATTCTGTTCGACGTGTGGAATCCAGTGCTTCGGCGAAGGAGAACATGAGTGAGTGGCAACTCGCGCAGTCAATGTTCGAACTATCGAAGACATCGACCTCTCGACCCTCACGAGACAATCTGTTGATGGTAAGTCTTTTTAGTTATCGAACTCATATACACTATGCTCCCACCACTCTTCCAAGGACAACACTATAGTTGAATCGACGGCACCAAGACTCCACTCGAACCAGGAGAATACGAACAATGTGAGTTCGTAGACTGTAACTTCTCTGAGCATGACTTCTCATATATGAAGTTCATCGATTGTGTATTCACTCGGTGTGACCTCAGTATGTCGAAGACCTCTGAGACAGGCATGCAACATGTTGAATTCTCAGATTGTCGGCTCTATGGGATACAGTGGAGTCACTGTTCTCCATTTCTTTTTGAGGCCAAGTATGAGAAGTGTCTCCTGAATTTCTGTTCTTTTATCCAGAAGAAGATGTTGAACACAGAGTTCATCGAATGCAATATGGAAGAAGTTGACTTCACAGAAGCAGACCTCACAGGAAGTGTATTCCAGAGATGCGATCTCATGGGAACTATCTTCCAACATACCAATCTCACAGATGTAGACTTCGAGACTTCTTACGGATATGTACTTGATCCAGAACAGAACACTATTACTGGTGCAAGATTCGGACTTGCAGGAATCACTGGACTTCTCGTCAAATACGATATAATCATTCGGTAATATATGATCGTATGAAGAAATTATTAGTTATTTTATTTTTTAGGTTTTAACTTTTTTCTTATGAGCCCTACGGTCTCTTAATTCTGCATTCCGTTCGCAGAATAAAATTCGATCTACTCTTTTTATCTTCTCACTCCATTTGAATTATGACTCGACTCACCGTCACAACAACTATCACTGCTCCTCTCGAAACTGTCTGGGATGCGCTCTGGAATCCAGAACACATCGTCCATTGGGGATTCGCTGACGAAGCAACATGGCACTGCCCATGGGCCAAGGGTGAAGAACCCAAGGTTGGAGGCATATTCACTACTCGCATGGAGGCACGCGATGGGAGTTTTGGTTTTGACCTCACCGCTCAATATACAGAAGTAACTCCCTTGAAGAGCATGAGCTACACAATGGGTGAGATGAAAGAATATTTCCTCGATGCAGGACGAGTTGTCGACATCACCCTCACAGAGACTCCAGAAGGAGTGAAGATTACTGAAGAATTCGATGCGGAAGATATCCACTCAGAGGAGATGCAGATTGCAGGATGGAGTGCAATACTCGGGAATCTCAAGAAGCATGTGGAATCATTATAAAACTATTTACATTGCTCGAAAATCTCCCTCTCTACATATCGGCACTCATAGCTGAAATCGCTGGAACCATATCAGGATTCGGATCTTCATCGATCCTTCTCCCAATGGCGCACCAGTTTTTTGACTATCAGAATGCCATCATACTCGTTGCTATCTATCATATATTCGGGAATACATCGAGACTCTCACTCACATACCATCACTGGGATAAGAGGATATTTCTCTTGTTCGGTATACCGAGTGTCATCGCGACCATCATCGGTGCATCACTCGTTGGCCAAGTGAATCCAGATATACTCAAGGTCATACTCGCAGTCGTACTCACACTCTTCGCCCTCTACTCGCTCTGGAAGCCAGAATTCAACATAAGAGCCACTCCTCTTATCGGACGCATCGGTGGTGCACTCTCAGGTTTTACTGCAGGACTCATCGGAACTGGCGGAGTACTCAGAGGAGCGTTCATGACACTCTTCTGACTCGCGAAGGAACGATACATTGCAACCATCGCCTCGATAGCACTCCTTGTAGACTTCACTCGTATACCGTTTTATTTCGGACAGGGATTCCTCTCACGTGAGTATATCCCACTTATACCCGTTCTCCTTATCATCGCATTCGCGGGTTCATGGATAGGCAAGAAGATAGTGAGCAAGATCCCGACAGAAGTACTAAGAAAAGTCATCCTTATTGGTATCATCATCATGAGTCTGTGGCTCGGATGGCAGTGATACAACAATCTCTGGAATACAGACTCCGTATAGGAGTAATCACCCATACTGTAATTGTTAAATATCAGTAGTGAAACACTATCAAGATTCGTCAATCATAATCCCTCTTGTAAAACTCTCAATTTCAGTAAAATATGAGGGTTTCTTTTTATTTTTTAACCCCTGTTTTTTGAGTTATTCTGACTCAGAAATTCGTTTCACTTTCTTTATTCTCTCACTTCATTTGATTATCCTTCGGGAAATTCTGCACCCCTCTCATGTGTCGTGCCACTTCGTGGACACTCGCATTCGGGAGTATGGCTCGCATCACAGATGCTCGCACACATTCCTGCTCGCGAATTAAAATTCCACTTCGTTTCATTTTATTCTCTCACTTCATTTGAATTATGGATCTCACTCTCAATTGGCTCGCGATTGGTGTACTCACAATCACACACTTTGCACTCGGTGCTATCTGGTTCGGCCCAATTTTTGGAAAGATATGGATGCGTATCCATCACGGAGACAAAAAAATGTCAGATACAGAAATGCAAGAGGCAATGAAATGAATGTGGAAACTCATGCTCACAGAGTTCGTTGCTTGTGCTCTCATGGTAATAGCGATTGCCTGTCTCGTATCAGCTATCCCGACGATGCCAGGATGGCAGATAGGTCTCATGGCATGGGTCGGATTCGTCCTCCCGATGTCAGCAAGTAACGTCATCTGGGGCAATGATAAGAAGGAATGGATGTGCACCAAAATTGCACTCACAACAGGTTATCGTCTCCTCGCATTCGTCGCTATCTGATATATCCTCAGTGTCTGGAACTAATTTCTTTACATTTTCATTATGGATTTCTTTAGGTCTTACACATTCTCGTGGTGGCAGATGGGCATCGTCAAGCTCGCACTCCTCGCCATCGGTATCAGTATCTGAGTATACTGGGAATCGTTTTGGGTAGACTATATCGAATATGTCTGGTGAATTGCTATAGTTGCCACCCTCTATAGTCTCTATATATCTATCAGGCAACTCTAAAAATATGACAACTGTAGATGCATATATCGCAGACGCTCCACCAGACAGACAAGAGTCGCTCCAGAAGCTCAGAACTCTCCTTCGAGATACGCTCATTCCGCTCGGATATGAGGAGTGTATCAGTTATGGGATGATAGGATATGTGGTTCCATTTTCCCTCTATCCGGATGGGTATCACTGTGATGACCACCTCCCACTTCCTTTCATCAATCTCGCTGCTCGAAAGAGTGGGATCTCCCTCTATCACATGGGTGTCGCCGCTGACAGAGTCCTCCTCAAGTGGTGGCAAGATGAATATGCAAAACAAAATATCGGAAAGCTCGATATGGGTGTCGGCTGTATCAGGTTCAAGAAGCTCGAGAATATCCCTTATACCCTCATCCAAGAACTCGCAGAGAAGATATCAGCACAAGAGTGGATACAGATATACACAAAAAGTGTCAAAAATCGAAAAAGATAATATATCAGAGATATCATAACAAAAACCTTCAGTATAAGCGTATTTTATTTTTTTACTTATACTTTTTATGAATCCCCCGATTATTGCCAAGGATTTTTCTGCCAAGACTATTATGGTAGAAAAGATATTTTTCGCTCCGAGAGCGCTCGTATGGCGAGCATACTCAGAAGCTGACCTCCTGGAGAAGTGGTGGTGACCAAAAGAGTGGCCCGCCTCAAGTAAATCTTTTGACTTTTCACCTGGTGGTCATTGGCATTATTCTATGACTGGCCCTGACGGTACACGTGCATGGGGCTGGATAGATTATATTGATATTACTCCAGAAGAGGGATTCGTTGCTGTTGATGCATTTGCTGATGCAGATGGGAACAAGGATACAAGCATGCCATCGACTGCATGGACGACATACTTCGAAGACGCGGAGGATGGTGATACTCAGGTCGTGACAACACTCACATTCCCGACGACCGATGCGATGCAGACCATCCTCGATATGGGATTCGAGGAAGGATTCACTGATGCACTCGACAACCTCGATACACTTCTGATGACACTCCCCCAAGAATAATTCATGTTTCATACCGAGGGTTTTATGGTAAGGGAGGGTGATTCTCATGGAAAATATCTCTAAATTCATACCCTTTGAGTGTGAGTTTTGTATGAAAGTATGGTGAAGAAACTTGTAAAAAAATAGATTCGTGAGATACTATGTCCGCTGATTTATCCCTTTTTCTTTTCTCTTATGAAAAAATATATTATACTTTTTTATGCCGCGGTACTCGCGGTACTCATATCACCCGCGCTCTTCGCCAATACTACTGGAACTGGTAGTACAGGTACAGGAACTACAGGAACTGGAAGCACTGGAACTGGAACTACAGGTACAGGAACTACAGGCACAGGTACAACAGGAACTGGCGTGTTCTGTCCTACAGGAACTGGATCTCAGGTTGACCTAACTCTCGCAAGAGGAGCCTATTCTCGTGAGATGGTTCGTCTCCTCACAGAAAAACGTGATGCCTACCAGAGAGCCCTCACACTCAGTGGAACTGCTCAGTTCGACGCATTCAAAGCAGCTAATCTAGCATTTAGAACTGGACACAAAGTTGCTATAAAGACTTTTACCACAGCCAAAAAACAAAATAAAAAAGAACTCTCACAGTACAAGGCATGTAAAAAATACTATGAAGACAAAAAAAGAGACGATGACAAGAAGAAAAGAAACGATGATAGAAAAAAGAAGAATGATGACAAAAGTAAACACAATGACCGCAATGATGATAACGATGATGATGATGATGACGATGATAATAGAAACTCATCATCAAAAAAATAGATCGAACAGTAATCGTTCATAATTACGCCTACAAAAAATCCTTCATAAAAAATGAGGGATTTTTTTAATCAAGATAATATTCGTGGATTTTTCTTTTTATTTTCTCTATTTGGATTATAATACATCTCATGAATGAGCTAGATAATTACATCGCGGATATCGAGAATCAAGCAGAACGAGCAGCACTCGAAGATCTCAGACAGACACTCCATGAACTCCTCCCATGAGCAGTCGAGTGTATCTCGTATGGTATCCCGACACTCAAGGTCGACGGACACTGAGTTGCAGGATTCGGTTGGTTCAAGAACCATCTCTCGTTCTTCCCATTCTCGGGTTCGGTACTCGAACACTTCCCAGATGAGTTGAGAGATTGGAAACACACCAAGTCATCACTCCACTTCACTCCAGAAAAACCCATACCAAGAGACTTCCTCAAAAAACTGATACAAAAAAGACTCGAATCAGCATAATCATTGAGATTCCTCTTTTATATTTTTATCTTTCCTCATATGTCCAAGCTCTACATCAACATCCACGTACTCGATCTCCCGAAGGCAACAGCCTTCTACGAAGCAATCGGGTTCACCAAAAATCCTGACTTCTCGAATGCAGATGGTGCTGCGATGGTCTGGGATGACAATCTCTGTGTCATGCTCCTCACATACGAGTCTTTTCAGAGATTCATCGGGCACAAAAACATCTCCTTTGCTCACACAACAACAGAAGTACTCAATGCTCTGGAATTCGACTCACGTGAAGCTGTCGATACTTTCTTCGACAAGGCAATTAAGGCAGGGGGAAAGAAAACAGTAGAAACGGCTGATCACGGATTCATGTATGGTCGAGACTTCGAGGATCTCGATGGACATATCTGGGAAGCATTCTGGATGGACGCAAGTCAGATGCCAAAGAACTAATCATATCCTAATCAAAAAACTATGTTCAAAAAATATCTTGATTACATCCGCGACAATCCTCATGGTTACTGGTTCAAGAGGAAACTCTATGGCTGGGGATGGACTCCTGTGAAGTGGCAATGATGGGCAGTGATAATCATGTACATCATCCTCATCACACTCCTCGGACTCACCCTCGATGAGAGCTCTCCTCCTCGAGAGATAGGACTGATGTTCGTGTTACCACTTGTCATCCTCACAGCCACACTCATCCGTATCTGCTACAAGAAGTGAGAGAGTCCCAAGTGGCAATGGTGATGGAAAAAATAAACCCCAAAACACTCTCTATCCTCATACTATCTCTATGCCTACACCATCTGACATACTCGACTATGAGTCTACTCTTGATGAGTGAGACCGTGCTCTCTGTGAGATACTGAGACGTGAGATAGAGAAAAATCTTCCTGAAGCCACATCCAAGGTCTGGCATGCGCATCCTGTCTGGTTCCTCTCGGACAATCCGATTGTCTGATATAGTCGAGAAAAACGAGGACTTCGACTCATGTTCTGGAGTGGTGCAGACTTCGATGAGGATGGACTCGATGTCCGAGGAGGCAAGTTCCGAGATGCATCTCGATTCTACAATAGCATATCTGATATAGATATAACGACACTCTCTCGCTGGCTCACAAAATCCCGAGATATCCAGTGGGACTACGGCAATATCGTGAAGCGAAAGTGAAAACTCGAAAGACTAAGATAAAGATTCTAGTTTCCTGAAAAAATACTCACTAACTATTTCATACTATGGCACAGATCAATCCACACATCAACTTCAACGGCAATGCTGAAGAGGCATTTATTTTTTACAAGTCAATTTTTGGTGGGGAGTTCTCTCGGGTCATGCGGTTCAAGGATATCGCCAGTGAGGAGTATCCAGTAGCAGACACAGAAGCCGATAAGATCATGCTCATCGCCCTACCGATTGGGGACAATCTCCTCATGGCCAACGACGTTCCTGAGAGCATGGGACGAACCAATGAAAACGAAAACAGAAGTAAAATCTCAGTCAGTGCAGAAAGTCGCAAAGAAGCAATGAAATTATTCGAGGGACTTTCGGCAGGTGGTGAGATTGAGGTACCTATTGATGAGGACTCTCCTGACTCATGCTTTGCTATGTTCCGAGACAAGTATGGTATCGAGTGGATGGTGGAATATGACCAAAAATAAAAACCATCAAACCTATTATGCAAAACACCAAAGTATTCACCATGCCCGTCGCGAAGGTCTATCCTCTCTATATCACAAAAGTGGAAAAAAAGTGACGAACACAGTCTGAAGTCGATGAGGTCATCATGTGGCTCACAGGGTATGATGCAGTGTGACTCCAGAGAGTCCTCGATACTCAGACTGACTTCGAGACGTTCTTCCGCGAGGCACCCACCCTCAATCCGAATCGCACACTCATCACAGGAACTATCTGTGGGTACAAGATACAGGATATGGAGGACTGACTTATGAAGGAGATCCGATATCTCGACAAGCTCGTGGATGATCTTGCAAAAGGGAAAGCGATGGAGAAAGTGTTGAAGAATTAGCTCGAAGTTACACCATAAATATCAGTAAATTATGCAACCAAGAATCTCAGTAATAACGCTCGGCGTATCAGATTTAGAAAAATCGGTACAATTTTATCGAGATGGGCTGGGGTTATCTACAGAAGGAATTATCGGAAAAGAATTTGAATATGGGAGTGTTGTATTTTTTGATTTGCAAAATGGACTCAAGCTAGCGCTGTGGCCAAGAAAAAGTATCGCACATGATACAGGTATTACTCTAGAAAACTTCTCTGCAACAGAATGTACTCTCTGACATAATGTTATGAGTAAAGATGAAGTTGATGAAGTGATGAATCTTGCAAAAAAGGCAGGCGCAAGTATCATCAAACCAGCTCAGAATACTTTTTGGGGAGGCTATGCAGGATATTTCCAGGATCCAGACGGGCATCTGTGGGAAGTGGTCTACAATCCTGACTTTTTGCCAAAAGATTAATGCAAAAGAGAAAGCGATGGAGAAGGTGTTGAGGAGTGAGGAATAAATCTAATAATATCCATCTATGATAATTGGTAAACCATTTAATACATTAGTGCTTGAAGAATATTACTACTATATCGACAACAGGAAAAAATATAATGACTTCAATGAACTCTGATTATTTCGTTCAATATTCGAGAATAAAAACCTCGATGAATGAAAGATGGTACTTTTAAGAGATTATATACAAAAGAATATGTCAAAAGTATTTGAATTTATGCAAGTACGTCATCCAGATCTCTATGTAAAGATGTATCTGCTTTGAAAGACTTATACTAAAGCTGATGAAGAAAATTTATGGAATCTTGTACGATTAAAACAAGAAGAAATACTTCATAAAAAAAGAATAAAACATAGAAATTTTTGAGATTATTCAAAACATAATTGTTGATTTGATGATTGTAATCTGAACGGAATAATGGTGCAAAAATGATCCTGGTTCTGTGAAAATATAATGCATTTTTCTTCCGATAAACACTTTTCCACGCTGAAGGATAAGTCTAAGAGATTAAAAAAAGAAAGAAAAGCCGAGAAAAATATTGTAAATTTATTTATTAAATCTGAAGGACTACAGTAAAGAGTTAATCTGATTTTAATTAACCGAAACAATCCAAATTCACGATAAAGAACTAATAACGTCAGTGATTGCTACGTACCTCGCAATGACGAAAAACAAAAAACAACTTCATGAAAAATAACAACCTCTTCCCTCACATCCTCGCCAACTCAGCCATAGCAGGCTTTACCAATATGCTATTGTGGTTTGCTATCACATTTTGGGCGTACCTCGAGACGCGCTCAGTTTTTGTCACGGGTATGCTCGGAGGAGTCTACTTGGTACTGAACTTGTTCGGAGGTATGTGGTTCGGCTCGCTTGTCGACCACAACCGGAAGAAGCCGATTATGCTCGCGTCTTCCATCACTTCCCTCTGATTCTACTCGGTATCTTTTGCGATGATATTGATGCTTCCTGAGTCAACGTGGACGGATATGTGGAGTCCGTGGCTCTGGATTTTTATCCTCATATCTATGCTCGGTGTGGCTGCGGGTAATATCCGCATGATAGCACTCTCGACCATCGTCACTATCCTCATCCCTGAGTGAGAGCGTGCCAAGGCCAATGGGCAGGTCGGTGCAGTGAATGGACTCGTATTTACGGTGGTATCAGTATTCTCAGGTATACTCATCGGACAACTCGGCATGACGTGGGCAGTCGGTATCGTCTTCGGGCTCACACTCGCCCTCATCATCCACCTCTCGACCCTCACATTCCCACATGAGACGCACCTCGACGACCGCCACGAGGACGACAAGAAGATGGATATCCGTGGTACGATACGTATTATTGCGGGGATATCTGGGCTTTTTGCGATGATATTTTTTGCGATGATCAACAACTTTATCGGTGGAGTATTCATGTCTCTCATGGACGCATACGGACTCTCGATGGTCTCGGTCGAGCTCTGGTGAGTCGTGCTCGCTATCACGAGTACAGGATTCATCGCTGGTGGCATGCTCGTCTCCAAGTATGGACTTGGAAAGAATCCTGTCAGGACTCTCCTCCTCATGAATCTACTCCTATGGGGAACCTGTATCATATTCCCAACCGTTTCATCGATATGGCTCGTGGGACTTGGGTTTTTTGCATTCATGCTCCTCTCGCCGATTGCTGAGGCATGTGAACAGACAATACTACAGAAAGTCGTCCCACTCGAACGTCAGGGTCGAGTATTCGGCTTCGGACAATCACTAGAAAATATTGCGTCACCTTTTACAGCATTCCTCGTTGGTCCACTCACACAGTTCCTCGTCATCCCTTGGCTTGCGAGTCCTGAAGGTACTATCATATTCGGTGGATGGTGGGGTACGACTCCTGATCGCGCGATGGCACTCATGTTCGTCCTCGCAGGATGCATCGGTCTCATCATCACGATGATAGCATTTACCACGAGGAGTTATAGGAATCTGTCGACGAGTTATCTGAGATAATTCCTCGCAACCAACCTACAATAACCCCATTTCAATAATTAGGATTTCTCAAAAACAAGAAGTTCAAGGCAGAAAAATTTTTTCGAGATGAGCTTCCTAATACGGAAGTGATTGAGAAATAAATTCTTTCTAACGATGAAATTCGCAGTTTTTCAGAAATCCCTACAATAAAATCCAAAAGAACATATAAAGTACTGGCACATGAATCATATAGATACTGAGTGAATGCCTCCCGATATACGTGAGGACTTGGTATCTATTTTTGTTGAGGATTCATACTGTCTCAAGGATGCCGAGGCTCGCGAGGACATGCGCAAGACCATATCCTATCAGGTAGACACCGAACCACGGAACGAGTGGATAGTAGTCCGCTGAGAAGTACCCGAGCGGTGGATATCCGAGTGGTATGAGGAAAGCCGATTGCCAATCAGGCATCCAGATATACGGCAAGATAATCAGCATGAGTCAGACAAGGAACGCATACCGCCCGAATATGAGGAAGGCTGGTGCAAGCAGTGTCGCAAGTGCGAAGAAGTGGATGATTCCCCACGATATCCGCTCTGTAGGGAAAAAAGTATAGGTAACAACAGATATACCCATAGCCAAGAATCCAAGGAGGAGAGTTCTCTGCAGTGTACGAATCCATATATGTCACCAACTGCGACCATACAAGCTCAGGTAGAGAGATACGCCAGCAAGTGCTATGAAGAGTATGGCAACAGTTTTTCCGAGGTACCACCACCATACCTGAGAGAAGTCCAAAATATCTCTCTCAAAAAGTGCGACAAGTATATAATTGGCATGAAAAAGTACCATCCCTATGATGGCAATTCCTCGCAGAGCATCGATGCATCAGAGTCTATGATCCATATGAAATATAGTATATCCAATTCTTGGGAATACGTGAATTTTATCTGAAGATACTAGGTATACGAGGTAAAAATGCTATACTGCCACGGTATAAATTTTTTCTATGTACAAAATCCTCATATTCATCTGTACCCTCCTCGTGCTCCCGTTCCAATCGTTCGCAGCGGTGAGCTTCACCGACACGGAACTCTCACACTATCGAGACTCTATCGAGACACTCGCAAGTGAAGGCGTCATCTCTGGATATGGTGATGGCAGATTCGAGCCTGATAACACTATCACACGTGCCGAGATACTCAAGGTACTCCTCGGTACCAAGGGCGTCACTCCAGTTGCTCCAGAGACTCGATGTTTCCCTGACGTTGTAGTGGACAAGTGGTATCATCCATATATCTGTGAGTGAGTTCGGCTTGGTGTGGTCAAGGGATTCGATGATGGCAAGTTCGGCCCTGATGCTCCCGTCACAGTACTGGAGGCGCTCGCGATGTGACTGAGACTCTACGCTATAGCACCAACAGGTGGCAATCCTTGGTATATCCCCTATCAGGAACTCGCGAATACGAACAATATCCTCGACTCTGCGAGTTACTCCATCAGCTCACCGATGACCCGAGGCAAGGCGAGTGAACTCATACTCCGCATCCGAGAATACAATACAAAAAAGTCACCACTTACCAATCTCTCCAAGTGATGTGTGAGTCCACGATCTCTCACGAGTGGTACACACGAAATCATGGTAGCAGGTAAGACTCGTAGCTATATCCTCACTGTACCGTCGAGTTATAGTACATCGAGTCCAGCCAAGCTCATCATCGCTATCCATGGTCGCACCAACAGCAATAGTATGGTACAAGACTATATGGGACTTGAGTGAAGCAGAAGAGGGGGCTCTCAGAGTGACTTCATCGTCGCCTATCCTGCAGGGCTTCCAAGTGGTTCAGCTTTTAGTTGGTCAAGCGAAGAGAATATCACCTTCGTCGATACCATCATCCGTGATGTCACCGACAGTCACTGTGTCTCTCGGAGTGATATCCATATCGTTGCACACTCACTCGGTGCATGGTTCGCCTCTCGTCTTGCCTGTACTCGCGGAGATACTTTCCGTGGTATGGCGATAGTAGGAGGTGGAGGATATACGACAGGCTGTAACGATACTCCGACTGCTTCACTCATATTCCAACGAGCAGATGACCGACTCTCCCCTGCCTCGACCGCCCGAACAACTGAGACCAAGATGCGACTCGTGAACAAGTGTGGAGCTACAACAGAACCTATCACCATAGGGGGTAATAGTTGTCAGCGCTGGACTGACTGTTCCACAGGCAATCCTGTCGTCTGGTGTGAGAACTACTCAACCTATGGCAATGATGCACATAGTTGGCCGACGGGTGGAGGGGGTTGGATATTGGAGTTTTTGAGGGGGTTGTAGAAGAAAAATTCCATAGAATTATAAAGTAACTATCTATTCTAAAAATTATTCGAATTTTCTTTAGTTTCTTTGTTTGTAAATTTCAACATTTCCCTTATATTAGAGTCATCTTTTTAAAAAAATATGACAGTCTGAGAATCAAAACAAATGACCACATGAAAATCTTTTGAGTATGCTCTTTTAATTCAATTTGAAGAGAAACTTAAAGACAAAACAAATGTAAGAGTGGTTCAGAATTCATCTTTATTGGTTGCCAAAAATTGTTTTGATAAAGTAACTGCTTTAGAAAAAAGCGAATACCTTATTGCAGCAAGCTTTGCTGTAAATTTTCTTATAGACATTGAGCCTCGTTTATCTAATGACATAGGAAAATCTGATATCCTAGAGTTAGAAATAGTATCAGATGACAAATGAAAAGCATGAGATGTTAGAGATGTTTTAGCAATTCGAGCGTTACAAAAATGGGAAATAGGAGTATCCGCGAAGAATAATCACATGGCAGTAAAACATTCTCGACTTTCACCGAAAATTGATTTCTGAAAAGATTGGCTAGGTAAAAATGTATCAGGAAATTATTTTAATGAGATAAATCCTATATTTGCTAAATTACGTGATATAAAAGATAGTAGTAATTGAGAGGCTTTATGGAGGGATATATGAGACCACCATTCTACGGTATATATGCCAATTCTGAATGCCTTCATAAAAGAATTAAGACGATTATATGAGGAAGATAAAGAGCTTGTATCTAAAAATTTGATATCATATCTTGTTTGAAATAGAGACTTCTACAAAGTAATCAAAAAGAGAAATATTATCGAAATACATGCCTACAACATGAACTGAACTCTTAATCAAAAATTTAATAACATAGAACCTGTATACACAACACCAATAATTCGACTTCCAACCAAAATAGTCTCTATTTGATTCAAAGAAGACTCAAAAACTACAGTTGAAATACATCTTGATAATGAATGGGCTTTGTCTTTTAGAATCCACAATGCAAGTTCGCGAGTAGAGACTTCCTTAAAGTTCGATGTACAACTCCTTAATTCACCAGAAAGTCTCTACAAGAACACTCTTAATATTATCCATAAAAACGCATGAAAATAGTATCATTTTTTACAGGTGCAGGAGGTCTAGATCTCGGATTTCATAATGCATGATTTTCTACAATTTGGGCTAATGAATACGATAAGGTTATTTGGGAAACTTTTGAGAAAAACTTTCCTAATACTCATCTAGATAAAAGAAGTATAGTTGATATTCCTAGTTCTGAAGTTCCTGATTGTGTATGAATAATCGGATGACCACCTTGTCAGAGCTGGAGTGAGGCATGAGCTGGTAGAGGAATTCAAGATAAAAGAGGTCAGCTTTTTTATGAATATATTCGAATTTTAAAAGAAAAGCAACCTCTCTTTTTTCTTGCAGAAAATGTTTCGGGTATTTTATTACCAAAACATAAGGATGCGTTTGATAGTATTATTGCTGAATTTAGAGCAATTGGATACTCTGTTTCGTTTAATTTATTAAATGCAAATAATTATTGAGTTCCACAAGATAGACTCAGAGTCATCATAGTTGGATACCATGAAAAAATGAAGAAAACATTTAGTGTACCAGAAGAAGATAAATATAAACCAGTATTAAAAGATGCAATCTTTGATTTAAGAAATGCAAAAGCTGCAAAAGAGAAAAATTATGCCAATATTCCATCGGAACTATTTATGAAAAATCATGAATATATGACGGGGTCTTATTCTACGATATTCATGTCTCGAAATAGGGTTCGTTCATGGGATGAGCCAAGCTTTACAATACAAGCCTGAGGAAGACATGCACCACTTCATCCAAAGGCACCAAAAATGAAATTCATAGAAGCAAACAAACGCATATTTGTTCCTTGAAAAGAGCATCTATATCGCCGATTAACTATTCGTGAATGTGCAAGAGTTCAGACTTTTCCTGATGATTTTATTTTTTATTACAAGAATATTGCTGATGGATACAAAATGATAGGAAATGCCGTCCCAGTAATTTTTGCGCAAAGGATTGCAGAACAAATCTATAAAGACTTAGAAGAATACTTACTTGCAAGCAATATTTCAATCCAGAAAGTCACTAAAAATAAGGAGAAGGAACTTGTATTAGCATAATAATACTATCTCCTCATCCCTACCATCATGACCACATATACCACTCCCGTCACACCCGCTATCATGAGATAGCTCATGAGTGAGAACGAGAAGAATCCACCCATCGAGAGGATAGTATATGAGAGTATGCCACCGATGATAACTGAGAGGATATATGACACGATAAATATTGTCACACGAGTACCCATAAGCGAAGTACGGATATCTCGCTTACCCGCGCCGAAGAGAGCATAGAGTCGAGACTTCATATCCTCAACACCTCGCATGCGTGTGAAGAACGCGATGATAGCACCAACGGCGAAGAGGAACACGACAGCGCCGAAGAGTCCTATCACGGAGAGGACTTTTGCTGATATATCGCGGACAATCTTCAGTATACTCTCGATATCGATAAATGTCACATGTGGACCAGATGCCGTGAGGACATCACGTTTCCACTTCTCTGTGTCACTCGCGTACTCAGCAACGAAGTATGTACGTGGAGCATTGGCGAACTCGACAGGATCGAACGAAAAGTAAAAGAATGGACGGAAGCCTTCTCGTACTGATTCGCGAATATTCGCAACTAAGAGTGTGATCTCACGTCCTGAGAGGAGGAACGTCACAGTATCTCAGAGCTTGACTCAGAGACTTGAGGCGAACTCATCATCCACTGAGACCTCTCACTTACCTATAGTATCTTTTCACTGGAGTATCTGATTCTCGAGTTCTGTTGTTGTGATGTTGAACTCGCGGGTGAACTCGCCACTTGGACGATCTTGTCCGAGATGTTCTGCGAGAGTTTTACTATTTACTCACTCGATACGAGCACGGAGGATATCGTACATGAGTGCGCCAGAACCGATAACGGATTCTACTTTTTCTCTATCTGATTCGAGGATGTTGATAGCGTAGATATTGGCAGTATTGGTCGAGTCGATGACGAGCTGAGCACGGAACGCGAGTGAAAATGTCGCAAACACAAGGAAAAACACCGTCACAGAAACAAGTGATATCGTAATAGGTATAGTTGGTGTAAGTGGTCTCACCAGCGCACGGATAGCATCATAGAAGAAGAATCTCTTGGCTCTCAGTTGTCCAACTCTGGAAAATATCGAAGTATACAGTACACGAACAAGATATCCAAATACGAGGAAAAATACTCCAGCTCCTACTCCAACTGCAAGTGAGAATACAGGGTCAGCAAAGAGGAGGAACAATATGACTATGGCGAGGATAAGTGGCACGAGAGTTTCAGGACCTAAAAAAAGAGTCATTCCGACGATAGGAGGAATCTTCCTCGCAATGTTCCTGAAGAAGGTACTATAAGTGGAAGATTTCTCGTCGGTTTTCATACTTCAAGCCTCTCTCGAAATGACACTCTTTACTCTATTGTTCTCTTCAGTCCTCCCCATCGTCCACCACGCAGGGAACCACGCCATCACGACGATCGCGATGAGGAGTGCGAGCGCACGAGGAACTGCAGTCCAGAAGAACTCGAATTCACTTGCTTCAGGGATACGTCGTATCGACTCGATGATGATATCAGAGAGTCCTATTCAGAGAGCGAATGCAATCGGAAAGATAAGTCCATAGAGCATGAGGAGGAGGACTTGCTGGCGTCGTCTGGTGAGTCCGAGTATCTCGGTGACACGGAGAGTCCGCGCGAGACTCTCGAAGAAGCTCTCATGAGCCGAACGGAGGATGACAAAAGCAAATATACTCGATACAAGCAATATGAGGGTAATATAGTCTGTGAGTGTGTCGACAGTATCGAGATTGCGCTCGGTTCTGTCCTCATATGTACGTACTCTGTAGAGATTTTCTGGGAGTATCTCCTGCAGTTTCTCAGCTATTACACTCGCACGTCGCTCGTCGGTGAATGATATCATGAGGTCATGATCCAGTCGTGAACCTGATGAGAGGAGGAGTGATCCTGAGAGTATATCTGACGGGAGGACGATGAGATGATTCTCTGTCCCGAGTGAGAACCCGAGATCACTCGATTCGAGGATTTTCTCTGTTATCTGGAGCTCTCGTCCATCGAGCGTGATGACGCCACCACTTGCGAATCGATCAATCAGTCATGGAGTGACCGCAATTCTGTTCTGTCATTCCTGCGCAGGCAGGAATCCAGTGTCTCTGTCATTTCGAGTCTGTGAGAAATCCTGCTCCAATTTTTCCACTTCCAATATCCCCCTCTGTGGATAACTCCCACTATATGTGACCACTTGTACGAGTCCTGCCTTGCCATCACGGTCGAGGAGTGTCGTCGAGAATCCTCGACGTTCTGCAGCAATATATTCCTCTCATACGAGATACTCAGATATAAGTGGCAGTACGTCCCCGCTCGCATATCCGCGCGGAGATACCATGAGGTCCGCTCAGAAAAGTGGTCTCGTCTCACTCGCGACAAGTGACTCGATATTGGTCGTGATCTGACGAAGTGTGAGTACTCCTGTACTCGCAAAAAGTATCACCACAAAGAGGATGATGAGTGAACGCCAGTTCGAGAGGATGATGCGAGAGAAGAGTTTGAACATAGTATTATTTCTTTTCGAGTGTGAGTTCCCCTCCAGCAAGTCTATAGACACTATCCGCATGACTCGCTATCCCCTTGTCATGTGTGATCATGATGATAGTATTCTTGGTCTCATCGTGGAGCGTACGGATGAGTTCCATGATTTTGAGAGCATTTTTCTCATCGAGATTGCCTGTTGGCTCATCGGCGAAGAGATATGGTACACGCGAGACAAATGCTCGTGCAATCGCCACTCGCTGTTGCTCCCCTCCTGAGAGCTCGTTCGGATATCTTTTTCATTTTCCTGTAAGTCCAACCTTATCGAGTATCTCATCCGTCTCGTATCTGCGAGGGGCATGTGATATATCGAGGACGAGGTCGATATTTTCTTCCACCGTGAGATTGGGGATGAGTTCGAACGCCTGGAAAATAAAGGCGATATGTGTCCCACGATAACTTGTCATCTCATCCCGTGTGAGTGCTGTGATATCAGTATCCGCGAGATAGATACTTCCCTTATCTGGAGTGAGTATACCAGCGATGAGTGAGAGGAGTGAGGACTTCCCCGCGCCACTTGCACCCATGAGTGCGACCCATGCACCCTCCTCTATCTGCCACGAGAGATCAGTAAAAAGCTCAACAACTTCTCCACGAGAAGTATAGGATTTTGCGATGTTCTTTAGTTGTATCATAGTGATTTTATGAGAATAATTCTCGAATGGAGATTATACGGATATTGATGAGAAAACAAGGTAGAAGTATGGAAAAATATTTGATTTTGAGTAAGAAAAAATGATAATTGAAATTATTTAATTACAAAATTATTATGATAAAATATAGTACATTGGTTACTATTCTAGATGCTATAAGAAAAGAAGCACCTGAAAGTTATAAATTTTATCATCCAGTAGAAACAGATACTGAGCAATTAAACAAGGCGAGGTCTAGGGCATTAGTTCATTTATTTTTGAAAGTTAAATTTGGACTGCTCAAGTTTTCTGAGAGAGAAGAACTTGTAACAGATGGAACAAATGATGGATGAGTGGACTGATATTTTATAGATAAAGAGAGAAAGAGAATATACTTTATACAATCCAAATTTCGGAATAATTGAGGAAACTTTGAAAGTAGAGAGATAAAGTATGAGGAATTAATTAACATGGATATTGATAGAATTACAGAAGGTGATGAACTTTACGAAAACTGAACTCCTTATAATGAAAAAGTGAAAAAACTTATTTCAAGTATAAAAGAAATCTCGGATATTGGTCGATGGAAATATGAAATAATTATTTTGGCAAATACTAAAGATGTTTCTATTAATAAGTTAAAGAAATTATCCGATGGAAACCCTATAGATGAATTTAATTTTGAGCGTGTATATAATGAATTAGTTTTCCCAATAGTAACTTGAACCTACTATGATCAAAAGGAATTAGTTATCGAGATTAACCTAAGCAATAAAACATCGGAAGAAATCAGTTATTCCGTAGAAACAGAATTTACTGATTGTCAGATAACTGCTTTATTTGTTCCAACAATTGAAATAGCTAAAACTTTGTATAAATATAAGAATTCTATATTAAAATATAACCCCCGTAGCTATTTAGAGATGATGTCAGGTAGTGTAAATGCTGAAATAGCCAAAACCATTACTAGTAAAAATACAAATGAGTTTGCTCTCTTCAATAATTGAATTACGATGCTTTCAGATGATACAGATCTAAATAAAAAAATTGCCAAAGTAGGGCTTGGACAGTTAATCGTAACAAATCCACAGATAATTAATGGATGACAAACTGCATATACTCTAAGTAGGATTTACGAAGATACACTGAATCACAAGGAAAGTATTAACGTATTTAATAATAAAGAGGTTCTATTGAAGATAATTACTTTCAATAAAGAAATCTCTGGTGAGGTGGAAAATAATAAACTAAAATTAATAGAAGAAATCTCAAAGGCAACTAATCAACAAACCCAAGTATCGGAAGCAGATAGAAGGTCCAATGACAGAATTCAAATAGAACTCCAGGAAAAAATATTCAAAAAGTACGGCTATTTTTACCAAAGAAAGGCTGGTGAATTTGGAGAAGGGCTTAAAAATAAGTATATAGATCGAGGTTTAATCATTGAGAGAGAGACCTTGTTACGCTTAAGTTTAGCAATCTTAGGGAAACCCTCAGAAGCAAGAAGATCTTGAGGCAATACTATATTTAAAAAAAATAATTTTGATAAAACGCTAAATGATTCCTCAAAATTTTCAGAATATGTAACAGCATATAGGCTTTATCAAGAATTAAGCATAATACAGGCAAGCTATAATAACGATACTAATAATAAAGATGGTATAATAAATTACGGAAATGCTCTCAGATATTGAAAATTTGCTGTTATAGCAGCGATCATGCGGAGCAATAAAGATATTAATGAATCTGGTATAAAAGATATTTTGACTACTTACTTAGATAAGTGGTTAGAATTTGAGAATGCCATAATCAAAGAGCCTACAAATAGTAACTATTTTAGAGAAATTGAAGACCTAGAGTTATGAAAAAATAGGCAAATAGTAAATTTTGATGGTTACTATAAAGGCAACACAATAAATAAACAAATTATGGAATATAAGTTTATATAAATATTTCTACTTCCTCACTAGTTCCTCATCTTCAAGTATCTCTATCAGATTCTCCACCACGATAGTATATCACTCGCGGGTCGGATGGATGCGGTCATCTTGGTTATACTGAGCCTTGAGCGCTACTCATTCGAGGAAGAAGTCCATATAGACGAGATTGTATTCTTTTGCAAGCTTCGGGAATATTGCCTCATAGCGTTTTCCATACTCTCCACCGAGATTGAGTGGTGCGCGCATCCCTGCGAAGAGTATTGGGATATTTTTTGCTTGGATTTTTTCGATTATCTGCCTCAAGTTCTTCTCTATCTCAGCTGTATCCTTGCCCTGGAATGCATCATTGCCTCCGATACAGAGGATGACGAGAGATGGGGCATCTCACTCAAGAACCCAATCGAGGCGTGCGAGGAGTCCAGCAGTTGTATCACCAGAGATTCATGCGTTCACAAGACGATAATCATATCAATCTGCCTTGAGTCGAGCTTCGAGCTGACTCGGATAAGAGTCAGTGACTGGGAGTCCATATCATGCCGTGAGTGAGTCACCGAGCGCAAGGATAATGTTTTCGGTTTTTTGTTCTGAGACAGGAGCTATAGTGTCCCCCGAACTCGTACAACTCGCAAGAGCGAACAATGATGTGATTATGATGAGGATAGTTTTCATAGACTGATTATAGCGAGAAATCCCTAAAGACAAACAGGGAAATATTAGATCGTGCGTCCTGTCTTGAGTGTCTGGTATATTTCTCGGAGAGCTTCGAAAAAAGTCACTTCATGATAGCGTATTCATCTCTCTCGACAAAATATCTTCACTTGTTGTGATATCTCTCGAATATGCGAACGAGATGCCTGCGGAAAGAGATGATGTTCGATCTGCTTGTTGAGTCATCAGAAGATGTGGTCAACAATCACTCATCCTCGGATATTTCTCGAGGTACGTGTCTGGAGATCGAGCCATGTATACTCACGTATCTTGTCGCCATCGATGACTTCCATACCTATATGATTCACCATGAAGACGAGAGCAAGATGCCATCAGGCAAGAAGAGCTATAGAGAGAAAGACGAGAAATCCCAGCATAAATCCAAAGTGAAATATCAGACTCCCTGGGAAAATCAGGAGAAAAAGTCCGAAAAGTGCAATCTCTCAATATTTTTTTGACATAAAAATATATCGACAAGATTGTGCTATGAGGGTAAGATATACGAGAAAATTGGCTCCCCAAAATAGTATTTTTTTGTACTTGTGAAACAATGGAAATCTTCCTGGATTTCTGGTAAATATCTCGTCATAGTCGCGGATGTCAGTATCATCTCTGTCAGAATTCGTGAAGTTATGATGCCCTATATTGTGTTTTTTTATCCACCAAGACTGTGAGAGTCCAATCAGGAGATTTCCAGAGATATATGTAAGAATGAGATTGATTCTTCGATTTTTGAAATACTGATTGTGCATCAGATCATGTGAGATATAAGCCAACTCTATGAAGAGTATATAAAAATACAATACAGTAAATATCATTCCCATATATGGCATCAAAAAGAGTCATGCGACATATAAAACATAACACATGATAATCCGGATACTCCCAAAGATAGGACTCGGGATGAGCAATCATCTTTCAGTTATTAGTGTGCGCAACTCATTGATATATTGAGTATATTGTTCTCTATCGTTAGGTGGATTCATATACATGGTAAAAAAGAAACAGGCTGAGTATATGAAAAAGTGTTATCTCACAAAAGGTTCTCTCTGGACTATTTCCAGATTCCCTGCCAGACTCCAATATAATGGACGATGACATAGAGGAATATGAGATATCCGAACACTCCACCGAAGAGCGTGAGGAGGATGGTATTGAGTATCTTTTTATGGGCGCGCTTGGCCTGGTCGAGAGTACAGATACCCTCACTACGAAAATACCAGACAAGTCAGAATGCGAGTGACAACATCCCGAATCCACGGAAGTACCACTTGTACTCTCCGTAGAAGCTATCTGCAAGTGAAGCCGCAAAGCTGACTGAACCAAGTCCGAGAGCAACAATCACAACAGATGAGAGGCAACACAGCGATGCGAATGCAACACTCGATGAGATGATGGCAATGAGTTTTTTCACGGGAATTAAAATTAGGTATTGATGATTTTTTGTTTCTATTGGTTCAGTTTTGCTTCTTTGTTTTTGTGAGTTTTTCGATTTTGTCGATGATGCAAGCACAAAATGGGGAGACGGAGGGGGACAAACTGTCTGAGTCAGATGAGAGCAATCTATCGATGAGCGAAGCGAACGAGTTTTTGTCCCCCTCGGGAGCTTTTGGTACTTTTCAATCATGAAAAGTACGGAAGAAAAAAGCTGAATCCCGCCTGTACGGGAATGACAGAAACAAGGAACTTATTGCGCATCAAAAAGTGAACGATACTCTCCATACCCTTCCTTCTCGAGGTCTTCGAGCGGGATGAATCTGAGTGCCGCAGAGTTCATACAGTAACGCTTCCCTCACTTATCCGCTGGCCCATCATCGAACACATGTCCGAGATGAGAGTCTGCATTCTTGGAGCGGACTTCGATACGAGTTGAGAAGAGTTTTTTATCTTCTTCGAATTTTACAGCATTGGGGTCAATTGGCTTGGTAAAGCTCGGCCATCCAGTTCCAGAATCATACTTGTCGAGCGACGAGTAGAGTGGTGTCCCATCGACGATATCTACATAGATTCCTGGTCTTTTGTTGTCATGATACTCGTTGGTGAATGGACGTTCCGTTGCTTCCTCTTGTGTGACTTCATACTGGATAGGCGTGAGTCTGTTTTTGAGGTCTTCTTCGGTGAGTGCGTCGAGTTCTTTTCACCATGTCTTCTCGATATATCCTTCGCGACCACTTCACTTCTTGTAGAGTGAGTATTTGAGTGCGGATTTTTTATAATAGTCCTGATGATACTCCTCAGCAGGAAAGAATGTTGTAAATGGAACCGTCTTCACAGCAATCGGAGAGGTGAATTTTCCAGAAGTATCGAGTTCTTGTCTCTTGGCTTCGATGATATTTTTCTCATCATCGTTCTGATAGTATATCGCAGTCGTATAGCGGAATCCTCTATCTGCGAACTGTCCATCTGCTTGGGTTGGATCTATCTGTGTATAGTAGAGCTCGACGAGTCGCTCGAACGATATCACACTCGGATTGTAGATAACTTCCACTGCCTCGCGATGAGCAGTAATTCAGGCAGAGACCTTTTCATAGTCAGCATCTGCCTCACTCCCTTCTGCATATCCAGATATCGCTTCAGTCACTCCGTCTTGAGATTCAAAAATCCCCTCCATACACCAGAAACACCCTCCAGCGAAGTATGCTCGCGCCGTACCTGTTCATGATTGTTCGATAGTATTCATAGTTTTTTCACGGTTATAGTTATAGAAAATCCCTGCCACCTTCGGATAGACAAACATGTACCCGATAAGCCCAGTGAGCAATATAAGAAGTATATTGCGAAGTGAGAAAAAACGAAGGAATGTGTGTGATTGTTTTTGCATACAGGATTAGTTAAGGACTTCAGCTATATTTCTCGCTCCAAGCTTTTTGGATTTTTCAGTTCCGTCAGCATTGAGTACTACTGTTGTGTGCTGCCCAACGACACGGTATTTTTTCTTGAGTCCGGCACTTGTATCATAGTCGACCTTGACTATGAGTGTATCAGCTGGGATAGCGGAGATGTTGCTCGTAATCGCAGTATTGAGTGCCTTGCAACTCGGACACCATGTCGCATGGAAAAAGAGTGCAACTTTCTGTCCAGATGCGAGCGCTGCATCAACTTTTGCTGCATCATATTCGATATATCCTGTGGATTTTTGCATCATGGCTTCAGGTTTCATCTTGTCATCTGACATCATATCCGTTCCAGACATCATGTCATCATCCATTTTTTTATCCATATCATCATCCATCATAGGATTTTCTATAGAGCCCGACATCATAGTATCTTCTTCCATCATATCAGTTCCAGACATCATCTTGTCGTCCATCATAGGAGAAGGGTTCGTCCTATCTGGAACAATTGGTTTCTGTGTTGTTGGCGTACAAGAAGAGAGCAATGTAAGTGCTACAAGAGCAATAAGTGTTGTTTTCATAGATTCAATGGAATGAGGAAATAAATGGAAAGAATTCCAGAAAGAGAAGCACACTTCCCTTCACTGCAAGTCTCTATAATCAAAGTCTATCTAGGAGTCATGTCTCGATGCCAGATACATCGAATCTATCGAGTACATATGTTTCGAACTTTTTATCGAGTCATGTGATGATCATGAGTCCGATAAGAACGAATACAATTCCAAGGACTCTCTTGAATACACCTCGTTCATCTGCGTATATGCGAAGTCGAGCGATGATACTGCGTCCTCAACTTGCGATGATAAGGAGCACGAGTCAGAGTCCGAGAGCATAGACAAGTGTGTATCCGATACCTGCGACGAGCGATACTGGGAATACAGTCGCAAGGAGGAGTGTATACGTCGGTGAGCACGTCGAGAATACTGGACCGAGGGCTGCGCCAGTGATGATAGCACGAAGCACAGGATTACCTATGTCTTGAGCCTTGTCGAGTGAAGTACTCGAACGAGAGAGTCTGAGGCGAGTCGCTATCCATGTCCATGCATGTGGGAATATATAGATGAGTCCGAGTGCAAGGAGGATGCCTCATGAGAGATACTTCCAGAAACTCTGTGGAATATCGATGAACACTGTTGAGACCTTGAGAACTACGGTAAAGAGTACTACTGAGAGTGCGAGTGAGAGTATCACAAGATATGGATACCACTTCTGCTTCTCGCTGAGACTCCCCACTAGAACTACTGGAAGTACCGGGAGGACACACGGTGCAAGTATGGTCAAAATACCCGCCAAAAATGAGGCAAGAAGAAGAGTCATAGAGAAGAGGATTAGAACTATTTCATATACATCGAGAGGATCGAGAGGATTCCCTGCACGAATGGATCAGACTTATCGAGTGAATACTCTACCTGTTTCCATGTTCGGTTTTTTTTCAGTATTCCTGCGTCGTACATCTTCGAGAGATATTGCGATATCTGCGATGGTGTACAGTTCGTGAGTCGTGCTATCTCGCCAGATGGGAGAGCATCAACACGGAGGAGGAGATAGATGATCTCCAGTCGACAATCTGATGCAAGTGCGCCGAATACCCCAGACATCTCAAGGAGGAGGTCTTCTTTCTCGAACATTTCGGACTGTATTTGTTGTAAGTCGGACATAATTTTGTTTGTGATCACTTTATCATTTTATGAAATTATAAAATGAAAGCAAATCATTTTTAAAAATTCCTGAAGAAAGCATCTTGCAATCAGACACAAAAAGCTTACAATTACGCTATATTTTATACTCTATTATGGATATAGACAAAAAACTCGCTGTCCTCATCGATGGTGACAATATCCCTTCCGCATATGTGAAGGAGATGCTCGAAGAGATTGCCAAGTATGGTAATCCAACCATCAAGCGTATCTATGGTGACTGGACACGCCCAGGACTCACGAAGTGGAAAGATATCCTCCTAGAACATGCTATCACGCCAATTCAACAATACGGATATACTGTCGGCAAAAACGCGACGGACTCTGCGATGATCATCGATGCGATGGATCTCCTCTACTCTGGAAAAGTCGATGGATTCTGTATCGTCTCCAGTGATTCTGACTTCACTCGACTCGCGACACGACTGCGAGAAGCAGGGATGGCAGTCTACGGCATGGGTGAGAAAAAAACACCAAAACCTTTTATTGTCGCTTGTGATAAGTTCATCTATATAGAGATTCTCAAAAAACAACCAGAAAAGAATATAACCCCATCTGAGAAGAAGTGAAAAAAATGAGAGACGATTATCCCTTTTTCTGAACTTGCTCTCCCAGAACTCGATGTCATCACGCCAGAAGTGATCGAACTGATACGTGATACAGTCTCAGATCTTGCTGACGAAGATGGTTGGGCGTTCCTCGGAGATGTCGGTGGACTCCTCCAGAAGAAGCAACCGAACTTTGATCCTCGTAACTATGGCTATAACAAGCTCACTCCTCTCCTCGCAGCAACAGACAAGTTCGAGATAGTAGAGCGCAACGATGGAGGTAAGTCACGATACAAGCTCATCTATGTGCGCAATAGATAATACTCCATAGGGTGAATTCCCCAGATTCCCACTTTTTACAGTTTTTCCGTCTTTATATTTTTACCTTTTTATCATATGAACCAATTCACAGAGCAATCTCAGTTCCTCGAGGCACAATGAGTCAAACTCTTCGAACAGATGCCTCATCTTCCACTAGAGTGGAGAGAGTTCCTTGTTAAGATAGTTCCATGGCTTGCGCTCATAGGCTGAATCTTTGGAGTCATCGGACTCATTGGGTTCCTACAGATTTTCTTCTCACCGATGGGGCGACTAATCGGCGTATACGGTCAGATGAATATCTTTCTTATAGTTGCGATGATTGTGCTCGCTGTGACTACAGCATTGTATTTTATGGCTTTTCCGAAGCTCCAAAAGAATCAAAAATCAGGCTGGGATCTCCTCTTCTGGGCTGAACTCGTCTCAATTGTCGGGGCAGTCTTGGGGGGATTCGCTATCGGACAGATTCTCGGGGCACTTATCGGACTCTATCTCCTCTTTGAGATACGTACATATTTCAAGTAAGCAATCAGGTAAGCCATCTAAGCAAACACCTCCATCCGACTTCCTTTTTTTTGAAAAAGTGTTCCATCATGTCGTACGATAACTCCAGAGATTTCTGGAGTTTTTTGTAGTGTATCAACGGCACGTTCCCATGGCATCACACAGAGTGCTGTCGCATATGAGTCAACAGAGATACCAGAACTTCACTCGACATAGCTGGCAACCACTTCACGGGCAGATTCTCCTGTATGCGGATTGATGAGGTGATGATGACTTCCCCACTTGCGACGAGTCCCCGCACTACATGCGAGGAATCCATCATCGAGGATGTAAGTTCCTATGACTTCATCCGAAGCGAATGGGCTCTCGAGTCCTACCTTCCATCCTCCACGTCCATACATATCTCATCAGAAGTTGATAAGATAACGAGTATCTGGCTTTATAAGATTATTATTCGTAATAATATCCTTTATCACATCTATGAGGTACCCCTTCCCAACTCATCCAAACTCGAGAAGGGTATCTCCATGGAGACTAATTGTATCTCAATCAATTTCGATATCTCGATAATCTCAGAATCATTTTTCTATAATTGTTCATGGTTCATGACTCGTTGTTCACGGTCTTCCATATCCGAGTTCTGTGAGCTTTTTCCCTACTGTCGGGTCGAAGTATCCATCTGTCTTATGTGCCATATCCAGTGCAAAAGAGAGCATTTTTTTGGCATCATTATCAAGTATTCATCTACGAGAGACATTGAGATCATGGAGCCAATTCCCCTCTATGAAGCGTGAAAACTTTGCTTCAAAGTTCTGCAGTCGAGTCTCTATCTCATGAAAGATATGAGTACAATCCATTTCCGTATCGATAGCGAGTCCGAGATGTGTACCGATGATGTCATAGCTCCATTTTTGCATATGTATATATATTAGTGAAAATATGAAAAAGACCAAATCGTCTTGGTCTTTTTTAGAGTATTAGAGTGAGCTCACAACCTGCAGGAATGCATCTGTTGTGTCACTTGCACCACCAACAGCTGAGAGTGAGAGTTCAGATATTTTTTTGCCTACTATCTGACTCCTGGCTGCAGAGTTGAACCTATTGATATATTGCCTACTCTCATGGTCTCCACTCGTCATCGTTGCAGTCACAGCAGTGATAGTCCCGTCAGTATCTTGTGTGAGTGCAAAACTCGCAGTAACTCTGTGCTTACCATGATCTGTGCTATAGGTTGTGTTCTTGGTTATCGTATTATCTGCAATCGTTGTAACAGATGAGGTATCTATTGTGGTGGTTTTTATAGAAGATGTCATGGTCTTCTGAGTATTATCTTGAATTGCTGCTGTTGATGTTTGCGAGGTCTTCACAACTGTATCGGATGTGCTTGTCGTACATGACGAGAGGAAAGCAAGTGATACAAGGATGAGAACTGGAAGAAGAGGAGAGGTTGTATTATTCATGATATTTTATATACGTTGCACAGATAGTATCTATTCTAGGTAAGAAAACAGTAAAAAATCCCCTTTCGGGGATTTCAGAGAAACTATTAGAATGAGTGAACAAAAGTCTCAAATGCAGCAGTTGTAAGTGAAGAACCACCAATTACATCTACATCGAGATCAGCAGCTTTCTTCCCTACAACTTTTGTAGAGACTTCAGCAGCAAATGCTGCTTGACGCATTTTTGAAATATCATTGTCGGACTTAGGAGTTGCAGATGCTGCAGTGATGACTCCATCAGTAACTGTCACAGAGAACTCAACTGGATCCTGAGGACTCGCTGGACTTGCATATGTAACTGTCTCTGTTCGAGTAAGTGCCATTGGGGTTACAGTCTCTGTTGCCGTGGTGCCACTCTGAGTTACAGTCTCAACAGGAACAACTGGTGTCTCTGGAGTTACAGTCTCTGTTGCCCCAGTTACTGGAGGTGGAGGAGGCATATCAGTTGGACTCTTTGTACAGCTCACAACGAATGGAGAGGTAGCAAGGAGAAGAACAGGAACAATAAGATTCTTTTTCATACAATAAGGATTAACTAACAAAAACGCCAATAAACTTGGACAGGGAAATTATACTTCCAAGAGAGAATAAATCAACTCATTTTTCGTTGTAAGAGCAAGAAATAACAACTATAGAGTAAGTTCCAAAAAGAGAACTATTATATTCTTATGGCACTAGCTTTTGCTAGGTTCAATTCGGAAAATAATCTCATATTTTCTCAAAGAAGATACTACACACGCAAGAATACTGCAAATAAAAAAATCTACACAATGATAGATTTTTATAAGGTATATATGGTAACGCCACGGAGAATTGAACTCCGGTCTACGGGATGAAAACCCGTTGTCTTAACCACTGGACGATGGCGTCAAGACAAAAAACTAATGGTCGGAGACGTGGGACTCAGAACCCGAGAGCCTCGTGACTCACAGAGCTATGTGCGCGAGCGCACAGGAGAGAACCAATAGTATCAAAATGGTCGGAGACGTGGGACTCGAACCCACAACCCCGTGCTCCCAAAGCACGTGCGCTAGCCAATTGCGCCAGTCTCCGATATGGGTCAAATTATGGTGGGCGTACCTGGAGTTGAACCAGGGACCTCGACATTATCAGTGTCGCGCTCTAACCAACTGAGCTATACGCCCAAAAAGGAGGGAACCTTTTTAAACAAAATGCTTTCAAAAGAAGTGGAGCGGGCGATGGGACTCGAACCCACAACAGTCTGCTTGGAAGGCAGAGACTCTAGCCATTGAGCTACACCCGCGTATTTTCTGAAAGCTCAGGCATTGTATAAAAAGTCATCTTGTTGTCAAAACTTTTTAAAAAAATCCCCTATGACCAGTAGGAGATTTTGAATTTAAAGCTAAAACCAAGGGATTCTATTCAGTAACATCAGTTGCTGTAACACCTGATGCAGTGAGCTGTTGAAGACACGCTGTACTGAGTATTCCGATTGAACCAGTTCCGATAGTAACAGGAACAACTTCCTTACAACCACCTTCGAGCTGTTGAGAGAGGGCTTGTATAAGCTGAGCTACAACAACTTGCTGTCCTTCATTTTGTCCATTCTGGAATACATTCCCAGAGAAAGACTGAAGTGCTCGCTGAGAAGCATCATTGGCTCCTTGCATATATCCTGTCTGACGAGCAGACTCTAGCTGCGTTGCCTGAATGAATGGGTAAGCGAAAGAAGCGAGGGTATAGAATGAAGCGAAAGCAATCCAAGTCCACAGTACCACTGGAGCTGCATGAGAAGCAACTTTTTCTCGATTGAACGTGATCATACGAAGAGTATATTAGGAAATAACACCCGTAGTATATAAAATAGCCCGCATCACGCAACTGAAATCCGTGATTTTTCCTTTACTTTTAGCCACTAGGGTGGGAAAATAAGAATACCAGAGAGGGTATATGTATTATCTTCGTACGAAAGTATAGAGAATACGTTCCTTGTCTCCAAGCTCGTATGTGAGTTCTCATTCGAGTGCGAGTCAGAGTTTTTTTGATATTTTTCGTATCTCTTTTTGTTCGTCTTCTGATGGCATCTTGTAGAGGATGATCCGTCCAGTTGGCGAGAGAAAAGGTTCTGCCCAAGTAAGTATCTCGGTCATATATGCCGTTGCTCGTGAGACAACAAAGTCGTATTGTCATGCATGTTCACCTTGTTTTGCAAGTATCTCTGCGCGCTCCTGAATTGCTGTGATATCCGTGAGTCCGAGTTCTGTTACGAAGTGATTCATGGCTTTGACTTTTTTCCCTACGGAGTCAAGCAAGGTCACCTGAAGTTCTGGCATGACAATCTTGAGTGGAATCCCTGGGAATCCTCCACCAGAACCGATATCGAGAAGACGAAGAGTTTTACGGTTTCATGGCTCTACAGTTCTACTGTTTCTTGATGACTTTTGTTCTGTTATACTGTTGTTCTGTGATTCTGTTATACTCGCTATACCATACAATGAATCTATAAAGTGCTTCTCTACAATCCCCTCCTCATCACGTATGGCAGAGAGATTGGTATGACTATTGTATGCCACGAAGAGTTCTAGGAACTTCTCGAACTGAGCAAGCTCTGTATCTGAGAGTTCGAAACCATGAGATGTGAAAAGTGGGGTGTTCATATTTCGGTCATTGCGAGGAACGAAGCAATCCATGCTCCGAAGAATTATTGGAACTCAAAATACACTTTTTCTCTAAAAAATCCAATCAAAATTTGACAATAAATATTTAAAAAGTAAAATTCACTCATGGTTCCTCTATTTTAGAGGGTTGTTTTTCAACTCCTCCAATCAGTGGAATCTGGTTGGGGGGAAATTCTCTTGAAAGGAGAATACGATATGGACTACATGCTTTTGGCATTCTTCCTTTTGCTTGTCTCACCAGGAATTCTGGTGAGTATCGCGTTAGGCAGAAAGAGCAAAAAAGTGAAATGGGGTATTGTGAGTATTGCAATACTGATATTCATTGCCCTGGTTACCATTGTGTCTCGGGCAGAAGACTTTTCACTGAGCACACTAGTACTCATCACGGTACTCAATGTCTTCTTCTTCATGCTCAACTATGCGATTGACAAGATTTTCGAATGGATAAAGCGAAAATATCCATCACTCTCATAGAAGACCCAACCCAAGAAAGCCCAAGCCTGTCCGCAGGCGGGGCTTTTTCAATAGTATTCTCTTTTGCAAAATTTAGTGTTTTGTCTATAATCCGCCGGAATCTATGAACAAGTATACCACCCTCACATATTGGCTCCCGAAGATACCACTCCTTGCCCTGATATGCACCTTTCTCCTTCCGATAGTACTTATGCAGGTGAATTATCATATAGGTCTTTTTTTTATCGCACTCTATATCGCATATTGGAGTGTGAAGGTATTCGAATCGTACTACTATGTTCTGAAGTCGTATATCAAGCTCCTCAGACTCGAGGGACGGGATTGGCGGTGAGACCCCGTGATACAGCGAGGTGCAAAAAATCTCAAACACATCGTCATAGTGCCTATATATACAGAGCCGTATGATGTGATAGAGGAAAATATACTCTCGATACTCAAAACTGAATACCTCTATCCGGAAAATATCACCGTCCTACTCGCAACAGAAACTCGTGCACCATACTGACAAAAACATGCAGAAAAGATAATCTCAGAATACACTGGTAAGTGAATCAATATAGTCAATATCGTACACCCAGAATGACTCCGTGACGAGTGAAAGGTAAAGTGAGCCAACATCACTCATGCCATCAGAGAATATGAGAAGACGGTTTCACTCGATCCAAGCCATACATTTGTCTCGACTATCGATACAGATACTAAGGTTGAAAAACACTTTTTCTCGATTATTACTTCTACGTTCCTCGGTACTGACTATCGTGATCATGCAATCTATCAGTATACTCCAGTGTATTCCAACAATTGGAAAAATGGTCACTTCTTTGCTCGTATCATCGGAATGGGTACAACGCTCTGGCAGTTTTTTGAGAGTCAGAATCCAGAATTCTACCGTAACTTCGCGGTATACTGACAGAGTCTCAAGTGTCTCCACAAGGCAGATTACTGGAGCAAAACTTCGATAGTTGAAGATGGTATGCAATACTGGAGAAGTTATTTTGGTTGGGATGGAGAATTCCGAATCATCCATACACCAGCAATCTGTGAGATGGATCTCGTAGACGAAAAAAACATATATCGAACTGTTCGCTCTCAGTACAAGCAACTCAGACGTTGGTCATGGGGATGTACTGATATAGAGTTCGTTCTTCCTGCTTTTATCGCGAATAAGCGTATCTCTCGCTGGGAAAAAATCCGTAAAACAACCTATCTCATATACAATCATCTCTTCTGGGCTGGAGGTCCATTTATGTTGTTTTTTATCTGATATGTTCCAGGTCTCGTGACGACCATAGATCAGTCTATAGCAGCGTTTACGGTTCCAATTGCGAGTTCAATTATTTTTACGATACTTTTTGCAACTGTTGTTGTACCGAGTATACTGTCTGTGCATATCATGCGACGATACGTCAAGTTCAGTCTAGCAGACTATGTCTGGAATCTGATTCAGTGGATTGCTGTACCTATACTCACACTCACACTCTTCTCTATCCCCGCTATCGAGTCACAAGTCCGTCTCTTTTTTGGAAAACGCATAGATAGTTTTGATACAACAGAGAAGATGAAGAGAAAATAAGTTTTACAGTTTAAAAGAATAACAGTATGACAGAACTAAAAACCACGTACTACAAAAAGCTGCAAGTTTGGCAAAAATCAGTAGATTTGGTGGAACAGGTATATAGGCTTACACAAAAATTTCCAAAAATAGAAGTGTATTGACTCTCTGACCAGATGCGACGAGCAACTATCTCCATATCTAGTAATATAGCAGAGTGAAGTGGAAGAGGATGAGAGGCGGAGTATATTCATTTTCTCTACATAGCTAAGGGTTCTGCTCTTGAACTAGAAACTCAACTAATTATAGCAAAAAGACTACAGTATATAGAAGAAGCTGAATTTAGAAGTCTTGAGGAATTGCTGAATGAGATAATTAAGATGATTGGTTGACTTATATCGTATAAAAAATCTGTAAAACTGTAATACTGTTATCCTGTAAAACACTCTCTATGATTGAAACCTACCACACAGAAGTCACAAAAAAACGACGAAATGCCCGATGGTTTTGGGTTACGGTTTTTCTTTTTGCAACATTTTTGTACTTCTTCTTTCAGGGGTATTATCCTGATGTAAAGCTTGGACTCAAGCGTATGTTCTCAGAAGATACTACAGGTACAGCAAGTGGCAATTTTGAAGATCTGATTCGATCTTTTGGTATCATCAATGTAAAAACTGTACCAACTACCGCTATAATAACAATTGGAAGTGGGGCATATGGAAACAATGAAAAACGTATGACGAACTATGGGGAATATATCATGAATATTGCGAGTCCTTGATATCGTGAAAATACCCTTAAATTCAGTATAGATAAGGAAAAACCTTACTTCATCGAAGAGATATCTCTCCTCCCTATACCACAATATACCAAAACTACAAACATAGATACAGCATACCAAGTAGACAACGATACATACCTCATCAAGACTGCAAGTGGACTCACGGCATCTGGTGTAGTGAGCAATACTGGAGTTGTCACGAGGAATACGAGTCTCAAGCATATTGGTGGTATATATTTTCAGAGTTGATCTCTGCTCTATGAGTGGCGAGGTGAGAGACTCTCAAGAGGCAATGATGAGCGAGAAAATTTTGTAAATACGTGTCCGAGTGCTCAGTGGATAAGCAATAACTCACTCTATTGCCCAGCGGTCAAGAGTATATATACTGAGAATAACATATACATGACAGGTATAACTGATGTATATCGCTGACTTGCACAGACTCAGAGTGGCAATATCATCGATATGTATCGAGGATACACACGTATGCCATCATCCTATAGTGGCGCCCTCAGAAACATACACACACTTGATGGTGAGTACTATATCAGTTCCGGTGGACTCCTCAGGCCTATACAGTCATGATGAGAGTCAGTAAGAACCTCTCTTGATATCATAACATTCGCCCAGATTGTCTCAACGGAGATGGTCATCATCTGACAAAAGGAATGAAAAACCTACCTGCTCATCAGACACAAAAAAGATCCAGTTGACCGAACGAGAAGTATCGAGCTCCCAAATCATCTTGATTATAGTGATGCTGAATTCGTAGACTCAGAAGGAAACATCTTTATAAAAACTCCAGAGGCACTCTTGTTCATATATCGTGGTGGCAACGAGGCAATATGGATTATCGATGGGACAATCCTTGCCATATATCCTGGATGAGCTCTCTATAGAACCGAAGATGCTCTCTGGCAAGCAGATTGGAAACAAGAATAACAATATGGTCAACTACGATGCATATGCAACTACATTCTCGAACTCAAGAAAGAATCTCCACTGGTGAGAGCTCGATGCTATCATCTGAGATATGAGGCAGTGTGGATATACGAGTGTGCTCGATGTAGGGTGTGGGAATGGACGGTTTCTGGAAGCTTGGAATATTGGAGAAACTAGTGAACTGGAAGTTGGGGGGAAAAAGATGAAAACCCAAAATGGGGAGTCCGAGGGGGAGGAACTGTCTGAGTCAGATGAGAGCAATATATTGATGAGCGAAGCGAACGAGCGCCCCTTTCGAAGCGAAGCGGAGATTGGAAGTACCCTTGGGGTGCTTTTCTCCCCCTCGGGAGCTTTTGGTACTTTTCAATCATGAAAAGTACATAACAATATTAACTACCTCGGCATCGACAACTCAGCAGGCATGATAGCCGAAGCACGCAAATTGCATAGTGACTACCAATTCGAGGTCTGCCCGATGGAGTCACTCCGAAGCTCAGAATATCTAAAACCCGAATCCTACGACGCCATCATATTCCTTGCCTCTTTTCATCATCTTGAAACACGTGAAGAACGAATCCAGGTCCTCGAAGATATAAGAAAATATCTCACCCCAAATGGTGCAATCTACATGACGAATTGGAATCTCAGAGAGCAGTTAAAATATGAAAAAAGTCACCGATGAGACGGTGACTATGATATCAAAATCTGAGAACATTCACGCTACTACCACGGCTTCACAACTGAGGAACTCGCTGACTTATTCCATGAGACATGATATCAGATTGTGGAGAATCGAGTTTTTGAGTGAGGGAGGAATATATGGAGTAAGATATCTTTATAACTTTTATTTTATGTGGGTATACTATTCTAAGAAAATTCCAGATTCTGAATTAAAAATCATACTAGAAAAGTTTTTTGAGTGAAAAAGTATCTATATATGAAAGTCTATTCCAAGTACAGAATGGGCAGATATCGTATGCACAAGAGAAGAGGATATTAGTGAGTTCCCTTATGGGATTAGTATTTGGACACTTGGAGACCAAGCATACTCAACATGTATTTCTCTAGCAAAATATATATCAATTTGTGCCTTTTGTGAAACTATTTGTGACTGAAGTCTCCACGAGAAATCACCATGAATATACTGAGTAATCGTTTTTAAAGAGTGACAAGCGTTTATTGCTAGCAATCTTGGCACTCTATTCTGAGACTGAACTTGAGGAAAAATTAAAGTAATTGAAGAAATTGAACTATAAGCTACACCCTCACCCCCTGCCCCTTCGAGAACATATACCAGAGTATGAGGAAAAACATGACACAGAATCCAACAAGTACTGAGAGTGATATACCAACTGCGATATCGGATGTTCCATGTACTCCATAGCGGAATCCGTCTATCATATAGAGGATAGGATTAGCGTGTGCAACCGTCTGCCAGATAGGTGGCAACATCGTGATAGAGTAGAACACTCCTCCAAGGTATGTGAGTGGTGTGAGGAGGAAGTTCGGAACGATAGACGTCGAGTCGAAGCTATCTGCGAGGAGTCAGTTGAGTAGTCCGATAAGTGAGAACAAGAGTGATGTGAGGAACGCAAAGAGAAGTGTGATACCTACATGTGCGAATGTGATATGTGTGAAGAAAAAAGCAACTCCAAGTACGATAGCACCTGTCACCATACCACGGATAACTCCACCTGTGATGAATCCCGCAATCACGACCCAATACGGTGTCGGTGAGACGAGTATCTCTTCGATCGTCTTCTGGAACTTGGCCATATAAAAAGACGAAACCACATGAGAAAATGAGTTCATGATAAGTGACATCATGACGAGTCCTGGGACGATGAACTCCATGTAGGTCATACCGCCAATATCTCCGACTCTTGAGCCGATGAATTGTCCGAATATGACATAGTAGAGTGTGGTTGTGATAACAGGCGGGACAATCGTCTGCCGCCACACGCGGAGGAACCGTTGGACTTCCTTACGGACGATAGTCATGTAGGATATGTAGAGTTGAGATGGGTTCATAGAAAATTATGAGTGCGCAAATGCACGAATTACGAGTAAACTTTTGGTACTGCTTCTTCCGTTATGGTGAATTTTGAGTATTTGTTGCTTTTATTTGCTTCTTCTTTTTGTGAGTTTTTCGATTTTGTCGATGAAACTTTTGTAGAAATTTGGAACTGTTTGAGGCATCGCCGAGTTTTTCAAATTTCCAAAAGTGAATCGAATACAAAATCCAAAACGAGCAAACCAAAGAAGAACCTTTTGTTTCTTTTACCCTCAAGGGGTACCTAGTCAGTTATGAAAAGAAAACTGAAACTCTGGATTCTTCCTTCGTCAGAATGACAGAAATAGAGAAAGACTAGACTCCTAGTATAGGAAAATACTTTTCTTTTGCAAAAAACACTTTCCACGGTACTATGCGCGGAACCCCAATTACAATTATTATGGCATATTTCAAAAAAACTGACAGCTTAACTGGAAAACCAAAAAAGGAGAAGAGAGCATCCTTTAGTTCCTTTCCAAAGTCAGAATCATCTGACGATACAAAACCAAAGAAGAAGAAACCATTCGGCAAGCCGGGTGGAGAGTTTTATGAGAAGAAAAAGAGAAAACCTCTTGGTGAGGACGAGCTTCCTGCAAGTCGGGGATTTTATAAGAGTAAGACGGGATACAATAGTCCATCAGCTCCTTGGAATCGCGAGAAAAAAGTCGAAGAGAAAAAGTCATACGGCGAAGAATCTCGTGATAATGGAACGCAAGCAAAATCACCTGTTCAAGGAGGTCGACCGAAGACTTTTGAGAAGAAGTGAGTCCTGCGTGATCCGACTGCAGAGGTCGAACATGAGAACAATCCAGCCAATTATGGAGCAGCCAAGCTCCAGTTCCGTCGTGTGAGCAAGCGTGCACAACGTAGCTTCTCGAAGAACAAGGAACGTGCATATGAGGAACAAAAAGGTCTCAAGTCAGATACTCCAACTCCGAAGGCATCACCAAAATCCTATGTAAAAGTCGAACAAGTCGAAGAAAAAAAGAAATTCATGCACGGAAAGTGAAAGCCTGTGAAGAAATGAGAGTCTCGATGAGCACTTACCGAACGCGTAGAGAAACCAAAAGCAAAAAAGAAACCAAATCCAAAACCATTCAAAGCTGCGATGCCAAGTAACTGGAGAAAAGTCGGGGAATAATTACTTTCCCGTACTTTTGAGGAAGAACTCTTCGAGTCTTCCACTCTTCGGCTTGATGCTCTTGATTTTATATCCTCCAGTTTGGAGGATTTTTATTGCTTCGTCGAGAGGATATGCAGATGAGATAGTGAGATCGAGAGTCGTATCCTCAGGTGATGGATGATATTGTTCGAGTGTATCTCACTCCCACTTCTTATCGAGTTCCACACTCACAACTTCATCTTCCATAGAGGCGAGGAGTTCGCGCATAGAGCCACTTCGAACTATTGTTCCCTTATCGATGATAGCCACGTTGCGACAGAGGGACTCAGCCTCTTCGAGGTAGTGCGTCGTGAGGATGATAGTTGTCCCACTCTGGTTCAACTCACGGAGGAAGTCATACATCCCGAGCCTGAGTTCGAGGTCTACACCTGCCGTTGGCTCATCGAGGATGAGGATATGTGGATCATGGACGAGTGCACGTGCTATCATGAGTCGTCGCTTCATCCCACCTGAGAGTGTTCGTGCCTGGACGTCTCGCTTCTCCCAGAGTCCGAGGGCTCTGAGATACTTCTCGACATTCGGTTTTGCTTCTTCGCGAGAGATACCATAGTATCCAGCCTGTGCCATCACGATATCATACGGCTTCTCGAATATCCCGAAGTTGAAATCCTGTGGCACCACCCCAACACCCATGCGTGCCTCAGCACCTGAAGTATCGAGATTGTGTCCACCGATGATAACTTCCCCACTCGACTTGTTCACGAGTCCTGAGATGATGCCGATGGTCGTCGACTTCCCTGCACCATTGGGACCAAGGAGTGCAAAAAAATCTCACTTTTCTATAGAGAAAGTGACTCACTTCAGAGCCTCTGTTCCATTTGGATAGATTTTCGTGAGGTCGTGGATGTCGAGTGCGAGGTGTGGTGTTTTCATAAAAATAAAATTATTCAGCATCAGGATGGAATTCTATCTGCCCGCCCATGAAGTCTGCTTTTCCTATCTGGAATCCCAGATTACGGACGATATCATATGCTGTGACAACGTGGAACATGAAGTTCGGGATCCCGTATGTGATGACATATCCTGCACCCACGAGCTTGAGTCCTGGAAAGTACGGGAATCGAGCTTCGGCAGTATCAGCCTCCGCGAAGTCAGCTTCTGTAAAAGTTCCGAGATAGTCGATGGTTTTCTGGAGTCGAGCCTTGAGCTCATCGAGTGTTGTCTCAGTATCTTCGTATCGTGGTGCTTCTTGTCGAGTGAGGCGAGATGCCATGCCCTTGGCATTGTCAGTAGCTATCTGTATCTGTCGAGAAAAAGGAAGCATATCAGGTGCGAGACGAGCATCGAGGATGACTCATTCATCCGTACCATTGGCACGAGCTTCGGCTTGCACCTTGTCGATGAGGACGATGAGCGCCTTGAGGCGAGCAGTAGTGAGACTTACAGTCAGAGAATAATACATAGTATAGAGTTTGATATGAGTAAAACTGGTCTTGTATGATATATCTTTGTCTAAAAATTACAAGTAGTCAGGATATACGAACCAGGTATGAATCATGAGACAATTACATCTCTATTCACTCACTTGCATAAAGCATATCTTGTGTTATCTTGCGATGCTCTGCATCCGAGAGAAAAAGTCTTGCAATACGCACCTCATCATAGTCAAAATCCTCATCGTGTATATCTATGAGATACTCTCGAACGGGCGAAAGTGAAAGTGTCCCGAGCATGATGAATCACTTAATTATCTGAGAGAGTCGCTCCTCATCCGCAGGACGATATGGAGTAAGATCGATAGTCTTTCACTCTTCGAGGAGCTTCTCGACATGCGACCAGATTGTTGATGATTTCAGGTTACGGAGAGTCGCGATATCATCGAGTGACTTTCCTGCGAGGATGAGTTCATAGGTCTCGAGGTGTGTTGGGATTTTTTTTCACTTCTTCACTCATCCGTCGATACTGAGATCGAGTTTCTCTGTCACTCATCCGAGTCTGCGAATAGCGGTATTGATTTTGGACTTTTTTTCGTCATCTCCTATCTGTCCGAGTCGTGCCTCTGCTCGTTCTGATGCCTCGCGCAAGAGTACATCATATTGCCTCACTCGTGGGTCTATCTGGAGAGCTACTGCATTGGCTCACTTGAGTGTGAGTCCTGAGAGAGACCTGATACGTGAGAGTGCCACATACCCTTGCCCAGGAACGAAGCAGTCAGATAAGTCCATAACTGCAGTATCGAGTGTCATGCCTTGAGACTTGTGCACGGTGATAGCCCAAGCCAGCCTGAGTGGTACTTGCGCAATTTCTGCTTTGACCTTGCCGTTTTCCTCTATCGACCAGCTCACATAGTCAGCGATGATCTTGGTTCCGTCGAGGAGCTCGATGATTGGGAGTCACTCATATCGACCGACAATATGCCCGATAGAGCCATTGGCATATCCTGCATCGAAGTTATTTTTGACGAACATGACTCTTGCTCCGATTTTGAGTACCAGAGTCTCCGGTGCGAGACATCACTTCTTGAGCGCTTCGACGAGCTTGTCTCATCACTTGGACTGCATATCGAAGACGAATATATCCCCCACGATAGAGTTCAGTTTCTGTTCGTTGTAGGTATCGACAGAGATGTTGCGAGTAAAGAGTTCCGTGTGATCCTCGGTTTCAACTGCAATATTGCGTGATGCGAGGAGGTCTCTCGAGTTCTGTGAGATATTGCCTGAGCGTATCTCGGTAAGGATATCGAGGAGAGGATCCTCAGACTGGCGGTACTGGTCCGTGAGGACACATGGTATCAACTTGAGTTCTCGCCAGACAGGATGCTCGAAGGCGAACTCAACAAAGTCACTCCCCCGCGATACGGGAGGAAGCTGGAAGAAGTCCCCCACAAGGATCACTTGTATCCCACCAAAAGGCTCTACAGATACTCGTGCGGAACGCAGGAGTCTATCGAGATTGGCAAGAAAAGTTCCAGAGAGCATGGATACTTCGTCGATTATCAGCACGCTCGTCTTGGCGTATCGCTTCACGAGGTACTCTCGACTCACGATGTCGTCGATATCATAATCTGTGAGGGTATCTCGTATCCCGAGTCCACTCCATGAGTGTATCGTCATCCCACCGATATGCGTCGCAGCAATACCCGTCGAAGCCGTGATAGCGATGACGATTCCGTGCTCGTGACAATGCCTGATAAAACGGTTGATAAGGTATGTCTTCCCCGTTCCAGCCGCTCCTGTGAGGAATATATTCTGCCCCATCATGAGTATGTCGAGTGCCTGATCTTGAGTCATGACACGAGTATATGGAAAAGCGAAAGAAGACAAATAAAAAACCCCTCAATTCTGAGGGATTTTTCTCGTATTAATGCATCATGAGTTTATCTGTATATTGATTCCAGATTTCTCTAACTTTTTCCATATCATCTCCTGCAGCAACAATAGCGTCACTCACATCTTTTGGCATACCCAAGAGACTAGAAGTAAATCTCTCATATGCCTGACTTAGTTGAGTAAATGCCGTAACTCTATCTAGAGAAGAAGCAGATTGACTTAAAGATGCATCTGATAAATGTTCCATATGTATAAAGATAAATAATACAACCGATAGAAGTATTCTATACTTTAATGGCATATGTCAACTAAAAAATCCCTCCTGACCGAGGGATTTTTTGAAATACTTAAAGCTTAAACCAAATAGAAACTAATTAAGTTCATATGTAACATTCATACTTACTGTATATTCAAGCTCCCCTGGAGCAAGGGCTGTACCACCTCACATATTACTAACAGCCATATCCATAGCCTTGTAGTTCTGGTACATAGGAGTAATATTTGGTGTTCCTGATTCAGAGACAGATTGGACTTTCTTGATACTGACACCTGTAACCTTTGCTATCTCATCTGCCTTCTGACGAGCCTTTTCGAGGGCGAGTTTACGAGCTTCTGTATAGACCTTTTCCTTGTCTCCTAGGTCATAACTCACACCTTGTATCTGCACATCATTTACTGACGCAACCTTATCGAGTATAGTATTCACACCGTCGAGTTTTTTGACTTTTACTGAGAGATTGTGCGTTGCTGAGAATCAGTTCGGAGTTGTCTTACCATTGTCATAATTGTACTCTGGACTCATGTAGATACTCGTTGTCTGGATATCTGTATCAGCAACTCCCGCCTCCTTGAGGATAGCCCTGAGTGATGCAATACCTGTATTGACATTGGCATATGCAGCCTGAGATGTTGGTGCGCGATTCTGGATGGCGAGTGAGAGCGTGACGATATCTGGAGTGACTGTGACTTTTCACTCTGCAACGGTCTGTATAGTTCCATTGGCTGGAAGTGAGTTGATAGTTGTCACTTGCTTGTTCGCGAGCACCCAACCCATCACGACGAGTGCAGCTGCGATGATAATCGCTGGAATAGTATGTGTATTCATGAGAAAAAGATAAAAAGATAAAAATGAGCAATGGCTCTAAAAAGAAGAGACGCTAGATTCTAGAAAAGGTGACAAAAATTACTCTAAGTAGAAAGAATATTTTACACGATTATTTTTTCTCGAGTGGACATGTCGAGAATCCAAAGATCTGGTATAGTGGACAGTATGATATAAATCCCGTTACAAGAGGTACAATACCAATAAGAAGCCAATATGTATCTTGATTGTAGTAGAAACTCGTAAGGAGTACAGTACCAACCATCACTCGAGCAAGACGATCCCAATAACCTGTATTCTTGATCATAAGAGAAAATTAGAGGATAAACACTAACTATAGTAAGGATTTGCAAAAAAACACAAGAACAATAGACTTGCAAATATCCCATAGCATTCTGCACATATGAAATACTCAAAATCCATCATCACGTCACCTTTCGGGAACCTCATCGCTGTAGCAAGTGAGACTCATCTCGTGATGCTCGAATTCGCGGATAGCAAGAGTCTTGAAAAGAAACTCAGTTTTTTTAATTTTGTCATTCCGTCGAAGGAGGAATCCCTTTCAAAATCATCTTATGAGAAAATATATACTTGATCTCTAAAAGTTCAGGAAAAATGGATCCCTACGGGATGACAAAAAGAAAATTCTATCCTCACTCAGACAATACTCCAACTCGACGAGTACTTCAGAGGACAGAGAAAAACATTCGATATCCCTCTCGCACCGAATGGAACGGATTTTCAGAAATCTGCATGGCAAGCACTCGAGAAAATCCCATATGGTGAAACTCGCAGTTACAAGGAAGAGGCGATCCTCGCTGGTAATCCCAAGGCAGTTCGTGCTATCGGTGGAGCCAACAACAAGAATCCTATCGTCATCATCGTCCCCTGTCATCGTGTTATCGGTGCAGACGGTTCACTTGTTGGATATGGTTGAGGAATGGAGCGCAAGGTATGGCTCCTCGAACATGAGAGACAAAAATAAATCCTCCAATTTGGAGGATTTTGATTATTTGATGAGGGCAAGTTCACGAAGAAGTGTATCGAGGAGTTCTTGCTGTGTAGTTTTTTTCTTGAGGAGGATATCGAGTCTCTTTTGTGCGAGATTTGTGTTTTTCCCTGCAGCCTTGAGTGCATCGAGTCTCTTTTGTGCAAACTTGATAGCAATCTCTGTTTTTGCAATTTCTGCTTTCATAACCTTGATCTTGCGTTCGAGAGTAACCTTCTTGATCTGAGAAGATGATACCTTCGCTCGTGTCTCTCCAGAGACAGTTGATGTCACAGCACCGACCGGAACAAGCTGGAATCCAAGAGCTATAAAAAGCGCTGATACGAGAAGTGCCAAGATATATCGCATAAAATAGGTATAAAAAAAATAACGCAGGAAGTATATCTTCATTTGTAAGATAATCAAGAGGAAAAACCTCGCGAAGTGAAAAAAATGATGCAAAGAAATTTTCTTTTTAGCCCAAAATCAGTACACTCAGAAGGTAATAACCCAATAAAATATGTCTGATATAACTGTTGTTGATGCTTTTGGAAACACTCTTACCTCAGGTGACACTGTCCAACTCACCAAGGAACTCGCAGTCAAGGGAACCAAGGTCACCCTCAAAAAATGAACCAAAGTCAAAAATATCCGCCTCACCGATGATGCCGAGGAGATCAGCGCCAACATCCCTGAGATCAAGTGACTTGTACTCAGAACTGAGTTCGTAAAAAAAGTCGACTAATAAAAGATATATAATGATGTATTCTCGTATTCATGCAACCGAATAATTTTTGTATTATTCGGTATTTGTATTAAAATATACACATCCTAATCACGCCCAATATGACACTCATCTCCTCGACCAATCCATCTCTATGACACTCTATCATAGGTTCTGTAACAGCATCTACTCCCCTAGAAGTTGAGCAGGCGGTTGCCAGTGCGAGATGAGCATTCGCATCATGGTCACATACGAGAGTGAGTGAACGTGTCAATCTCCTCAGAGAAGTCTATGATGAACTCGTAAAGAATAAAGAACTCCTTGCTCATAGTGTCGCGCGTGAGATGGGTATGCCTATTAAGCTCGCCCGAGATGAGGTCGGATATGGGATAGGCTATATGGACTGGTATCTCGAACATGCGGAAGAAGCCCTCTCTCCAACTGTCACACACGAGACAGAGACCGAGATACACACTGTCACCTACGAACCGAAGTGAGTCATCGCAGCTATCACTCCATGGAACTATCCTGTCATGCTCTGGGCGTGGGCATGTATCCAGCCACTCCTCGCAGGCAATACTGTCGTCTGGAAGATATCCAAGGAAGTTATCCTTACAGGTAAACTCATCGCAGATATCATAAGTAAGACAAATCTTCCAGCATGAGTCTGGACTGAGATATATGGAGATGGCAGCATATGAGATATACTCACAGATATGGATATTGATGGGATTACTTTTACAGGGAGTACCAATGTCGGGAACCATCTGAGAGAAAAAGCCATGAAGAAAAATATCACCGCTATCATGGAACTCGGCGGTTCTGCTCCAGGTATCGTCTGCGAGGATGCTGACATCGACTCCGTTATCGAGACAATCTACTTCATGCGATTCTCAAACTCAGGTCAGATGTGTGATGGACTCAAGCGCCTCATCGTCCATGAGAGTAGGTACGATGAGCTTGTTGCAAAACTTCGCGATACAATCATGAGGAAGAAAATAGGAGATGCTATGGATGAGACTACAGACATCTGACCGATTGTATCTGAATCTCAACTCCATAATATCGCGGAACAATACGATGATGCTCTCGCTCATGATGCCAATATCCTCGCTGAACTACCGATTCCAACATGACTCTCTGGTTCATATTTTGGAGCTACTGTCCTCGGCAATATCACAAGAGACATGAAAGTATGGAAAGAAGAGGTATTCGGCCCTATCCTTCCTGTTGTGACATACAGTACTGAAGAAGAAGCAATAGAACTTGCCAATGATACTATCTACTGACTTGGAGCATATGTCTTCACAGAGAGCGAGGCAACTTTTGACACTATCGCCCGTGAACTCCAGACTGGTATGGTGCAACTCAACAATGTGAACTACTGTATCCCTGCTGATCCATTCGGTGGATACAAGGCATCTGGAGTGGGACGTGAACATGGAAAGTGGTGATTCCATGAACTTACCAATATCAAGGTCACTTCACGAGCGAAAGTCAAATGATAATTGGTCTCATATTTTGTTTTTTGAAGCAGAAAGAGGTATTATTCTCCTACAATAATTCTTGTTGTAATCTAATACTTCTTTTTGTTTTCTATGACTGTACCCCTCTCTCAAGCACTCGATTATGCCAATACTTGGATAGATATCATCAAGAATCCAAAACATCCAAACAAGCAAAAGTCCGAATGGATCATCTCTGAATCCCTCCACAACTTCGCTGAACACTTCAACAAGTGATGGCTCGATAACCGCAAAGCTGTCACACAATGAGGTATGTGGGCAGCCACTGAATGGGAGTGACATGGTGCGGTATTCGCAGATGTCATGGGACGAGAATATATCGACTGGCTCGGTGGATACGGACTCTTCTCTCATGGTTGGTCACATCCAGATATCATCTCTGTTGTACAGGCACAACTCCTACACAATCCGATGCCCTCACAAGAACTCATCGATCCACTCCGTGGTGTCCTCGCGCGACTCCTCGCCGATATCACGCCTGGAGATCTCAAGTATAGCTTCTTCTGTGCAAGCGGAACCGAAGCCAATGAGTGAGCAATCAAGCTTGCCAAGATGTATACGAAGAAGTCTGCTTTTATCTCGACGGTCAATGCGTTCCACGGCAAGACCATGGGTTCACTCTCCATGATGGGTAAGGCTCTCTATCGTGAAGGAGTAGGTCAACTCTATGGTGCTCCAGTGTATTTTGTTGAGTATGGGAATGCTGCCGCTATGCGCACGCAGCTCGAGACCTGTAAGAGACTCGGCATCTGAGTTGCGGGTGTCATCCTCGAACCAATCCAGTGAGAAGCAGGTGCAGTCGTCCCTCCTGATGACTACTGGCCAGCTGTCCGCGAGATGACACGTGAGTACGGTGCACTCCTCATCGCCGACGAAGTCCAGACAGGGCTCGGTCGCACAGGCAAGATGTGGTGAGTCGACCACTGGTGAGTCGTTCCAGATATCATCACGATGGGCAAGTCTCTCGGTGGTGGTGTGATGCCAATCAGTGCATTCTGCTCGACTGAGGAGATATGGCAGTGCATGATGTATCCGAATCCTTTTATCCATACAACGACAACTGGAGGTGGTGCACTCGCCTGTTCTGCTGCTATCGCGGGTATCCAAGTCACACTCCGTGATGACCTCCCGAAACAAGCTCAGGAAAAGTGAGACTATATGATGACACGACTCCAGACATTCGTAAAAAAATACCCAAAAATCTACGAATCCATCACGGGAAAGTGACTCCTCATCGGGCAACACTTCACATCGAAAGAAATCGGCTACCAAGTCGCATCCGAACTCTTCAAGCGCGGTGTCCTCGTCTGAGGAACACTCAATAGTGCCAAGACTATCCGTATCGAACCTCCTATCGTCATCGACTATGAGATGATAGACAAGTGACTTGCCATCCTCGAAGAGACACTTGAGTTCATCAACGCTCAGATAGAGCGCGAGTGACGTTCGACGTTCTTTCAGGATATCAAGCGATACATCCACGAGAAAACAGCATAAAAAAACGCAAATCCACTACTCTTTGTCTCAGTGCTTCCGGAACAAGTTTTTAGAATCTGTCAGTGAATATTTCCGTTAAAAATTGCAACCGTATCTGAATTTTGCAATTTAGGAAATAGAGCTGATACAGATACAAAAACGAAGTGTGGAAGCAAAAGTTTTTGATACTTTTTTAAAAAAGTATGGAAACAAGGCTCATATCACCAATAAAAAAACACAAAGAAAAAAATTCCCTTGCGTTCATGAAAAAAAGTATATACTAACTTTTAATGAGAACTATTCTCATATTAAATAACTAACAATCTATGTCTACCAATAATCCATTCCTCTCTGCCCAGTCTCAGATGCGTACTGCTTACGAGTTCCTCCGGGGTCAGTATGATACCGAATTTGCGAAGATACTCTATCCTGAACGTATTATCGAGGTCAATATTCCTGTACAGATGGACAATGGTGAAATACGGAATTTTGTTGGATATCGCAGTCAGCACAATGCAGCTCGCGGGCCATACAAGGGTGGTATCCGCTATCATCAGGATGTAACACGTGACGAGGTCATGGCACTCTCGACATGGATGAGTATCAAGTGTGCAACTCTCGATCTCCCACTCGGTGGTGGTAAGTGAGGTGTGATAGTCAATCCGAAGGAACTCTCAACACGCGAACTCGAAGAACTCTCTCGTGGTTGGGTGCGTGGACTGTATAAGTACATCGGACCGCTCGATGACGTCCCAGCTCCAGATGTGAATACCAATGGTACTATCATGTCATGGATGGTGGATGAGTATTCCAAGCTCGTCGGTCACTGGTCACCAGGGACATTTACTGGAAAACCTCTCTCTATCGGTGGATCTCTCGGGCGAGATACTGCGACAGCTCAGGGTGGACTCTATGTCCTCGAAGCATATATGATAGCGATAGGTGCTGCTCTCGTAGGAAAAAAGGTTGTCATCCAGTGAGCTGGGAATGCTGGACTCAATATGATAGAGCTCATAGCAAAGACAGGTGCTATCCTCATCGGAACATCTGACTCTCATGGTGGTATCTACGATGCGAACGGGCTCGATATCACGAAGATCGTCGAACTCAAGAAGAACAAAAAATCCCTCTCAGAATACACTGAAGCGCAACATATCAGCAACACTGAACTCCTCGAACTCGAATGTGATATCCTCATCCCTGCAGCCCTCGAGAACCAGATTACATCAGACAATGCAGATAGAGTAAGAGCAAAACTCATCCTCGAACTCGCGAATGGCCCTATCACTCCAGATGCAGATGTAACACTTTTTGCAAAAGGGATTCCCGTGATTCCAGATATCCTCGCCAATGCTGGCGGTGTGACAGTATCCTACTTCGAACAAGTACAGAACAATACCAACTATTATTGGTCTCGTGCAGAAGTACAGGAGAAGCTCAAACTCAAGATGGAGACAGCCCTCGCCTGAGTCCTTGAGTCAGCTCGCACTCACAACGTGATGCTCCGAACTGGTGCATACGTCGTTGCTATGAAGCGAATCCTTGAAGCCATGAAGGTACGTGGAATATAAAAATTATGAGAAAAAGATGTCTTCACTATACTGAGGACATATTTTTCTATGCAAAAAATACTCATCTACAGCATCATCGCAATATTCTCAGTATGAGTCATCCTCCTCGGATGAGCAGAGTTACTCCATCGATGAGAAGAACAATACATCAGGCATGCCCTCGAAAAAGCCAACTACTGCAAAGTAGACTGAGACTGCATTGTCATCGAGTCAGTCTGCCCTATCGGCTGTGTCACAGTGGTCAATCTCGGACGTGTAGATGAGATACGAGAACTCCTCGACTGATATGAGGAAACATGTCGATTCTCATGCCTACAACATCGATGAGTCCAGTGCACGAGTATGCAGAGATGTGAGATAGTATACTAGAAATCCTCCGAATTATCGGAGGATTTCTCGTTAGTCGAGTATTACTGCACTTGCATCATACGACTCATCGAGGAGTTTCAGTGTGATATCTGCCTCTCCTGACCATGGTTCCCCTGCCATCATATTCTCGTTGAATATGAGCTCATACCCTCAGAGTTGACTGAGGTTGTATCCGACATGCTGTCCGAATGGACCATCCATCGTCCCATCTGGCATGACAATCTGTGACCAACGGAGATTGGCTCATGAGGCTTCTGGGAATGATATACTCACTTCTATTGCCTTGGCTTCTGAGTTGATAAAAGAAATCCTCGTCGCTACTCATGTATCGTGCATCACACGTATCTCCTTGGTCTCGAGTCCGTCAAATACTGGATAATACGCACCGCCACTCCCCGAGAGATCCTCTACGAGGGGTTGCTGATACTCTGTTGAATCTATAGTGCTTGTACCTGTCTGAACTACAGAACCTGTCTCAGTTGGATTGGGTGTACCCATGGTACATGATGAGAATAGGAGGATACTGAGCGTGAGGAGAGTGTATCGGATAGTCATAAGGTATAAGGGTAAGGAAGTCTTCATGGTATACCAATCCTCCAAGATTGCAAAGATACTTCCAAGACGAAGAACTATCTTAGTGGTATATGATATATCTCATGCCCACTATCTGTCTTCTCTGATTGCAATATTCAGCCGAACTTGAGTGCGAGCTTGCGACTGGCTGTGTTGTCTGGGTTGAGTAAGTGTTTCAGATAGTTATATCGTACATGTTCGCGAGCCCAATCAAGGAGCCCAGCATATGCCTCAGTTGCATATCACTTCCCATGCTCATCTACTCGTATCCAGAGTCAGATATTCATCGTCTGTCCATCAACGATAGTCAGACCTGTAGCACCGAGGAATCTGGATGTATCTTTTTCGAGGATAAAAAATTCAATTATCTCTCCCCTTTTTATCGATTCTATCTGTCAATTCAAGTACTCTACTTCCTGCTCATATGTCGGAAGGAATGGACTCACATAGAGATCCTGATTGGCACGACAAAACTCATCCGTAAGTTCGTGTATATCTATAGTTCCATCGAGAGTGAACGGAACAAGCACACACCTCTCGGTTTCGATACGGATAGTTGTGAGGTCGAGATGAGGACTTGAGAGAAATGACATTAATTTAAGAATCAAATTTTCTGTTTTGCATTTCAGGCTTTTGGAAAGTCATCTGGAACTATGGCATATCTGTTATCGAGTCTCGCATTTCAGAATGCTGCCATGAGAGCACGACGCATCTCGCGAGGAACGGTATCAGAGAGTATGTCCAGAATATCATCTGATGGCTCAGGATCAAATCTATTGCCCCAATCATGCTCACCAAGAATCTGCCTATAGAGATTTTTTCCTATTATTCGTGCCTGATCTGGTGTTGGTGCGTCTATCTCGAATACATTCATTCGATTACGGATCGGTTCAGGGATACTCCGTTCATCGTTGGCTGTTGTAATCCATATCACCTGACTTGCATCGATAGGTACCTCGGCGAATTCATCCACGAAGTTCTGTGCCGTATCATGCTCGAGGAGACTATAGAGTGCCCCAAGTGGGTCGTACTGGGCATCTGCTGATGCCTTGTCTATCTCATCCACCACAATTACGGGATTAGCATATTGTCCATCTACGAGAGTCGCAAAAACCTTTCCTGGCTTGCCTCACTTCCACTGACCACTCGACCCAGAGAGTATCCAACCGGCAGTCATAGAAGACATCGGAATAATAGTATTTCCTGTTCCGAGGAGATCAGCTATCTGCTTCGCAAAGTGAGTCTTACCAATTCATGGTGGACCGAGGAGAAGTATTGGAGTTACTTCCAGTCCATCCTGTGAATCCTGAGAAAGCGCAACATGACGCTTGATATCATCGAGTGGTCCTTGGAAATTCGGAAGAGCATCATAGAGACGTTGCATATCGGGCACTCCTGACGGTTTGACTGCGAATCTATTTCAACCTTTTTCGATCATACGTGCCCATGTACTACGAAGTGCCTCATGCTCTCTCGGATCTCCCTTGGCTAAAAGTTGTTCGAGTCTACTCTGAACTGCTTGAGTATTATACACACTCCTCATGGTTGCAACAGGCAGTGTGAGTCTGAGTTCTCGTGAGGATGATGATGCGTCTATTCCTGCTGTAGTCATAATCCAAAAGTTAGAAAATAATACCCTCCATCATAACAGAACTATGTGGAAGTCAAGGGGAATATAAAACAAACTATAAAAAATCCCAACTTCACGAATTACGAGGTTGGGATGAGGGTTTGAGGGAGAAGGACATAAAGCTAAATTGCTCTTGGTAAACTATTTATAATCTTTACGGCATCATTGAATGCTAATAGTATTTTTTGAAAACACTCTTGATAATAAAAGTCACTGACCAATTCAAGTGGATAAGCTCATGTCTTATAGTAGCTCACTCCATTTGCAGAATGAGTCCAGTATCCATTCCCCATGTCAGCAGATTGAATTTCACTTAAATAATCATGATTATGCTTAATATCATGAATAAATTGACGGATTGTTGTATTCTGAGTTCACCACTTTATCATTTCTGCACTTTCTGATTTTCAATATTTCTTCCAGAAATCGGGATAGTCTGTTTTTATATCAACTAAAGTTTCTATTTTATCACAAAATGCAAGCCACGAGGTAAAAGCTGATTTCAACATAAGAATCTTACGATACAAATAAGCCTCGTAAGGATACCCAAGATAAGTATCTCGAAAGGCTTCTTGTAGAAAATATCGAACTTCCCAGTAATATAAATCAATATGGTTTGTAGCATTCATTTTCTTTGCAATATCAAAAGAATTTATAGAGAACTTAGCAGGAAGCACGAGTCTATCTAGATATTCATCTAATATATCACAGGAAATGTTCTTATTTTGTAATATTTCTTTTTTTATCTGAGCATATAACTTTGTTTCAACTCATGAAAAAATCTTTAGGTATTCATTTTCTGTAAGTAGTTTTCTTTTAATCTTCATGATTTTTTCTTAAATAACCTCCTTCCCTCCAATATAATTCCTGAGTACCCGAGGTACTGTCACAGTTGCATCTGCATTCTGATAGTTCTCCATGATAGCCACGAGTGCGCGTCCACAAGCGAATGCTGTTGCATCATTGGTATGGATAAGTTCAACTTCTCCTGAAGTTCTGCGGACACGAGTCTGGAGGCGACGAGCCTGATAGTCACTCATATAGTCAGCTGTATGTGTCTCACGATACTTCTGCTGACCAGGGAGCCATGCCTCGATATCTGAACCCTTGGCATTGGGCTTACCGATGTCGAATGTACATTTCTGGAGCTTCTGATATGGTATCTCGAGTTGCTGCATGAGCCACTCCTGTATTCCTGAGAAGAGGAGGTGCTCATCGTGAGCATGCTCAGCGACAGAGAATGACTCCATCTCGAGCTTGTCGAACTGGTGCATACGGATGATACCTTCCATGTCTTTACCATATGTCCCTGCCTCACCACGGAACGATGTCGCATATCCGAGGTAGCGAACAGGCATATCTGCCTCGGAGAATATCTCTCATGCGTGCATAGAACCGAGGACATGCTCAGCACTTCACTGGAGCCAGAGGTCTTGTCACTCGATCTTGTATCTGTCTTCGCGAGGTTCGAGTCGATCCATCGCATCATATGGAGCAGTCTTGATCATGTATGGAGGAAGCACGGGTGTGAACGGCTTATCTGAGACATTGAGTCCATGCTCGGCGATGATAGTCGCGAGGACTGTAGAGTCAGAGAGAGAGTCCATCACCCACTGGATGAGTGCGAACTGGAGCTTCACGAGGTCACCCTTCAGATATGCAAAACGTGAACCCGCAACATTGGCAGCGCGTTCCTTGTCTATCCAACCGCGTATCTCTGCTATCTCAGCATGATTGCGGATAGGAAAATCGAACTCACGAATATGCCCCCATGCCTTCACAATGACATTCTCATCTTCAGTATGCCCGATAGGCGTATCCTCACTTGGGATATTCGGGATTTTTTTGTAGAGGGCATAGAATTCCTCTTCGATTGCCGTGAATTCTGGTTCGAGAGTTTGGATCTTTTCCTTGAGATCCTTGGCTTCTGCGAGCATCGCTGGCTCAGGCTTGCCCTTGCCCATCTGAGATGAGATATCGTTGCGACGCATGCGGAGAGCATCGAGCTCTTGTCCGAGAGATATGCGAGCAGCATCGAGTGCCATCACAGCATCGAGGTCAACTCACTTGGTAACCTTGTCGGCTAGTGCTTTTCGGACGAGATCTGGATTGGTACGGAGAATTTTGATATCGATCATAGGACGTTGAGGGTTTAGAGTGTAGAGTTTTTAGAGTAGAGTTATTTTGAGTTTTTGAATTGATGCGGGTTGGGTCTTCGTGACTCAAATTGGCGATACCATCAGTGTTCTTGAGGAGTTCATTGGTGTCAACAGGAGGCCATAATAGCATGATTCGTACTCAATAGAACCTGTCTCACTAGACGACGAATCATTCAAGGTGTATCTCCATCAACTATGGATACTCGTGGATGTGGTGTATTTCTTGTATTCATATCATGAGTCAACTATGCCTTCACTATAAGGAAAATCCTCTCCTTTTCAACCACATTTGATTTTTTTGCAAAAAAAACTGACATCTGCTAGACTAGAACTATAACCAATAGTCTGTATGAATCTCCGTATATTCCGCAAAAGACATACCCGCGCAGAACTCTGGAAGAGTCGGCTTGAGGCATTCCTTGTTGGATCTGCCATCATCCTCTTCTGGCGTGGTGTCTGGAATCTCGCAGACCTCTTCCTCTTTCCGTGACGTCCTATATTATCCTCACTTGTTTCACTTTTTATCTGAGTTGGCATCCTGATACTCTCTCGTAACTTCGTGAATCAGTTCATCGACGATGCGGTAGAAGAAGCTGAGGAATTTGAGTAAAAAATTAAAAGAATAATCCATCCGATTCGGTTGGATTTTTTGATTGTCTTTTGTGGGTTTTTTCATATAGTGAGTCTCAAGTTCGTTCATTCGTAATTCGCAATTTTTCATGTCACTCTATACCAAGTATCGCCCCAAGGATTGGGGCTCTGTCATCGGACAGGATCGCATCAAGACCATCCTCAGCAATGCACTCACACACGACCGCGTGGGACATGCATACCTCTTTCATGGTTCTCGCGGAACGGGTAAGACGACGAGTGCTCGCATCCTTGCGAAGTGAGTCAATTGTACCAACTTACAGAACGGGAACCCGTGCCATACGTGTGCCAATTGTGTCGCTTTTGATAACTCTACTATGCTCGATATCATCGAGATAGATGCAGCATCCAATACCTGAGTCGACAATATCCGTGATCTCATCGAGAAGGCTCGATTCGAACCGAACCAAGGAAAATACAAGGTCTATATCATCGATGAGGTGCATATGCTCTCAACTGGAGCTTTTAATGCACTGCTCAAGACACTCGAAGAACCACCAGCGCATGTGAAGTTCATCCTTGCAACAACCGAGGTCGACAAGGTGCCTGAGACTATCCGATCTCGTGCGCTCCGATTCGACTTCCGCAAGATCACCGAGGCAGATATCATCGAACGACTGAAGTTCGTGATATCCGAGGAGCGTATCCAAGCCGAAGAAGCAGCGATAAAAATAATTGCAAAATACGCTCGCGGTGGACTCCGTGACGCTCTCACTCTCCTCGAACAGAATACGATAGACTCTGAACTCTCACTTGAGCATGTCCGCATGACACTCTCGCTCCTCGAAGAGTCACAGATAGATGCGGTTATTGAGTCACTGAAAGAATCAGATGTAGCGAGTATCATCACAACTATTGCGAGTCTTCGCGATATACATGTGAGTGCGAGAGGATTTTTTGAACAGGTGATGTACCGACTCCGTGACCTCATGATCGAGCACCTCGACGATGGACTCTACCATACATTTCAAGAACTCTATGAATACTTTGAATCGGCATATACACGAGTCCGTGCTATCCCTGACGGCATGCTCCTCATCGAGATGACACTTCTCAAGATTGTGAAGAGAGGAGCAATAGAGAGCAGAAAGCAGAAAGCAGAAAGCGGGAATGAAAAGGGAGTGAAAATCGAGGTGAAGAAAGATAATAGCAATATATCGGGGTTTGGGGGAGGAAACCTGTCCAAAAATTCTTCCACTAAAAATACTATACAAGGAGAATTTTCGAGCGGTGAAGAAAAGAGTAATACAGATGAGCAAAGCGAAGATGGAGCGAGTTTTTCCTCCACCAATAGTTTTGGTACTTTTGCTACCAAAAGTACAGAGAACGGTGTCTGAGAAAAGAGCACTGGATTGCTTAATACTTCGCAATGACAGACACAAGTAGAACCAAGCACCGAGAACCAAATGCCAAAGACAACTCCACAGTTTTCCTACATAGTACTCCTCGAAGCACTCAAATCCACCAAGCCAGCACTTGTCATCGACCTCAAGACTGCACGCTTCGAACTCGATGGACTGAAACTCATCCTCATATTCCCAAAGAACTGGAACTACACACGTGTCAGTACCAATGAGATGAAAAACATCATCACAGAAACACTTACAGGGAAATTCGGTGGGAATTGGTCAGTCGAGTGTAGACTCGAAGAGTCCAAGCTCCAAGCCAATATAGCTGATGATATATTCTAGATGGTACTTGATTCATAGTTACTCTCATACCATAAGTTCAGAGTCCTAATCCTACTATCCTATGCCAACAATTCTTCGTTTTTTTCAGATATATTTCCCAGCTTCCGTCATGCGCAAGCTTGGAACATTTGCTATATTTATGGGTCTCTGATGGCTTATGTCTGACTTTTTGATACTATTTTTTGTAACATTTCTTTTTGCATATATCTTCCTCGAAGTAGGTGAGGCTTTTGCACACAAGATACATAATTGGGGAAGTCACGGGAAAAAAGATACACCACACAAAATCGCAGAAAAATATGCCACAACCAATACGATTGTCACTATTTTATATATCATATTTGTCATGGTTTTGATTTTTATATTCGTCAATCTCCTCCCTAAGATAACAACAGATATAGGTGAATTCATCCGACGTGCTGGTGATATGGCCAAAAATGCTCAAGATATCGTCATCCGACTTGAGTCATCGATGAGCCTCCAACTTGGTCTCGATCGTATCGTCGTAGACATCATGAGTTCAGAGAATATAGAGACTGTCGGGCAGAAGGTTATCAGTTCGATTCGTGATGGTGGGATTATCTTACTCAAGTTTTTCCTTGCTCTCATACTCTCATATATATTCATCATCGAGCGCAAGCAGATTAGTGTATTTCTTCAGAGGATTCAGGGAGGGAATTTTTCATTTTTCTATGATGAGGGCTCTATCATGGCAGAAAAGGTCGGGAAATGATTCGGACTCATATTTCGAGCGCAAGGTATCATTGCTTTTGTGAATACAGTCCTAACTACAATCGGATTATTTACTATTGGACTCGTATTTCAGGGTACAGCATTTCCATATATTGTAACCATTGCACTTATTGTTTTTATCTTTGGATTTGTTCCGGTCTTTGGTACTTTTATCTCGAGTATCCCTATCATCATCATCGGATATGGACTTGGTGGCTGGCCTGTAGTGATAGCCTGTATGGGTATGGTGCTCATCGTACATACCATCGAGGCATATTATCTCAATCCCAAGATTGTGTCTGCATACGTGCACTTCCCTGTTTTTGTGACTTTTGTCATACTCCTCCTGGCAGAACACTTCTTCTGACTCATCGGACTCCTTATCGGTATCCCTGTTGTAAGTATCATCATGGATCTCATAGAGGATATCGACGTCTATATTGATGATGTAAAAAATCGACTGAAACATGGATAAAAATCTCGAAAAACGCATACAAGAATTCAAAAAAGAAAACCCAACAGGCATCATCCTCATATATGGACCGACAGGCTGTGGCAAGACAGCACTCTCTCTCGATGTTGCCCATATGACTGATGGTGAGATTGTCTCTGTGGATGCACGGCAGATATATTGTGGACTCGATATCTGAACTGGCAAGATACTCCCGGGTGAGATGCGGGGAATTCCCCACCATATGCTCGATGTACGCAATCCTGATGAGACCTTCTCTGTTGCGGAGTATCAACGTGAGGCAAGTACAATCCTCGAAGATATACAGTCACGATCAAAAACCCCAGTTCTCTGTGGGTGAACCGGACTCTATATCGACTCTCTCATCTATGAGCGAGGATACATGGGTGAAAAACCTGACTTCACTCGTCGTGACGAGCTCGAGAGATACAGATTGGAACACGGCAATGAGGCACTCTGGAAGCTCCTGTATAATATCGACCCTACGTATGCCGATATGCTCCATGTGAACAACTACACATATATCATCCGTGGGATCGAAGTATTCGAAAAAACTGGTAAGTCAAAACTCGAAGCAAGTCACTGACAGAAGCTCAGATATCCAACCCTGTTCCTGACACCGTACACAGATAGTATCGAGAATCGAGCACAACTCTATGCCAATATCAATCTCCGAGTTCAGAAAATGTTTGATTATTGACTTATAGAAGAAATATGATATTATACCAATACTTTACTCTGAGGAGATCTCGAACGAGCATCCTCCTGTCCCGGGCTTGTAACGATTGGTTATCGCGAAGTGATACAATATCTCCAGTGACAACTCTCACTCCCAGACTGTATCTCTCTCGTACAACAACACAATCGTAACTACGCCAAACGACAGATAACCTGGAATAAAAAATATGACAACTAATCCTGAGGTATTAGGAATACCACAACTAGCTCTACCAGAAATGATTCAAGCCTGAGCTTTTGCTCTAGCACAACAAACTAATGAGGTAATAGTCAGAGGTATTCTCTGAGAAGAATCCACTGATGGACAATATCCACATGGAAGTGTCTTGGATAGACCACAACTGACGTCAAAACAAAGAAAACAACGCTTTAGAGAAAGAATGAATCGTAGAAGATAAAATAATTATATGCAAGCTAGTATTTCAAAAACACTACCCGATAGGAGAATTAGGAAGAATACTTCTTGAATATTTTCTGACCTATCTAAAGGTGATTATTCTAATATTGACCTATTTGATACGGAAGATGTATTCAATGTTCTTAGTCGTCTAAAAGTAAATACTGATTTTATTATCCTACTTATAGGTATTTTCTGAGCGACAAAGAATGATGAACTAAAGAATAGTGTTGCTATGGGTATATTATATCATTCAATAGGTACAGAATCTGTCATTTTTTATTCGACAAAAATACCCACAGTGCTTGATTACATATGTACAATCAGTCCTGAGAAGTTAGAGGAATTATTGATATGAAAACATAAAATAAGCTGAGTAACATCTCAGCGTCAAGTTAGCAAAATACAAGAAGTTATTGAATTTTGGAGAAAAAATAAATTCCTTACAATGAAAGTGACAAGTGCAGTAGATAAACAACTGACAAGTCCCGCAAATAATTAATAATTCCTCCTCAGATACTGTAACTCTCCATCTTCCCCGATAGAGAATATATCTGATGGTGGCTGACTACATATACCCCCATCGATTCACTCAACGAGTGGAAAAAGTTCTCTCGCTTCGGCGAGAGTTTTTGATTCTGGCATTCATGAGAGATTGGCACTCGTGAGAAAGAGTGGAAATAGTAGATTGGATGTATGACTGGATAGCTGAATAGGAGGAATGCAGACTTGAGCAACACGGATTGAGATCATCTGATATTTCTCAGAATCCATCCATAGAGGTAATACAAAATCTATACGCCTTTTCCCGAGGAAGCTCCATGGATGTGGATATTTTTTTAAAAAATCTATCTGCTCATCTGATATCTCAATATATTTTTTCATATCAGCATAATCCTCTACCAGTATAGCTAGTTGCTTACTAAAATCCCGACCCTTGAGTCGGTATATCTCTATATAGTCTTGCTCTGTGAATTCTCAAGCAAGTCCATAGCATGTATCGGTTGGGAGGAGGAATAACATATTACATTGCCCATCTACGGAAGCTCGGACAATCTTGCTCTACATCAATATGAGAGAATCCCTTGTGTTGTATTGCTGCCTTGATAATCTCCTTGAGTTCTTGGAAGTTCTTGGAGTGAGCAGTCTTGGTGAAGCTACATCCTGCATGTTCTGCGAGTGCAACTGGATCAAGTGGCTTGATAAGATTGCCTTCTGGTGCAGTCTTGGTAACGGCTCCTATCGGGGTCGTCGGAGATGACTGTCCTGTCGTGAGAGCGTAGTTCTCATTGTTGAAGACGATATAAGTGATATCGAGATCACGGCGACATGCATGGATAAAATGCCCCATACCGATACCATATCCATCACCATCACCACCAACAGCGACAACTGTGAGTGACGGATCAACCATCTTGACCCCAGTGGCGAATGGAAGTGTACGACCATGAAGTGTCTCCGCTGCATATCAATCGATATACTGAGAGGCCTTACCAGAACAACCCACACCCGAAACCACCACTCGCTTATGCGAAGGGATTCAGAGTTCTTTGAAGGCATTTTTGATAGCCATGATGATGAGGAAGTCCCCACAACCTGGACACCATTGGATGTTAGTAAGTCAAGAGCGCATATATTTTAAAATTATTTTTTTACAGAAAGGAATCATTCAAAGTGTATCTCTGGATTATTCGTATCATATACTTCAAGTACCTGATACTTTCATCGAGTCCAAACAACTCAATTGAGAAGAAAGTGGGTTGCTTCAAGTATTCGGATTGCAGCATGAGGACGACTAAGTATAGCATTTCATTCTGTCTGGATAAGTGGTATTGGTTCATCCTGAAGGAGGTAGAAATTTCTCTGTCATTTTTTCAGAAAATGATAGATTTCTCAGGTTTTAATCTCCTTTGGGATACACTCCTCGAGCTTTCGTTCTCATCTCTCAAAACATGAGATATGTCGAAGTGCAAGATCAGGATTGAATTCAACTTGGATTCACATAGAGAATTATTTTAAGGTATCAAAATCCTCATAGAAGAATGGCATGAGATCATACTTGCGAATATGGTCTATCTCAAGACCTGGTACGAAGCGGAGTCCGAATTCCTTGGTGACATAGTCTTCAAGTTGTCCTGAGTAGTTCGATTCTACAAAAACCACTTTTTCAAGTCCGACAATCACATCCCGAAGGCGAGCATCGAGAGGCTTGAGGCATGTGATGACGATGACTCCCCATTCTGGGTTTTCTCGTACCCAAGCTTCTGCCGTATATGCTGTGAGAGAGAATGTGAGGATCATCTTCTTCGCTGCTGGATTCACCATACGATACCCCATAATTCCCTCTTTTTCGTAGAAGTTTTCGAGTTTACGTGCTCTTTTTTCTGTCATTTTTATTTTCATATCTATCTCCTCTGTTGTCGCACCATACTCATCGTGCTCATAACTCGTCGCGATGAAGTCACCGAGTTCCGTACCAACACGGACATATGGAGAGACTCCATCATCAGTAAGTTCGTAACGCTTGTAGTCTGCAGCCGGAGTCTCGAGGAGTTTTCCACGATTGGCTGGAGTTGGTGTGAGTTCTCCGATGGAGACCTTGCCTTCTGAGTATTGCTTATCCGTGAGGATGATGACGGTTGTCTGATACTTCTGTGCGATGTTGAGTGCCTGACCCGCCATAGCATAACCCTCTTCCATAGTAGATGGGATAAGTACTACATGGTCTCCACCACCGAATGTTGGAACAAGAGCATAGCTAATCTCTGATTGTTCGTGATATGTCGGGGTTCCTGTACTTGGACCTGCACGCTGAGAGAGGATTGCCACAATCGGGAACTCTGCCTGTGCTGCAAAAGAAAGTGCTTCAGTCATAAGTGCAAATCCACCACCACTCGTCGCAACCATCGCACGAGCACCAGTAAATGATGCACCAAGAGCTGAGTTCATCACCGCAATCTCATCTTCTGCCTGGAGGTATGTGACTTTTTTAGAGTTCACAATCTCAGATAAAACAGTCGATGCTGGAGTCATCGGATACGCACTGAAGTACTGAAGTTCTGAAGCAATCGCACCATATGCAAGTGCCTTGTTTCCATAGGTGACAGTCTTTGGAGTCTTGCCTATCTGGATATATTCTCGCATGTGAGATGTAGTATTTGCTGACTTTCCTTGTTCTGCATATTCCTTTAGGATGGCGATATTTTTTGCCACTACTTCGTCTCCCTTCTTCGCGAATGCGCGAGTAATCGAAGGTTCGAAGATTGTCGTATCAAGTCCAAGATATCAAGTCAAGATACCAAGAAGATACGTATTCTCATACTTGTCCTCAATGAGTGGAGATATGACGACATAATCCGTACGAAGAGCTGGATAGGCAGCTTCGACTTTTTCTATCCACTTCTGGTTCGCGATGAGGAGTCCTCACTTGCGGAGGGATGCAAGATTCGGAGTAATATTCTTCTCGTTGAGTGAGATGAGGATATCTACAGCTTTCGTGATGTATGGTTGTTCACTCGTGACATGGACATCATAATAATTGAGTCCTCACTTGATGATAGACTGATACTCTGAGTCAGTGATGATCTGTTGTCCGAGGGACGCAAAAGCCGTGGCAATGATATCCATGATGGAGTGCATACCCAGACCAGCAGGTCAAGCAATACGGATGGCGAAGTGTGTGTTATGAGGCATGGAAAAGAGAGGAAAATAATGCGAGAATTATAGGGAAAAAGACAAAAAAAGCAAAGCGGGTTTTGCCTACATAAAGAATAATCCAAGTATTATATTGAATATAGTGAACCAGAACCAATATCCTCTCGGAGTATTGTCCTTGAGATAATTGGCTCCAAGATGCGATACGACGAGTATCACGATAGTTGTCCAGACGAGATGCCAAGGTGAGATATCCATAATTCAAGTGGAGTGAGAAGGTCGAGTTTACTCAGATTTGCGAGCGGAATGCGGAATTAAATTAAGAGTCCACGGGCCTCATGGTTTTTATATATCGAGATTGGTAGTCCTCGATAAGAAAAAATACGAAACCCCAAATAATATCGCAAAAAGTATTCCTGAAAACATGAGGGCTGTATGGATGGTATATACATCACTCACATATCATACTATCGGCCCGACGAATACGAACACGAGGCGGAACATCATCGCTTGGATAGAGAGCACCGTTGCGCGGATACTCGATGGGATGAGGACATTGACATAGTCAGAGAGTACCACTCATCCGAATCCTCTCGCAAAGTAAAAGAGAAAGAGAAATACGATCCCGTACATAACATGGACAGATGAGAGGAGTATATATCCAAGAATCGGAAGGAGCATCATGAAGTACAGTGAGTTCTTGCGACCAAAGAATTCCTCTATCCTATGAGCAAAAAATGAAGCTGGAACCAAAAATATCACAAGCACTGACCAGACAACTCCGAAGTACTGAAGCGGGAGTTCAACCGCTGTAAAGTAGTACTGTGAAAGCCATGTCATGACGAGCGTCGATGCACCAAAAATCCCAGAAAATAATATCAACCACTTTACTTCTTTGTGTTCGTGGAGGGAATACTTCACAATTTTTGTGATTCACTTCCAAACTCATTCCTTATTATCATGCTTGTGTTGTTGTGGCTCATGGAGGAGGAATACAAGCGGGATACTACAGAGATAGAGATACAATTGCACTTGAAGTGGTAATCCTAAACTGATAACCGCGAGGAACCCTCCGATAAAACTCGCTGTCGCCTCGGAGATACTCGAAACAGACTGGAGATATCACTGGATTTTTTTGTTCTGACCTTGCTTTCACTCATCGAGGAGTGTATCATAGAGCATGGCAGAATCCGTCCCAGAGATAAAACTCGAACCAAGTCCGAGTATGAGTTCAGCTATCAAGAATCCCCAGAATCCGTCTGCAAGCACATAACATCCAAGTCAGAGAGTTCAGATAAGCGTACCCATGAGGAGGGATTTTTTGCGTCCAAGCACATCAGAGAAATACCCTGTTGGAATCTCAAAAAGTACAACACCAATAGCAAAACACGCCTGTATAAGAAATATCTCCTGATGTGTAAGTCCATGTTCACGATAAAATATCGTCACCACAGGCATAATGAGGAGAAACCATCTCACCGCACGGAGAATGAGAAGGATGATGATATTGCGGGAATAGAGCATATTTCTAGATTATCTCATACCTGAGGCCATCGACATCACCCGCACCGAGGAGGAGGATCACTGAAGAATTTGGATTTTTTGTATCGTATTCTCGGATGAGTTTTGCGGTATTTTCGAGTCAGTTTCCATCCTGAATACTTGGTTGATTGGTACGGATTGTCTCGACGAGCTTCGCTGTTGTCATCCATTCGACGTCTTCTTTTTTATCTCGGGAGAAGTATATGTTCGGGATGATGAGCGTGTCCACGTCAGCAAATGATGTTGCGAATTCTTGCAATAGTTCGCGAGTGCGTGAATACTGGTGTGGTTGGAATACGACGAAGAGTTTCTTATCCTCATATTTTTCACGGATGGCTCGGAGTGTCGGACGTATCTCGTTCGGATGATGCCCATAGTCAGACATGAGGATATTACCATTCGCGGTTGTACCAACAATCTCCGAACGACGCCATGAACCCTTGTAAGAAGCAAGTTTTGGGACAATGATATCATCCTGCATCCCGAGGAGACGCCCAACCGTATATGCGAGATATGCATCATGCAAGAGATGCTCGCCTGGTACCTGAAGAGCGAGTTCTGGAAGTGGCATACTTTTCTCAACATTGTAACACTTCTTGGCACTACAACACATCTCCTCAACACGAGGAAAGTAGACTATCTTGCCATTTCCGACGATTATCTTTTTCTCTTCTGGGATCTCGAGTTTTGCACTATTATCATCGTCTGCTGATATGACAACGAATCCTGATGTCTGATCCACGATAGACTGGAACGCAGAGATATAGTCTTCGAGGTTCTTGTAGTAGTCGAGGTGATCGAGGTCGATATTGGTAATCACGGTAATATACGGACGATACTGGAGGAACGATCTCTTGTACTCACATGCCTCGATGACGAAGTTCTCGGCCTGAATCTCAGTGTAGAAGTTGGTATTACCAAGCTGAGGAACCTGTGTTCCGACGATAGCGGTACATCCAGGTGCAGTTGGCATATAGGCAAAACTTCCCTCCGCGGGAATCTCGAGCGTTGGATTGTCAGTGTATTCGTTCGCAAGCATGAGTGTCGTCATCGCCGTCGTCGTCGACTTGCCATGTGAACCCGTGATAGCAATACCTTGCTTCGCGTTAAATACCTCACCGAGTGCGACTGGATATGAGAGATGACGGATACCTAGGTCTCTTGCTTTTGCAAGTTCTGCATTGGCGTATATCTGTTCCTCGGGTGTGAGGTCAGGCTTGGTGATGATGGCCTCAGAATAGATAACAAGCTCTGTATCATCTCTGAGATTGTCTGCACTGTGTCCGATATGGATGTCGAAACCCTCTGCCCTGAGAGTATCGAGAAAGGGGGAATCCGCTCCGTCAGAACCAGAAACGCTATACCCAAGATGATGATAGTATCTTGCAAGTGCGGATACTCCTATTCCCCCGATACCGATGATGTGAACGTGTTTTTGCATATCTACTAATATATACAAAAACATATAAAACCAATTAAAAGAATTTGACAAATTAATAATAATATCTAAATTAGACTTCATGAAAAATACAATGGACTCACCATCAAGAGAGGAAACAGTAGCTCTTATTGATACAACATTTTTCAAGGGCAATCTGGATATATTCACGGAGCTCTATGACAGAGTATCAGTAAGATTGCGTGCTGATGGATATAATGGCTGTTTTGATGCTACAGTATTTTCACCGAAGTGGTGGTCACTCATCTATGAGTTTTTCACGGCTTGATCTACGTACGAAGCGATATCATATATACAAAATCCTGAAATTGCACCAAGTGGATTTTTCACAAGAGCTACCAAAAGAAAGATTAATAATATAAAGAATAGGCAAGAACTTTGTGAAAAATGAAAAGAAGTTTTTGTAGAAATGATATCTGACTTTTTGCTTCAAAAACATAGTGGCATAGTGGAACGGTGAACACTAGTGATGAACTATATACCACCGAAACTCAGGTCCAATCCAGTAGTTCCCAATATTATCAACGAACATTGAATTAGTAGTATTGAGGTGTTTCGAAGAACATACAATCTTGCTGTAGATGGAACAGATGAAGACAAAAATGGATACGCAATATCAAAAGAAGCAATGACAATACTCGCCCTAGTAAAAAGAGTCTCAATGAATATAAGTCCAGAAGATGACAATATGGTAGAGTCTAGCAAATCAAAAGTTCTCATCGAGAGGTTGAGATGCAGAGTGGAAAAAGTAGAGGAAAGAGAACGTGGGGTCATCACTGATTACAATAAGCTCATTGACCAACACAACTCCCTCATAGATGCGTTCACCGCCCTAGAAGAAGACAGAGAGAAGCTCGTTCAAGAAAATACGAGCGCAAAAAAATGACTAGAAACCATAACTCAAGAACTCACAAAACAAAATATCGAAGTGGCATCATTGCAACAAAAAGTAAGAACTCAAAGCCTCCTTCTCACATATCAGTCTGAGAAGGATTTACAGATACTTTTCTGAGTATCAGATCCTGTTTTCCAGAAAGAATTCAGGGTAATACTCAAAAGATTTATATGAAATATAAAATCATCCATCGGACCATATCTCTCAAGTACAACTTCAAGTAACTGAACTGGTAGTGGTACTTTTGCATACCATGTTATCAATCCTATTCTCAGCAAGATAATCGAGAAGCTCGATAATCTTGAATGGAATTGAAGTATACGTATCCAAAACTTCATAATTACGCCTCAGAATGGAGATCTCTCAAAATGACTCATGTTTGATTTTGGAAAACATGTTCAGTGACTTGATGAATTTGTATTTACAGAATTCTTCGTATGGTTACGAAACCAGCGAGTAATCGGATGAACTAATCTGTCACAAGTATTCTCTGTATTGCAGTCCGAGATTACAAAAAAAATCCCTGTACTTCACAGGGAAACTCAAGAATATATAACAAGATTTATCAAGGAAATCTAGAGCTAGTTCCTCCTCTTCGCGTGGTAGAGATACACATATACCATCATGAAAAATCCACCATAGAGAACTATAAACTCCACGAGTCACATCGCCCCTACTTCGAACATCTGACTCACTCTTGCTCGGTCTGGATCTGATATATGCCAGACTCAACCATTGGTCGTGAGGACAATCCATGTCTCATGGATGACAGAGAGCGGATTGTTCCAGATATCCCACGAGTTGAATCGGAGGAATCGTCCGATATAGACACCTACCATGGAGAGGGTAACTACTCCTATCATGAGGAGCCATGCGAGTCGACGATGATAGTGGATATTCCACTCTCGGTGGACAAGCTCCATAGATGCATATCCAGATACCATCCCTGCGAACGCCATTGCTGTGATATAGGCGATATCATAGTAGACCATCCCTGGATACCTGACAAGATGGACGAAGTCTGTGAGGATGTAGAAACTATTCGGCAAGAAAAACAACCACAAGAAAAGAAATCCCCACCGAATATATCCACGATATGTCACATACCCAAGTGCGAATACATACGGGAGGAATGCGAGGATGAGATTCCACATGAGTCCGCCGAGGTCTGTCGTACCCGTATAGACCATACGTACTACCGCGAGTACAACTGCAAAAAGACAAAATATAAGATAGGAAGAGAGGTGCATAAAAAAAATATGTATTATATAAGAGACTTTTTTATCTCTTCAAAAAAGCTATTGCTCGTCTCACCTCTCTTTGCTCGTTCGAAGTGTAATCTGTACTTACTAATGACAAGTTCATTGTTGCAAAAGTTCGCACCAAGACATGTCCAGAGTCTGTAGATGGTTTTTGGATTCAATCGATGCCAGAAGTTGGAGTAGAGTTCCTGTCGCCCGTCGAGGAAGTCGAGTACATCATCGAGCCAATATTCTTCGTCTATCTGCATCCCTGAAGTATATGGAACCTCGATGAATCATGAACGAGCAGTAGAATATTCGAAGATAATTCGTGATTCATGATTCGTAATTCCTAATCCAATCCTATATGTCCCACTATTTTTCATCAGCGCATCCCGCAGTGGTGCAACAGGGCTCGCAGACCAATATGCGAGGAATTTTGTATTGAGTACTTCAAGAATTTTTATCTTTGCATTTTCAATATCGACCTGTTGACGAGGAAAGAGTGGTCATGAAGCATAGAGTCGAGTATCCGCTGTTTCAAGATTTCATTTTTCATTGTTCACTTGTAATGCTCCTATTGGACATTCCTTGCGACCTGACTCAAGTGTTCAGAACTCAGCCTTGTACTGACGTCCGGGGAGGAGCGCCTTCTGAGGGAATTCGTATCCACACTCTCGAGCGACATCTGACTCCATCGATGCTATCTCCTCAAGTGGGAATATCTGCAGTCGCGCATAGTCCGATGATAATACCTCTGGATACCCTATCCCCTGTCAGATGAATCCTCGTACAAGATTCGGTATCGTATAGATATTCTCGAATCCTACAAAGTCCTCATATTCATACTTCTGATATGCTGCATACATAGCATCCTTGCGTCCAGCGATGTGCTCAGCACGCCATGATTTTCTTTTTTTAGCTGGAGTATCGAGGATTGGGAGTTGTCACTCAAGCTCATTACGACTTGCGAGATAACAGACTGTTTCATAGTCCCTCTTCGTCAGTATCTTATAGAGTGCATTCTGAACCCCCTCATCATCGTCTTCAGGGAGAGTATCTATCTCCGCGAAGAGGAGTTCTCTGTCATTCTCGATAGCGAGCATCATGACATCATCTTCGTTCGTGATAGTTGATTGTTGGAACATATGTCCAGTTATCTCGATTCACTTGAGACTATAGGGCTTCGATGGGCGAAGAATCTCGAGTGGGATATCTCCGAGATATTCATGGATAAGTGGAACAAGGTACTCGAGGGTAAAAGGAAGGAGGAGAAGAGGTTGCGCATGGGTATATATCTCCACAAGTGTATATGGATCAAAGTGATCTGTGTGCGAATGAGAGATATAGATTGCATCGATAGTACTCACTTTTGAAGGATCAAGCTGTACCTTGACGATACGTTCCATAAGATCTCATACGGCAAATTCAGAAAGCCATGCATCGACGAGGATACGTACGTTCTCATCTTGGGCATTGGCTATATCAACGAGGAATTCGGTATGTCAGAGTGGAGTGATAATCATAGTGGACAAGGAAAATCCCCTCTTCGGGGATTTTTAGGAGTTATTGTTTTGGAAATGCATCTTGAACTTGTTTCATGAGATCTTCTGTCATCATAGTTTTCATATTTTCCATGATAGTTGGCATGACAAGTTCTGTAATTTTATCGAGGAAGAGTCCAGGATTTTTTGCTATAAAATATGCAAGTCCAAGAAGAATAATCCACTTCAAAAGACGGAACCACTTCGCACGAGTAGCGCGAGACTCTTGTGCTTTGATGATCTGGTAGATCTCATCGAGTTTTTGTTCGTTCGTCATAATATTTTCAATCATAGAAGAAGTGATTATTCAGCAGAAATAGTACCAATAGTAGAGTCTATCGGTGTACGGTTAGACTCTATAAATACAAGTACTCCTGTACTAACAATAGAGAGGATCAGTGCGATAACTGTGATAGTGATGATAACTTTGCGCATAGAAAAAGAGGTGGAAAGAGAAAATAAAATTATTGTGCAAGAGGATCAAATGAATCCATCTCATCAAGCATAAGGTCAGACTCATCGATAATGAGTCACTGTGGTTCTTCACTAAATTGTTCTGGTGCAATCTTCTCAAGTTCAGCAAGAAGCTCGGAAAGTGGTTTTGTTCATGATGGTGCCTTGATCTTTCCAGAAAAATCAGATTGCTTCATGGTAAGTCCAAGTTCACCATGTATCATATCTGTAGATCCTGTTCCCTGGGGAATATCTACCGCAAGGCGGAATCTCTCAGACTCAGCAACAAGTCCAACCATTGCTCGCATTACTTCTTCTTCACCGACACGGAGGACAAATGGTCCACGTATCATATCTCCACTTGCAGTGAGATCAAGATCCATAGCACCCATAGGGGATGCTCATTGTATCTTGAGTGCTGTGAGTTTTTTGTCTTTTACTGCACCATTCCAAGAGATAGAACCAACTGGGAGGAGGAGTCGTCCATCGAATGTCCCATCATCTTTCTGAGTGTGCTTGAGTGTTACGGTAATCCCTTGAGCTGTCACATCGAGAGAGAGTTCACGGAAATCACCACTAGCGGTACTATCAACATATCCTGTCATCTTCCCGAGCTCTGTACCTGACTGAGAAACTACAAGAATCATATCATCACGAGTCTCACCATCTGTATATGTATAGTCAAGCTGTATCGCCTCTTGCGTGCTTGTGAAGGTAAGTTGTGTTTTTGTTGGTTCTGTAGTTATCGCGAGAGTTCCGAGAGTTACTCCACTTCCATCTGCGATATTCAACATCATCTGTGATGTTGATGTGTTGTCAGGGTGGAACGCCATAGTTCCAGAGAGACCTACGAGTGCGAGTTGTTCACGCAGTGCAGATTGTTCTTCAGAACTAAATCCTGAACCCGTAAGATCTAACTTTACAACATTCATTAGTGCAATAGCCTTTTCACGGTCAAGTTCTACCTTGTAGAGATGGAGTGCTCCACTCATTCCCATGTCTTCTGTTGATTTCCAGATAGGGTATTCTACGAGGTATTTTTCTATCTGATTCTTGTCTATCTTGGAGAGATTCTCAAGCATGTTCATAGCCTGGAGTTCTGTTGGGTCTGTGATACCAGCGCGAGCCTCCTCACGAGTCCATGAGAGCCATGTACCATCGAACTTACCAAATACTTCGCGCATCTCAGGAGTTGAGAGACCTATGTCCTTAAGATTGTCATAGAGGATATGGAGATTCCCTGCTTCAGAGATGAGTCCAAGTGTATCAAAAGAAAGGAGTCCTGAACCGGCAAGTCCCTCATATTGGAATTTTCACTCTGTTGCTGTTATCGCAGCATTGCGTCCATCTGACTGTACGTTGTAATCTGTCATAAGTGATCCTGAGAGGAGGATAGGCACAGAGACAAGAGCATCAAAAACTCCAGAAGTCTCTGTCGAACGGAAGAGTCCGAGAGATTCTAGTGTCTTCTCTGTTGACTCTATAGTTGCGCGGACGTTGCGTGTGTAATAATCCTCAAAGCTTGTTGGTGCCTTATCAAAAAGCGAACATGATCCAAGAAGCAAGAGCGTCGTGATGACAAGGAGTTTTTTCATAGGAGAAAAGCAAAAAATAATGTCGATAGTATAAGAAGAAAGTATGAAATCGCAAATTCTCTCATGAAAAATGGTTGCATTTTTCTTTTTTTTCATATCCTATCTATTGTCTTATCCTTATCTATCATACTATCATGGCTAACATCGAACACGCACCGAGCAAGCATATGCTCAACCTTCTTCATGTACTTCCGGCTTTTGCTGACGAAGAAAAACTTCGTATCAATACCCTCGTAGAACTCAACTCTATGACTATCACCAAATACGAGATCATCACTGAATCTGGTCAACTCAAGGTAGACCGTGTTGGATACTCTTCACTTGCCTATCCGTTCGCATACGGAGCAATCCCATGCACGTGGGATGAGGATGGAGATCCACTCGATGTCGAGATCGTCGGAGTAACCGAACCTCTTGTTCCGGGATGTCTTGCTGAGGTGCGCATCATCGGTATCATGAAGTTCGACGATGGTGGTGAAGTCGATGACAAGGTTATCGGTGTACTCGCTGATGACAAGCGTATGGATCATATCACAAGCTATACACAACTCGGAGCTCACTGGGAAAAAGAAACTACCTACTACTGGGAACACTATAAGGATCTCAAGAAGCCAGGAACCTGTAAAGTGAACGGATTCTTCGATGCTACAGAAGCTGTAAAAATCATCAAAGAATGTGAGGCACGTTACCAGACAGACTATCTCCCAAAATTCGGTGCATAATAAAATCCCCTACCGTGAAGGTGGGGGATTTTTCTCACTCTAGAATGGTGCATCTCAGATAGGTTCAAAATTCAAGAAAAATTGCCTGAGTGACTCGATAGCCTGAGCATTGCCTCACTCATAACTATTTATGTAGGTGAGTTCACGATATTCTTTTTTTCACTTGTTCAGTATCGTATATGGGTATGAGACTATGATAGCATCAGTAGGAGAACTCTGTGAGTCTGTGGGATCTCGGTATCTCGTTGTACCGATAAGGATTGGCTTATTGTTTTTGGTCTGAGTCAATGTAAATACTGTATTCGTATAGTTACTTCCTGTGTATTTTTTCTCGTATATCTTCCTGAAGGTCTCATATGAGTAGCCTGAAGGGGTAACATCAGCATCACTCGGAGATGCATCAAAATAACTACTTGTTCCAAGGAAATATGCGTCTACAGTATCTCGCATCTTCTGTGAAATATAAGAAAAAGTTTCACCAGAATTGTACTTGGTCGAGAGATACCCAAGGGCATATGAAGTCTTGGCATCATCTGTTGCATCCTCGTAGATAGATATCCCTTGTGGGAGATTCGCTATGGTAAAAAGTTGCGTCTGAAAAGATGTCTTTTGTTGTAGATATACCTTTTTGATGGTGACTGCTTTTGTATAAAAATCCTGTACTTGCGTAATGAATTTTTTGTCCTTCGAGACGCTGATACCGAAGAGACTCAGCGCACATGTATTGTGTGTATCATAGATACGAACTACATCATCCCTATCAGAAGAGACAAGCGATTCAAGAGTTCTGAGTACATATCGATTTCATGGTCAGAAAAGTGTTCGTGTGTCTCGATATTTTTTGATATCATCGCCAAAATTCCGAGTATCTATATCCTCAATATTGAATGCACCACCAACACGTGAACAACTCAACATGACGGAGCTCTCAGCAAGATTCCCGAACTTCATCATATAGGTAAAAAGTTCATTCCCATCAATCTTTCCAATAAATTTCAAACCATATCGTTTCAGTGATTGTGTTTTGAGGAAAAGGTCGTTGATAGTATCCTTACTCCTCTCTCCTGCTTGAGATATTCGAATAAAGTCCTGAAAATCTCTAGGAATAGGAAGGTCGACCGTCGTATATCCCACTGTCCTCCCCGCAATAAAATCTCGAACCGTCTTGGTTGGAATCATGTATCCAATAACGGCATTGTCTGATGCAACTCGTGTTGGGATACCAAGAAGCTCGCCATACCGATTGAATGCTCCACCTCCAGAATTCCCATAATCGATAGCTCCATCTATCTTATAGAAAGGCTCTTCATATCCAGCGATGTTTCCCTGTGTACGTGTAATATTTTCTCCACCAATTCCAGGATACCCATAGATAAAAACTGGAGCCCCAATATTGATCTTGTTTTCCTGAAATATCGGAGCAATTGGAAGTCCTGTAGGTTCAGTAAAATTTATCATTGCAAGATCTTTTTCTTCGTCATATGCTACGAGCTCTCCTGTTGTAAAACAAGTAGCCTTCTTCCTGAAGTCGACCGTGCGACAGACTTCATAGTATCCTGTTGGTTCACCTTGATTCTCATCGAATACGACATGCGCATTGGTAAGGAGTCGACCACTTCAGATAGCAACAGCACTTCCGAGTCCGAGAAGCGAGTATGTATCATTGGTAGAATTATACTCATATGTACGTACTTTTAGAACTGATTGGTATGTCTTTTCCTCATCGAGAGCAGATACTTGTGGGATATATGTGGCAAGCAATCCTGCGAGGAGAAAAACCGAAACGAGCTTTTTCATAAGTTGGATAATAAGTCAGTTGATTATACCTGATGAGAAGAAGATTGCAAAAATAAAAAAAATTGTCAATCATCTTTTTAGGATTATAATAATACTTTTACTTTTCTCTATTTTTCCATACACTCACGACATGCAAAAAGAAAACCAATTCCTCCTCACCTGCCAGTCAGGACTCGAATCCCTCGTCAAGCGTGAATGTGAGAAGCTCAGACTCTCAGATATCCGTGCACAAGACCGTCTCGTGAAGTGTAGCGGAAGTGACAAGAATCTCTACGAACTCCTCGTATGGAGTCGATTTGCCAATCGAGTATACCTCTCGCTCGGCGAAGCAAGGGTCGTTGACTTCGATAGACTCTTTGACCTCTGTAGTGATATAGACTGGAACGAACATCTCACTGGTCGTGAACGTATCGTCATCGAAGCATCTTCGACGCGCTCTGTCCTCACGAGTATACCGACGATACAGTCTATCGCACAGAAGGCAATCTATGGGACGATGAATACTCCGAATACCACGAGTGGTGTTGAAGTACATATACTCATCCTCATCATCGACGATATCACACATATACTCCTCGATGTCACGGGTGACCCACTCCACAAGCGAGGATATCGTATCGAAGCAGGTGAAGCTCCAATCAAGGAAAATCTCTGAGCTGCTATGGTGGCATGGGCGAACTGGAAATACGCAAGTCCCCTCCTTGATCCGTTCTGCTGAAGTGGTACAATCCCCATCGAGGCCGCCATGATAGCCCGCAATATCGCACCAGGACTCATGCGTCACTTCCGTATCGAGTCACTCGTATCACATGACAGAGGACTCCTAGATACTGTAAAAACTGAAGCAAAGTGAAAGTCATATCCAAGTGGTAAATACACTATCATCTGACGTGACCGAGATCCTGAGATGATACGTATTGCTCTTGGTAACGCCATGCGCGCAGGAGTACAAGATGATATCAGATTCGAAGTTGGTGATTATCTTGATGGTCAAACTAGTGAATCTACTATCGTCTCAAATCCTCCATACGGTAATCGTCTCCAGTGAGCTGACCTCAGAGAGATATACGAAAAGCTCAAAAAAGAAATCGAGTGAGGGGCTGGTGGATTCATCACGAGTTATGACATCGGAAAAAATCAACTCGCAAATAAAAAAGTCCTCAATGGAGCCGAAGAGTGTCGATATTGGTATAAGAAAAATTAATTTGACAAAATAATTAATAATGTTATATGTATTTCATTAACATTATGCTTTTATGTCTAGCGCATTTGAAATATTTCGTAAAGACACAACTCCAAATAGCTGAGAGTCTGTAGTTCAAAAATTACAAAAACCGAAAATCACAAGTAGAGAGATTGCTGAGCTTCTCTCGATACCTCAGGGCAAAGTAACTGAACTACTCAAAAAGATAAAACCAATTCAATGAGTAACAAAAGAAAGGACTTGAGTTTGATTAGTTTTTACTATCACTCAGACCTGAGCTATACGTATACTTGAATGAGTTAAAGATATTCCCAAAAAACATAAACATGATACTTCGATTGATGTAATAGATACTTCATGAGATATTTTGTTTTTTAGAGAATTAATGACACTAAGTAACGGCAGGCTCTCTCAACCAATATGGACAGCGATGATTAAGGATAATCCCTTACTCTTTATACGAAAGAGTAATAACGGTCCTCGTGCGATTAAGAGGGCTGACTTACAGAAATTCCTAGAGCTTATCGAACCAACAGATAGAGCAAGAAAAAAGATAATTTAAAATCCCTCCATTTCGGAGGGATTTTATTTTTTAATACTTATGCCCAGAATCCATCAACTACCTTGCGGTATGTTACACGATTCGCTATATCTTCGTAATACGTATCTCCAGGAACGAGCTTCGCGCGGAGACGCTCGACAACCTCAGGAGAACCATATTGAGCGATTACTTTTTCTACCTCAGCTTTTACCTCATCTTCAGTGGCTGTAGTTCCCTTCATCTCTTTGATTTTTCGGAGAATGAGTTCAGCTTTGAGACGGCGTTCTGCTTCTGGTTTTACAACTTCGTCCTTGTATGCTGCCTCGTCCTTCTTGATGTGTTCGAGATACATCTTGATATTGAGTCCCTGCTGTTCGAGATTCGCTGCATGCTCACGGAATATCTGATCGACTTCGTTCGCGATGAGTGATGGACCAACTTCAAAAGTCGAAACCGCAAGAATCTCCTTCATGAGAGTATCTTCATCCTTGTTGCGAGTCTCTGACTCCTTACGGTCAGTGATTTCCTTCTCAAGTATTTTCTTGAGTCCTGCCATATCAGTCTTCTCACCACGGAGTTTCTCGATGAATTCTTCATTGAACTCTGGAGTGTGTGGTTTTTCGAGTTTTTCAATATTCGCAACAAAATACACCTTACGACTCTTGAACTCTTCAGAGTGGTAGTCCTTCGGGAATATGATGTTGAATCCCTTCTCTTCACCTACCTTAGCTCCGATGAGCTCTTCCTCGAATCCAGGGATAAAATTTCCTGAACCGATAACGAGTGGATAACTTGGAACATATGTCTCCTTGATAGCTTCACCATCCTTCTTGTCATAACCTTGTGCAGTAATAGTTACACGGTCTCCCTTCTCAACTGTTGTGTGGCTTGTATCTGCACCATCCTCAGTGTGAGAACCTGCCTCATGGAAGTGAGTAAATCTCGCCTTGATAGCCTCGAGTTCAGCTTCAACTTCAGATGCCTCTACTGTAACTGGAGTGCGTTTTACACGGATCTTGTCGAGTTTCTTTTCGTCGATCTCGATCTCAGGAAATACCTCTACTTCGAGTGTGAGTTCGATTGGATCTGTACTTTTTACCTCAGTGATATTGCCTGGAGCAACTGGGATGATATTTTCCTTCTTGAGTACCTTCGGATAGAGGTGATTCACAACGTGATCGAGTGATTGCTGAGTTATGACCTCCTCACCGTACTCGCGAACGATAACATGCTCAGGGATATCTGAACCCTGCTTGAATCCTTTTACCTTTCCATTTTGGCGGATCTCTTCGAGAATATGTTTGCGTGCTTTCTGGAATTCAGCTCCTGATTCCTTCAGGTTGATAGTGAGCGTATAGGCATTTTTACGTGTTACAGTTGACTGCATAGAAGATTGAAATTACGAATAGAATATGAATTTGAAACAAAAAATCCGTCCAAATAACGGGCAGATTATAGGGAAAACATCAAAAAAGGCAAAAAATAAATCCTGAAAATTCCTGTATTGTTTTCCTTTTGCCATTCTCTCGGTATTTCTTATAATTCCTTATATTTTTTCACTATAAAAATATGTATCCAACTCTTGATACGATTGTGCTCGAGACGCTCGCTCTCTACAAAAATAGAGGGACTATCCAACAGATGGATCTCTCAGGTTTCCAGACTCCATTGGTTGTCTGAAGTGGGAATGCTTTTTATACTGGACGTATTCTCTTTCGCAATCTCTGAGCGTATTTTGGAACTGAGGCAGAAGTAGAGAAAAAACTCCAAAACATACAACAGATAACCGATGTTGTCGTCCTCTCTGCTTCATGAGAAAAACATGCACCAATAATCATCAGTACAGCAAAAAAATACAATAAGAAAACTTTTCTCATATCATCAAGTAAAAAAAGTTCAGCACGAAGTATTGCAGACGAGAGTATCATCATGCCGAAGATTCGCGAACCATATACCTACAACACATCAACGTATTTTGGATATATGCTTGCAGAGGATCCAACACTCGATCTATCGAGACTTGAGGAATTCATACGCTGAGATATCGAGACAACACTCAAGAAGGTAGACTTCTCAAAATACAAGAATTTTTTTATCGTTATTCCTGATGAGTTCGTCCTCCTCCGTGAGATGCTGGAGGTCAAGTTCATAGAACTCTTCGGGAGAAAAGTTGCACGAGATGTCTTCTCGTACGAACAGATGAAGCATGCAACAACCGTTGTACAAGACGAGCACGAACTCTTCATATGCTTCGGAAACTCGAAGGGTATACGCTATGGAAAAAACCAGATAGATGTACCAATTTTTGATACTACGAGTTATGCTGCTATGATGTTGGTTGGATATTACGTCATAGGTAAAATCCAAACTGTGCTTCCACCGTATTTTATGGATTCAATTGATACGTATTGTGAAAATGCAAAAACTCAAAGTGGATTCAGTATATCACCGTGGGTAGAAGTATAGACTCCGAAAACCCTCTGGAATGAGGGTTTTCTTTTGCCATTCTCGCACTTTTCTCTATACTGCACAGCATGAAAAATACATGAACATCTCTCTATGCATTCACCCTCGGGCGTGAGTGGAAGCTCTCTCTTGCAGAACTTTTTGCACTCTGGTGAGAAGAAGCATATCAGATACACACAGAAGAAGTGGCGATATTTCAGATTGTTGGATACTCTGACGAACAACTCGCCAAGAAGTTCCTCACTCTCGGTGGGCAGATTCGTATCATACGCATACTTGCAGAGACAACACCTGCTACTTTCCCGACTGATGTGATTGCTCATATATTGGGTACTGCACACGATGGTAAGATTACCTTCGCACTTGGTGCATATGGTATAGAGTTCCGACTCTCTGACATCGGCCTGCGTATCAAGAAGACTCTCCAAGAAAGAAATTACTCAGTACGTCTCGCGAATACCGAGAATCAGAATATCAATGCAGCGAGTTTCAAGAAGGCTCATCTCGGAAAGTCAGGGATGGAGTATAGTATCATCTCTATTGATTCCATGGTCTATCTTGGGAAGACTCTCGCCTGTCAGGACATCGATGCCTATGCGAATCGTGATACTGCGAAGACTCGCGATATGGTCGTTGGGATGATGCCACCGAAGCTTGTACAGATGATGATCAATATATCTGGCACAACTCACACAAGTCTCTATGACCCATTCTGCGGACTTGGGACAACGCTCATCGAGGCTGCCAATATGGGAATCCTCGAAGTCTCTGGGAGTGACCTCTCAACTGATATGGTGTCTGCGAGCAAACAGTGACTCGAAGAATTCATCAAAACAGAAATCGTCTGGCAAGAGCGTATCCGTGCAGTTGGTGGTACACCAGCCAAGGACTTCTCAAGGCTCACAACACAGGTATTCCACCTTGATGCACGAGAAGTGAGTGAGTCGTTCGCCAAGTATTGAGTCAAAAAAGATACCACAATCGTCTCTGAGGGGTATCTCGGTGAAGTGATGAGTCCTCGCGATATCACCCTCGACCGAGTTCAGTCAGAACGTCGTAAGCTTGCGAATATGTATGATGCATTCTTTGCAGGGCTTGCGAAGGCAAGATACACTGGAACAATCGTGATGAGCTTTCCTTTTTGGAACATCCATGGTACATATTCGTACTTCTCTGAGATATACGATATCATAGAGAAAAACTGATTCCAGACTGACTCACTCCTCCCTGGAGACATGAAGCTCAATACTCGTCAGTGAAGCCTCCTCTATCGTCGCGAGAGTCAGACTGTTGGCCGCGAGATAGTGAAGATAGTGAGACAAAAGTAATATGGCAAAACTCGAACTCCTCGACCTCTCATCGCGTGCACGCAATCCTGACTACTACGACAAGTCTCGAGATATGGAGACCGCCATTGCCTGGAATGCTATCAAAAAAACTCTCACCGAAGTAGGACGAGAGGAGCTTTTTGGATATATAAAAAGTGTAAAACTCACAGAAAAGAATGTCGTCATCACCACAGGAAAACCAGTTGCCAATGCTGAGCTCAAGATATATAGAGAAAAACTACTTGAGAATGTGAATCAGGGACTTGGAGGAATCAGGGTTATGGATAGAGAAAAACTATTACTAAAATAACTATTTACCATTTTTTATATCACGTAGCTTCCTGTTGACCTCGGAATCAGTCATAGCACTATATCAATATTTTTGAAAAGCAAACTCCAGATCATGAAGCTCATCTAGCATTCCAAAATGCTTTAGCTTTACTGATAATATATATGCCTTTATGCGTCGAGTTTCTATATAGCCTGGTTTTTTCTTATCCATCTCAACCATATCTGACATATTGTTGAACATATCTTTTAGCTTTCTCCGTGCATCCGTCTCATTAAAGAAAATATAATTTCCGAGTCAGATATACTCATCATTATAGTCAATATTTTTTTCTGTATATTCTCCTTTTCTTAAGATTATCTGATGTTTGTAAAGCCGAATAGCCCTCTCGAGTCTTTGATAATCCTGACTTCATTTAGATTTTCCATACTTCTCAGAATCATATTCTAATTTAAATAATGGATTAGCAGGACTGAGAATCAATACTATATCGAGAAGTAAATCTTTTTTCATAGTATGTTCTTTGGTATCTATGTTTGCGTTAATGAATTCTTCATGTTCCTTGAGAAAGAATCTAACCATCTCGCTTCTCGTAGCAAGAGGAATTCCTCCTGTCGCCAAAATAAGAATATCTCGAAATAACTGCAAAACCAAAAACTCATCGTCAAGAATCTGATTTAATTTATTCAATATATCCCTCCAACGTTCAGGATGATCCTCAGGAGCGTCATGCAAGGCATATACAAGAAAATCTCATAATAGATCATATTTATTTTTGAGTAAAGTGTTGCCTGATAAAAATACTCCCAACTCATCTAATATAATCTCAATGTTGTGGTTAAAATAAGACCGTCAATCATTTTTCCTATAATCATCCTTATGGATATCTTCAGCGAGCTCAACTGTACCAGAAATAATTTCCCAAGTTTTTTGAGAATACATTCATGGAATTTTTCCTTTTAGATAGGAAAGAAAGTCTGAAATACCTGAATTATCCAGGCCTAATCCATCATAATGAAAATGTAGATTTCTTTTATTCAATTTTTCAGTATATTTTATTAATTATACCACTTTTTTCCAATAATCAAATATATTTTTGACTTTTTATAATTTTTATTCATTTTAATAAAATTATTTCATTTTGCCTGTTTTTCTTTTTTTGATATAATCATCCATATTATGGCTATCAAATCATCCAAACCAGACATCACGCGAACCGTATCCCCTGTCCAACAAGAAGACGAGATCATCTCTGAGATATCACTGAGACCACGTAAACTCGATGAATACGTCGGACAAGCACAGATGAAAGAGCATCTCAGTGTTGCGATACAGAGTGCGAAGATACGCAACAAACCACTTGAGCATATACTCTTCTACTGACCACCAGGTCTCGGAAAGACCACTATCTCAACTATTATCGCGCATGAGATGGGCTCAGCTATCAAGAGTACCAGTGGACCTGCCATCGAGAAGCAGTCAGATATCATCTCAATCCTCACAAGTCTTACAGAGTGAGAGATACTTTTTATCGATGAGATACACCGTCTCCGTCCTCAGATAGAGGAGATACTCTACTCTGCGATGGAGGATTTCCAGATAGACATCATGATTGGTTCTGGTACAGGTGCGACAAGTGTGAAGATGGATATACCACCGTTCACTCTGATTGGCGCAACAACTCGACTATCCAACCTCTCGAATCCTCTCAGAGATAGATTCGGCAATGTGATGAAGCTCGACTTCTATGAGACAGCTGACCTCGCGAAGATAATCAAGCGATCTTTTGCACTTCTCTGACTCGAGAGTCTCTCAGATGAGGCAATATTCTCAGTTGCAGAGCGCTCTCGCGGAACGCCTCGTATTGCCAATAGATACGTGAAAGTACTCCGTGACTATGCAACAGTTGGGAAATCCATCGAGAGTAAAGATGAATGTGAAGCTATATTCACAGGATTCGGAGTTGACGCATACGGACTCGATATCCTCGACCGCAAGCTCATGATGCACCTCATGGAGGGATTCCACGGACGACCCGTTGGACTCTCGACTCTTGCATCTGTCGTTGGTGAAGAAGTTGCAACAATCGAGGATGTCGTCGAACCATACCTACTCCAGATAGGTTTCATAGAACGTACACCTCGCGGACGTCAGATCACGATGAAGGGTGAGGAATACATGAGAAGACTATAAAAATCTCTTCCAGTCCTCCCGTCTGATAGCCTCAGCACGTACTCGTTCGTCATATCCGAGTTCGAGGATGATACTTCGGATTGCATCCGAGTCATAAGTACTCCCCTTCATGTTGGAGAGGAGAGTCTTGCGTGGATGCGCGAAGGCAACCTTCCAGAGAGATATTAGGGTTTTCTCCTGTTCTCTATCTCGAGTTTTCTTCACAACGAAGCGTACCACAATCGAGTCTACCTTGGGTGCAGGATCAAAAGATGTACGAGGCACATAACGAACAATATCTATATCGTCACAGGCTTCCTCCATAGCGAGTGAGAGAAGCGAGTGATGTGGTTTCTTTGGATGACGTCATTCGAGGATCTTTTCTCAGACCTCCTCCTGCATCATGATGACCATAGACTCAGGTGGAGTAAAATCAGAAGCATATAGGAAGTGGAAGAGAATGGGCGAAGTGATATAATATGGAATATTCGCAATAACAGAATACTCTCTAAATACAGGAGTAAATTGGAGTACATCCTGATGGAGGATATTGATATCTTTAGGATATTTTTTCTCGAGAATCCGTATCATGTCAGTATCGAGTTCCACGAGTGTCAGAGTCTCTGGGTGTTGTCCTATGAGATAGTCTGTCAGTGCGCCATATCCAGGACCTACTTCGATAATATTCTTCCCTTCAACTGTGACGGAATGAGCAATATCAGAAAGAGCCTCCTCATCGATAAGGAAGTTCTGTCCGAGTGACTTCTTGGCACGGATGTGAACAATATCACTCATAATCTAGTATCCTTGAATAGGATTGGTAGTATACTTATCAAGTTTTTTAACTGCACGACCTACGACTCTCAGATAATTCGAAACCTTATCGAGGAGATTACTGTATTTTGTCTTAACTGCGTTGATGAATATATCCTTATCATTCTGGAATCACTTACCCACTCCATTGCTTGCCAGGAGAATCCCGAGATTGTGCAGTGCATCAACTTTGCGGCTTGCAAGATACTCACAATACTGAGGAAAAGTATCGGAAGTCTGAATAGTATCAAAGATAAGTTGTCCATCTTGTCAGATAGTATTCAAGAGACTCACAATATAAGATATATTACACGCGGAGTAATATTTTGCTGCATATCCAGAGTTCGAGTCAGTAAATATCTTGATAGTCTGTTGCCACTTGATTGGATCCGTATCACGATTGCAATGGAGACTCTGAGCATAGAGCATAGAGTTGGTATCGATTGCCTGAAAAACCGTTGCAACAGCTATCTGATAAGCAATAATCTCATCTGCATGCGGACGATCTGCCTCACTGAAGTTCCCACTCGGACAGACAAAATCCGTAATAGAAGCTTCTTTCTGAGCAATTCGTGCAGTCTTGCATTGTTCATAGCGACTCTTGGCCACCTGAGAGAGAGCCTGTTGTTGGGCACCAAGATCGATCATGATTGGTGGAGGGAGACACACTGGCGCAGCACCAAAAGTCACACCCGAAAAAAGTGTGAAACAGAGAAATCAGATAATGAGAAACAGGGTTCTTTTCATGTTTTTTATCTACGAAATATCCGTTCAAGAAAAGTTTTCTTTCTTTCTGGTATAACTTCTTCTTCATGAGAGACCATATGCGTTGCATCATGTTGGTTCTGTTCTTCTCTCTCACGGAGTTTTTTGACTCCGTAGATAGAGGCGACTATACCAGAGAGGATGACACCAGTAACAACAGCATCCATCTTTTTGATTCCTTTTTTTGCAACGTTAGATTCTTCTGATGTGGACTTTTTACGGAAAAACATAATTAGTGGATTAGTGGATTGGATGAATAGTGGTGTAGTGGACGCATGGGATGCTATAATGTTATTGTCCTCCTACTCTCCTATTCAACCACACTCCTACTCTCATATCTTGATAGACTTGGAGATGAGGGTGAGCTTCGGTATCTCAATCATGATAACATTGTGTTCGATGGTTGCGCGTATCTTGTCGAATCCGAGATTCTCAGGGAGGATAATAGAGCGAGAAAATGCACCATAGAAACACTCTTCTACAAGGAGACGCTTCGCCTCTAGGTATATCGGAGCCTCATGTCTGTGACCAGAGAGGGTGAGGATATTGCGGGAGAGTCAGATATCTACCTCAGTAGGATCGACACCTGCAACAGGCGCAACGATGATGATCGCACTCGGAGTATCGAGGATATCTACAGCAATCTGACCGATATCCGTGTCATGATCATGCGTATCTCGCATATCTACCTCGATAGCATGAGACTCATGGTGAGTCTCTTCGTGACCGTGAGTATCTGCATGGTGTGAGTTGTGCCCATGAGCATCATGACTTGCATGAGGATTTTTATCGTCGTTTCCGACTCAGAAGACTTTGAACATAGTGGTGAAAAAGTTGCCACTATCTTATATGGAAACTCGGTTTTTGCAAGAGGAAAGTTCTTCTGGAAGAACACCATTAGTGATTTCATATTCTAACTCTGAATCGAGTAAATCTTTAATCCTTTTGTAATAATCTCGTATTGTTGAGTAACTAGATTCTCTAACAATCGTAGTTAGTCTTCAGTCTTTTGTTGTAAGTACAATCTGGTCAAGATAAACCCGTCATCCTTGAGGATAGATATGAACAAAATCTCATTGTGTTTCCTGACTAAGGATAGTAGTTTTTTCAAAATATTGTGCTTGAAGTGACATAATTAATTTATTTAGTATATTTTATATATACTAAATAATAAATACTAGTCAATACTACTTTCAAAATATCACTTCTTCAACTTCTGGAATACTCTCAGCTCTATGGAAGTGTCCATATCATTTTTCACTGGAGAAAAAATGTGTCTGCGCTGCAGGAAGAGTCTGTGCGAGTTGCTCTCCAACTGAAAATGGCACAATTGCATCATCTTCTGCATGCCATATATGGACTCGATTTTCGAGCTTTTGCAAATATTCGTAATTATTAGGCGGGGTAAAATCTCACTCAGATATACATGCTGCGAGGAGATGAATCTGGTTGATTTTATAATCAAACTTTTCTACTTCAGAAAAATACTTGAGAAGAAAACATCCACCAAGGGAGTGTCAGACGAAAATAATCTCGCTATCAACTTCAAGTGTAGAGAGAAGTCCATTGAAAGTTATGAGCCACTCATTGTATTTTGCATTGAGATCGGATGGCATCTGAGGCATAAAGACCCTTCCTCATAGAGAGACGAATCTCTCCGCAATAGTCGGCTTCCATTTTTTCTCAGAGGGTTTCCATTCATCCGCAATCCAGTTCACGTAGTCTTTTTTTAACCAATCAAGATACTCTTCCCTTGTAGCAAAAGACATTCAACCATGTACAAAAATAAGTGTTTTCATGAGTCAAAGATTATGATACAAGAATATTAGAGAAAAGCTCACCTAAATCAATATTTTCCTTGTATATTTGCCATAGTCTTCTATACTTCTTTCATCTTATAATTCGTAATTTTCCTCTCATGCCCCTCCTCGAACCCAACTATATAGATGAGATATCCTCCACACTTGAACTCAAAAAATTCCAAACAGAAGCTGTACTTTCACTCACAGCCGAGGGATCAACTGTACCTTTTATCGCGCGATATCGCAAGGAAGCAACCGGTAATCTCGACGAAAAAGAAATCCGCGACATCATCGAACTCCAAGGCAAGATAGAGTCACTCTACAAGGCAAAAGTCACCGCAATTAACGGAATATCTGAACAAGGGAAACTGACTCCAGAACTCGAGGCAAGTATCATCGCTTGCGAGACACTGAAGGCTGTCGAGGAGATATACAAGCCCTACAGACTCAAGCGCAAGACCAAGGCCATGATCGCACTTGAGAAGGGATTCGGAGTCGTAGCTGAATACCTGAGGAAAAATAATGCCATACAGATCCCCGAAGAGCTCCTAAAGAACTACAGTGAAGAAGAGATACTCGACGGTGTCGTTGAGATCATCGCTGCAGAGATAGTCATAGATACAGACTTACGTCACCTTATCACGGTATCTATCGAGAAAACTGGGGTCGTCAATTCCAAGAAAAAATCTGAAAAGATGCTCGAAAAACTCGAACCAAATGCAAAAAAACAAATCTACAAATTCGACACATATGCAGAGTTCTCTCGCAAAGTATCGATCCTCAAACCCTACCAGATACTCGCCCTGGGTCGTGGAGAGAGTCTCGGAATCCTCTCTGTATCTCTCGATGTAGATGAAGAAGTATTCGAAGAATTCGTCCGTGAGATTATCCGTACCAAGCCAATTGAGACATACCTCCGTGCCATCACCCTCGGATACAAGACACTGTATGAATCAGTAGAAAACGAAATCCGTGGAAATCTCACAGAACTCGGTGAACTCGATGCTGTAGCAACATTTTCTCAGAATCTCAGGAGTCTCCTCATGACCAAGCCTGAATATGGAAAAAAGATACTCGCTATCGATCCAGGATTCCGAACAGGATGTAAGCTCGCAATACTCGATACTCTCGGGAATCCTGTCGCGTTCGATAAGATATATCTCGATACCGAACGTGAAGCGAGAGACAAGCTCGTGAAGATAGCCGAGAAGCACGCAGTCGAAGTCATCGTCGTCGGTAATGGTACAGGATCAGGGGAGACTATAGAGCTCCTCACTTCATGTCTTGCGAGCATACCAACCTATGTTGTGAGCGAGGCGTGAGCGTCAGTCTACTCAGCGTCGGACGTTGCAAGTAGTGAATTCCCGGCTCTCGATGTCACCGACCGTGGAACTATCTCTATCGGTCGTCGGTATATTGACCCTCTCTCTGAACTCGTGAAGATCCCACCACAGAGTATCTGAGTCGGGATGTATCAGCATGATGTCAGCGAAAAGATATTATCCGAAAAACTCGGATATGTCATCGAAGATGTTGTGAATGCTGTAGGAGTCAATGTGAATAGTGCTTCTGCTTTTGTCCTCACGTATATCTCAGGGTTGAATAAAAAGTCAGCACAGAAACTCTCAGAGAATAGACCCTATCATTCACGAAAAAGTATCAAAAAAGTACTCGGTGAGAAGTCATACGAACAAGCCATAGGATTCCTCCGTGTACCAGAGAGTCCAGAACTACTCGATAATACTGATATCCACCCAGACCAATACGAACTCGCACATACACTGATAAGCGAGAAGATAACTTCTAACGAATACTCGCAACATGAGTCAAAACTCAAAACCCTCTATCCAGATGTGAGCGCATGAGTAGTTGAATTCATATGGAAGTCATACGAATCCCTCGGACGTGACCCACGTACCGAGAGTACGGCTATGGTTAGCACGCGAAAACTCACACTCGAAACAGTCTGAGTTGGAGATATCCTCGATGGTGTTGTGCGCAATGTGGTTGCATTCGGAGCTTTTGTCGATGTTGGCCTCAAGAACGACGGACTCGTCCATATCTCAGAGATCGTCGACCGCTATATCCGCGACCCCAAGGAAGTCCTCGAAGTCGGACAAAAAGTCCGTGTCAAAGTCACGAGCATAGATAAGGAAACAGGAAAGATACAACTCTCGATAAAACAGGCAAATTAAACTTCTTTAAGATAATCTTCTTGTACCTTCTTGGATGCACCCATAATCTCCTTCCATATATCCCTGTAACCTTCAGGGATTTTTGCGAGGATCTCTGCCTCACGAACAGCATCAAATACTGGAAGTCCATGTTCCCTCTTGTATGCTGCGACTCACTCCGCAAGTTGCATGCGCTCATCGAGGAGACGAAGGAGTTCGGAGTCTACAGATGTGATGTGTTGTCTGAGTTCTGAGAGTTGCATATTAGTTAAGATAATAGATACTGACGATAGTGAGGATGAAGGCAATTCATTTTTTATAACTCATTCTTTCCCTTCAGAGTAAGATAGAGAGTCCTATAGATACAAATAGTGAATATGCCATAATCTTTGTGACTATACTCACACTTCATCAGAACTTGTACGCAAGGATATTAAATGACGCTGCAACATATACAAACAAACACGCAATAAGGGTTATCAATAAAGTTTTTCTATTCTTACCGAGAGACACAACATTCTCCATTACAATCTTTCTATCAAATATTGCAGATATCGATAACATCACCATACCTTGATAAAATAACATACTCGAGTATGGGAAATCATCAATTCATTGTACTTTGGCAATTATCTGTATTGATCAGCCAGCAGTGATGCTTAAGAGAAGATACAGCATTGCCCTATTCCAATTACGTGAAGTCCTGAGCTTTTTATCCTCTTCAAATAGAAATATGATTGCAAAACTTCATAAAATGAGTCAGAATATTTGATAACCAGTAATAGTTTCTGAAAGAAAAATAATACCAACAATCAAAAGTGTAATTGTGGTAAATATACGATATCATATAAAGTATTCTGAAGTTGAAAGGTATTTTAATGCCTTAATACGAAATCTTAGATTGAGAAAAATTATTATGGCAATTAAGATTGATAAACCAATAATAAACAAATCCTCCGACGAAAATAACTTCAATCAAAAAATCAGGCTCTGTCCTAGTCCTACTAAGAAATAAACAAGTCCTTGCATAAAAGTTAACATTGCTCCATCGATATTTCTATCTGAAATTACTTTTGTGAGAAATCAATTAATGCCAATCGATACTGATGCAATAATTGCATATATTATCCAGAGTTCCATGATTATTTTTTATGAGATTTCTTGTACCACTTATATCCGAGATAGAGTATTACAATGAGAAGTAATCAGATAACAATCTCCTTGATATAGTGGAGTATTACATCTTGCTTGTCTGATGCATAGTATCCTATCGCGATGAGGATGAGATTCCAGATACCTGCACCAAGTATCGTCCAGAGAGAGAATACTGCAAAGTTCATCCGAAATACTCATGCAGGTATCGAGATGAGTTGTCTGACTGCTGGGATGAATCGTCCGAAGAATGTCGTGATGGCACCTTTTTCCTGGAAGAACTTCTCTGCCTGCAGATAGTGGGACTCATTGAGAAAAATATACTTTCCGTATTTGTGAATGAGGGTCTTCACAACTGGTCAACCAAGATAGCGGCCGAGTATATAGTTGATAACAGAACCAAGATATGCACCTGCCGTACCAGCGAGGAGGACTAAGAGGAAACTCATCTCTCCCCTCTGCACGAGTGCACCTGCGGGTATCATCGCAACCTCGGATGGAAAAGGGATAAAGCTCGATTCAATCGTCATCATCGCAAATATCCCAACGTATCCGAGGTCAGCAAAGAATCCAAGAACTGTATCTGTAATCTGAGAAAACATAAGAAAAGTGAGGGAAAATAAGTGAATCGATTGTATAAAAAATCCCTTGTAATACAAGGGATTTGTTCTTACGAATTCATTGATTTCTCTTTTTTGATTCATGCGAGTATACGATGAGATACCATTGACATCATACCTCATACTGAAGCACCTAATACCATTATTGATCAATTATCAATTCCAAGCTTCTGGGATAATTCATTACCCAATAGACATCATACACCAAATCATACAGTTATAATGACAGCATTTGTACCTGTTCATGCGACATCTGCTCATTGGGCATGTAGTTCCTTGAGTCTATCTATCATATTTTGAAAGATTATTTATGTGATAATAGTATATAAAGTATGATCTTTAGCAAACTTTTTTTCTATAAGTTAAGACAAATATCAATCCATAAAAAATCCCCTGTATTACAAGGGATTAGTTGTCTAAGCGAGATTTTCAGACATAGCCTTTCTATATCATGCTACTACCCTATTTAAAACAATCCCTGCAGCAGATGTAACAAGCGTAACATTTGCTATCTGTGAACCAACGTCAGCTATTGAGCCCGAAAGCATACCATGAGCAAGGGTAACTGCCATGCCTGTCTGTGCTCAAAAAACAGCAGCATAAACATCATCAAGTCAGTTTCGTTTCTTTCATCTAAATAAAGAAAACCTAGGAAGTTGATTAGAAGAAAGATCAAATCATTCTCTTGTTGAGGTAACTATTGCATCAAAAGCGTCCCTGTATGCCATATAGATAAAACTTAGAGATTAAATATTTCTATATATTATATAAATATTTAATCTTAGCAACCTTTATTTTTGAGCCAAGTTACGAGATCACCGAGCTTCACCACTTCTTGTTCTCCGCTATCTCTATCGCGTACTGTGACCTGTCCTTGTTCATAGTTCTCAGGCTCGACACAGATTGAGTATGGTATACCTGTCTCATCTGCACGAGCATAGCGCTTACCAATAGTTCCTGACTCATCGTAGTCACACATGAACTCAGGAGATAGTCGTGCAAAGAGTTCCTCTGCTTGAGCTGCGAACTTCTTCACGAGTGGATAGATACCAACCTTGATTGGTGCAACTGCAGGAGTGAATCTCATGACCACACGACTTCCCTCCTCAGTTATTACCTCATCGTAGGCATTCGCAAGAGTTGCGAGAAAGAGTCGAGTAAGTCCAACAGACGGTTCGATAACGTATGGGATATATTTTGTATTGGTGTATGGATCAAAGTACGAGAGATCTTGTTTTGACTCTGCCATGTGAGCCTTGAGGTCAAAATCCGTACGATCAGCAATTCCCCAGAGCTCTCCCCAACCGAATGGAAACTTGAACTCGATATCTGTCGTCGCTGCTGAGTAATGTGAGAGTTCTTCTTTTTCGTGGTCACGGAGACGGAGTGATTCTTCCTTGATGCCGATATCTTGGATAAGGAATCTCTTACACTCTGCTTTCCATTGAGCATGCATCTCAAGATGTTTTCCTGGAGCAACTGCCTCAGGCTCTACAAAATACTCTATCTCCATCTGTTCGAATTCACGAGTTCGGAAGATAAAATTCCCTGGAGTAATCTCATTGCGGAATGCTTTACCAACTTGAGCTACACCGAATGGAACCTTCTTGCGAGAACTTCGAGCAATATTGGCAAAGTTCACAAATATTCCCTGTGCAGTCTCAGGACGCATGTAGATAGTAGCACTTGAATCCTCTGTTACACCCTGAAATGTACGGAACATGAGGTTGAATTTTTTTGCATCAGTCCAATCACCTGCTTCTCCAGTATTTGGATTCTTGACACTTTCACCACGCATTACTGCAGTTTGCCTTTCGAGAGACCAAGATTCTGGAACGAGGTTTACTAGATTATATTTTGCTTTCAGTGATTCTGCATCTGTACCCATATTTTCGATGAGATCTTCGAGGAGCTTATCTGCGCGGAATCGTTCTCCAGTTTTTTTATCATCAATAAGTGGGTCAGAGAATCCTCCAACATGTCCTGATGCAACCCAAACTTGAGGATTCATGAGGATAGCTGCATCGAGGAGAGTCATGTCTCTTCGCTTCTGGACGAAGTTTTTGATCCAGAGATTTTTGATATTTTCTTTCATCACAGAACCAAGTGGTCCATAGTCCCATGAGTTTGCAAGTCCACCATAGATATCTGATCCTGGATAGACGAAACCCTTTGTCTTCGCAAAGGTGACGAGTGTTTGCATATCAGCCATAATAAAAAAGAAGTTAGAAAATATGCCTCAGGGGGAAAATAAAAACCCCGAGAAAACAAAATGTTTCCTTGGGGTTCTAGAGTTATCATAGAACGGTTCCACCCAAGTTTCCTACAGTTGTAGGACAACTTCATTGTATTTAGTTTTTCTCATCAGGACGCCACTCCCGAGTCACTGAAAAACTGAATATAGTCGAAGTATACACACGTGTGAAGAAATTGCAAAGAATTTGTATAAAAAACTCATGCAAATATTTGCAAAATAAAATCAATTGTGAGAAGATGATTTGGTAATTTTAATTTTATCATATGTTCTCATACGAAGCACCTAGTACGTCAACACTTGCTCTCCATCATGATGGTGAGGAACTCCCTCAGTGGCATGCGGCCAATGTTATCGAACAATTTGCAATAGCAACGAACGAGGCACTCTTCGCAGTGCAGGAACTCGCTGTCGAGGCTGAGACCTCTATCGAACAGATAGCAGAACACTTCGGCATCCACCACTTTGGTATCCATATCATGGCGAAGTCACTCTCTGATTGCAAGATTGTCCTCACAAGTGACTCTCATCTCGAGATCCACCGCGAGGGACAACAGCATCCTACGAGATTCAAGGTAGAACGAAAGCAACTTTTAGCAGCATAAACTCAACACTTAACAACACACATATGTCAGAAATATTCCAAGCATGAATGGAAGTCCCTCAAGATATCGATGGACTCTCTGCGGCACCAAAATGATACAAAGAATATCAAGATAATGCTAAAAACGGTACGGAATGGATGAAAACCATTATCCAAGCAAACTATCCAGCTATAACTGGCATGCAAGTATTTCATGAGTCAAAGTCAGATATGTGATGAAAGATGCTTGTACGATTCATGTACAATGGCAAAAATATGGAACTCCCCGTAACATATGACAGGCGCATATCCACACTTACTCCAACTGAATTCTCCAGTCTTGCTCCACATATCCAGAGCATGAATCCTGAAACACGATGACTCTTCAACGTCATCTTGCAAGAAATATGAAAAAAGGAAGCTATTAACAAAAAAACAAAAATTGCTCTGAGTGAGCTAGAAGATACTACTCGAACCGCCTAACACTGGGCGGTTTTTTCTTGCCTTGTTTTTTTGGGATTTTTTGTTACCCTAATGCCTAAGTTCTAAATCCTAAGATCTCACACTTGTTCCTCACTAAGTCACTCCTCCATACCACGGACGTCTATATAAAAAAACTCCGTGAAGCATGAATCGAGACTGCCGAACAGCTCATCGAGTATTTTCCGCGTGATGTCGAAGACAAGAGTGATGTTGCAACGAGATTTTCGACTCTCACTATCACAGAGAAGCAGGTTGTCCAATGTAAGATAGAGCTCCTCACAAGTGAGATGACTCGGAACAAGAAACTCCTTATCAAAGCAGTCCTCGTCGATGCTGATGGTTCATACGCAGAAGCTGTCTGGTTCAATAGAAAATACCTGTTGCAACAATTCGCATCAGGTGATACGGTGCTCATATACAGCCAACCCAAATACGAATACGGTCGTCTCTCTTTTCCGAATGCAGAGATAGAGCATCCGAAGGCAACACGTCGGGAGATCGTACCTGTGTACTCTGATCTCAACTATATCCCTGGCACATGGATACGCGAGAAGATATCCCTCATCCGTCATGTCATCGCAGAGGTAAAAAGCAGCATCCCTGCTGACATACGCACGAAGAAGTGAATGCGCAGTCGAGTTGAGAATATCATGGCAATCCACTTTCCAGCGAGCCTCGAAGACTGGAACAGAGCTCGAGCAGAACTCGGATACGAGGAACTCTATCACTTCCAGAAGCGAGGTATAGAGAAAAAATACGCCCTCGAAGCAGAATCAACAGGACTCGCACCGCAGATAGCACTCGATACAGAACTCATGAAGTCACTGATTGAGTCGCTTCCTTTTCCTCTCACGAATAAGCAAAAGATTGTCCTCTTCCAGATACTCAAAGACATGGAACGGCTACACGCGATGGCACGTATGTTGCAGGGAGACGTCGGAACTGGTAAGACTGTTGTCGCGATGCTCGCGAGTGTGCATGCAATATTGGTAAGGAGGAAAAAAGACATCCGTCTCCAAGTTGCCATCATGGCACCAACCGAGATACTTGCGCGTCAGCACTTCACAGGACAGGAGGCTTGGCTCATGCAGTGGTGAATCCAGTCTGATCTCCTCGTTGGTTCTATCACACCGCGGATGAAGGAAGATGCCCGAGCGAGACTCAAGTCCGGCGAGACAGATATCATATTCGGGACACATGCACTGATACAGGATTCAGTCCAATTCGCTGGGCTCGGTTTTGTTGTGGTGGATGAGCAACACCGATTCTGAGTCGAGCAACGCAAGGCACTGGAAGAGTATTGTAGTGCCTGATCTATCAAGCCACACCGCCTCAATATGTCAGCAACACCGATTCCCCGCTCACTCGCACTCACACTCTATGGCGATCAAGATATCTCCGTCCTTGATGAGTACCCAGCAGGAAGACTCCCGATACATACACGAGTGGTCAAGGAGGAACAGCGCGGAGCAATATACAATTGGATAGATGAAGAGGTTAAGAGTGGGCGTCAGGTCTACTGGATATCTCCACTGGTTGAGGAGTCAGAGACGCTTGATATCGCCTCAGCCACCAATATGCAAGAGATACTTTCAGGTATATTTCCTCACCTCACTATCGGACTCATCCATGGCAAGATGACAGGAAAAGAAAAAGACCGTATCATGCAAGAGTTCTATGAGAACAAGATACATATACTCTCCTCAACCTCTGTAGTCGAGGTATGAGTCAACAATCCCAATGCTACCGTTATCTGTATCGAAGCTTCTGAGCGGTTCGGACTCTCTCAGCTCCACCAGTTCCGTGGACGTGTCGGTCGTGGCAATCATCAGTCATACTGCTACCTATTCACGACCAAGGAGTACAAAAGTGATCGTCTCAAGGCTATGGAGAAGACCAATGATGGATTCGAGCTTGCGCAGATAGACTTGGATCTCAGATGACCTGGTGAAGTCTACGGAGTACGCCAATCTGGTGTTCCAGACTTCCACTTCGCAGACCTCAGAGATACAGATCTCATAGCAGAGATACGGCAAGATATCGAAGAGTGGATGAAGTGAAAGAAAGTATTATAATAATAGATTATATGGGATTTTGTTCGAGATTTATGTTAGTTAGTGTTGCAATATTTTGCAATTAAGTATACTAGATTTATATTTTTTTACTGTACTACTTATGAATGAGACCATAAGATATCTTCCAGGGGCAGAAGAACATATCATTGCCAATAAAATAGTACAGATTGCATGATCCATCAAACGAGATATCTGAAGGTATATCACTTACAGAGAGCGTCTCTGAGAAAATAAAAAAGTATGAGACCTGTATGAAAAATGTAGGAAAAGAATTCTTGCAAAACTATGAAGTGTAGCTCAGATGCAAGAAGAACTACAGAAAAATGATACAGAATGGAAATGAATCCTGAAGAATACACTCAGTAGAGTCTACAAACACCGTGATTCTGAAGAATTTCAGAAAAAACTCAGAGAATTATTCGATGAATACGAATTAGATAAAACAAGTACAAAAGTACACTTTCTTCAAGCATATATGAAGATTGTGGCAAGAATCCCTGAAGAACAGCTCTCTTTACCATTTCATTCTTAATAGTTATCCATCTATGGCTGCAACTCCTGCAAGAATATACGAACTATCCGCACGTTTTACAACAGTTTCATCGAAGTGAAAAGAAAGTGCCAATACAGCTCAATCTGTACATAAACTTTTACGAGATATACAGACAAAGGTTGCCAGCTACATAGGATCAAAAAATCCACAAGAATCAAAGGAGATTATAGCAAACCTCGATACTATAAGATGATTCTTCGATACAATGGATGAAAAATCTATACTAGCAGTTATAAAAGATATCCAAAAAGAAGATGGTTGATTATGGAGATCATACTCATGGGAGAGGATAGATACAAGCGATACAAGTTGGAACGAAGATAATGGATCCAAAAGATTTAGAGTGCAATGAATCGGTGCTGATGATATAGTTGCTATAGCAAAAAATAGACAAAAACTGTATCAAGAAAAACCTCTAGTAACTATAATATTGACTATGGTATGAGTATACTGATTGACTCATGAGATACTGAGATCAATACATAATCCTAAAGCATAGCATGTCCCAAATCATCACCCTCACACTCCGACACCTCAAACAGGTTGGAATCGAACAACATATCCCCAATATCTCCGAGGAAAATGCTGAATTCCTAAAACAGCTTATTCGAGAGAAGAATCCAAAACACCTCCTCGAAATCGGTACCGCAAATGGATACTCAACACTCCACTTCTCAACTGCTATCAGCGAGGCTGCGGATATCACCACACTCGAGAAGGCATGGAACATGCATAACTTCGCAATAGAGAACTTCAAGGCTTGCAAGATAAAAAACATCCACGCCATCTGGTGCGATGCCAACCAAGCAATACCGATTCTTGCGGACTGATTTTTTGACTTCGTATATATCGACGCAATGAAGAAGGAATACCTGAACTATCTCCTCCTCACACTGCCCAAGATGACGAGTGACGCCCTCATCGTCATCGATGATGTAGAGAAGTTCCGAGACAAGATGGAGGATCTCTATACTTGGCTCGAGGAAAATCATATTCCCTACCGACTCGAGAAGACTGATGTTGATGACTCTATTATGATTATTGAGAGAAAGGATATCTTATTATGAGAATAATTCTCATAATTAATCTTGCTTTTTTGAGTGATTTTCTTAGAATGCTCTTCAAGAAGTTTCCGAACTCCTGAATTTTAATTTTTCATTCTCTATATATCATATGTCAATCAAGATATCAACTGATGCTGAATTCGTAGCCAATATCGCTTCTGGAGTTTCTCTCGTAGACTTCTGGGCTGAGTGGTGTGGTCCATGCCAGATGATGCTTCCTCGTCTCGAGGAGCTCGCAAGCAAAACTGAAGGCAAGGCTACAATCATGAAGCACAATGTAGACAACGATCCACAGATCCCAACTCAGTTCCGTATCATGTCTATCCCAACAATTATCGTATTCAAGGACGGTCAACCTGTTGAGAAGTTCGTGGGAGTACAGGATGTTGCAACTCTCGAAGCAGCGATTGCAAAACACGCATAATACTTAACGCCTAGGCATAGACATAGGTCATAGAAAGGGCTTTCTTTTCCGCTCTATGTACTATGCCTATGTCTTTTTCTATTTTAACTATGTCAAAAGAATACTACAATATCCTCTGAGTCAGTGAAACTGCAAGTGCAGATGAGATCAAAAAAGCCTACAAAAAACGCGCCATGGAACTCCACCCCGACAGACACGGTGGCGACAAGGGTAAAGAAGCAGAATTCAAAAAACTTAACGAAGCATACTCCGTCCTCTGAGATAGCGAGAAAAAATCCAACTATGACAGATTCGGCTCTGCTGAAGGCATGGGCGGTTTTGGTGGTGGAGGTTTTCAGGGGGGATTCGATGCTGGAGACCTTGGAGATATATTCTCCCAGTTTTTCGGTGGTGGATTCGCCTGAGGTGGTGGTAGCAAGAGACGACGTGCGGATATCGGATGAGACATCGAGATAGCGATGAAGGTATCACTCGAAGATGCTATCCGTGGCAGCTCTCGTAAAGTTGAATTCACCCGCGAAGTTCACTGTCATCACTGCAACGGTGCTGGTGGAACTACCGAGACATGTGCAACGTGTCATGGCAGTGGCCAGGTACGCGAGCGGATGCAGACGATATTCGGTGTCATGGAACAACAGCGCCCATGTAGCACATGTCATGGTACAGGTAAGAAGATCATAGAGAAGTGTAAGCACTGTCATGGAAGTGGCAAGCTCAAGGAAAAGATAGAAAAAACTATCGACGTGCCTGCTGGTATCGAGAGTGGCATGAGTATCAAGATACGTGAAGAGGGTCATCGTGGTGGTGATGGCAACGGAGACCTCTATATCACATTCGATGTACCAAGTCGTGAAGGTGGACTCACGCGTGAGGGTATGCATCTCCACTACACCGTGGAGGTCTCCCCTGCAGAGGCAGTCCTCGGAGTATCCAAGATGGTCGAGATACCAATCATCGGAAAAAAACCTCTCGATATCGCATCAGGCACGCAACATGGCACAGAGATAACATTCCACAATGAGGGACTTCCGCGTCTCGACGGTCGCAGTGGCAAGTGAAGTCTCATACTCCACATCGAAGTCGCAATACCGAAAAAGCTCTCAAGTGACCAGAAAAAACTCTATGAGGCAATTCTCCAATCTGAGTGAGGTAAGACCAAGAAGTGATGGCTCGAAGACTTTTTCTCATAATTTTCTTTTGGAATTTTTGGCTCTCTCATATTTTTAGAGGGAGAGTACTCAAGTCTGAGATAGGGCTACGCATTTTCCGAAAAAACACATTTTTTGTCACTCTTTTGTCACTATTGTCTGTTATACTAAAAAAGCTGAGACGCTCCTGGATAATTAGGACGGTTCGGCTTTTTTGTTTCCCTTGCTTTTCTCTGGGTTTTGATATACTTGATTTCATATAAAAAGTAGCAGTTTTCCTTCGGAAACTTTTTACATTTTACTTCTTATTTTTCACTTCCCTCCATGTCTACAGCCTACCTCGACCTCGTGAATGTTCCTTCATTCGGTAAAAAACGCGAAAGTACCTTCAATCCTGAACGTGGAGATATTGCGTTTTATTGTCGTGACTGTCACAAGATCGTTGAAGCAATCCACCTCGAACCACAGAAAGTTGGTAAAAAGATGAAAGAATATATATACGAATGCCCTACATGCCACGGCAAGCGTATAGCTCTCGGTACAGTCGAGTGACTCAAGGAACACTATGATAGGAAGCACTAGTAGAGTTTAGAGTATAGCGTATTTAGTATAGAGATTTGAAAAATGTATGGAGTCATACTACAAAAAACTCATAGCATGGCAAAAGGCAAGACTTCTCGTAAAGGAAGTCTATATACTCGTACAAACGTTCCCAAAAGAAGAAACGTATGCACTGAGAGATCAGATACAGAGAGCAAGTATATCGATTCCATCAAACATAGCAGAATGAAGTGGACGAGGATGAAATACTGAATACAAAAGATTTCTCCATATAGCAAAATGATCTGCTTGCGAACTAGAAACACAGATTATCCTCGCAGAAGACCTGGGATATATCTGAGCAGATGAAAGTAAAAGTATACAAAAAAATATCGATGAAGTCCTCAAGCTCATATCATGACTCATTAGAAATCTCGAATAATAAAAAATATTCGAACCTCAATACTCTATACTCAATACTCTATACTTTGATATATCTATATTAAAACACTAAAATACTCGCACTGTCGAGTATTTTTTATTTGCATTCAAAAAAAATATTAATATATATGTATGTATACATTGTATGTATTTAGAACTTAACCAACATACACGTGGAAAAACTCTCAAACAAAGAACAAGTCGTCCTCCAGAAGGTGAAGGAATTCATCGCACAGGGTGAGAAGCTCACAGTACGCGCACTTCAGTCTGCACTCGGATATGCGTCTCCTCGCTCTATATCTGTCATGCTCGAACAACTCACCAATAAGTGATGGATATACCGAGACTCTCACGATCACATACAGATCTCTCCTTCCCTCCAGACTGACTCTATCGCAGTACGCAATATACCACTCATCGGTGCTATCGCCTGCGGGATGCCGATATTCGCCGAAGAAAATATCGAAACCGAGATACCAGTATCCACCAAGATAGTCACAGGCAACAAGAAGTACTTCTTCCTCCGAGCGGATGGTGACTCCATGGACAAGAAGTGAGTCGAGAACGGAGACCTCGTCCTCATCGAGCAGACGAACATCGCAACGAACTGACAGATAGTGGTCGCCCTCATCAACGACGAAGCAACACTCAAGGAGTTCCAGTCACGAGATGAGAGTGTATTCCTCATACCGCACTCAACCAATCCCAGACATAAGCCTATCATCCTCGATGGTGATACAGATAGCTTCTCGATACAGTGAGTATTCATCCGAGCGTTTCCAGGCAGTCTCTTTGCATAACACAAGCCTTACTTCTTCACTCTTATACTTATATGAACAAACCACTTTACACACAACTCATGATGCGTATACTCCGGCATGTAAACCAAGGGATATTTATCCTCTTCGGTTTTATGATACTCTCACTCTTCGTGTAGCAAAAAATCTTCCTATCTAATACCCAATCCCTAATAACTAATTCCTACCCTATATGAACGACAACAAAAAAGAAGCCCTTGCTCAAGCCCTCTCTATGATAGAGAAACAATTCGGTGCCGGATCTGTGATGACACTCGGTGAGAAGACTCACCTCAATATCGAAACCAGCTCATCTGGCTCAATTGCCCTCGATGACGCTCTCGGTGGTGGATATGCCAAGTGACGTATCATCGAGATATATGGACCAGAATCATCTGGTAAGACCACTCTCACACTCCATGCTATCGCCGAGGTACAGAAGGCAGGTGGTACAGCAGCATTTGTCGATGCCGAGCACGCACTCGATCCTGCATATGCCAAATCAATTGGCGTCAATATCGATGAGCTCATCATCTCTCAGCCAGACTATGGTGAACAAGCTCTCGAGATCGTCGATGCACTCGTGCGTTCAGGTGCTGTCGACCTCATCGTCGTCGACTCAGTTGCTGCCCTCACGCCAAAAGCCGAAATCGAATGAAACATGGGAGATAGCTTCATGGGTCTCCAGGCTCGTCTGATGTCACAGGCACTTCGTAAGGTGACGGGTGTCATCAACAAGTCGAACTCAACCGTCATATTCATCAACCAGATACGTATGAAGATCTGAGTGATGTTCGGTAATCCTGAGACCACTACGGGTGGTAACGCCCTCAAATTCTACGCCTCTCAGCGTCTCGAGATCCGCAAGAAGGAAAAGCTCGAAACAGGAACTGGTGATGACAAGGAAGCTATGGGTAACCGTGTAAAGGTCAAGGTCGTGAAGAACAAGATTGCTCCGCCTTTCCGTGAAGTCGAGATAGACGTCATGTTCAACGAGGGTATCTCTCGTTCTGGTGAAGTCATCGACCTCGGTGTGGATCGTGGCATCGTGAAGAAGTCATGAGCGTTCTACTCGTATGGTGAGACCAAGCTCGGACAATGACGTGAAAACTCCAAAGAGTTCCTCAAGGCCAACCCTACTCTCCTCGATGAGATGGAGGCAGCTGTCCGCGGAGGGAAGAAAATCCCAAAGGATACAAAAAAAGGAAAAGTTGTAGAATCTGATGAAGAGTAATCAAAAAATCCCCTACCGTAATGGTGGGGGACGTTTTATTTTAAAATAATTTATTTTTTATTATATTTCAAGGTGATTTTTAATATCTAAGTAACGAGCAAGCCATGTGATTGAGGACACTAAACTATTAAATGTTTTTATTTCCTCTGAATTTGGACGATAAGCATTACTATGTATCACTTTGTTTCTAATTTCATTAACTTTTGTTGCCTTAATTATCTTAAAATATTCAACTCTCTTGTCTTCTTTCATTTTTTTAAGATTTCAATTATCATTATTCTTTTCTTTTTCATAGATAAGTAAAAAGGCTTTTCTTAAATTCTCAAAACTGGCATCTTTTAAAAGAAATAATCATAATTTTCAAGCTACTAGATCTAAAGAGTTTTCATCCATCAACTTAGCTTGAATTGCATGTCTAAAGAACACTTCACATCCCTGACAAAGACTAAGAATATACATTCTATATTCTTTTTGTTTTTCATAAATACTTAACTCATTTATAAACCATTTCCATTTCCCCGAAACTACTTCATCTCATTTTATCGAGAAGAGCATTCAACAATCATAACAAGTAATATCATCTCTTCTTGAAATAGGTATACCACTATTAAAATCAGACATTCTATTATAAATATTCTCTTCTTTGCAACTAGGACAATCAACATAAATATTTTCATATCATCATAACTTTATTTCGGCTTCCATATTGTATATATGATTAAAAATTAAGAAACATGTCTGAATTGTAAGAAAAAAATTCGTATTTGCGAGTGATTTTTATTTTCCCTTTTCCCTTGCTCTTCTCGCCCTTTTTCATATCATCGAAGCATGCGTCATATCAAACAATTCTTCATATTTCTCGCGAAGGCAGTTACTCTCCTTTTGACGGTAGCGACTTTTGCCATCATACTCATATCGTTCTTCCGCAAGGAGTGGATAACCACGGCTATCACTTGGATAGGTGAACTCATACAGTCACTCGGGGACTGGAACTATCTCATCGCATTCGCTTCGGCGTGTATCGAGTCACTGCCTATCATCGGGACGGCAGTTCCAGGGATGAACGTGATGATCCTCGTCGGAGGATTCTGGGGTAAGGAACACCTCGCACTCACTATCCTCGCGGCAAGTGTCGGTGCGATGCTCGGGAACTATATCGGTTACTGGATAGGTAAAAAGATAGGAAAAGAACTCATCGAAAAGTATGGTGACTGGTTCGGCATGGGCAAGACTGAAGAGAAGATACTCCACAGACAACTCGAAAAAAACGGATTCTGGTATATCACACTCGGGAAGTTTCACAACTTCACACGTGCATTTATCCCTTTTATTGCGGGAACGGGTGGTATGCTCGAGAAAAAATTCTGGACATATAACATGATTGGCTCTATCATCTGGGCGACGAGCATCAACCTGATTGGAGTATTTTTTATCGACAACTATGAAGCAATACTTGATAACATTGGGAAGATATCTCTTGGGATCCTTCTTGTTGTGTTTGGGTACTTTTGGTTTTTTAAGCGAGCATCTCTCGTGAACTACTGGAATGACAAGAACCGCGAGATAGAGGAAAAGGTAACAAAGCGGATGAATAAGTAAGAAATTAAGAAAAATAGCAATAAACGGGAGACGGAGGAGAACAAATTGTCCAAAAATTTTACTTTATCTTCCTCTGTATCAGTTGCTTCTTCCGTTATGTTGAATTTTGAGTATCTGCTTGTTCCTCTTTGCTTCTTCTTTTTGTGAATTTTGATATTCTGTCGACGCAGTTTTTGTAAAAATTCCGAATGTTCCTTAGTTTGGAATTTTAGAAAACAAGTCGGGAACAGAATACAAAATGAGCAAACCAAAGAAGAACTTTTGTTACTTTTGGTTACAAAAGTACGGAAGGAAAACACTGGATTGCTTCGTGCCTCGCAATGACGGATAAAATCAGAAACAGAAAAGCAACAGAAACACTGGATTCCCGCTTATACCAAAATGACGGAAACAAAAGAAAATACTCATAACTCATAATTGAACCATTCGTAACTATACACTATGTCCCTATTCCTCCAACTCATAGCCCTCTTCATTATCTCAGCTATTCTCGCACCGATTGTGCTTCGTGGTGTGACTTTTTGTTTGCAAAGATTCTGATTCCTCGATCGACCGCACCTCTACAAGTCTGAGAAGTGAAGAGCTCCAGCACCATATGGAGCAGGTATCTCTGTCCTCGTGATGCTCCTCATCCTCACGCCACTGATATTCCTCTTTGGAGACTTTTCCCCACTGCTTGAGAAGCGACTCCTCATAGTGCTCATCATCGGAATCGGGATATCACTTGTGAGCTTCGTTGATGATATGGACACGATAGGTAAGAGTCCAGTCAGAGTTCCTCCGATAGTCAGACTCGTGATGCAGATAGGTGTGTGAGCTGTGATAGGCCTGACCAGTATCAAGATTGCATATATGTCATGACTCTTCGGTGGTATAGTTGATCTCTCGGCATTCTCTACGATTATCTGAGATTATCGCATCTACTACATCCCTCTCATCGTGACGATATTTTGGTATGTTTTGGTTTTTAATTCGGTCAACTTCTCTGATGGGGTTCCAGGTCTTACTGGTGGTTTTGCGTTGATATCCTTCGTCATACTTAGCCTCCTCGCAATCAAGCTCATCCTCACCGATGAGACACTCGCAAGCCAAGAAAATAGTCGATTCCTCCTTGCACTCCTCGCAATCATCATACCGATTACCTACTTCCTCACACGAGCAGACATCTCTCGCAAGGTTATCATGGGTGACTCAGGGACTATCATGCTTGCATTCCTCATCGCGACACTCGCCATCGTGGGAGGAGGCAAGATAGCAACAGCACTTTCAGTCCTCGGAATCTATGTGATCGACTTCGTCTATGTCGTCACAACACGTCTCATGTCAGGACAGAACCCGATGAAGTGAGACCAATCCTCTCATCTCCACTTCCGCCTCATGGAACTCGGACTCACACAACGAGAGATACGTATCATCGTCTATACACTGACTGCAATATTCGGACTCTCTGCCATAGTCCTCTCAGGAGCTGGCAAGATCATCCTCCTCATCGTCATATCTGTTATTACAGTCTTCATCACAGAGATACTCACACATGTGAAGAAGAAGTAAAAATAAACGCGCAAACATTTGCATTTATCTGATTTTTGACTATATTTCGGGTCTCGATAATTTCTAGAAGTTTTCACTCATGAAAACTTTTTACATTTTACTTTTTACATTTTACTTTTCATGTCAGATACTCGTATTACAGAACAACGAAAATGGTTCGTCGAAGCTCTCGGTGAGAGTCCGCGTATCACCTTCGCCGACCTCAAGAAAAAACTCGTCGGAAAGTGAGACAGTCGTATGAATCTCGCGACACTCTATCGTATCGTCGATGCGTTCAAGGCTCAAGGACTCATCCACGAGATGACTATCGCTGGAGAGCGCCTCATATTCCCTTGTCAGTGTGGTGATGCAACGCCTCAGGACGCTATCACTATCACCTTCTGTGAAAACTGTGGTGCAGTATATGATCAACATACTCGCATCACTGCCCCATATACGATGATGGAGACCTTCGCGAGAGTCAAGAGTTGCAATGCATGTGTCATCAGATAAGTATATATCAAAAATCCCTAACAAAACGTTAGGGATTTTTTTTATCAATAATAGCGAGGATTTTTTGTCTTTTTTGCTCAGAGAGTCAGGCTGCCAATGTAGCAATCTTTGCAAGTATTACCTCTTCCTTCCACTCAATATAGACAGAGAGATACCGTAAAAAAGATGCCAGTTCCTCTATGGTTGTTTCTGGAAGCTGCTTCCTATAGTCTAATCCCAACTTGGAGAGATACTCTGGGGTAGGGGGAATCACATGATTTCCTTCAGGAGATAGAACACCCTGATTTTGTTTTGTCAGTCATGCAGCAGTAGTAATCATCTCATCCAATACTTGTGAGAGTGCTGGTATCTGCACCTTTGCATCTTGGGAACCAAGTTGCTTATTGAGGATACCAACTATATCAGTATGAACTCTTCGTATTTTTTCATAATACAGAGACTCAAAATACGAGTATATAGACCGTAGATCCATATTTGAGAGATGTCCATTTGCGTTTTCAAGTGGCGTTGCAATATCCAAGAATCTTAGAGCCAGGAGGCCTCGAAGACCATCTAGATTCTTCTTGAGTTCATCGAGTCCTGGAGATGATTGAGGCTGTAGAGATGGAGAATTCATACTGTATGAATATATGGAATAGTTATTTTATTGCATAATATAACTATGTCAATTTATTTTCCCAACAAGATATTCAAGACCTAGTTTGGATTTTATTGCAATGCTCGTACAACAATAACATCATCTATCGATCAGCTAAATCCTACAGCCTGTAATCCATTTCATACCATAAGTCTCTGGTCAGTAAAATCAGCATATGTATTTGAGATTACTATCGATGATACTTCCTTCCCATCATAGAAGCAAGTTATCTTTCATTCACGAAGCTGAAAATACCCTGCAATATGATGCCAACTTCCATCATTGATTTTTTTGGTACTCCCACATGTTCCCTCATAGTAAGTACTCGCATTTCAGGCTAGGACTTGTATCATGCCTCCGCCCAATCCAAAACGAAATCAATTGGAATTGAGCGTATTGAGAACTGTATAGAGTTGCCCTCATATTACCTCTGATTGCACCCAATGCATCACTACAAAGTCTCTTCATGAAAGTGGTAAGTTCTCATTGGTTCTAGTATTGCTTGTAGATGTGTAATATCATGCCTGTCCAAGCATGGGTAAGCTCAATACTCAACTCACCGAGACTTCTGGTCATCCAAAACGTGGAGGAACTCTTATGAGATTATAGATTGAGTTCTCCGTATTCGAAACTCAACCAAAGACATCTATTGCTTCATAATCGTAATGCACAAGAGTTTCACCCTTAAGCTTCATCTCGCGAACAAACGCATGGATACCAGCAACTCTCGCCCGTTCCATATAACCGGTAAATCCTGGATAGAGAGCAACAGAGAGTACTCATATAATTGCTATAACTATCATGAGCTCAACGAGTGTGAATCCTCTCTGGTTCATGTGCATGAGTGATATGTAATATAATATAAGTATATAGATACTCCTCTCATGTCAAAATATAATTGATACAAAAACTTGCATTTGCAAAAAAATGCATAGTATAGGGACATGCTCTCAACAATACACAGAAGACACATCCTCGACTCTCTCAGTCATGAGAAGACTATCTCACAGAAGTCTCTCAGAGAAAAATTCGTCGAATCTGGAGAGATGAACCAGACAACACTCTATCGAATTCTGGAGAGATTCACGACTGAGTGACTCATCCACCGAGCAGAGTTCTGAGGGGAAAGGTTTTTTACTCTCTGCCAATGTACCAAAAAAAATGAAGAAGCTATCAAACTCAAGTGTTGTGTGAATTGTCACAATATCGAAGACAATCATACTTCCCTCTCTCCAGAGTCACTGAGTTCTGAGACCATCGAACTCGTGAAGCACTGTGAAAGATGCAAGGGGTAATTCATACCTCTATACTTAATACTCAATACTTTTATATAATGATCCCAATAACCATCATCACTGGCTTTCTCTGAAGTGGGAAAACCACTCTCCTCAATCATATCCTTACCTGAGACCACGGACTCAAGATAGCCGTCGTGGAGAACGAATTCGGCGAGACGAGTATAGACTCTGACCTCATCGAACAATCAAGCGAAGAACTCATCGAGGTCTCGAACGGTTGTATGTGTTGTGTCGTGCGCAAGGACTGGATGGACGCTATTGAGAAACTTCTCGATAGTGGGAAGAAGATAGATGCCATAGTCATCGAGGCATCAGGCGCAAGTGAACCACTTCCGATTGCCCAGTCTTTTCTCATGAACGATATGGGCGGACGAGTCAAGCTCGACTCTATAGTATGCCTCGTCGATGCACTCAACTACGAGTCACTCATCACAAGTCATACAGATATAGCGCTCGACCAACTCGAATATGCAGACTTCGTAGTACTCAATAAGTGTGATCTTGTGCCAGAGACGAAGCTCGAACTCCTCCACACACTCATACGCCGAGTCAATGCACTTGCACCAATCATCAATACGAGTTACGGACAAGTAGATCTCGCACTCCTCCTCTCGACTGGCAGATTCGCCATACAGCCAGGCATGGAGGAAGAGTTGGAGTGACGACACGGACACGAAGACTTACAGGTATTTGCCTACAAGACACAGTCTCGGTTCAAGGCACGAGAACTCGATGCATTCTTCGAAGACCTGACGACGGACTGCTATAGGATAAAATGATTCATCGAATTCGCGGAACGCCCGGGTGAGTGGTGGCTCGTACAAAAGGCTTGAGCTCGTATGTCTATGGATCCCTGGACTCGCGGGACTCCTCCAGAAAAACGAATAGTATTCATTGGAAAAGACATGAACGAGGAGCTCATCCGAAAACTCCTCGATGAGTGTACAGAAGTTGGTCGGTCGGTATTGTTCGCGAAATAAAAAACCTTCCACTCTAATCCCTAATAACTAATATCTAACTTCTATTCTATGTTCCTCCCACTCATCATACTCACACTCATATCTGCGACAGGACTCCTCCTCTACACCAAGAGGACTATTCCAAGCAAATATCTCAACCTCCTCATCGGTCTCGGTGCTGGTTCGATGCTCTCGGTCGCACTCGTGCATATACTGCCAGAGTCTCTCGAACAGACGGAGATGGCTATATATGCTTTTATCGCTGGATTCCTCGCTATATATATCATAGAGGAGCTCCTCACCCCACACCACCATGATCATGCACATGGAGATCATAGTCACGAAGATCCACACGAACACTATGATCATGTTGCGGTTGTGAGTTTTATCGCGATATTTGCTCATACACTCCTCGATGGACTCGGGATACGTGCTGGTATGTGACTCTCGGAAACTGCGGGATATGCTATACTCTTCGGGGTTGCAATCCACCAGATTCCAGTATCACTCTCACTCGCTGCGATATTTCGCGAGAGCAAGTTCGAGAAGAGGAAACAACTACTATTCCTTATAGGATTTGCACTTGCAGCACCGATTGGATATCTGATAGCAGATATATTCCTCCATGATGTTGACGCGATGGTGGCGGGTATCGCTGGAGCATTCGCAGGAGGGTCACTCCTCTATGTCGCAACAGCTGATCTCCTCCCTGTCATCCATAGTCAAGGCAGATGAAAACTCGCAACCGTCATAGCGTTCCTCATTGGATCTATAGGTATGTCGAGTATAGGACTGCTTGGTCTCGAACACAGCCATCATGCTGATGAACATCACGAAGATGAGATAGTGAATCATTAAAAAAAATCCCCAGTTGGGGATTTTTTAGTCTAGAGTCCTGGTGGTGGATCGCTCTGAAGTCGTTGGTCATACTCGATGATGATAGAGCTTCATGGATGTCTTGTTGCTGTATTACTCGTAGCAGGGAGACCTGGGGAAGAGCTTCCTGTATATGATCGCATCTCTTCGAGGTCGTACTGAGAAGGATTGACACATGGTGTCACATAATACGGACATATGCCAGCTGCAGTATCACCAAGCGTATTGGGAGATACAAGTGAACCATAGATATAGAGCTGATTGTCCCCTGTTGTACGCATGGCACGCTCTGAGAAGAGTCACGCATGTATATCAGTTACCCCAGGTTCGATATCTATCCTTCCTCCATTTCCTTGTGCATCAGCAAGTGCGATTATCGCGAGTGGACTATCGATATCTTTGTCGATATTCTCAGTTATAGTGATATTCGCACCGATAACGATGATTGTTTTTTTATTATCGAAACTTGCGTTATTGACATTGGTATGAGTATTCTCGACAATAGTATATGGTGCTCCAGTATAGTCAGTACGTCAACGAGACATGAGGGCTATATTTTTGCGAATAGTGTTAAAAAAATCAGTGCGAGTCTTGGTATCTGTTCCTATAGTTCCATACTCTGATCGAGCATTGTTCTGTCCGAGTATCTTGACGCGCGTAGCGTTGTACTCTGCTGACTGTGTCTGTCCAGATGTTGCTTCGTAGACAACGTCGATTCCAGATACCACATAGTGAATGAGTGAATTATATTTTATGTTCTCTATCTGAGGATATGCCGTCTTCGGCGCATATGTTCCTGTGAAGCCGAAACTTGCGGATACTGATGGGACCACGATACTGGATGGTGAAGAAAAATCCATAAACCAATCAGAATCTGGTGATTGAGCAGTACCAGCTGGCGAAGATACGATATCTCGGAACTCTGCCAATATCCCATCCCCGATAGTGAGCAGTGTCATGCTATCTGGACTGAGTGCCTCCGAAGTATCTGATACAAATCCCACAGCAAAAGCGTTCTCTGCTCCGATAATAATACTACTTGGTGGAGTGATATTGGTCGTATATGGCTTATCAAAGGCAAGATATGTTGTATCTGTGATAGTGGTTATTGTCCCATCAACTGCAGTATACGTGATAGCATCCAGTACAACTCTGTTCTCTGTCATATCTGTTGGAGCGATACTCGATATCTTATATGAGATATCTTGTCCAATAAGTGGGATGCTCGCGCTCTCCCAATTCCCTGACATATCCCAGACTGGCATGATATCCCCACCGAATACGAGTGCATCATGAAGATTTTTTGATCCATCATATGGACTGACTATTATCCCACTTGGTATCTGAACTGCAGATACAGTTCCTGTATATGCGATGACGATCTCTCAAGCATTGATACGATTACCATATCTATCTCGTGGCATGAGAGTGAAGTCATATGATGATACCCCATCAGCAACGATAGTTCCTCATAGAGCTACACGATCCAACCTCGTTGCGGAGCGTGTACTCCCATCTGGACAGTTAGCAGGAGTGTCAGTACAGAAGTCCTGAATATAGAGACTACTCGTCCCATCGAGAGTCTGTGTGATTCATCCGGGATAGACCACTACACCTGTGAGTTCCGTAGTACTTCACTGAGGATCAGTCAGTCTCATGGTGTATGTATCCGCAAGAGAGAGATCGACAGAGAAGACACCATCAGTTCATCCTCCTCTCAGTTGTGGAAAGAGTGGATTCTTCGCTGGTAAGAGTTGTACTGCCCAAGAGCCATCTCCATAGAGTGACTCATTGTATACAGTGAGACCTACTCCGTGATTGGCTGTGAGATTCGTGAGGGATTGATTAAGTGTGACTGGCAAGAGCGGGAGGAATATCCCCTCTACTGAGAATTCCCCAGCAAAAGAATCAATACTCCCTGAGAGTGTTCCTGTTGTTGGATTGTAACGAACACTTGTGAAACCGAGTTCTCAGATGTTCTCACTCCATCCTGATCCAGTGAATTGACATTGAGCAGTGAGGTTCGCAATAATCTGTGCTCCACAGTCCAACCCTACTTGGTATGCTCCACTTGACATCAGTGCCCATCCGATTCCATTCATATAAAAAGCTCCACTCATATACATCGTCGTTGTATCAAGATACGTTCCAGAAAAGTCTGTCCCAAAAAGTGCGGAAGCAACATCCATACGGACTTCACTCGTTGTTCCTGTAAGAGATATCTTAGGTGCTGGAGTGTATACTGTTGATATATTTGCATAACTATCACCCATAGAGAAACACATGGAAGAGATGATAGTGGCAAAGATGAGAAAAATTTTGTGGAACATATACGAATAGTTGAATGATAGTTGCTATATCTACCGAAAGATACTGCAATAACTACTGAGCACCCGTTGATTTTTTACAAGACTCTATAGTCCCTGTATTGATAAGGGAGTCACAGAGCGAAGCATTTTTGGTGTCACGAACCTGGAGGAGGATAACCGAGTCATGACAACGATTCTTGAGTGATGTATTCACGATAGTTGTACACATCTCCAGATTCTTTTCGATGATAGCTGTCTTGAATACCTCATTGTCATCTTGTGTCTTTGTATAACTCACACATGATGCTTTCTTGGTCTCATCACGTACATAGTCACAGAGATTCTTGTCTCCACTCGAGAGTGCTCGCTTGAGGAGGATAGTATCGAAACATACATATTGAAGCTCATCTGTTGAGAGCTTCTGACACGCTTCGAGATTGTCATCAGTTACTGCAGACTGGAGTATACTATTGTCATCAACACGTGCGATTGCTGCGACACATGAGTCTTGGTATTTTAGTTCGAGAGATTTACAGTTTTTATCAGTAGCTGTTTTGGTTTCGATGAGGTTCGCAAGTTTCTGTTCATCTATGTTTTCACGACAATACTGTGCCTGAACTTCATCAGATATAACATCACAGAGGAACTTGTCCATAGCAATGAGGGCTGCATCTTGCGCAAGGGTCGATTGGCAACGAAGTCGTATATCTGAGCGTGTAAGTGTCTGACAATCTTCGATTGCACCAGACTGTGCAAGTTCCTGGGCCCGGAGTGTCTCAGTACACTCTATCTTCATATCTTCTGCAGTGATAGTCTCACATATCTGAGGATCCCTCTGTGAAAGAGCATGATTCATCTGTGTTATATCTTGTTCATGGAGTGCGGCTTGGCTTGCAACGGTCTCTTCATATGTTGTAGGTTCTTCTGCACTGATAGTATATTGTACACCTCATGTCTTCTCAGAATCTCATCCGAATACCAACCAGACTCATACGACTAGAAGTAGTGCCACAGAGACAGCACCAACAATCAATATACCCTTGTGTGATGATTGTCCACTTGAGGCTGATGGAGCAATAGGCATACTTGAGAGCATCTGTGGTGGCTCTGGTGGTGATGGAGGAGAGACAATTGGTGCTACTACTCATGCTTCCATGACGCTTGCTGCAACCTCGAGAGTAGGCACTACTGGAGCCTCTTGGACCGAGATATCTGGAGTCGTTGTATCTGTCTCTGAGACAAATTGGTCAAATATCGAAGCATCCATCTCTGGGGCAATAGGATTCTCTACTACCTGTGGAGTTGAGGTAAGTTCTGGAGAGGCTTCAGCAAAATAATCTTCTCCAGAAGATACCTCTAAGATTGGTTCCGAAACTGGTACTACATCTTGGGTGGCTTCCACTGTATCCTCTGCCATAACAGCGAGAGTATCATCTGGTGGAGCAAGAAGGTACTCTTCCTCTCCAGAAGTTATCAAGAGATGCTCTTCTCCTGCTGAGAGTTCGGGTGATGCTGGTAATGGACTCAGGAGTTCGTGAGACTCTCCTTCCGTGAGTTCTCCTACAGTATTGGTATCTGACATAAGAATAATAATAAGAATACTTACTTACGATAACACATACTTCTATGAAAATAAAAAAACTCCCGAGAAATTCGGGAGAAAATGTATTGACGAATATATGAATACGTTAATGGTTGTTTTTGAGAAAAATATAGGTGGAATTATCTCTTGATACATCGTACATTGGCCATCTCACTGTAGTTGCTCTGAGTGAGATAGAGTCCTGTATCAGTATACTGCCAACGATTGGTGTCTACAGTACGTGAATAGTCTGTTCCATCTGTACGATATCCGGCATATCCTGATGCAAGGTGGAGTACTGTTGGATTAGATCCCTCGAATGTACTTGTCCAGTATGCACCGTTGACATCTGTACGTGCTGAGAGGGTAACATTTCCTGAGGTATCTCTATAACCATAGAAGCTACCATTGTATGAGAGTGAGAGGAGAGAGGCAAGTGATGTTCCGTTTTGACGGGCATAATAGATAGCAGTTTCCCACTCACCACGAGTTGGGAGACGGTATCCATCAGCACATGGACCATATGTCCAAGAAGTAGATCGTGTCTGACGACCTTGCCATGCAAGTGAGTTCCCCATACCATTGTATGAGAGAAAACTTGACTGAGTATCCCCTCCGAAGAACCATCCTGATTGATTATATGCACTTGTATTCCTATCTGTTGAGTTACATCCTGCCCATTCTTGTCCTCCGATGAGGATATTAGCCTTGTTACATCCTGGATATGTAGATGTCGCTGTTACGTATGGATAGTTGCTTGGATAATAGTATTGTCCTTGATTCTGTACGTGTACTGTCGCTGTTCCTTGTGTATAGTTCTGCGGCGTGTAGTACTGGTTGGTATGATAGTTATAGACAGGCTGAGTATATACAACATTGGTTCTCACAGGAAGATAGTAATAATATCCTGGAGTTGGTGTTGAGTAGTATGTATATCCCTGGATATATGTCGGAGAGAAGTAGTATGTCTGTGTTGTTGCACCATTATTCACTGTATATGGATTTCCATAGTACACTGGGTGGACAACAGGTGCAGGAGCATAGTACGGAGATGTTGTATATTGTGCTGGGTTCTTGGTACGGATACGAGTAGCCCCCTCTGCTGTCTGTATCATGATACCAGAGAGCAGGAGTACAGATGTAAAAAGAGCAAGAAAGTTTTTCATAATTCAATTGGAGTAAGAGAGTAAGAATATACCTTACACTTATACAATACAGATTTTTGTATTTTGTCAATATGATTTTTTATTTTCTCTTTGCGAGGATTTTTTCATATGCTTCAACATATGCTCGTTCATGATGTGGGTGAGTATTCTGGAATGGTATTGTCTCCAGTTGAGAGAGAGACTTAGCAATATCAGATGTATGATTCGGATGTACTCTCAGTCCATCGTAGTTCTGGAACGCAACAATATCTGAGAGGAGCATCGGGAGCTCATATGATACCGCGAGCTCTATAATTGAACCAGCACTATAATACGGTCATGTATATATCCAACCTTTTGCCTTCTTGTAGAGTGTATGGAGTGTCCCATCATCGATGGGGCCAAGATATCGGACACTTCCAGCGATATCAAGAGATCGGATCATCTGAGTAAGTGATGAGAGATATTCCCCTGCAGAGCCAACAAGCAGGAGTTCATATTTTCCTCAGTCATGTCGGTATCGTTCCCACGCCGCGAGGAGTGTGAGGATATTGGCCTCATTCCCATAACCACCATCATAGATAAAATACGGATGTGGCGTCAGGATCATCTGAAGTGGCGCAGTGTCTCTCAATTGAGAGAGTGGGAGATACGGGATGATCTCTATCTGATTCTCTCAGACATCGTAGAGTTCGACCAGTTCACGGCCTATCTGAATATCTGGAACGATGAGTGTGGTTGTACGGTGAAATATTTGTTTCCTCAACCAATCAGTATAACGACGCATGAGAGAGCTCTGACCAGGTTCTCCATAGAGGTGCATCGCATTGCTCCATACATGTGATATCGTAGGGATGCTCGCATCATACGGCGCAAACGATGAAAAATTCACACAACGAAACACCTGTTTTGTATTCTTTTGTTTGAGATTTTTCTTTCACCAGATACCAAGAGGCTGTGGAACAACGATACAAGAAAATCCTTCAAAATGTTCCTGATGCTCATAGAGCAAGAGCGAAAGGGTGTCATCTGGCTTGTATTGTCTCCAGAGTCGAGCCCATGCGAGTCCTGCGCGAACTGGTGTTGTCTCTTGGGGTGATGTGGTACGGATATCTACGATAACATGCATGCTGGGAGTGTACCCGAATACGAGAGAAAATCAAGATAACCGAATATGCATCTGAGAATTTGCATTATAGAGAAAATACGCTATAATTGACCCATGACAACAAGTGAATCTACCTCATCTCAAGAATACACAAACTTGGCACAAAGGATAGCAAAACGGAAAACCCCGATTGCTGTTGCCATTGCTGAGTATATTCGATCATTGATTCATTCTGATCCTGAACATATTTATGCATTTGGTAAGGTCTCAGACTGAGTAAAAGCACAGGTTTCCGGTATTACTCAAGCAAAATAAACTACTGAATTCAAAAAATATTCCCTTGTAAAAAATCCAAATCTCCTCATAATCCGAGGAGATTTTTATATGTCATCCTGAACTCGTTTCAGTACCTCTCCTACCCTCCTAATCCACTACCATGCTCCGCACCCAATTCACCCTCACAGACAAAAAACAACTCACTCATGACGTCTACGAACTCACCTATTCATGTCCAAGTATGATAGATGAATATCCAAAACACGGGCAATATGTGATGTTCCAACTCGCACCAGGACTGAACCGTGCATACTCCATTGCGAGTTTTGTATGAGCTACTTTTACTCTCATCATCAAGCGGATTGCAGAGTGACGCGGGAGTCCACTCATCTGTGATGCAGAGGTTGGTACGACTTTTTCTGGTATACTCCCGCTCGGACACTTTGTACTTCAGGACAATACGAGAACGAAGTGTTTTATTGGAACTGGTACGGGATTCGCGCCTGTATATTGCCAAGCACTCGGACACTCTCTGAGGGAGGAAAAAGCCCAGAAAATTGCATTCGTATTCTGAGTACGTTGACTCGAAGATAGCTTCTACGAGGAGGAGATACTCAAGCTTGGGAAAAGTTTTGAGAACTTTGAATATATACAGTATTTTTCTCGTGTATCTGACTTTCTTGCGAAAGACAAACTCGGAAATATGGCCTACGAGTCTTGATATGTCACTGACTCCATAACTCCAGAGAGAGTAGCAGAATACGAAGAATACTACCTCTGTGGATCTCCAGCCATGGTAAAAAGTGCCCGAGAAAAACTCGAAGCACTTGGTGTAGCAAAAGAAGATATATTCTGGGAACAGTTCTAAAACCCTCCTGTCCCTTTTTCCCAAGGAAGTGTCTCATCTGTACTATCCTCGTCAAAGTTATTCATCACATCCTGCGTCCAACGAGAGAGTGCGTAGAGATTGTCGTTGAGGGCCATATGCCGCCAGTCGATGATGAAGTCATCTGGTGCTTGTTCGTCTCCACCGATATAGTATGCCATCATCACAGAATATCCCTGCTCTTCAGCTATCTGATTGATACGCTTGATGTATTCTTGGACTTTGTCAGTGAATTCCTGACGTGAGAGTTGAGCCATAAGTATTGAACAGATTAGATAGATGCAGGATATAAAAAAACTCTAAAAAAGCAATTTTACTCCACAACTACATAACTCGGTTCAACATGTACCACAATACTTCTCACATTCGGGAAGTGTTTCTGTATACTATCCTCGACTTGATGTGCAATAAGGTGTCATTCGCGGACGGTCTTCTCTCAGTCGATGAGGATATGGAGCTCGACGATACGGTCGAATCCACTCTTGCGCGCGATACAGACATTCACATTCTGGACGTGAGGATTGTCTGATACTATGTTACGGATTCCTGTCTCGAGTTCAGTATCTTCGACCTCATCGAGGAGTTCCCGCATCGCAGGCCAACCGATATGATAGATATTGTAACACATGAACAGTGCTGCAACGATTGCCGCCCAATCAGCAGCAGACTGAAAAACAGAACCACCAAAAAGTGCGAGCAATGTCCCGATAAGTGCAATACCTGTTGTGACAGCGTCCGAGAGATGATGGAACGCATCACCAGTGACAGCTGTACTCTGGAGACTCTTGCCGATGATATATCCTCGGACGAAGAGTCATCCCTTGAGTATGACCACACCGAGTAATATTCAGAGTGTCCAGAGCTCAGGAATGCCTGTATCTGGATTTTTGATCCTCTCGAGTGCACCGCGTACAATCTCGATCACTGCAAATACGAGAAGCATCGATACAGCGAGTCCTGCCATAGGTTCAGTCTTGCCATGTCCGTATGGATGATTGGCATCTGCAGGCTTCTGTGCGTAACGAACACCCAGATATACTATCATGGAACCGATGATATCCGTCGCGCTCTCGATGGCGTCTGCGATGAGAGCATATGAGTTACCAAAAATACCTCCAAGGAACTTGATAGTCGCAAGCGATATATTCGCGATGATACCGAGTATCGCTATGTTTTCTCCATCTTTTGGTGTAGAAGGTTCTGTAGTCATGAGACTATGATATCGAAACCAAGAGGAAAGTAAATCCTTAAAGTAATTCTAAATCATTGCCAGGTTCAGTATCTCAGAATACAACTTGAGCTGCATCGCGTGTGTTTCAGACAACCGTATCAATATGATGACTTCTAAGTGGAGTGGTGGTGTATCCTGTTACTGCCTCTATCTGTAGAACTCAATATAGATATTTACTTTTACTATCTTTATGAATACGCTTATAGAGAAAGTATTGTCATTCTATGGAATCAAAAATTAACTCATGCTCCAGATCATCCAACGAATCTTCAATAGATACAACAAATCGAAATCTGTTTTTCTGACTTTTGATATGAAGTATTATATTCTTTTCTTTCACTTCTTGGTGAAATCTCTTGGATTCTGGAAAATAGGCTGGGTAAATTATTCAATAAATATGTTCCCCTGTCTGTAGTCATTCAGGAGGATATTTTAGATGAGAAGCCTTATTGTCTTCTCATGCTCATGATGCAAGTGAGATTTTTGAATTCATAATAATTTGTACAATTTTATCACTTCCTCTCCCAAAACACAAAAAAACTCACCATTTTGATGAGTTTTTTGAAGAAAGTTATATTTTACTGTCCATATACGTATACATCTCCCTTGGCAGTGGTGATAGTAAGGAGCATCGTTGGGCCTGTTGCACCTTCTGCGAGGCGAAGTGCTACGACACTGTATGTTGCACCATCGAGGGCGAATGCATTTTCGAGAGTCATCGGGAGTCATTCACAGTACATCATCGTACTCATGAGGGTTGGAGCTACGAACTTACCAAGCGATACTGAGTATGAACCAGACATATTGTTGCAGAACTTCGCAGCAATGCTGTTCGCCCCAATAACGAGAGTATATCCAGTACTTGTTATGACTGTATCGTTATACTTGGTGAGTGTCCAGCTTCCAATAAGCGGACTATCTGCATTCTTTTTCTCTAGATACTTGTTGGCGAGATATATCCACTCGATGAGTTCTCCACGAGTGATGGCTGCATCGAATCCAGAGAGGCTGACAGATGAGATGATACTGAGTTCATGTGCGCGATCAGCGTATACACTATACCACACTGTTCCTGATTCATCTTTTTTTCCTCCATCAACTGCCCGCATGATGATAGCGAGAGCCTCAGCGCGAGAGAGTGTACGAAGTGGAGAGAATCTCCCATCTTGACCATACATGAGACCAAGTGCACATGCAGAGTAGATATCATTCTTGAGTGTGAGGTCGAATACTGACTCATCACTGTAAGTCACGTTACATGCCTCTGGATATGATGCATAACGGATACCATAGAGTCCTTCCCCAGCACGAGCAAGGAGAGCTGCTGCTTCCTGACGAGTGAGTGAACGGTCATATCAGAACTCTGCTACTGTATTGTAGCGAGTGAGTGTGTTTTCATACGCCCATTCGACGAGTGTCTGTGACTTTTCCCATACACGGATACACTGAGCGAGAGTCATATCCCAAGAGTACCCTGCAGATGCCTTGCATCCATATGCGTCGACATCACCACCAACAACTGGTGCAGATTCACACTCACCCTCAGTGATATCTGTCGCCCCCGCAACACCCGCCATACATGCATTACCAAAAGTCTGCCGTACAGGATTGCATGGAGCAGTGATACACTGTACCTGAACTGATCCACAGACTGGTGCGTACTGCATAGTACACATAGTTGGCTCCTCAGTTGCCGCAGATGCTACGAGTGTGAGACCGAAGAGAGAAAAGAGAAAGAGAAAAATACGCATAAAAATAATGGTTAAGTATCTCCTAAGACGGATACGAGATAAAAAGGTGACAAAAAAGTCCACCCAATTAGTGGGCCCCTGTATTATGCTTGCTTAGAACCACTGAAAAGTGACTTGACCTTCGCCCAGAGTCCTGCCCCATTTTTCTGTGCGAATTCCTTGACCTCAGCCATATCAGTATTGGCTGCTGCTTCCCTCAGATTCTCCACTGCTTCTGCGACTCCAGTCTTGCCATCACCATCGACATCAGTGCCCATGAGCTCTTGTGCTGCTTCAGTGAGGTTCTTGAAGTCTACATCTGGGAGGTCTGTCGTATCGATACCGACCTTGGCTGCAGCGGCTTTGAATCCTCCTGCCATGAGTTCCCCTTCGAGCTTGTCTCCGAGGGCTGATTCGAGCTTGTCGACGATAGCCGCAGGAACACCTGCGCTTGTGAGTTTGTTTTTGATATCTGTTGTGTTCATAGTATTGTATGAGGGACTAAAAGTTAGTAAATACTATACAATCACATGAGAAAGTAAAGTAAGAGCACTAGAAGAGTTGGTAAAGTATGGTACAATACTCTTCGCAACAAAATCCCTTTCCAAAAATAAAAAAAAGATATACTATTCTTGTGTCAGGAAATATATCCTAACTATCAATATATGTTCGAAACACTTCTTCTGGAGATACAGCGGCTCGATACATTCTGGATTGTGTGAGGAGCATTTCTGATTGGGATTATCTTTGTTCTCGTCATCCGCGAGATCAATGCATGGTTCTGGAAGATGAACGCAGCCATAGAGACACAGGAAAATATCCTCTCAACACTCGAAGATATCCGTGATCTCCTCACTGAAGGAGCAGTGGAAGAAAAGCTAGAAGAGCAAAAAGAAACGGTCACAGAGATGCTCGAAAAAAAGCCGAAAAAGGCAAAAGTAGAAAAAGACGAAGAAAAAAATCCTCCTAAAGAATAGTTATATTTATCCACTATCTCTTAAAGTTATTATGCAATTCACAATAAACCTACTAAAAGAAGACTACACTTACTTAAGTATATTTCATACATTGAAAAGAAGTGCATTAAAAAATACGCTGATTTTCGCTTTTTTATTTCTGGTAATCAATTTATCAGACTGATTGGAATGAATGGAAATATTTAATATTTATAACATAATAGCAAGTATCATTGTCTTTGTAATATTCATGGCTATTGTCAATACATTACTCTATCTGTTAATAAGGTATAAAGTATGGGCCTTACTAAAAAAATCTCCGGAACAAATATGAAAAAAGGAAATAACAATTAATGAAGATGCCATTAGAATAAAAGCAGAACTTGATGAATGAACTATTCAATGGAAATCATTTATTGAATTCATCGAAACCGAAACATATTTTCTTTTATTCAATACCACAATATCAGGAATAATTATACCAAAAAGAGAGATGAGTGAAGATGGCTTATTAAAAGGAATCCGAGAAATATTAGCAAAGAAATCTGAACAGCTAAATATAAAATATAACAAATACTAATTAAAAATATTTATCTTCACCCATTAAAAAATATGTTCACTCAGAAAAAAAGAGACACAGAAATAACTTTTGATTTCAAAGAATCAACATTGTCTTATAAATTAAAAGATTCAACATGAACCGCTACCTTTAAGACTCCATATGTGGAAATAAATATACAAGACATCGATGAGTTTGTTGAACAAAATGATTGGTTAAAGAATGTGTGAATATTATGGATTTTCCTATGATTTGGGCTACAATTCTTGGCAGACCAGAATAACCCCTGGTTGCTAATTGGATTAATTTGTTTGATTGTATTCTACTTTAGGAGAACAAGATACTCAAAACTAAAGGCATACCAGTGAACAATTTATATTATACAAAACAAAGAACATAAAGAAATCCTAGAAAAAATTAAAGAGAGAAAGAGAGAAATTTTACGTGAAAAATTATATTTTTATAATCAAAACAATGATCACGAAACTGAATTAGAGAAATATGAATTTCTTAAAGAGGAATGAGCTATTACAGAAGAAGAATACAATAAGATAAGTCAGGAATTATTCAAGAAAATGAAATAAAAAATATCTCCCACATTTCTGTGGGAGATATTTTTTGATCTTTAGGTACTATAACTCTACTTATCAGTATCAACATGGTCAGCACCAGGAGAACTACTAATCCTATCAACACTTGCACACGTAGTACCTGTCGTAGTAACAACACCTTGTGGGAACATCGGAATGAGGACTCATTCTTCGTTGCGTGTAAAAGCTGTAAATCATGGTCATGCCCATACAATTTTACTTTTTGGTGTACGTGATACAGGAGCTAACCCTTGTCTAGCACGTGCAGCATCTGAGTATTCTTCGAGTCGAGTGGTCATAAGAATAAAGAGTTGATAATAATTAGGTTAATATAAACTTGTTATTGATAATGTCAATTTATTCGTCTATTTTTATCCTGCATCCATAAAGAATCTCCCCTATTTCTGTGAGAGATTCTTAGAAAAGCTGTCTTGTTTTTTTATTTGGTCGTGAGAGTTTTCGGACTATAATACTCTCTCATCGAGATCAGTGTATACGGTTTTGTATATCCTTACTTTTATCATATGAGACCATCATCCTTGTTCCCTATAGTGAGCATCATCATAGCACTCAGTAGTTGCTCTATCCTCACGACGCAGACACCAGGGACAGCAACTGGAAGCACAGATACTGGAAGCACCAATACTGGAAACATGAACCAGACCATGGATATCGATATATATTTCCAGACACTCAGAGACAATGCCAATCTCGAAGATTGTGGGAAAGTCTCTCGCGTCACGAGAACTATACCCATGACCGATGCGCCAGCCACCGCAGCTCTGGAGCAGTTATTCCTAGGACCAACAGCACAAGAAAAATCCGATGGACTCCTAGACTTCATGATAACCGACAATATGGGGGATGCGCTCAATCGGGTATTCGTAGAGGACGGTGTTGCCTATCTGGACTGGGATGACTTGAGACAACTGATTCCTAGTGCCAGCTCAAGTTGTGGAAGTGTTGGATTCTTACGGCCTATAGAGGCAACCCTCCTACAGTTCCCCACTGTCACCAAGGTTATCCATGCTATCGACGGACAGCCTGCGATATTCTATGAGTGGATACAGATGGGTTGTACTGCGGACAACGATGACTGTGACGCAAGTCCCTACGAGATGATATCTCCATTGCCTACTACCTGTACGGATGCAGATGAAGGCATACCCGTGATCACTGCCATCTCCACTCGCTCGGGAAGTCTTGGAACTCGGGTGACTCTAGAGGGTTGCAACTTCTCAGGATTCGAGTGAGACAAGCACGTCTGGATCGAGAATGATACTGGAGTAAAGTGAATCCTCTATGGGGAAGGTGGGTCAACCTCCAAGCAGATCGTATTCTCCTTGCAGTCCCCAATCTGCCAAATAGATACCTCCTACAGTGGTCTCCCATGTACGGAGACTCTTACGCTCACACCTGGGAAATACAAGATATATACCATGCCTTGGGGAAAGATAAGCAATACGGTAGGATTCGATATAGTCCTAGCGAATTAGTTGAGAGCTGAATTCAGGAATGTGCTCTTCTTTGGGAGAATATCCTCTTCAATTTACTCGCAACCCCATCAATCATTGTCTCTATCTAGGTCATATATATCGCTTCAGATCACTTGCACAGGTCAACGAACATAGGCTGGTCAATTTCATTTTCATCCAGCGCAATCTACATCACTTGCAATAGGGACACATCATGAATAATTGGGGTCACAATTTGAGGTTGCCCTAACTTCAACCTTCTTTGGTTCTGGGATAACTTCTTGAATTTTTATAGTTTCTTTTGGTTGTTCTACAGCTTTTTGTACTTCTACTTTTTTAGGAACTATTACATCAGCCTCTTTGGACGGAGCCTCCTCTTTTGGTTGTTCTACAGCTTTTTTTGGCTGGGCACTTGGAGTATTTGATTCGGATATCACTTGATTAGGTACGGTAGGTACCTGCACAACAGATGAGTCATCTTGAAAAGCATTCATTACTAGGGTTCATATTCATAGTGTAACCACTCATACTATTGTCTTGTTCATAAAATTAAGGTTAATTAATTTTATAATAGGCATAAAGTAAAATATAACAAAATTCATTTCGAAAAATCTCCCACATTTCTGTGAGAGATTTTTGTGATTTTTGATTGGCAGCGCTACGGAGAATCGAACTCCGGTTACAGGAATGAGAATCCTATGTCCTAACCACTAGACGATAGCGCCAGAAGAGAATAACAGTTCTACAGGCAGGAGCCAATATATTCTGTTATTCTGTGAAACTACTTCTTGAGATCAGTTGTGATACCCATAGAACGAGCTGAACCAGCTACGATAGACATAGCCATATCGATATCGTTCGCATTGAGATCTGGCATCTTTCCTTCAGCGATAGTCTTGAGCTGTGCTGTTGTGAGATGTCCAACCTTGACCTTGTGTGATTCCTTAGAACCTGATGCGAGCTTGAGCGCATCCTTGATCCACCAAGTCATAGGAGGTTGCTTCGTATAGAAGTCAAAACTACGATCTTCGTAGATGTTGATCACTGTAGGAAGAATCTTCCCCATCTGATCCTTGGTCTTGTCGTTGAACTGCTTACAGAACTCTGCAATCTGGATACCGGTAGGTCCAAGCGCAGTACCTACTGGAGGTGCTGGATTAGCTTGACCCGCCTTGAGTTGGAGTTTTACAACTCTGGTTGGTTTTTTTGGTGCCATAATAATAGAAAATTACATATCACACCTGTCACGTGGAGATATGTTCGAACTTGGCTCTCTGTTCGGGAAAACGAGAAAGTCAAGTCGTGATATAAACTTGTTGAAGCTCGCGTATTATAAAAATTTTTGGAAAAAAGCAAGGGAAAATTATGATAAAAAACAAAAACCGTATATAATCAATCCATGGAACTCTCTACAGACCACATCAATGATGCAAGATATCAGTTTCTTCCTTTTTCTGAGACGATACAACGAGGGATAGAAAAGAGTCCGAAAAACAAGAAACTTCAAGAAAGAATCGATAGACTTACAGCACTCATCCTAGAGAAAAATCCCGTCATCTGATGAAAATATCAGTTCATCGTCTTTCGAAGTGATGCAATGCAGATAATGCATACACGATGAGGAAAGATTTTTATACCAGATGCTCTTGTGAATCTCACAAAAAATGATGCAACACTTGTATTCATATTGAGTCACGAGATAGCACACTGGGAAAACGATATAAAAAACGATAAAGTAAACGTCTATAGTTCCCAATGAGAAATCTACGAGGCAGAGTGTGCTGCGGATGCTTATGCTTGGAAGGTCTCACGTATTCTCTGATACGATGAGAAATACATCAGCAAATTCTTGCGGAATCTGGAAAAGAAAAGTCTTCGACCAAAATATGACTGCGTTGATGAAGAATAAAAAATCCCTTCTCGGTATTGAGAAGGGATTTTTGATTTTTCTGGAGCGAGCAATGGGACTCGAACCCACAACAGCCGCCATGGCAAGGCGGTACTCTAGCCAATTGAGCTATGCTCGCGAGGACACTGGTACGAGAGGCATTTTATAGATTTTTTTTATAAATCAAGTTTTTTCGATGAGAGAATTTTTTGCATAATTGTCTCTTTTTTATACAATCCGTGTGTCTATCAGTCTGTCCCCGTAGTTTAGTGGAAGAACAAGGCACTCCTAAGGCTTAGACACAAGTTCGATTCTTGTCGGGGGCACCAGATAACACATGAATCCATCAAGTATTCAATCATGAATTTGGTGGATTTTTCTTTTTGCACTTTTTCGCGCTCTCACTATAATTCACCGTGCAATATACCTCTCGCCACTTCCGAACGAGTTTTTTATCAAAAGATTGGTTTGGAATTCCGAGAAGTTATATATTTGCGAGGTTTTGGAGTTCCTTCTAACTCCTAAGTTCTCATTCCTAACCTCTCTTTTTTATGATTGTCTGACTCAAGGACCGTAATGCTCTGGATCGCGCTGTTGTTACCAAGACCTATACCATAGGCAACAAAAATATCACTTTCGAATCTGGGCGTCTTGCGCTCTTCGCAACTGGTTCTATCGTTATCCGCGATGAGTCTGGGAACTTCCTCCTCACAACCACTGGTATCGGTAATCCGAAGGATGGAGACTTCTTCCCTCTCACGGTCGAATTCCAAGAAAAGTACTATGCGAACGGAAAGATCGGGGGAAATCGATTCATGAAGCGTGAAGGCCGTCCATCTGAGGCGTCAATACTGAATTCTCGTATGATCGACCGACCAATACGACCTATGTTCCCTAAGGGAACTCGCACAGATACACAGATTATCTCGACTATCATGTCATCATCTGGACTCTCTGACTTCGGTTGGTATGGAGTTACTGGTGCATCACTCTCGGTCATGCTCGCAGGAGTAACAGAGTTCGAGTGACCAGTTGCAGCAGTACGTATAGCCTCAGATGAAGCTGGGAACTTTATATTCGATCCAACTTTTGAACAGATTGCCGCAGCACACCTCGACCTCACAGTTGCAGGAACGCTCGATGCTATCACGATGGTAGAGTCACAGGGTTCTGAGGTATCCAACGAACTTATGGTGAAGGCCTTTGAATATGCTCATGCAATTATCAAGGATCTCTGTCGAGCTCAACAGGACTTCATGGTTGCATATAGTGCTGTCCATACACTTCCCGAGACAAAACTTACTGTGGTCGATATAGACCAAGAAGTCCTCACTAAGGTTCATGCTCTTGTCACTGAAAATGAAATACGCCGACTCTATGAACTCGGAAAACTCGAATTCCACGATGCACTCCATGATCTTGTAGAACTCATTGCGGGAAGACTCGAATACAACAAAGAAACCAACACACCGAAGATGGCAGATATAGCTGATAGTGTGAAGGATGTTGTGAAGACACATATGCGCAAGACGGTTCTCGAAACTCGCAAGCGTCTCGATGGTCGTGCATGTGACGAGGTACGCCCTGTCCGTGCATCTGCACCAATACTCTCTCGGACTCATGGTTCGGCACTTTTTGAACGAGGAGTGACTCAGGTACTCTCCGTGACAACACTCGGAGGACCATCAGATATCCAACTTATCGATGATATGTATGAGGAGGATACCAAGCGTTATATCCACCACTACAACTTCCCTCCGTTTTCAGTGGGTGAAGTCAAGCCACTTCGTGGTGTCGGTCGTCGTGAGGTTGGTCATGGTCGTCTCGCTGAGAAGGCTCTCGAACCAGTTCTCCCAAGTGAGACAGACTTCCCATATATGATACGTGTCGTCTCTGAGACAACGACGTGTAACGGTTCGTCATCTATGGCATCAGTGTGTGGATCTACGATGTCACTCATGGATGCAGGTGTACCTATCAAGGCGATGGTTGCAGGTGTCGCGATGGGGATGATATACGATGAAGACACAGGAAAATACGAGATACTCGCAGATATCCAAGCTCAGGAGGACTTCCTCGGAGATATGGACTTCAAGGTAGCAAGAACCACTAAGGGTATCACTGCCCTCCAGATGGACTGTAAGATTTCAGGACTCTCTATGGACGTGATCAAGCAAGTTTTTGGTAAGTCAGTAGACGCATGTGGATACATCATGGGTGAGATGCAGCAGTGTCTCGCGGCACCTCGTGCAGAACTCTCTCAGTATGCTCCGTTCCTCCTTGCAGTATTCGTACCAGAAGAGAAGATGCGTGAAGTCATCGGTAAGGGAGGTGAGACAATACAAGGTATCGAAAAAGAATATGGTGTCGAGGTCAATCTCGAAGACGATGGTCAGTGTACTATCACAGCCAAGACTCAAGAAGCAGGAAAGGCAGCACTCGAGTTCATCAAGGGCATACTCAAGGATATCGAAGTTGGTGACGTCTACGAAGGAAAGATTGTAAAGATACTCGATACAGTTGGAGCCATCGTCGAGATAGCAAAGTGAAAGGAAGGTATGATCCATATCTCCAAGTTCGGAGTACCACAGCGCATCGCCAATGTGAACGATGTTGCCAAGGTCGGTGAGATAGTAAAAGTAAAGGTATATGCAGTCGACCGAGAAAAGGGACGAATTGGACTCGAAAAGATAGTAGAAACTCCTGTCGTAACTGAAGTTGTAACTCTAGCTATATAATTTAATATTTGAAATATGTTACAAACAGTACTACAACTCCCTCTCGTGCAAAAAAAACTTCCTGAGAGTTTGTGGGTTGCTCTTCAGAATCGAACCTGAAGATGAGATAAATTTACTGAAATTCAGAATAGAGTAGCAAAGTTGGCTGAGTGACTCAATCTAAATGAGGGGGATACTCTTCCAATCGAGAGGGACGAAATATGAGAACTTGGCAGGATATCAATCTGACAAGTCGATAATATCCATGCGCTCTATGGTACAATCCTACGCACACTAAGAAGTGATATGACAATTAAAAGATGGGAGATTGTATATCCAGGAAGAATACTAGGTAGTAAATTTATTGATTTGCTTGAATATTATGGATTTGTAGACGGAAAAATAACAACTGAAAACTGACAACACGTACTAAGGTTCAAGTTCTCAAACCCGAGTCCAAAGCCAAAACCAAGAAAAATAGATTCTGAAGAATAAGTAACAACGTCTAATACCTAATATTTCTCTTTTTGTTCTCCTGAATTATCGAACGCACATCTCGCATCATCGCTCGAACTGGTGGTAACTTCACAGTAACCAACAACTTCCACGATGAGCCACTCACCATCGGTCAGAGTATCGCGCATGATGGAGTCTGTATGACCCTGACGGATATCACACCTGAGAGTTATACGTTTTTCGCGATGGAGGAGAGTTTTTCTCGTACCAATTTTGGAGATAAAAAAGTCTGAGACATGTTCAACGTCGAACGATGTATCAGGGCTGAGACTCGTATCGACGGGCACTTCGTCACAGGACACGTGGATACAGTTGGAACCGTAACGGAGATTACTCATAATCAAGATGACTCTTATCTTGTTCGAATAGATTTTGACCCCAAGTATCGCAACCTCATCGTCGAGAAGTGAAGCGTAGCACTCAACGGCGTAAGTCTCACTATCGTGACTGCGGGGGATGATTATCTCACAGTATCACTCATCCCACATACATGGAATGTGACCAATATCTGAACTCTCAGCGTATCGAGTCCTATCAATATCGAGTTCGATATCCTTGGGAAGTATATACAGAGGATGAATGTGAAATAAATAATATTATCAGACAAGAGGAATAATTGTATGATAATTTGCCTCCATTAAAAGAATATGATATAGTTTAGGTATGACAAAAGAACACAAATTATCATATACTGAACATACAAGATGAGCAATGGATAGGATTGTTCATAGATCAATTACTCTATTAGGGATATTTAATACTAAATTAATTGATGGACTAAAGGATTTTATTCCTGATTCTCAACCAAGTAGAAAACTAAAACTCCAACCTGAGTCTCGGATAAATCCTTCACAATATATACTAAAAGAGACTGAATGAATAAATAAAATCCATGCCATCCTCTCACAACCAGGAACTAATATAAAAGAAGTACTCATCGAACAAACACATACAATTAATACAGAAAACTTAGTTAAATTCGATATTACATCATTACCTGCTTCTGAGCTACCAATAGACCCTGATGAAAAAGAAAAATTAAAAAAACACCTAGAAAATGTGAACTTTAGCTGAGTTCAAGAGAATCTACAAACGGACAATCGATTTAATTCACCAAGATTATTTCATCACTCTGGACTGAATAAATGGGTAATGGTTATAACTCTCAAAGATTAATCTCCTTTGCAAAAATAGGGGATTTTTTTATACTGCGTACATGCAATTCTCTTGAATAGTCATCCACGGCAAAAAACTCGGTCGAACTATAGGCTATCCGACAGCCAATATCGAACTCGCTCCATGAGTCGTAGAGGATGGAGTGTATGCTCTCATAATTGACTTTGATGGTATGAGCTACGCTGGTATGTGAACCTATAGGGAAGGTATAACTCTCTTTGAGGCTCACCTCTTCAGCTATGCCTGAGACCTCTATGACAAGGTTCTCACTATCACAATAGTCGCCAAAATCCGCGACAATAAAAAATTTGATTCCCTTGAAGAACTGAAAGACCAGATTCAAAAAGATCAGGAGCAAGCAAAAACTTTTGCATTTTAGAGGGTTTTTGATACAATCCCGCTCGTATCTATATTGCATGACACCATGGCAGAGTGGCCCATTGCAAGAGCCTGCAAAGCTCTAAAGCCGTCGGTTCAAATCCGACTGGTGTCTCCAAAAGATACAAAAAATCCCTTTACTCGTATGAGTGAGGGATTTTGTTATATAGTTATAGTTATGAGATGTATGGAATCCTTATCATATACATGTATCTGATATCCATCTCTTAGATTCCTTGCCCATACGAGCTCTTGAATATCGAGGATATAACTGTACCAAAACTTCTTTCATGGCTCAAGCTTGAGTCTATCATTTTCGATAGCAGAGAGGATTTTCTGAGGGAGATGGATTTTCATAGTTTTATATTTCTACTTTTACAGACTCGAGATACTCAAGTTCTTGGATAAGATCATTTTTCATCTTTTCGATTTTCTCATATTTCTGAGCAATTTCTTTTTGTTTTTCGAGGTCAAATTCTCAATTCTTCCTTACTGGTATTTTAAGTAAAATATCCTTAATTCTTCATTTTCATGCCTTTTTTGAGAATCAGAATCATTCTTTTTTAGACTCAATTTCAATTGAGTATTTTAGAAAGTTAATATCTAAGTCCGATTTCAAGTCATCAAATAGTATAAGTGGTATAACTTTTTCCGAAAGTGAAAACCTTCAATCTCTATAAAATGCCTTTCCTATTGACCCATCAATATTCCACGTTAAACAGTTCTCAAAATATTTAATTCATTGTAAATTATCTTTAATATATCAATATCATATTATATCCTGATTTTTTGAGGCAGAAAAAACGGGTATATTTCATCTATTTTTATCCACAAAGCCCTTTGTGAAAAATGAGGCATTCGTATTTATAGATAGATCAAAAATATTTTTCAAGAGTTTTTCTTGAACTTTTCAATCAAATTTAATTTCCACCTGATAATTCTCATTATCCTCTTTCATAATTCGGATTCTATCCTTTATCTTCTCTAGTTTTTCATATTTCTCTGCGACTTCTTTTTGTTTTCCGAGATCAAATTCTCAGTTTTCTTTCACTGGGATTGATACTTCTATTTTACTAATATTCTCAAGATTTGATCGGAGACTTCTATCAAAATTATAAATGGTTTTTGCAATTCGTAAGACATAAAGGAGATATCATGGATAGATATTCCTATCTAGTATCTTGATACAACCACAGTGGTCTGTAGTAGCAAAGATACCTCCAGATTCTTGAATCGAGAAGTCAAAATCACCATCTATTCACCAAAGTATAAATGGTGATGAAAAGTCTGAAATATTTGAACTCTCAACGAATCAGAAAGGTTTATGGACATTCGCACTATAAAGAGGAATGGTCGCATTATGACTATCCTTTATTTTTTCTAAATCCTTTCTCAATACTCTTTTTCAAATAAAGGTACTAAAATAAGATTTATCGCCAATGGAGATACTTTTCTTAAGTTCCATATTTACTTTAAAAAATCTTTAAGTTCTTTTTCCATCTCATCTATTTTTCCTCTTACTTCTTGGAGCTTTTCGAGAAACTCCTGCGCATTTAAGACTTCTTCTAATTCCTCAACTCCTAATTCTATTCTCTCTTCTTTTGTCCACCATCTATCCACCGTCCAATAATTATTTACTTCTTCTTCAAATTTTGAAAAAGATTGTATTTTACATCTCTTATCGTCTGTAGTAAAGTAATTCTCATTTCATTCAAACATTCGAAAGAGGTTTTTTGCCTTCTCAAGATCGCTCTTTCAGGTATCGAATCGATATACATCAAGTGTCTCACCAATATCCGTGACAAGATAGGTAAATACTGGCTTTATCTGCTTATCTTCTTTTTTATCTTTCTTAGTTATTGCAAGGATATAGGTCTTCTTCGGTGTTGTGAAGAATGTATTGATTGGCAATGAAATAACGCCATTGACATAACACTCATCCATAATGAACTTTCTGAGTTTATTATCATTGAGACGATTGAATATCCCATCAGGTACAACCACAAAAGCCTTTCATCATTTTTTTAGTTTTCTCACTATCCACTCGATAGCAAGACCCTCCACTCACATAGCATTAATTCTATAAAAGTCTTGTTTCTCAGAATCATTTTTTATCTCATCTTTGAGTATACTACTTCCAGAAGTTACATACGGAGGATTAGTAATGATGAGATCATATTTTTCATCTTCTTTTTCTGCTACATCTGCGAGTGTTCAAAGAGTACCTGTTTTGAGTTTAAAAGTATCATTAAATACTTTCGCGAATTCTCTCGTACTATTTTTATTACTTTTCACCAAGTCGGAAAGATAGATCAACATATTTGCTTTTGCAAGTATAATTGTTCTCTCTGCATCGGAATCATTTCACTTATCGAATCCAAAATAGTGAATATTTTGTTTGATTTTTCCTCATGTAACTTGGAAATCCTTATTGTGTCGTTCCGTCATAACTTCGAGCGGGAATCATCCAACTCCGCAAAATGGATCACATACTCTTGCACCATCTTTGAGGTTTTCAACTTTTGCCATCTCAACGATATTTCAAACTATTTTACGAGGAGTAAAAAATTGTCACATTCATTTTACCCCACTATCTCGTTTTAAGAATTCTTCATACAATCGTATTTTAAAGGATTTATCAATACTTCTGAGTGGTCAGAACTTCTCGTATTTTTCGATAGATTTTTTAAAGAGTGCTGCTGTTGCTAAAACGGGTTTATTATTTTCAACAAAGATAGTTCCATTTATAATTGTTGTTTTATCAGGTCAAGTATTACTTTCTTGTTCTGATGGAAACTTTTCCCTTATCTTTCATCGGATTCTTTCAGCATAATAAGTAAGCACTTCCTCTGCACTTTCACCATTTTCTATCATCTCAATAAGATAAGAAAAGCTATACATCCTTTCCATAACTCATAGATCACTCAGAAATTTGAATATAAAAAGTTCCACCACATTATAGAGACACTTTGTTGGCTCTTTTCCTGTGGCGACATAGATATCTTGCCAGACAGATTTTGCGAGATTGGTTGGATCAACCGTATCATCTTTTTTGAGATCTGACTTATTTTCTCATATATCTGATTCAAGAATTCTTGTAATGAGATTATCGGTCTCTTTTACCTCATCTGAAAACTTCTCTATATCAACTTGATCAACATTCTGGAGATGAAAATAAAAATTACTACTAATTTTCTGTTGTTCATCATCTCGGATAAATTCATAGCTTCTTGTATTTCACTTTTCATCAATATATTGATTTTGAGAATTTTGAGCCTTTGGATTGATCCAGATTGATACATTAGTATCTGTAGCAACTCAAAATGTAGCACCAAGAACTTGAGCATAGTCGTTACATTGTTTTACCGCATCATTGACGTCTTTTTCAGTCTGAAATCTCTTTTTATCTTTATATTCAACAACAGCAATAACTTTAGGGTTTTTCTTGTCAGTTCTGTCTACTAAGAGCCCATCGGGTCTTTTTATATTATAATCTCCATAATCTTTTTTTGGAATTATGTTATTCTGAGCAAGTGACTTGATAGTAACATTACCGAGATTGAAGTATTCAAATTTTGGTCAGATTCTGACTCAAGCATTGAGTTGGTTGATTTGTTCAGCCATAAGATATAGATTATACTCGTGAGTATATCTGTATAATCCTTTTATTCAACTTTTGTTACCAAAAAGTACTTGTCTACACTTTTTTATGTATTTTTGTATACTTTGTATACTTTTTATTTTGCAAATATGACTCTGCGTATCTCATCTACGAGTCCATCACAGACTTCACAATCACTGATGATGCTCGTATGCTTACGGAGCTCTGCATCGATGAGAAGTCACTCAGCGGTGACTGCATCGAGACCATGTGACTGGAGGTAAAAAAGTGCCTCTCCAGATACGCGATGTATCCGACATGAGTGTCCTCACTCAATATCATCGGTTGCAATCTCGAGTACTGGCATCCCTCGGATACTCCCACCTTCCCCGAGGAATATATTGTTCTGGTCAACTCGAGTCACCGTGTGACGATATGGAGCATCGACGATAGAGCTACCACGGATATCGAGCTTGGAGAGAGCACGTGCAAGTCCGAGTATCTGAAGGTGTGATGATATATTGTCTCCCTCGATGTATGTCGTCGCCCGGTAAGATATATCTTGTGCATATATGACAGCCCCGCCATCAAAACGTACACCCTCGGCAAGATGGAAAGCGCGCACATAATTCCCATCTATCTCGCCGATAAAGACATAATGAAGTCGTATACCAGGTAATACGTATATCTCCGAAATAGAGACCTCTCATCTATCAAGGAGTGTTGTATCACTCGTGATATGGAGTTCTGATGTTGTAAGTGGCACAATTTGCATGCTCTGGAGTATAGAGAAAAAGGTGAAATATACAACTGGATTTTCCATAGGAAATATGTACAATGCAACAAATTTAGCTCCTTGCCTTCTTCCTCTTGTCTTCCTCTCCCCTCATCACTCTCGAAGTTGCCGTCGATAGAGCCAATGAAAAGTGAGTCTTCGTCGCTCGAGAGATGCTCTCGACACTCCATGACACACTCCATGACAGACATGTAGGATTTTTTCACTGGAGGCATACGGCTCCGATATTTCGGTTTTTCATGATACATCAGGAGGGACGGATTCGGTTTTTTTTCCAAGTAGAGTCCAAGCATCGAGAGTTCCTCGAGAGCCAGCTCTATGCACATTATGCAGATATCGAGATACGAGAGTCAAGCTTCCCTATCAAAAACGAGCAGGAATTCCAGATACAGGAGGCTCGACTCGAACATATCGATAGTGAGACCCTGAAGCTCTATGTGAGTATGAAGGATCGTACAGAGAAGGAATCTATCGATCCACTCTCATCTATCACTTCTGCACTTTCCAAGTGTCGGCGTGAGGATACTGCATTCGTACGAGTGGACTTTGCACCACTCCCCGATAGTGACTGGAAAATAGGAAGCCAGAAGAAGATTATCGAAACTCACTTATTGCCAACTTTTGCAAAAGTGTTTTTTCTCTCATATTGGAGCTGGATACGAGTTGGTCTCTTTCCATTTGTCATCATAGCCAAGTTCTTGTCTCTCCTTGTTCCACGTGACGCCGAGGAACACGAACATCATGAAGAAAAATCAAAAGAATGAAAAACTGAAACCAAGTTCGATAACTATGGATATGCGGTACGTGTCCTCGTTGGTGCGAGTGGTGCAAGTACAACACGCGATACGAGCGCTGCGCTCTCGATATACTCGAGTCCCAAGGGTGGACATCTCACACTCACCCGAGCTAAGAGAGTCATCTATAGCAGTATTCCGCGTGGATTTTCCAAGTATCGTACCATCCTCTCTGCAACGGAACTCGCAGGTATCATCCACCTCCCAACTATATACGTCAAAACTCCTGGGGTGAACTGGGTGACGACACGCAAGTTCGAACCACCACATAATCTCCCAAGTCCAGACTCACCGAATACACCAATCGGTATCTCCAATTTTCGAGAGAGTACACAAGGATTCGGTATCAAGCCGATCGACCGTGCGCGTCATGTCTATATCATAGGTAAGACCGGTATGGGTAAGTCGACACTTCTCGAGAACATGCTCTACTCAGATATCATGAGTGGTCGTGGTGTGGGCCTCATCGATCCACATGGAGACCTCGCAGATACGATACTCGCCAATATCCCAAAATCTCGTACCAACGATATCGTATTATTTGACCCGTCAGACACAGAGTTCCCGATAGCGTTCAACATGCTCGACAATCCCCGTCCAGAACTCCGTCCGATTGTGGCATCTGGGCTGGTTTCGATATTCAAGAAGATGTTCGCCGAGAGTTGGTGACCACGTCTCGAATACATCCTCCGCAATACGATACTCACACTCCTCCTGATCCCAGATACAACACTCATCTCTATACCGCTCATGCTCACGCACGAGTCCTATAGACGCAAGGTTGTAAGTAAAATAACAGACCCAATACTCATACAGTTCTGGACACAAGAATTTGAAAAGATGGCACCCGCGCAGATGAGTGAGGCAATCAACCCGATACTCAATAAGGTCTGACAATTTCTCTCATCGCCGATTCTTCGCAATATCCTCGGTCAACCGAAGAATCCATTTTCTCTCAGATGGATTATGGACAATGAGAAGATATTTATCGTGAATCTCTCGAAGGGAAAGATCGGAGAAGATGCCTCTGCCCTCCTTGGTGCGATGATGGTGACCAAGTTCCAGATTGAAGCGATGACGCGTGCAGATATGCCCGAATCAGAACGCAAGGACTTCGGACTCTATGTGGATGAGTTTCAGAATTTTGCAACGGATTCTTTTGCTACGATACTATCAGAAGCCCGAAAATACAAACTCTCACTCACGATGGCGAACCAATACATCGAGCAGATGCCTGAGACAGTTCAGGGGGCAGTATTCGGCAATGTCGGTACACTTGTCTCATTCCAGGTTGGATTCAACGATGCCCGAGTACTCTCAGATGCATTCGGTGGTGAGGATGTCATCGTCCCTGCTGACCTGACTAACCTCGCCAAGTATGATATCTATACCAAGCTCCTCATCGACGGCATGCCATCTCCTGTATTCTCAGCAACGACACTCGCACCGATACACTCTCGCATCGATGTACCACCACAACAGTCTCGTGATGTCTTACTCAAGGTCTCACGCGAGAAGTATACCAAGAAGCGAGACTACGTAGAGAAGAAGATATTCGAATATGCTACGAAGATCTCCGAAGATGAGAAAAAATACCGTACCGAACAAGCCGCATATAAAGAGGGGTTAAAAATCAAAAAAGAGATGGAGAGAAAACAAAAACCTCAAGAATAATTATCTTGAGTCACAGACTCCTGATGTCTCAAAAGTAAAAGCAGAAAAAGATGCTGAGAGAAAAAAAGATAGTAAATAGTGATATTTAATAGTAAAAACTCCAGAATTTTCTGGAGTTTTTTGTTTTCTGACATAAAAGATGTAAACACAAAATGGGGAGTCCGAGGGGGACAAACTGTCTGAGTCGGACGATAACAATGTATTGATGAGCGAAGCGAACGAGCGCCCCTTTCGAAGCGAAGCGGAGATTGGAAGTACCCTTGGGGTGCTTTTGTCACCCTCGGGAGCTTTTGGTACTTTTCAATCATGAAAAGTACGGAAGGAAAAAACAGAACATTGATTCTATACTCAAGGGGTACTTACGCCGACTAAGGCACTCGGTAATGATAGGAACTCGGAATACTGGATTGCTTCAGCCTCGCGGGTGACGGATACAATAGAAATCATAAAAAATCCCCTTTCGGGGATTTTTCTATTGTACTCTTATCTACTTCACAACCCGTTCAACCGTATAATTGTTGAGGTATTGTGAGAGAAGAGGTGGAGGGTTCACGAGTGCTCGGTTAGAGTATGTGATAATAGTTCCTGTTGTGAGGATATCATACGCACTTGTACCACGAGCATAGAGACGAGAGTTGAAAAGTGGATTGGCATTACCATAGAGAGATCAATCTATCTTGAGGATAGCACTTGTCGTGATACCAGCAATAGGAGTAAATTTTCCTGTATTGAGTGTATCACCTATAGCTACGTAGACGCCTGCAAGATTGGTGATTCCCTTATTGTTTACTGTACCATCTCCATTGTCGATGATAATATTTCCATCCTTCGCAATCCATGCCCAACTTGAGAGAGCATTCTCGTAGACAGTATTACATCGTATGATGATATCACCTTCGACGATAACTGTACGGACACCCGTCATAACAAAAGTATTATTAACACAATTTTCGATAGTGAGATTTCCTTTTATTGCACGGATATTTTGATTCCCGTTGAGTGCTGGGATCTGATCCAGTCTCGATGCAGATACGTTCCCTACAGTTGCACCATTGACAGCTATATTGCCGAGATTGGATGATGAGTTGGTAGTAGTACTCGTTGTCGTTGTTGTGCTGAGATTTCCGAGGAATCCTGAGAGGATTGACTGTGGCGTTGTCTTTACGAATTGTTCGATACTACGATTGACTGGTGTTCCTGTGGTTCCAACGAGAGCGCTAGAGACACGTACAGGAAGACGAGCAAGGTCTGCTACAGCAGTTGGTGAACAGTCACCATCAGAAGAACAAGCGAGAAGCACTATCTCTCCATTACCAGTTCTTGATCCTTGGAATGCACTATTGAGTGTTGGTCCTGCATTGCCTGCAGACGTCTGATACTGTCTTGATCCCTTGAAGAGGTCGATGTTGTTGGCACTAGTAGATGTATTCTTGTAGTAAGTACCTCATACAGTATTCTGGTATTGGTAGTCACCTCGACCGATGATAACATATCTTTTTCCATCTGTTGGACGAACAAAAGTAGTAATACCAGGAGTCATAGCTGCAGCTTCACCGAAGGTTGTACATATTGTAGTACCGTCGATACTATCACCTGATCCATCGAGACAGATTTTTTTACTTGCTTCGAGCATGAGTGGGATAGCGTATTGTGTCTTGACTCCGAATCCAACTGTATCCGCAAGAGTAAATACCTTTCCTCCTACACCCATGACTACACCATTGGCGCTGAATGGGAGCTTACCTTGTTGTCCATCAATCCAATCATATCCGAATCAAGCTTTGGAGAGTACTGGGATAGTCATCCAGAGATCTGTAATAGGATTGGCTCCTGGACTCGTATTGAGTATGAGCTTACATGACTGACACCAAGGTGCTCCACCAGCTATATCACACTCCTCACCTGGCTGGAGAACTCCATTTCCACACTGAGATCCTCCGCCACCTCCACCGCCTCCGCCACCTCCTCATCCACAGGTCATTACTTGATTCTGACAGAGATTAAGTCCAGCTGACTCAGCAGAATAACAGAGGCTTGCGGGCACCCCAGCATCTGTACATGCTTTCAGAGAATTATAATATGCACATGTTGCAATACCATTGATACATGTCTTTCCGATGAGTGAGGGTCCACCTCCACCACCTCCGGTTGTTGTTACAGTTGTACGACAACTATTCTCAAAAGATCCTGAGAAGACTACACCAGTATTGGTTCTCTCACGAACTCCACATGACACTGCAAGCGTCGTACTCGATGTACTCGGTGCGACACATGAGCCCGTATTGGATGATAGCCATGCACCAGTCCCCGTACCACAATTGATCTGATATTCGAGATCTACAAGTGCACCAGTATAGTTGATTGCTGAACATGTATAGTTCACTGTAGTACCTGGATTTACATTTCCTACATTGGATCCTGTAAGTGTTCCACAGCTTGGAACTCCGACAACAACTTGTACATTGGCTGGATCTGTATTATTGGCTGGATTGGTATCACCAGGATTTTTTACTGTTGCTGTATTGGAGTATTCGCCTGCTATGACCGTAGTTGGTGCTTGAGCATATACGATAATCTCTGGGAAAGTCGCATCAAGTGCGAGTGTGTCAGTACGAGTACATGAGTAAGAACGACCCCCATTGGCACCTGATTCACACGTCCATCCAGTACCAGTAACGGCACCTGTGATAGTGAGTCCATTCGGGAAGGTATCTTCGACGGTAGTTGTCCCTGTTGCTGTAGCTGGACCTTCGTTGCGAACGACGAATCGATAACGAATAGTTCCTGCTTGGGGTATCGTGAGGATATCACGGTCGAAGTCAGGTCCATCGTTGCTTGTCTGATGATCTCCATCACGCAGTGGTGTCCCACTTGTCATGTCTGCTGCGTATTTTTTGATAGAGAGGTCAAAAGAATTGGCAGGAACAACCACTACTTCAGCTGGATCACAGTTATTGACCTTGTATTTTCCTGTAGATGGGTCGAGAACTTCGTTCTCATTGGGATCATATGGATTCGAGAGACATGCGATGTTAGGGTATACACCAACTTGTATAGTATTGGCGATATTGGCAGTCAGTACAATAGGTGTTGCGTATTCACCCATAGCGTACGAACGAGTCGTCGTACAAGAGAATCCTGTACCAGAGAGTTGTGTACATGTCCACTCACCCTGAGTTGTTGCGAGTGTTGCGATGCTCACACCGAGTGGGAAGTCTGTATCAGTCACGGTTGTTGTGCCTGTTGATGCGAGCATTCCGAGATTCTGTAGGGCAAATACATATGTCGCTACTTCTCCTGGGCGGACTGCAGCTGACTCATCATCTCCATTCACGAACTTCTTGAGACGGAGATCGAATCCATTTGGGTTTGGAGGATTGACATTGGCAGGGTCGAAGTTGTTGTCATCTTCGTTACATACAGCACGTGGAGTCTCGCCATTGGTTCCTCCATTGGCAGGAACTGGCATAGAGCCATCAGCATTACACTGGTATCCATCTGCTTCCTGTGGATTGTATACGTATGCATAGTTCATGTATCCTGCAGAGCGGAATATAAGACCCGTCACCTGAACAGGAACAGTGATAACGTTGAACTCTGTATCTGCTACATAACTCATATCCGTGTAACACTCGAAGTCCTGAGAACCTACTGCACCTGTACATGTCCAACCGTTACCAGACGGAGTTGCACGGAGTGTGATAGGAGTTGGGAGGCGATCACGAACTGTTGTGCGTCCAGTGACAGCACCTGTACCATTGTTGCGGACAACGATAGTATAGTTGAATTCTTCGGTATTCTCTACAGATGCGAATACATCTTCACTTTTAGCGTACTTTTTGATCGAGAGGTCGAAGTTGCCTGTTGTCGTAATAGGAGTACATGTTACAGGGTCACATGTTGCTGCTGATTGTCCTGGCGCAGCTGGGTCACAGGTTTCATTATCAGTAATTAAACCATCACCACACCAACGAGCATATACTGTGAGACATTCATTACCGTGGAGTATTGCTTGATCCACCGCAACTGGATTCCAGATGCGAGATCTCTGATCAGGTATCTTGATTGGTGTTGCAGATCCTGGAAGATAATAATTATATCATCCAACAATACTAGTAGGAGATTCTGATTTTATACCTACTTCATTCTTGTATCAGACATTAAACACAAACTGCGCAAATGGTTGATTTGGATTTGAGTTACGTGTATAAGTACACTGATTATTTTGTATAGCATTTACTGGTAAATTATTACCAGGACTTACATTACTCACACGAAACCAGTTTGTTTGTGTTGTACAATCCATACCAATACTACCGCCATTTCCTTGCCAATATCTCACCGTTGAGATATCTGAATGTATGAAGGCGAGTCTTGGAGTCCAGAAGTTATCCCATACTGGATAGGTAACCTGTTGGCTCGTACTTGGAAAGTAGAGGTATGCTGACTTATTAGCAACAGTACAAGAGGTCTCGAATGATCATGGAGAAACTCCAATAGCAGAAACACTCGCAACATATGTACTTGCTTGTAAAAGTACTGCAATAACAAGAAGTGAGAGACGATTATTCAACATCTTGAGAAATATTAGTAGGTAAAGATTGTTGGGCGGACAACTCCTGTGGAGTTACTTCGGAAGTTACTATTGTATTAGTATTTGTCGAATTATCCACAGCGTTGGAGCAACCCGCAAGAAATGCAAGAGTTATGAAAAGAATTGTTGACTTCATATATATTTTTTTAAGAAAATTATTCATTTACTTGTGGTGGTTTTTCGATAATAGGTTGGCCTGGTCACGTACCTGGATCAGATCCAGGAGTTGGTTTTACTGGCGGCTTTGGCTTAACTGGCGGCTTTGGGGTTTCTGGCACTGGCTTCGGTCCATCTCCAATTGGTGGTTCTGGTGGTGGTTCTTTTGGAGGTTCTTTTGGCTTATTCCAGTCTGCCCCTACGCCAATACCAGCCGATGTGATACCTGATTCAGGAACTCATACGATAGAACCTTCTGAGAGGGTTGAATTAGCAGTTCCTGGCTTACCTTCAGTAGTTTTTGTGCCCTTTCCTGGCTCAACGATGAATCAGAGATTGAAACATGCCGCATTAGGCTCAAATGAGAGATAAGAAAAAACTTTTCATGCTACCATCATATTCTTAACTGCTGTGTCATCAAGTCCTGTAACTGCAATTGGATTTTCTTTTTTGAAAGCTGTGACTTGTGCTGGATTGATCTTGCCCTTGGCAATATTGCGAATCTTGTCAGCATCAGCACCTGTGACCTCTGCTGGAGTTCAGATAATCTGAGTATTTTTATTATCTACCACATCGAGAGTTCTAAATCCTCCACCTTTAGTAATCTGATTATATGCAACAAGTCATGTAAATCCATTCTCCACATATTTACCAATAGTACCAACATTACTAAGCTTGATACCTTTAGCTACTATAGCCTCAAATTGTTTCATTGCATTAACGCCATTATATTGAGATGTAAATTTTGGGGCAATTTTAGCAAAATAACTACGTACCTCTGAAGTTTTATCTATTTCTTTTAGTATTTCAGCACCGAGGGCACGTGATTCTTTACCTCATGCAGTTTTAGCAAGAAGTGAATCTATAAATATCTTTTTATTTGCTGCATTTTTCATATCAGGAAACTCAAGTGGCTTATCACCTATGGCAATGAGATACTTTGGATACTTTTTAACAATACCTTCTAGGATACTAAATGCCTTATCATAGTTCTCAGACGATGCGGCATCCTCAAAGGCAGTAAATTCAGGAACTTCTATCCTTAATTTGTACATCAATTCAGCAATCTTGAGAGAATTTTCTTTAATAAGTTTGATTTCTTTATCTGAATTTACAATCTTCGTTTCCACTACATCAGAAGTCACCTTCTGAGAACCAGAGATAATCTGATATGTTGCTGTAGTCTCACTATTTCGATCTGTATAGATACGAGTAAAATGCCATTGAATCTGTTGATTCGGATTGAGGACTATTTCCTTGCCTCCAACAACATAGTTTCCTGCAGCGTTTTTCTCGATTCCAGCAAGCTTGAGATATTCATTCACACCATCTTCTGTAAGAGATTTTGGTGTTAGAGATGCTGCTTCGATTGTTGCAGCGCTCGACTTGAGTCCATCGAAACTTGCGGATGTATCTGTCGCAACTCCTGCGAGTCCAACCATCCAACCAGAGAGAGTTGCCGCAGCAAATACTCCCTTGAATTCAAATCCACGAGTCTTCTCAACCTTAGAGAGGTATGTGAGAGTGTTTTGTGCTATTGCATCTGATTTTGCCTGAGATTCAGGAAGACCATGAAGCTTGGATTGTGCAGCAACGAATGCATTCCCAAGTTCTACAACCTTTCTTGATACATCTGTTGGTTTTTCACCTGCTTTTGGTGCCACTTCAGAATTGATTTTTGTAACAAGATCTGCGATGGTTTTTTTCTTGTCCTTGGATTCTGTGACAGATGCAAGACGATTGGCAATACGCTTCTCTGGATCATTCCAGTTTGCTTCGAGACGAGCACCTACAACATCGAGTGATGCAGCAACTGAACCCTCTTCCCCTACACCAGTCTTGGCAGTGAGATTCATGCCATCTGTACTGAGTTTTCATTTTTCGGTACCGAGCTTGGTCTGTTCGATATATCCACCAAGGACACCACCAGATAGGATAGAAAATGGAACAAGAACACCAATACGTAGAAGTGCTGAAGCCATCTTTTCGATGAACTGTGGATCACGATTGAGTACTCCTGATTTTGCAAGGAGTTCCTTGAATACCTTCTGATTCGCAGAATTATTGAGAGCAGACTGGAGTTCTCAAGTCTTTCACTCAAGGACAGCAATGAGTCCTGAACGTGCCTTGTCATCACCAAGGATGATAGACATAGTATCAGCCATAACATCTGCCTGTGCAACGAGTTCCTCTTGGAATCGAGTGATTTTTGCTCTATCTTTATGCTCGTAATCATAGATACTTCCCTGATATTTTTCATGTTCCTTGAGAGTCTTTCGTTCCATCTTCCATGGAAGTCCCTCTTCACTGAGTGTTATTCTCTTGTAGATAGCATCGAGTTCTCCTTCACTTTTATTTGCAAGGATACTCTTGATCTGCTGCTCTCCTATAGCTTCTTTTTGGTCGCTTCCACCGAAGAGTGTACGACGTATCCATCCGCGATTAGTACGCTCTGTTCCAGACATACCATCGAGATCGCTGAGGAGTCCGAGCATTGCTTCACGAGTGAGCTTTCATTCTTTTGTATATTCGATCTTTACGGATTCATCCTTATACTCTTGTGACTTTTTCTGACTTCCTGTCTGAGCAACATCATCCATTACGGTCACTTGTCCCTTTTTTGAATCAAGTTTGATTGCCTTATCTGCCTTATCATGAGCTACGACAACTGCTTCAGTTGCTACTTTTTGCTCATCTACAAGTTTTGGTTGTGTCTCAGGATTGACTCATGCAGCCTTTGCCAACTCTGCTGGAGTAGTTGGTACAAGGGGTGCTTTAGTGTCGAGAGCTTTTTTGATATCTTCAAGAAGATTCTTATTATACTCTCCTTTTCAGGCTTTTCCTTGTTCTGCAAGCTTTTGAAGTTTCTTAAGCTCTTCAACACTTGCAATACGAAGTAATTCAGATCTTTTTGAAATAAAATCAATTCCATCTTTTGCTGATTTCCCAAGTTCCACTATCTGAGCTTGGAGCGACTTAGTAGAGATCTCAGCTGATTCTTTGTGCTTCACTCCACTCATAGTGAGTCCGAGTGTTGTTCCGAGTAATTGGCGGATTGTATACATAGTATAAAAAATTAAGTATAAGGAGGTGGTTTTTCACCTATCCCTATGAGACTATCACATGCATTGATATTTTGCAACTTTTCACCTCACTCTAGAAGCGCTTTTGTTCTCTCTCTAATAAACCAGAATAGAGAGAGGAAAACTCCAGAGAGAACTTTGCAACGTAGAGAGTATTTTATAATGTTATATATATATGTCAATATATTTTCATGAATATTGTGTGAAGAATAAAAAAACCAACTCACGAATGAATTGGTTTTGGAATATATATCTAAGAATTAGTTACGCTTGCGGAGAGAGAACATCATACCGAATGCAATGAAGAATGCTGCAAGTATAAGTATAAGTGTCTCTGCAGGACCTGTAGCTGTCTGAGTGACTTCTCCAGGTGTTGGTGGAGTTACAGGTTCTGGAGTTACTGGAGTTGGTGCTGCAAGGCTATAACTCACACACTCATAGTGTGTTGTTGCTGCACCTTCTACACCTGTTGTAGAGTCAACTGCATGAGATACGATTGGGAAACGAAGAAGACCAACGAGTTCACCATTTTTCTTATCTGTTTTATCGAGAACGTATCGTGCACCAAGCTCAGATTCGAGGAATTTTACTTTCTGACCTGCCTGAAGTATATAGTTCATGCGGCTTCCAGATGCTCCTGCTGGAACCCAAGTAATCTCTGATGTGTTTTTCCAGAATTTAGAGAGGTCCGTTGGAGTGTTAGACCAAGTTGTACTTCCAAAAGAAACCATATTTGGGAGTTTTTGTTCGTCTTGGTAAGCAACAAGCATCCCTGTTGTATTGTTCGTCCAATTATCGAAGATTCAATTGATATCTCCACCTACCTTCACCGATCCCCCATCAAAACATTGTCCACAGCTATTGGTTGAGAATGCTGCATTCGTAGAACAAGCAACCGTCTTGTATTCTCCGAGTGATGATCCCATACTTGCAACAACAGGGGCTGGTGCTGCACTAAGTTCTGGACTTGTTACCGTAGTCATAGCAGATGGTTCCATCGTTGGCTCAGAGACCTCAGAAACAGTAGTTGTCTCAGTTGGTGCAATGACTGGAAGTTCTGCTGCAAAAGTTGGAGTTATTGACACCATAGATGTCATAACCAAGACAGCGAGCAATTTTTGCATAGTAAGAAAGATGTAAGAATGTAAAAAACTTGTCAAAAGGCATTCTATAATCTCTGTCGTTTTTGTCAAAAAAAAGCTTGTATAATGGCGTATTTTGAATACACTATTTGTACATTTGTATTATAATATTATTTTTCACTATGCTAGCGAATCTTCAACAAGACCTTCACAAAGCCATAAACCACCTATCAAATGAGCTTGCGAAGCTCCAGGCATGACGCGCGAACCCTGCAATCGTCGAAGGTGTCTACGTAATGGCATACGGCTCAAGTCAACCCCTCCGTAACGTAGCTGCAGTATCGATACTTGACGCTCAGACAATAGTCATTCAACCTTGGGATAAGTGAACTATCAAGGATATAGAAAAAGGAATCACTGATGCGAATCTTGGACTTAACCCCTCTAACAATGGTGAGTCTATCATGATAAAGATACCTACCCTCACAGAAGAACGCCGCCGCGATCTTGTGAAGATTGCCTCTCGCCTCACGGAAGATGGCAAGGTCGGAGTCCGCACTGTACGTCAGGACTACAAGAAAAATATAGATAGAGCAAAGGCAGACAAAGAAATCAGTGAAGACGAAGCAAAAGTCTATGAAGCAGATCTCCAGAAAAAGATAGATGCAGCCATCAAAGAAGTCGAAGACATGCTCAAGTCCAAGGAGATGGATATTATGAAAGTGTAGCTTATAGGTAAAAAGAATAATGTAGAGTATATAGTTTCGGTACCAATGCTGAGTTTTTGCTTCTTTATTTTTGTAAGTTTTGATATTCTGTCGACGAGATTTTTGGGGAAATTTGGAACTGTTTGAGCAAGGAACGAAGCGAGTTTTTCAAATTTACAAAAATGAGTCGGAAACAGAATACAAAAGGAACAAAGGGAAAAGAAGGACTTTTGGTACTTTTAGTCATAAAAGTACCGATAAAGAAACGCTAGATTCCCGCCTGCGCGGGAATGACAGAGACAGAGAATGAAAAAATTATAAGAACTACATGCTCTCCATCAATCACACCAGTACAGCATCCATACGACTCTCTATCCTCAGAACATACTGTCAAAATAGGAATAAAATCCTCTATATCACAGATAAATCTGAGGATATTTCTATGGCGCGAATATTTGCAAGAGAACTCACAGGAAAAGACTGGAAAGAGATCTCCTCACTCGCAAGATTCTGGGATTATCTTGAAGAGGATTCTGGATATTTTTTTATGAGTGTTGACCTCCTCCGCTATGAGGGCAATCTCGTGCACCTTGAGCGTGGAAGTGGACTCACAGTAAGGCGAGGTGATGCAATTACGGAAGAAGGCTTCATAGAGTCACTTATCTCACTCGGATATATACATGGTGATGCGAGTGACACTCCATGAACCTATATGAAAAGTGGGGGTACTCTCACACTCCGTGATACAGTACTCGAGGAGAGGGTACAACTCGAGTGGTTCGATACTGAACTCGATAGCATCATCCTCCATCATGGAGATACTCGTGAACATGTTGCGAATATCCGCATCAGTGTACGAGATGATAAGGTAATACTCAAAAAATGAGAAGGATTGAATCCTATTTTGGTAGAGTTGTTAAAAAAGGAAGGTACTTGTAACATACTCTCGGGTGGTGACTTCCTCCCCGACAGAGAACAACTCCTAGACGTTGTAGATGTACATATGTGAGACTTCACGACGCTCGGTGGTACAAGTGTGGATGGATCCATCCCTGAGATATCATCGATTATCGAACTCGAGCAGATACTCAGAGATACTACCATAGATACACACATCTACACCCGATATCAGAAGACTATACTCGACTTCTTCGAGTACAATAGTATCACAGGAATACGTGTTACAGAAGTGAGTTCATCCAAGCTCATGAGTGGACTCTGGACAGATGACACTGGAAAACACCTCATCATTGCAGATGATATTCTTGGACAGATTTTTGTAAAAAAACGAACGAAAAAGTCTATCGCAAAACACCTCGACCTCCTCCTCACACTCAAGCCTGGAGACTATATCGTGCACCGTGAACATGGCATAGCACTCTTTCACTCGGTCGTCAAAAAAACTCTCGGAGAGATAGAACGAGAGTACCTCGAACTCCATTATGCCGAGTGAGACAAGCTCTTCGTTCCTCTCACTGAGATATACCGCGTGAGCCGATATATAGGAGACAATCATCCTGAACTCACACGTCTCTCTGGAACTGAGTGGGAACGCACGATGGAGAAGACCAACGAAGAGATAGAAGCGATTGCTCAAGATATCCTCGAGACGAGTGCCAAGCGTACTCTCGCGAAGGGTCGAGCCTTTGGAATATTTCGAGAAGAAGAGAAGCGCTTCCAAGAAGCATTTGCATACGAGTATACACTCGACCAGAAGTCTGCTATCGATGAGATATTTGTTGATATGGAGTCCGAGTCCCCTATGGATAGACTCATCTCGGGAGATGTAGGATTCGGCAAAACTGAGGTTGCTATGAACGCAATCTACAAGGCTATACTCTCAGGAACTCAGGTTGCGGTCCTCTCACCACTGCTTGTCCTCGCAGATGAGCACTATGAGACATTTTGTGCGCGACTCGCACCATTCGGGGTACGAGTCTGAGTCCTCACGCGCATGAGCTCACCAAGTGAGGTACGATACACACTCGATGCGATGAAGTCAGGAACTGTCGACGTCGTCGTCGGGACACACAGACTCATCTCCGATGATATCACCTGGAAGCGACTCTGACTCCTCATCATCGATGAGGAACACAAGTTCTGAGTCACACACAAGGAAAAGATCAAAAAAATCAAAGCCAACCTCGATATCCTGTCGCTCTCTGCCACTCCAATTCCCCGTTCACTCAATCTCGCACTCTCAGGTCTCAAGAAGATATCCATCCTCGCAACTCCTCCCGCAAGAAAAAAACCAATCGAAACCATCGTTACTCGTTGGAATGACTCCATCATAGCATGAGCTATCAGTGCTGAACTCGCGCGTGGTGGACAGATCATCATCATCCATAATCGTATCCGTGGCATGGAGAGCATGGAAAAGGAGATTGCGATGATAGCATGAAAACAGACACGCATTATCATCACTCACGGTCAGATGCCAGCTGAGTATATAGAAGAGCGTATACATGCCTTCAAAAAACGAGAATATGATATCCTCCTCACAACGACGATTATCGAGAATGGAGTCAACTTCCTCTCAGCGAATACCATCATCATCATCGATCCTGAAGAGTTCGGCCTTGCCTCACTCCATCAACTACGTGGACGTGTCGGACGCAAGGATATCGACGGACGTTGTTACCTCATGTATCGCAAGCCGGAACTCGCCTGAGATGAGAAGGAACGCCTCATCACGATAGCCAACAATACACATCTCGGTGCAGGATTCGAGATAGCGATGCGCGATATGGAGATACGTGGTGCCTGAGATGTTCTCGGTATCAAACAAACTGGCAAGAGTAAGGATATCGGGCTCACACTCTATTTCCGTATGCTGGAAGAAAAGGTTGAAGAACTCAAAAATGCCCGCAAAACACGAAAATGGACCAAGATAGAACTCGAACTCTCATACGTGATTGGAGATGAGTACTTTGCTTCTGAGGCGGATAAGCTCTCGTTCTACCGCGAGATAGAAAATATCGAAACCCTCGAAGAACTCGAAGAGATAGAGTCTGAGATGATGGGAAAAGAAGCATGAACAGTAAAAAATCACAATATCTCCAATCTCTTCCTCCTCCTCCATGCTCGCATACTCCTCTCAGAGTACGGGGTCGAGAAGCTCTCAAAAGTGGGTATGAATTATACATTTGACTTCGTGGACGGAACTGATGGAGTCAAGATAAAATCCTTCCTCGATCGATTCGACCGCAAGAAGAACTATGTCCTCCTCTCGATGAAAAAAGTCCGCGTCGAAACGCGATACTATAAGGGTATTGTGGAATTCCTTGAGAGTCTAAAATAAAAACACCTTTCAAGGTGTTTTTATTTGTGTGTCATCTGATATACTCCGTCCTCAACCTGGATATTGCCCTTGAGTATCTCAAGACATCGATACATCATAACGCGTGATGGTGGATCTCCCTGTGCCAGTGTCTGCCAGAGTTTCCCTGCTTCACGATAATCGCACTTTCGATAGAGTGCGAGGGCTTTTTCATAGTTGAAGTAGAGTGTCCTATCTGGATAGTCCTTCGCATAACCTACGAGCTCATAGATACGGACTCATTCTGTTTTTCCTTTTACTGCTATGGTATCGAGTTCACGGGTGAGGTAGAGTGGTCAGAGAGCATTCCTGGTTGCTTCTGGTACGATGATATGTACATCATACTCCTTACCTGTTCACTCAAGTCGAGAGGCGAGATTCACAGTATCTCCGAGGACTGTGTAATTGAATCTGTCATGTGAACCAATATTACCCACCATGACCTCTCCTGTCGCTATACCCACACGGAAGTCAATTGGCTTCATACCATGTTTCACGAGGTCATCATTGAACTTGGGAAGTCGCTCACGCATCAGTATCGCTGTATCTGCAGCTCGTATCGCATGATCCTCATATGAGAGTGGCGCACCGAAGAATCCCATCACCGCATCCCCTATATACTTGTCGAGGGTTCCTCCACGACTGATGAGGATATCTGTCATGTTCGAGAGGTACGACGTCATGAGATAAAAAAGCTCCTGTGGATCAAGCGACTCAGATATAGTAGTAAATCCTGCAATATCAGAAAAGAGCACTGAAAGCACACGACGTTCACCACCAAGTTGGATATCTACTCCACGGCTTGCGATCTCCTCCACAACATGTGGATCGATATAGTGACCGAAGTTATTCTGGAGTTCACGCTTCTCACGCTCAACGACGAAGAATCGATACATATACGTCACAGGATAGGTGACGACTCCTCCAGCAAGGAAGAGGAGGAATATATCTACCACTGTACGCCATATATCATATGTATAACGTGATACATACAGTATGAGACACATCATTGAAATTGCGAATATTGGCGATAGATACTTTGGTATGAAGAAGTAGAGGAATATAGAGAATATCGTAAGTATTATGATGATGCTCATCATCATACGTGTATCGAGCTTCGTGAGCATCTTGTTCTGGAGGAGTCAGTCGAGGAAATGGGCATGGAACTCTACACCATCCATATTGGTATTGGTCACTGGAGATATCTTGGAATCATTGATATGCGTTCCTGATTCACCAATCAATACATACTTACCAGAAAAATTGGCAATCATATCCACTCTCGACATATCGAGTACATCAACGAAAGATACCTGTCGATAACTCGCCTGTGGAGAGCCAAAATATGGTTGCAAAAGATGATCAAAAATAAATGTTCTGTCATTCGAAGAATCGACCATCTCTTGTGAGTATACTGGTAGGTTGGTTGCATCAGTTCCTGACTGTGTGAGAGTATAGAGAGCGAGTGGGAGAGTCTCCATCTGCATATCACGAGCATTGGTTGTTCATCATGTTCCAGTTTTCCATATCCTGTATGGTTGATTCGATATATCTGTCGTCGCTGGTCTGTCATACGCCGAGCTAAAATCAATCATTCACCATCGTACATTGGCGTAGATAGAGCGTGGTAATCCTGGACAATCAAATACCCCATCTTTTGTATTGGTACAAAAAAGAGAGAGCTTCTCATCATCAGAAAGATTGTTGATATTGCTAGAACTCTGAAGTACTCCGTATCCGATACGATTCAGCCCATATGTCTTCTCATAGTCAGATGCAATGTTTTTCAATATCGTCATACACTCTGAACTCCGAACAATTTTTGGATACTTATCACGGAGTTCTCCTTCTGGAAGTTGTGTATAGAGTGACTCATAGTGAGCGATACAGAGATCAGGTACATAGTCAGCAGCGATGACAATATTGGAATACTGATTCAATATATCTGCAAAAACCTTTTCTCCACTATCTGCATTCTGAAAAAGAATATCATAAGCAATCCCCTTTGCTCAGGCTTCTTCGAGCTTCTGAGTGAGGATAGCATATGTACTTTTTGGTATAGTGAGATTCTTGAGAGTATTTTTTGCCTGTAGCTCATTGAGGGATTTTTCATCGATCTTGATGACTACAATATCCTGAGATGGGACAAGTGCATGCCGATGGAGATAGTCTTGCCAGATACCATGCCCTGTACGATAGACAAAAAAACCATTGATTGAATTGGTGAACTCATCATCAAACAAAAATATAGCACCATACATCAAAGAGAGCGAGAGTATTGTCACTACAAAAATATGTTTGAGATTTTTGAGAAATTTCATACAATCACTCTATCACTTTTTTTATATATATGCAAAAAATCGCACTCTCAAAAATCATGCGCGAAGAGATACTCCGTGCTATGGTATTTGCTACAACACTTTTTGTTATATTTTTTGCTGGATTCAGCTCTCTCGCCTATGCCGCGGACGGTGGATTCTTCGGTGAGATACTCAACAAGATTCTCGTAAAGAATTGGGATGATCCTACCAATGATGGGACAGTCAAAAATTCAGAAAAACTCGGCGGACTCCCTCCATCAAGCTATATACAAGTTCAACCAGGACAATCTTGTGGCCCAAGTCAGTGCATCACAGGATTCAATCCAAGTGGTATGGTCATATGTCAATAGTTGTTATAGCTAGATTCCTCCCCCTATGAAAAAAGTATTAGCCAGCATCGCGCTTCTCGTATTGATCGGATGAGCAGTGTGGGCAAGTACCCTCAGAGAGATACCAAGTACAGAATTCCCCGCACTCCCTCAAGCACCTGGAACACTTGGTGCGATTTTTGATATATTCGGTGACGATGGAACCGCATCCAATGCTGTAACTATAGGCCACATTCCTCAGACTCAATTCCTCAAGAACACTCTCTGTACCTCACCTGGAGAGGTATGGCGCGGTATCGATATGGCAGGTAACGCCATCTGTCAGCAAAACAGAAACCTCCTCTCTCTCGGGAGATTCTGTGAGGTACCCAGTGCATCAGTCCGAGTTATGCGTGGTGGCAATCCTCCTGAGATAGCCGTGGATGCAAGCTATCAGATACTCCCATGAGATATCATCAACACACATGCTGGGACAGCGAGTATCTGTTTTGATAGCGATAGCTCCATTCTCCGTCTCGATACCAACACCATCGTCAACCTCCAACTCTGAGAGCTCCGCTGAGAGACCGTTGCACAAGCAATTCTCCAAGATGGTCGTCTCTGGGGACGTATACTCACGAGTACTGGTGTCAATATCTGATGAGGAGGACTCATCGCCTGAGTCCGTGGAACGAGTATCTCTCTGAATCGGTCATCTCTCACATACTCTCTCGGTATCCCTCACTCACAGCGTCCTCTCGATGCTTCCACTCTGATGCTCGAAGAGGTATCAATATGAGGAGCGACAACGAGATCACTCCCTGTGAGGAAGAGTGTCAGTTATACACACTCTCCAACGCTCGACAGTATATACCAATGAGATATCAACCTCGTTACGAGTTATAGTAGTGATGCTTGGATGAGAGACAACACGATAGCAGATCTCCAGTATATGCTCGCTCTTCCACAGACTCCATATATCAGATCGGAGATCCTTGCAACTATCCCGACATCCCTCTGAGAGCGTCGTCAGCTCTGCAGGTCTAGTACAGGGATATGGAATACATACCTCAATACTTGTGTCCTTGCTGAGATAGACTATACCAGAGGTGACGCAAGAGCATATACACACTCAGCCGAACTATGACTCGAGAGGGTAACTGTAAGAACAAAAATAGAGTGACCAGCAAGAACTCAGAGACTCTATCTCCAAGACGACGGGCGTATCGGTGGCTATACTTGTGATATCAAGAGAGCGTGTGGCTATAGAAGATGTGTCGATAGAGCCACATGATGGTGAGCACGTGTGAGTCTCGGAAGATATTATACTATCGACGAGATACTCTGAATCTCTAGAGATCTCCCAAGTGCCCTACCGACTCTCAATGACCTCAAGAGGAACGGAGTAACCAGGATGGCTTTTTTCGAAAGTTATCTCAATCAACCATGTGAATCAACATGATCAGACAGAATCACATACAATATCGGTCTCATACAACTCGACAGAGATGCAACAATAGACGTCACTCCACGTATAGCTGGCTGAGCAGTCACTATCACTGGTAGTGGATATATAGACTACAACCTAGCCCGAATATGAGACACATCATGAAAAACTATCCAGATAGAGCTAAATAGGACTCCACAATGATGAAGTGTACTCATGGATGCGAGTAACTGTGAACTCAAGTGGCTCGGATCACGATGGGCAACTGCAAGATGATGCACTCTCCTCCCTGGTAGCACGAGCAGAATTGTATCAGTAAGGATCAATTCCCGCCCATCATATATGTCTTTCTGAAATAAGAGAGACCACACGCTCCCTATCAGAGCAGGGATATTGCGAATTCTTTTCAAGTTCTAGAACTCATATCATCACTCTGTCAAACACAAATATTGCCTAAAATTGCAATATATACGAAATATATACAATTACAGCATAACTTATATTTTGCACTTATGTCTCGCAAGCTCTCACTCATCCCTATTGGGGTTATCATAGTTGCTGGTGCTGCTTGGGCAAGTTCTCTCTTATTTCCTGATACTGTCACCTTCCCTCGATTCCCTGGATGAGCTGGGACACTCAGTGGTGCACTTTCTCTTTTTGACCCTATCACAGGGAGTGCAAGAGATACTCAGAAGCTCTGATGAACAGGCTCACTATGATACCTCAAGTGAAGTGTCTGTCCGAATCCGTATGAGGTCTGGCGTGGTATAGATGCCTCTGGTAATGCTATCTGTGGCAAAAACCTCCCGATACTCTCTATCGGTACGTTCTATGAGTTCGCTCCTGGATGTGTAGAGGTCTTGCCATCTGGTACTTCAACTTGGGTGGCAGGCAACGGATGAACGACACTCAAGAGTGGTGATATCGTGCGTACCAAGAACCTCCCTGCCTGTGAGGATACGACTACCGTCAAGTTCGTTGCGGATAACTCTATCCTCCGTCTCGACAAGAATACTACTGTCGAACTCCAATCTGGAGAACTCGATGGCAATACTGTTGCTCAAGCAATCCTCCAGAATGGATCACTGTGGGGACGCGTACTCACGAGTACTGGTGTTAATATTGGTGGTGGTGGACTCATCGCCTGAGTCCGTGGAACGAGCATACGTCTCGAATATCCGCTATCAGCAAGTCAGACCAATGCATGACATGGTGTACCAATCGTCCCAATACCAACTGGGATAACCAATCATGAAGGAAACTTCTATAGGATGTCGGTTATACACTCAACTAGAAACACCGATGCCATAAAAATAATAGAAAAGAATTCAACAGCAAATTGATGACTGAATCAATACGTACAGAGATGAGGTAATATCACATTCGAATCTAGTCGTGATAGCTTTACAAGCACTGACATAGGTATCAGCAATGCTATCAAAATAAGCAATCCTGGTAATACATACTACTATAGTAATACGAGTTCATCTCTCAAAATCAAGGCAAATACTCTCAAAGATATCACCTATCTAAGAAGTCTTCCTCAGACTCCTCTGATTACTGCTGAACTCGCTGCAACACTCCCTTCATCAGAATCAGACAGACTCAAGCTCTGTGATACCAACGTCACTACAACAAAAGGTTATTGGTATGGAGAAGGGCAATATGGTTGTGTACTTGCCTATGCGGATGATACTACAGGTTATGATCTCAAGTGGTTGAGTTGAACGAATCCATGGGAAGCACTAGCAGTAAAAGATCTTACATGAAGTACTGACTGGAGTAGCTTTAAGGATGGAAATAATATCGGAAACTTCAGTGAAGCATGAAACCCTTTCACGCCGACAATGTATAGATTCGCAAATCTCTATGAATGAGTGTTGTGAGCAAATGCAAGTAACATAAATAACTGGTATAACATGAGTTGTACATGAGTATGAAATACTGTTGCTAGGGCTTATTGTGGGAATATATTAAAACACTATGAAACTGCCCCAAGGTGAGCTGTAACTTGAAATCTATACAAATGAGTCTGGGTAAAAAAGAAATCTTGAAGAGATTACTCTTCAGGCATAGATAATTGGGCTGCATCATGGTGATATGATATGATAAAATTTATCTCTGGGTATCGACTTATATGAACTCAGAGAGATTACTCTATCAATACAGGCACTCTCAACATAACTCAGGCATGACAATATCTTACCTATGTGGGAAGCAATCTAGAGTACTATCTAACTAGCTACAATCCTAGCTATCCCATATCTGAACTAGCTCAACTCACAGATAAGACGATAACGATAGAGCTGGGTTGACCTATTGGAATATATCAATTATCTGGACAAACAAGATGGACAATTGCCGATTTTGGCACTGAACGATACTATTTGGTTAAAAATGGAACATGTGGTACTGGCACTACTGGAAACTATATATGTAAAACTGTTATTACAGGTGGAAATAGTTCAACAACACAGTATAGAGTGTATAATTCCGAAGCAAATATTAGTCTTACCCTTTCAACCACACCAACACAATTTATAATCGGAAATACACCCGCTGGCTCTCCAGCATATAGTCAACCAATTGGGACTAGTATTCAGAAAATAATCATCCACAACAACTAAGCTCATATAAAAAATGCTGACAGAATATCCTGTCAGCATTTTTTATTCATCATTTAATGTTCCTGTGATTGTCTGTGTAAGGGAATTTCATGGAGCTCATGCTTCACAAGTTCTCACACCGTTAAGTGGAGTCGGTCCACCCACATCTGCAACAATATTGAGCGTCTGATTATCTGAAGCAAGTGTAAATCCTGCTGGTAATCCAGAGATTGTACAACTAACAGTTCGTCCTAATGTATCCGTAACAGCTGGAAGAGTATAGGTAGTTGGCATTCCTAGGTTATCCCCAACAGTTATTGTCCCTATTGGAGCAGATACCGGTGCTGGGTCAGCAACAGCAACTACTTCCACCTCTCGTTCTTTTGTGCTCTCATTCCCTGCACTATCCGTTGCTGTATACGTGATTGTGTACGTACCAACAGTATTGATATCAACACTACCACTTACTACCACAGTACATGCTGTATCCTTGTTATCGACACAAGTTGCACCTGGGTCTGTCCATGTATCACCTACTGTCAGGGTCACAGTAGATGCTCCAGCAAGAGTAATAACTGGTGCCTCTGGATCGATAGGTTCAGGCTCTGGAGTTGGCTTTGGCTTTGGTTTTTCCTTTACTTCCTTCGCAACATCACGGACTGACTGACTCATCCTCTTTGGTGTAGTGACAATCTCTTCCATCTTTCCTTGATCTGCTACAGAACCGATACGATACTCAGGCGATCGGAGAATCTCTGTAACTATCGTACTTGCATTGAGTGGTGCAGATACATCAGCACGTACGAATTGTGATGTGTTCGGTTGGAGACTAAACATGACTGATGCACGAGTATCATATTGCTTCCCAGATGCCCCACTATATTGAGATCGTTCGAGTCATACACTGATATGTTCACTGAGAGCTGCACGAACTCCGATATTTTGATGATTCTGATTCCCTGTAATACTCTTCCCTCATCCGAGATATGGGACAACAAGGACACCTCCGATGCTTGTATAGTATTTTCCTGTAGCTCCTACAACACCAGTTGTACCTTGTCCATCTCGCTCCATGACTCCAAGCTGGAGAGTTACTTCACCATTTTTTCCTATGTAGAACACAGCATTGGCAAGGAGCTTATTGGTATCGAGTCCTCGGAACTGGACTGTACGATGCTGCTCATAGTACTCAGTGATGTATCGTGTGAGAGTTGGCGTATCTATAACACTTTCTTCTGTCCAGGCAAGAGTCTCATCCTTTACTGTGTTGCTTCCAACTTTTGTATGGATATAGGCGATAGCAGCTCGATTGAGTCCGAGTGACTCGAGGAACTTGGCATCGATACGGAAAAATATATTTTCAGCTGATAAGTCTGCAGTATTGAGAGAAGTATCGCCGAGTCATACCTGAGTACTCTCAGATCGTGTTCCAATACCAGCAGATATAGCGAGATTAGAATTGATTTTGTTAGAGACAGCTATGAGTGCTTGTTTTGCATTTTCGAGTTTTTGGAGCATGAGTCAACCTGCGAGGTCTGCACCTCCTACTCATATAGTCACCTCTGCACCATTACCATAACGATTATCACGCACACCTGTGAGCTCAAGCTGAGCATTTTTCTCGATTGCTGCGTTCGCTCTCGTATTATCAGAAGTCTCTTGAGTCGTCTCACTTGAGAGTGCTACTGTAGGAGCTGATGTATGTGTATATGCTTTTCTTGGAGTGATATCCTTGCATCCGATTACACCCTCTACCATAGAGACGACATTCGTCTGGTTTTCAGTACATACAACTGGTGCCTTGGGTGCTTGAGCCTGAGCGGTGAGAGCCGCACTGAGAGCCATACCTGCAACGAGAGACTTTGACATACGTATAAAATTAGAGAATACTCACATATTCTACAGAGATTTATACATTGTCAATAGTAATTTTAAGTTTTTGTCAATTTTGTTGGTTCTTGATGATGGGACAAGTATATCCAGACTTGTACAACTCTCGTATACAACCTAACTCGAAAAACCCTATAATTCATAGGGTTTTGTGTATGTCAAAATAATTCTCATCTCAGAACTCGGACAAGGGGTCGGCACTATAGTCAGAAAACTCATGAACTCAAGATGATTACCAAAAATGAATTGACGACGACAAAATAGTGTGATAAAATACGAAAATAAATATCTATTAATGTGTTCATATATGGCAGGAACAAACTCTCCATCTGATATATCTCGTCGTGATATGATACTCAAAACTTGAGCACTCCTTGTTGCGTGAGTTACAGGTACTGCGGCAGAGTGAGCACCAGGAGCTGAAAATGTAAGAAAATCTACTAAAGATGCTGTAGAAGCACTACGGACAGAGTTTCCAAACTTCAAACTCTCAAGTGATGCTCAACAATGTCTCGATGACAAAATCGTAGACCCTGATTGTGACGGACTTGTTGGCGATGAAACAAGAGTATATAGAAAAAAACAGCAACTTGATGCAAAGAGTCAGCAACTTGATGCAAAGAGTCAGCAACTTGAGATAGTAGAAAAGGCGAATCAAGGTATTGAGATAGTTATTGGACTCATACAACTTGGTATGTATGTAGATTACGGGAAGGTGCCCAATCCTCAGTGAAACTTTATGGAGAAAGTGCAGAAAAATAAAGATACCCCAAAAGAAATACAACAACTATTTACCGATGTACTGGAGCGACATAAAAAATGACTTCCACTACCATACAATCCATATGGACAGAAGCTTCTGTGATATGCAAAAAACTATCTGGATGAGTCTATAAGACTACAGGAACAGATAACAAATCCAAGATTCAAAACTGCAATGGCAGATAGTACAAATAATGCTCGTAGTATGTTCTCAGGATATACAAGCACCAAACTCGCACAAAAAGCAGGATAGTAGAGTAATGCCAATATTTGCATCAAAATCAAAAATATGATACCCTACTAGGGTATCATATTTTTATGTCTGAACTCGGAAAACCACATATCGAATCCTGAGGAGCGCCAGAGCAAGAATCTCTAGAATCACTCATTCCCTGAGTAGATCTAGAGGGCTTTCGTGAACAGATACAAGATATCCAGAAGACTCCTGAACTCTATCAAAAATTGATAAATCTCGTCAAAGAGAATATTCCAATAGAAGGATGAATTAAGTTGAAACGCATATTTAGTCGTATTATGGAGGAAGGACTTGAGAAGAAAGATGGAGAACTTGAGAAGAAAGATGGAGAAAATGAAACAAGAGTACTTGAAACTAGGCAAGCATCTCAGATAGCAGCAAAAGAAAATATTCAAGCAATAGAGAATATCAAGACTTCTCTCTCACTCTCAAATAATAAACTCATGTGAGAACTCGATGGAGAAGTAGAGAGACAGATGAAAGATATACAGTCGGGTCAGATATCCGATGCAACAAGTGGATTCTTGAAGTCTGTCTGAATCAACTCACCTGCAGATATACAGAGTCCAGAGAATCAAACAATACTCAGAGCCCGTATATCAACTGAGGTATATCTAGAGGAGGCACGGAAAAATACTGAATTCAGAACACAGTTCGGTAAGGAGATAGGAGTACTCGAGCGCAATGCACCAACACTTGGTATAGAGCAATCCGCTCAAGCCAAGTCAGTGGAGAGACTCCTATCCGATATCCCACGAGATACCCGATGACAGGTAGTAGACACTGTTACTGCTCTGACTCAATCCAATCCAGATACTCTCGTCACACGTACTGGAGATACTCTCAGATTCACAGACCCACAGGATGAGAAGTATAGCTATGAGATAGATCTCGGGAAGCAACCTCCTCGTCTTGCCAAGTCCCTCAATTGACTCTCTATATCGAGAGAGCTTGACTCTGCCTCTCCAGAAGAACAAGAAAAACAAAACAAAAAAACACAGACAGAAGAACTCCTCAGAGATACTACAGAAAAACGAAATTCTACACTCGAAAAACACTGGTTATCTCGTCGAGAAGAATATGGTTTCAAGTGAGAAAAGTGAGACAATCTCTACTCAGTATTGGTTGGAGAAAATAGAAATGCCAGTACCCAGTATGAGCAACTTGAGGCTGATTATGCTCAAGGAAAAATACCACCAAAAGATAGAGCAGATACCGTAAGTCGCATGCTGACACTGACTGAATCCATGAAGATGGCACACAAAGGACGCTATACTATCGATTCTGACAATAACGATAGAGAACGTATCGAGGATATGCTCGAAGGGAGGATACAGAACCTCAGGAATCTCAGAATCCAAGAAGAAAATCTTGCACGTATAGACAAGACACCTCTCGAATACAAAAAATGAGTGAACACAGATGAAGTATGGTGACAAGAGGCAGAGAAGAGTCTGACTTTTCTCTCGGAACTTGGCTTCCCTATACTTGGGCAGGATACAATGGAGGAATTCTTCGAGGCATGGAATCTCCAGAATAAGAACAGTGTCAACTACCAGGTAAAACTCTGAGAACAACCTATCATAGATGATATTGTACAGAAGCAACTACGCGGATACATGACATGAAAATTCTGAGAAATTGGAGGAAAGAGAAATAAAGATCTCACTCAATTACGTGAAAACCTTAGGAATGATAACTTTAATCAAAATAATTGGAATCGCATCGAGAAAAGACAGTCATATCTCTTCGATACAAAAGATGGAGAAACTACAGCAGAAAATACGAGTACTCTAGGAGAAGTATCACCAACTCTCGCATAAAAGCTTGAGTTGTAGAACTAGATTCTTTTCTCTATCAAGGTAGCATCTCTTGCAATATCCGAACCTGTAATCTCTTCGCCCATCCAATCCAGGGGTTCGAATATATTTGACTCCTCAATTGAATCAAATTCCACTTCAACACGAACCAATCCAGACAATTCCCCATCATATACTTGTAGGGTTATTTTTGGAGTTTTTGAAAGGAGATATGTATCCCTACTCGTGGAAGCATAGGCTCGAGTTTTTAGGAAATCAAATTCAGATTTTGTAATTTCTCGTTTTTCACGAGTTCTCTCAACATCAGATATTGTAACCTTCTTATCATAATAAAATGAATCATGGGTATGAGATATCCTCTCCTCATATCATTTATCATTTTTCAGAAAAAATCTCTCACTATGCCATGGGGCAAGTACAGATAAATCAGGAAGTGTTTTGATGAGAAATTTTCTTTCGATTTCTTTCATATGTTCTGTATTCGTAAATATCTTTTTATTATTCTGTCTTACCTGCTGCGGCCTCGAGCTTGGCTGTCTGGTCTGCGATAGCACAGGCATCGATGATATCTCAGAGCTCTCCCATCATGATGACTGGGAGGTTCGAGAAGTTCTGTCCGATACGATGGTCGGTGAGACGGTCTTGTGGGAAGTTGTAGGTACGTATCTTCTCACTGCGATCCCCTGTTCCGACGAGTGCAAGACGAGTTGCTCCCTCTGCTTGGGCACGCTTCTCTTCTTCCATGGCGTATATACGAGACTTGAGAACCGAGATAGCTGTGAGCTTGTTCTGGAGCTGTGAGCGCTCGTTCTGACACTCAGCGACGAGTCCTGTTGGGATATGCACGACACGGATGGCAGAGTTGGTTTTGTTGACATGTTGTCCTCCAGCACCCGATGCGCGACACGCAGATATCTCGAGGTCTTCTTCACGGATGACGACGTCTACTTCCTCAGCCTCGATCATGACCGCAACCGTTGCAGTCGAGGTATGGACTCGCCCGTTCTTCTCAGTCACTGGGATACGCTGAACACGGTGAACTCCTGACTCGTACTTGAATCGGGCATACGCTCCAGCTCCACCTTCGATCTTGAATATCCCTTCCTTGTATCCACCTGCATCGTTCCAAGTCTCGCTCATGACTTCGAGCGTGTATCCTTCCTTGCGGGCGAATACCTTGTACGCTTCAGCGAGTTCATGGGCAAATATCCCTGCCTCATCTCCACCAACTCCAGCACGGACTTCGAGGATGATATTCTTGTCATCGTTCGGGTCTTTTGGAAGGAGGGCAATCTTGATAGCCTCTTCGAGTTCAGGGATACGCTTGTCAGCAAGCGCAATCTCAGACTTCATCATCTCGAGCATCTCAGGATCTTTTTCATCTGTTACGAGTGTCTTGAGTTCGTCATAATTGGCATAGAGCATCTTGTACTCACGGTAGAGTTCCACAGTTTTTTCGAGGGATTTCTTTTTCTGATTGACGCTCTTCATGCGTTTCACATCAGTATAGATGCTTGGTTCTGCGAGCTCGGCTTCGAGGGCTTCGTATTCAGTGATGATATTATCGAGTTGGAATTTCATGGTATCAGGAGTATTGAGTAGAGAGTATAGGGTTTTTAGGATGGTATTATATAGAAAAACTGAAAAAGTCGAGGGGAAATTCCTGCTTCAACATTGTGTTCAATTCAGTTTTTATCGCTTTGACTTTGGAGAGTAATTTCCTATTATGTCGGGGCCTGCCTCGGTGGTGGAATGGTATACACGGAGGTCTCAAAATCCTCTGCTTCACGGCTTGCGGGTTCAAGTCCCGCCCGAGGCACCAGAATAAAATCAAAATAAGTATATTGGACTCAAAATAACAGGAAATAATGGTCAAAAAAACAATTACATCCGAGCTGTGGCAAGACTACATCAATCCGCCACTTGATCTCATCGAAGAGGTGATGAAAAAGTACGAGTTCCACGAACTCGACCAAGAAGCCATCCTCGAAGAGAACCAATACGCACGTCTCGATACGTACGATGACTATATATTCCTCGTGCTCCACTTCCCCAAGTACGAGCCATCAACTGAGCGCTATATCAGCAACGAGATGAATATATTTATCGGGAAGGATTATATCATCACATTCCGCTACTACCAGTCATCGACTATGAAGCGTATCTATGCTCGTTATGAGACTGATATCGAAAAGTGAGAAAAAGTATCTCCAGCATTCGTGCTCTATGATATCCTCGATTCGTTCCTCGATAAGACGATGAAGATGCTCGATAGAGTCGGCCGAGATATCAAGGGCATCGAACGAGATCTCTTCGCGAGTCGTTCGACTGACACTATCCGCAGCATCATGACCAAGAAGCGCAACATCATCACGCTCAAGCATATGATGAAGCCACAGATATCGGTACTCAAGATGGTAGAACTCCGTATGAAGGAACGCTTCTCCGAAGAAGTCGAGCTCTACTTCGAGAACCTCGAGGATAAGCTGGATAAGATATTCTCTGAGATCCAACTCCTCCAAGAAAACATCGACTCCATCGAAGACACCCTCAAGAGTGTATTCGAACTCGAGACCAATACAACCATCAAGTATCTCACTGTCTTCTCAGCATTCATGCTCCCGCTCACGCTTGTGACGAGCTTCTTCGGGATGAACGTCGAAGCATGAGAATTCAACGACGTCATCATCTACTCAAGTATCATCGTCGTCAGTATACTCTTCATTGCGATAGCCTACTTTTTTATCAAGAAGCGCGTTATCTAACTCTCCAATCAAAAAATCTTATCCTCGTGCCTCGTATCCTCTTCTCCATCCTCGCAATCCTCTCCCTTTTTCTCCTTGTAACAGGGAGTTTCGGCGCGAGCGGAGATGCGGCGAGACCAGAACCACAGCCAACACCAGGTGCAATACAATTTGCAAAAACTGAAACCGCAACAGGAACAAAAATAGAAGAAAAAAAGTCCCTGAAAATCTTTATCAAAAAACGGTTTCAACCTCAAGAAGCATATAGAGACAATAGTATCCTCAGATTCGTATCACGTGATGTCCCTCTCTCAGAGAAGTGATATATCCCCACCCCTCTTGTGAGTATATCTGGAGCATATATCAACCAAGCAGGTCGCTCGAGCCAACTCCGCAAGGACGCACGCGATGCACTCTGGGAACTCGGAAAAGCATTCCAAGGTGAATTCGGTACACCACTCGTCGTCATCAGTGGATATCGTAGTGCCGCATACCAGCAACGCCTATGGGACCTCGGGCGCTGTACAGACTCGCTCTGCGCACCTCCAGGATACTCAGAACACCAACTCGGACTCGCAGTCGATGTATTCGATGCAACAACAGAAGACGACTTCCTTGCCAATGGACGATATAGGAAGTATGTCAGCTGGTTCCAATCCAACGCTCATCTCTATGGCTGGACTCAGAGCTACCAGAAGTGAGAGACTATAGATGGGTACGAGGTCGAGCCATGGCACTGGCGCTATATCTGAGTGGATATGGCAACTCGACTCAAGAACCTCGGATGGACCTATACTGAATATGTCAGATTCAACGAGACAATGCTCGGATGGTAAAAATAAAACTATGGATACTCTACACTCTCCTGAAAATCCTTATAAGAAAACTGTGCAGTTATTCACTGCGCCGAGTAAAAGTATAGCCTGGACTGTGAGCCAGATACTCTGGGTTGATATCCTCGCTGAACGCCACGCAAAGCCATATGCTTATTTTAAGTGACGATGAGTCACTATCCTCGACTGGAAGATACTTATTGTAGCCTCTCCCGGACTTTTTATCGAGAAGAAGGGAACGTATTATGTACATCCTGAGCATATCTGAGAGTTCCTCAAAAAATGGAAAGAGCTCCTCGATAATCCAAAAGCATATACTCCAACTGACCACGTCTATCTCAGTGCAAAAAGAGCATAAAAAATAAATCCCCCTAGAAGTAGAGGGATTTATTTTTTTGTATCCACTTTTGAGAATCAGACAGCTCTTGGTTCCTTGAAATTGTTTCAATAGTACGTCTGTTCCCCGATTGTTTGCATCCTAGGAACACCTTGATATGCATGAATCCTTCCGAATAATATTGGAGTTCTACCATCAGACTGAAGAGCATGCATAGAACCATCTCACCGAATCGAAGTGACATCAATATAATAGACATTTCCACTTTCGATATTTGTTAACTTTATATTATTTTTTCAGTGTTGTTCTCTACGTACTACGGTAAGTTCAATATAGGCACTACTCATGATTCAGCGAGTACACCGAATCTTGTCTCAGGATCTGAGTTTTCAGTATACTTCTTGAAATTGTTCAGGAGTAGAGAGTAGGACTTCTGTAGACAGAATATCTTCAGTCTTAGTCCGAACTCAATTTGCAAGATTAGTGAGATCTATATCAAGAGCAGGAGGAACGCTTGCTGCAATTGAGTCTGTATCAATATCTACTCAACGAGATGTCATAAAAGTATTGGGCATAATCCAAATCTACCACATCTTTTTTCTTTTTGCAATTTTTCGCTCACTTTTTCTAGAGTGATAGAGCTTACTTGAGGACGGTAGTTGGATTTTTCTTTTTCCATACTATGGTATCACCACGAGCTGTCTCGATAGTGAGTGTGTCACTTCCGACAGAGAACACAGAGCGCCCCGTACTGAGAGTGTATTCGAGTTCCATGAGTCCCTCACAATACATCCGTGTAGAGATGACATTGCGCATAACGAGTCTATCACGGAATACTCCATAACTTCCCTGGAGTGTATTGCAGACTTTTGCGGAGAATCTCCTCTCATGGAATCGGAGAGTAGCACCAGTTATACTGACACCGTTGAGACTCACACTCTCCCACTCACCATCTTGCAACGCTGCACGTGGAGACATCTTGGGTCCAGATGTAGCATAGATACATGATTCGCGGAATGTCCCATCTGGCATCGTACATGTTGTCGTATCTCACTCGAGTACAGAGGCAAAAGTCGGAAGCGCTATAAGGGAAAGTATAATCAATAAAAAGTAACGCATAAAAGAGAAATAATAAAATAAAAAAACCGTCGACATACAGTAGGACGATAAGAGAGAAAATGGGTGACAAAAAAATATCATACTCACCCTACTTGAGCCCATAACTCGTTCGAGCAATGAGCTTGTCGTTTTGAAATATAAAATTCGCATTCGCTCCCCTCTCATTACCATAATACATATATGTAACAAATACCTGACCCCCAGCCTCTGTGCTATTAAATACGAGTCAATTACCTCAGATGATATCTACTATATCCTCATAGGACATTCATATTTTTATCATATTATATTCAGCGAGTGTAATCCGAGTCTCTATCTCTGCTGGATTGATAATCCGAGTGAAGTCTGTCTGAACTGTTCCATATGGTGTCTCAACTCGAGATGGAGATACGTCAGAAGATATCGTCGGAAGTATCACAGAAACATCTTGTCTCCATGGTTGCCAGAGCAATACGCTCTGTACAGTGAGAATACTGAGAGTAGAGACGATAATAAGAATATGTGTATGAGAGAGCTTATTCATTTTTATATCTTGGATATTGTTAGGTTCTCGATGTCATGTACTAGAGGAAATATTGTGGATAAAACTCTCCGAGAAAGTCTCTTTCGAGCTCTGTAAGTGTTGTTATATTTTTCTGAATGAATGTTATCATGTTGGGCTCTATCTCTGGTGTCTCTCCATAGAGCATGATGTATTCCACGAGATAGTATACAAAAAGATCTACTTCTCAGAATGAAACTAGATGTTCTCTCCGAAATATAATCCCATCTATTATCGACTTGGATGTTACGGGTGTGTGCTTCTCATCGAGAGTATTGCGAAATGTGAGATAGTATGGTGCGATACCTCTAGAGCTCAGATGATATTGTCGAGTTATATTGCGGGAAGTGTATATATCAGAGACCTCTCTTGCCTCCATGGGAGCATATTGCATCATCTGATCCACTATACGACTCTGGAGACCTGCATGTTCGAGTCACTGGAACATATCGAGCATCGGGAGGAGGACTTCGGAGTATATCAGTTCTTGTGCGGATATATCATCTATTGACTCATCATCTGTGGGATTATTCATACTATCTACTATATGAGCCAACATATCTACTGCCTCATCTCATCTATCATCGAGGAACTGGAGTATAGTATCTGCTGCGGTCTCATTGCGGTAGATGACAGCCAAGAGAAAAAACATACGCATCTGGAAGAAGAGTTGTCATTGCATCTTTCGGTAGTCGTACCATTGCTCGGTATCTACATCGATAACAATGCCCTCTGTGAGATGCGTCAACATAGCGGACTCTATCTCGCCGTATTGTCATAGATGGTGCAGTTGTCAGCGTATATATCTCTCCACCTCATGGATATTGCGCGAAGAGATAGTATTGGCAGTCTTATCATCCTGGACATGGAAACGCCATATCTCTCAGAGTGCGAAGTCGAACTCCTCTGGTGTCCGTACGAGTTTTTTGTACTGGAGGATACGCGGATCATCTGATCCTATACGTTCTCATTCCAAGAACTCTATCATATCATCTGCAAGTGAATCTACACCAAGATCATAGGCATAGGCGATGAGCCTCTGATAAAAGTATTGTACCTGCTCCTGAGGAAAGTCCTCTCTAACAATATATGAATCAATCGAGAATGCATGCGCATCAGCAACAAATGTTACTGCCCGTTGATAATCCCCATCACGTATAAGGAAATCAAGCAAATCAAACAAACTCTCTATATCTCCATGTGTGAATGCCTCATACCAGAGGACGACACTCTCCTCTCTCTCATTGACAGCAAGAGCAACTCGACTCATAGTACGCTTCACACTCGATACCTTCTGGGAACGGGTAAACTGAAGCATATCAGGATAGCGATCCTTGAGTATCTGTCAGAACAGTGTCCTCATATGAGGATCCAGCAGTTCTGTATAACGAGAGAGGATTGATTGTACTAGCACAAGTGAAGCCAAGGGATTGGACGCAATCCTGAGTGCTTCCATTGCTTGGACTGGATGAATCTGGGATGCTGGTGGTATATTCATAGTGATTATATGAATATACATAATTTTCAATATTGTGCAATAATTTCTGAAAAATCCCTCCACTTCGGAGGGATTGAGTTACGCAAGACTTCAAAGAAATAAGTGGTACACTTTCTAATAATTGAATGTAATTGCTTTTTTGTCATCGACTGGGAAATCTTCATGCTGAAGATTCATGGCTTCAAGCGATGTTCCATTCCACTGAAATTGTGACCAACCATTCTTGTAAGCCCAATGGGAAGCATCAAGTACTGAGGTCGTGCCAACAGGAACAGCATTAGTATTTTGAATACTGACAACATCGAGTCACTTTGTTCTCTTGAGAACATCCATCATGGCCATCTCTGCAGCTTGTTGCGCTCATTTTACTGACTTTCATCATCTTCTTACGATATTCTTAACTGCTTTTGCTGATATAGCAGGAGCATATATTATTTTTGATACATTATCGTCTGCGTCGTAAGCAAAAAATGTTTTGTCATCAAATGCTCAATACTTTGTCTGATTCAATGAGTATGGAAGACTGCTTCATTCATGGTAATCAATAGTAATCGAGTTATCGATTTTTAATGCATTTCCAATATCGAGTTTTGAAACCAGACCTCACTCATTTCTCTGAATATGTATAGTCTCATCGACACTGATATTCGGTCTCTGAAAATCAACAGACTCTATAACTCATGTTGAGTTATAGTTAAACTTCAGACTCGTATCTCATACCCAATGAGGTACAAGATGTTCTGTACCAGCTATCTCACTTAAGCGGGATATTGTTTTTCATGTTTTAGTATCTTTTATTTGCTCATATCATATAGCAAATGATGAATCTAATGCCCAATTCCTATCATAGTTAATGGTTTTTGGTGGGGTGATATTTTGAAATGAATTATTGCCGTTCAGAATCTCTACAAGGCTATATATTGTCATTGGCTCCTCGTCTCAGAGATTAATACTCCCGTCAAAAAGCTCATCTAAATCAGCCCCTTCTCATAGTTGTTGGAGTGTTGTGAGGTATCCAATATGAGATACTAGCCTCTGTTCACGAGATATATCGATTTGAGAAGCACTCAATATAGTTGCTACTTTTGTATCGGTTTCTGCAGCTATAGCTTGGGCTGGATCCTTAGAACATCATGACATTACACACAGAGAAGCAGCCACAGCAAGAGCTCATCCGAGTTGTTTTAGTTTGTTCATACTATGAATTTAATTAATTATTATTTTATACTAAAAAATATATAAGTCAATATAATATCAACAGGCAAGAAAAATCCCTCCGAAGTGGAGGGATTGAGTTATACAAGATTCCAATATTGGAATATCCCAATAAACTCAAATGATAAATATTGACATAATATATATTTTAATTAAATTATATATATGATTATACTAACAGCGCCGCAGGAAGAAATCATGAAGGCAGTACATGAGATAGACAACTTATTGGTAACGATAACAAAAAATCTCATGCAAAGCATGCGGGAATGAGATATCGTCCCGCCACTTATCAGTTCTGTCGTATGGCAGACACGCCAAGAGATAGCAAAGACATGGATAGAAACCCACTCTCCACAAGAGTGGCACCAGCTGATACAACCTACGATGACCAATCCCCTCTTCCTGACCTTCGTAGCAGGACAAGCAAGCTACGTGGTAGAAGAAGTGGGCTTGACCGTATTCAAAATACTGAGAAAAAAACCAACACTTACACAAAGAGTTACAAGTAGGCGTTGACTGCATACCTGGAATGTAGGAAGCCTCAAAAGAGAAGACCAAGATAGAGCTATTGCTTCACATCTTGCTATCTCATATAGAGACTGGTATGCACTCTACAATCTCTTGTGTAGTGACGAAGATCTTCTTAATTTTTATAGAGAAAGTGATGTATCTATCGGCTATAGTGATGGACTCCTCTCACTCTCTCGGCGGGTCCGAAAGTGATGAGCCCTCCTCCGTCTGGGAGACACCACACCCAGAATCTTAGATAACACAGAGGATGATTTCATCAGCATCAAAAATGGAGTTCCTCATATCGAATTTAGAGGTGGGATCAAGCAGAGTATCAGTTTTGACTCTGCTACACTCAGAAATGCTCTCGAATATATCAATATCCCAAAACAAGAAGATGCTGTGAGAGAAGTGGTTCTTGCCAAATACACTATACCCGTCTGGAAAAATACATCTGGCCGTGGAAATGCTCCCAAAAAAGATAAAGAACCTATATGAGAGTTCGCATGGCAGAAATAAAATCCCTCCAAAATGGAGGGATTTTATTTTATAACTTTTGAAATATATCTCATCAGAAGTCCTGCTTGATAAATCAAGAATTCTGCATCATACTCATCTAAGTTTCAATCATTATGTTTAGTATGGTCATTAAAATAATCGTCTAAATAACTGAAAGTTTGCCCTATTATATTTTTTGTCTGCGAAGGAACACTGACTCATTTTAAGAACGCGGCTAATTCAGTAATATTTGCTTTCAGTCATTTTTTATTAACTAATTTTTCTCTTAAAAATTCTTCCAAAGTTCTTCTGATACTTTCTCAAACCTTTATCCAGTCTTTACTTAAATGAAAGTTAAGTGCTGCCTGAAAATGCTCATTTGAAGGTCAAGATAGAAAAGTAAGAATAGTATTTACGATTTCATTATCTAAAAACTCTTCACCTTGTGGATAAAAAATTATGTCTCAATTTTTTCAGATCCTTGAAGTGCTTACATTTAAATTGGAGAAAGAGATAGCATCAACTAATTTATAGAAAAAATATTCCTTAATTTCTTCTTGTGTAGGAAATTTTTCATTTCTTTGATTGAATCTTGTTGGGTTAAATTCCATTGAAAGAAGTGCTTCTAAGAATCTAAAAGCATCAATTTCTTCAGTTAAGTTTTTAAAGTATCTATTCAGGATGTATCTATCATCAGAACTTAAACCAAAATATTGACACAATAAATTTTTACTTTTCGTGGAAATACATTTATCTATTTCATCACTAAATATATTAGTTATTCTTGTTTTAAATAAATTAAACTCTTCTTGTTGGCTATTTCAACTTCATTTGATATTCCATCTCTTATTAAATTTTATCATTCTTTCTTTTATATCCATATCAAAAACTGTTATAAAATTAACAAAAATCCCCGACAAAATATCGGGGATTGATTTTTACTTCTCCTCTACATCAGCTTCCACTGAACCATCGTCATTTTTCTTTTCTTCGGTTGGTTTCTCTGCATCACCTGCATGAGCGTAGATGTCTTGTCCAACCTTCATCATCTTATCGTTGAGAGCCTTGGTAGCCTCTTCGATCTCTTCCTTGGTTGCTTCTGGCTTTGCGAGGACCGCCTTGAGGTCTGCGAGTTTTGCGCGAGCCTCAGTTCCATCTGCTTCTTCGTATTTTCCGACATTTTCATCGAGAGTCTTCTCTGATTGGTAGACGAGAGAGTCTGCATGGTTGCGGGCTTCGATGGATTCTTTTTTCTTCTTGTCTGTCTCACGGTTGGCTTCAGCTTCTTTGACGAGCTTGTCCACCTCATCGTCTGACATACCTGTTGATCCCTGAACCGTGATCTTCTGCTCTTTGCCTGTTCCCTTGTCCTTGGCTGTCACATGGAGTACACCAGAGGCGTCGATGTCGAGAGTGACCTCGATCTGTGGGACACCGCGTGGAGCTGATGCGATACCCGAGAGGATGAATCTTCCGAGTGACTTGTTGTCGCCTGCCATCTCACGCTCACCCTGGAGGATATGTATCTCTACAGAGTCCTGGTTGTCGGCAGCAGTTGAGTAGACCTGAGACTTAGATGTTGGGATAGTCGTGTTGCGCTCGATCATGCGAGTCATGACACCACCGAGTGTCTCGATACCGAGAGAGAGTGGAGTCACATCGAGGAGGAGGACATCCTTCACATCTCCTTGGATGATACCTGCTTGGATAGCAGCACCCAGGGCAACTGCTTCATCTGGATTGACGGATTCGTTTGGTTTTTTAGAGAAGAATTGTTCTACCTTCGCCTTGATCATCGGAACACGAGTCGAACCTCCGACGAGGATCACTTCGTGAATCTGAGATGCTTGGAGTCCTGCGTCCTTCATCACTTTGCGGCATGGCTCGAGAGAGCGCTCGACGAGGTCAGCGATGAGCTCTTCGAACTTGGCACGAGTGATAGTGACATTGAGGTTAGATGGAACTCCGTCGTTCATCGCGATAAATGGTTCGTTGATCTCTGTAGATGTTGCAGATGAAAGCTCGATCTTCGCCTTCTCAGCGGCAGAGCGAACGCGCTGTACTGCCATCGCATCCTTGCGGAGGTCGATACCTGTCTCCTGTTGGAACTGAGCCATCACGTATTCGAATATGCGCTGGTCGAAGTCGTCACCACCGAGGTGAGTATCTCCGTTAGTCGCAAGTACTTCGAATGTCCCTTCAGAACCGATTTCGAGAATCGAGATATCAAATGTTCCTCCACCGAAGTCGTATACTGCAATCTTTTGGTCTTTGTCCTTATCTGCTCCATATGCGAGAGCTGCCGCTGTCGGCTCGTTCACGATACGCTTGACGTCGAGTCCTGCAATCTTACCAGCGTTGATAGTTGCCTGACGTTCTGCATCGTTGAAGTATGCAGGAACAGTGATAACTGCTTCTGTGACCTTCTGTCCGAGGAATTTCTCTGCGTCGGATTTGAGCTTCTCTAGGACCTTGGCAGAGATCTCTTCTGGACGGACTGGAGTTCCGTTCCACTCGATCATACATCCACCGTCTGATCCTTCTGTCACCTTGAATGGGACATTCTTGAGTTCTTCAGTGACTTCTGAGTACTTACGCCCGATAAAACGCTTCGCTGAGAAGATAGTATTGGCAGGATTGGTGACTGCTTGGCGACGTGCAGGCATACCCACGATAGTATCTCCATCCTTCTTAGCGGCTACTACTGATGGAGTTGTACGTCCACCTTCTGAGTTCGGGATGACCTTTGCCTGTCCACCTTCCATGAAGGCGACACATGAGTTCGTTGTACCGAGATCGATACCGATAATTTTTCACATAAAAAATAGAATTACAGAATAAGAGTTTTATAGTTTCACAGATTTTCCAAAAATATTTCTGTAAAACTGTGATACTGTCATTCTAGCAAACTTTTCTCTCCTGTCAAAACTTTTTTAGCACTTTTTATCATTACGTGCTAACTATGTTTTTTTACATAAAAATTTGAAAAAGGGAAATGAGTGTATATAATCAAGCCACTATGAGTGAACGACAGAAAATGGAACATCCAAAACCAAGTGAACAAAGATGAATAATTCTGAGTAACAACCCCCATAAAGATGTTGCTGCTATTATCCTGAGATGACTGAGCATAACATCTAATTCTGAATTACGTACTCCTGATTGTTTTTTATGGATTGATACTCCCTATAATCGAGTATCCATGAAAAAAGAACTACCTATTCAGAAGTGAGATGCACTCCTCCTCAGTAAAGATAAGCTCTGGTGACTCATAAAAATACATGAACTCGGTGGGAAAAAATATATAAAAGCAGCACTATGCTGTAGGTGACAAATCTGAATACAGTGAATGATTGATTTTCTGAGCCAGGCAAATAACAATTATTGAATCACCCCAGAGTGTCCAAATTATATAAAATTACTAGAGTATTTCTGTAAACGTCAGGGCATCTAGTCTCTGGTATCAGAACTATATAGGAGCAATATATTTCAAAAATAATATAATCGAAGTCTATGCGAACATGACCGAACTTCATCCCGACAGGTACAAGTAAAAAAGAAGCTGCCCTAAAACAGCGAATTCTGGAAGAATCTGATAGATATCTTCGAACATATATGCACTATAGAAAAATGATGGAACAGAAAAAACCTGACCAATGAAAACAAAAGATACTTACCTCACTCGAGGTAGAACCAAGTACCTATGTTTTAGAATCAATAAGTAATACAATAGACTCACCTACTGTGAGCCAACTAGAATTGATGTTTGGAGAAGTGGCAAACACAATACTGACTGACCCCCTTCTCTCTCAATCATATTGAAATCCAGAATGGTATCCTCCTGTCCCTGAGTACACGCCTCCAAAATGAAGGAGATTATCAACACAAGAGGTAGTAGAGATATGATTCAAGATAGCACAAGCTCGAGCGAATACCGAGACAAGAAAAGTTGTTGATTCGGAGAACTTCTGAGATGCATGGGTATACGTAACTGAAACGATGCCAACAGTAGAAGAATTCAACGAACTCAATCAAGATATAGATACTACCACCGTAGAGGAGGATAAAATTGATATATTACCCTTGGTTGATAGTAATAGATTCTATACGGAAGTTGCACTCATGTCGACAATAGAAGGCACAATAGAAAATAAAAACTATCAATATCCAAATATCGTGGAAAGGATAAAATGGCGAGTTGATTATTATTGTGCTGATGAATGAAATACGCTTCTATGAGTACATGTCTATAGTGATAGTGATGCAATCAGTGAGGTTACAGAATTCCTGGCCGATAATCCCGTATCAAATGGGGAAGAGCAGAATGAGGCAATAGTCTCACTCTCACAAGCTTACTGGGAATTATCTAAAAATAATAAGTAATAATACCTATGGAACAAGAATCTACACAATCAGAGTGTCCTCTACTCAGAATGTTAGGTGAGGATGTAACTGTCGCATGAGATATAATACAACATGTCGTAAATCGTAGACAAAAGATAATAGATACTCTCATGAGTCAGATTGATAACTGAATAGATATTGATCCTGAGATATCATGAACCGTGATGGAGCTACTTGATATGTACAGTTCTCTATCTAGACACGAGTTAGAGGCTATTGATTGGGAGATACAACTCTCTATCCAAAATTGAGAGAGTTATCAAAAAGAAAAAGAGCAACGGGAAAGATACAAGAAAGCATTACAAGCAACTAGATTGATACTGGAAAATATAATAAAAAGGACATTGAATAATGATCTCATCCCTGATGATGAATAATAACTGCATATAACTATATGAATATTCCTCAACAGCAACATATCCCACATGGACTTATCATCTGAAAGGGTGTTATCTATGCGGATGAATACAATGATCGTATTACCCAACTGATAAACATCAATTCAAGACTCGTAGCAGATAGAAGCTCGATAAAATGAACAAAAGAGATTCCCGTAAAAATCAATGGAGCAGTACAAGAAAAAACGATAATATTCTATGAAATAGTCCTACATTGAGTAAATGATGAAAATACACTACCAAGCTTAGGACATGTTTTCATATATCCTACCTGATATGTAAAAGAACAGGTCCGCGATATACTCAAGTGACTGGAAGTATCCAATAATGATGAAAAAGAACTTATTTTATCTGCATTATCTGACTAAGTATATGAACCTCCCCTCCCTCCTCTCCACATCAGAGCGTACTCTCCTCTACTTCTATCCGAAGGATGATACTCCAGGTTGCACACTCGAAGCACAGGACTTCACTCGACTTGTTCCTGAGTTTTGAGAGCTCGGAATACAGATAATCGGAGTATCCAAGGACTCAGAATCCTCTCATGAGAAGTTCTGCAATAAGTACTCACTCGGCATCCAGCTCATATCTGATGAGTCCGGGGAACTCCACGAACAGTTCGGAGTCATAGGCGAGAAGAAAAACTATGGAAAGGTCTATATTGGAGTTATCCGCTCGACTTTTCTCCTCGATGGTACGGGAAATATACTAAAAGAATGGCGCAATGTGAAGGCTACAGGACATGCGGAGAAGGTACTCAGAGAATTAACAAAATAAAGATATGAACTCACCGTCAAAAAGTATTCAAGAACAACTTCTAGAAGCAACTGATGCAATTGAAGGTGCTCTTAAAAATAATATATATGTTACTCGTTTTAGGCTCACTGAAATTCTCAAGAATAACCACAATTGATTCAAAGATAATTTTTATTTATCAGCTTCCAATGCCTTACTATTCGTATTATTGTGTCTACGAGAATCAGGAAATATTGAAATCATATCCAGATGAGGAATGATTCCAGGAGAGAGATTTGAAGAAGGTGAGTCCGAGCCTACACTCTATGATGACATTCCATCTGAAGAATTAAGAAATCTCATTAATGAAATACGATTTAGCATGTGATTCGAGCAAGGAAAAAGTTATAATGATGTCAATGAGGAACTAAGGGGTCATGATCACTCAGACGTCTTACAAGTGATTGAAATATTAAAGAAGGAAGGTGTGTCACGACATACCGTATTCTATAAGCGTGTTGATACTCCGAAAAATAAAAAAGAAGAGACATTGCCTGCACTACCCGTAACTATTGATTAAATATTTCCAGAAAAGAACTCCTTACCCGAGTTCTTTTGCTATGAGATATCCGACATATAGAAGGTATATCATCACGAGGAGGATACCGTCTCGACGCTCGAGCTTGTTCCGCGTCCAGACAAGTGCGAGGACGAGGAGGACCACAGGTGCGGCGAGAGCCATGAGGAGATCGATGTACGAGGTAGCAAGGAACGGAAGTGGTGCGATAAATGCTGATATACCGAGTATCACGAGGATATTCATGATGTTAGAACCAACGACGTTCCCAATTGCAATATCCGTCTTACCACGACGAGCTGCGAGGACTGATGTCACCATCTCTGGCGCACTCGTACCAACTGCCACTATCGTAAGACCGATGATAGACTCTGAGAGTCCTGCCATCTTGGCAAGGTCAACTGCACCATCGACGAGTATCTTACCACCGACGAAGAGAACTCCTATACCGAGTGCAAGGTATGAGAATGCCTTCCATACTGGAAGATGGGACTCTACACTATCGTCATCAGCCTGATCAGGGAGTGTGTTGTTGTGGTGGAGAGAATAGAGTATATACATACAAGCTGCTGCAAAGAGGATGATACCATCGATACGACCTATCATATTCTTGAGTGCATTGTCGAAGAGTATATCACTCACGAGGAGTGCAAGGAGTATCGTCGAAAGTATGACAATCGGGAGATCAAAAAATCTCGTCGTGCGTGAGAGTGCTACTGGTGCAATAACTGCTGTCACTCAGAGTATGAGGAATACATTGGCAATATTGGAACCGAGGACATTCCCTATTGCTATCTCCGTGCTCCCAGACACCGCAGCGAGTATAGAGACGATAAGTTCAGGAACACTCGTTCCGATAGCGACGATAGTGAGACCGATGATGGCTTCTGATACTCACCACTTCTTGGCAACTGATACAGCACCGTCGACGAGGAGATTACCACCGAGAGTGAGGAGCACGAGACCGAGGATGATGGCACCGATAGAGACAAGGATATCCATGGGAAAAAGGAATTAGAAAAATAATTTTTGGAGGAGGGTCTGCGCTGTGTTGACTGAGGTAAGTTCTCTATCTCAACCGAATCATGGATTTCATCATACTTCCAAGATGACTCATCCAACATCAGTCAGTGGTCGACTGAAGTCTATAGACATGATGTCGAGACAGAGGAGCTGCATGTCCAACTTCTCGGCAATCTGTGAACATATCTGAGGGATACTAGGATGTAGACTATCTGTTATCTCTTCTATAGTTCATCATGTTCCTATATTCGAATTTCATCGTAATTGCAAGAGTTCTCATACAAGGAGAATTGAGTCCAGGTTTTTTTGTCTTTTCGTAATATAATCAACTAATTCATCATCTATCATAATTTGAGAAAGCGCACTATCATATCACTTTCATCTAAGAAGATTGGATTGATTTTCTATCTCGATCAGCTCACGAATAGTTGATATGCCATCCCCGATAATCCTCGGAGGTATTCGATTGATAGCCAATACCACCTCTCAGAACATAACCACTACGCGACACTCATCTCACTTCACTTCTTCTTGGACTATCATACGAGGATATTTTTCTAGAGAACTCTTGAGCTTCAGTAAGAGTTCGGATGTATCAAGAATTCCCATCATAACGCCATTGCCATGTGATCCATCGATTGGCTTGATAACCAGTGGATATCTCCAATGAGTGAAGATAGCTGGATCCAGCTGATCGAACGTATCTCTATCGACATATGTGGTATGTGGTATAGGAAATCCCCAACGTTCGAGCATGATGTGTGAGAGTTCCTTATCGTCTACTACTTTTTTGGCGAGTGAGCTATTTCATCAGAAGTCATTGCTCTTAAAGAGTATCTCCTTCCCATTGCCTCGAATATAGAAAAAATTCTTATCTCGACAGAGTATCTCTGATTCGAGTCAGAGAGCCGCTGCTTCTTGTACGAGAAGCTCAGAAGTGATGGACCAAGATTTTTGGAGGATATTTGACATTATTCTAACTAAGTACTACAATAAAAAAACAAACAAAAGTATATATCTTTTTAGGAAAAATCCAAATGAATACCAGCGCTATGCAAGAATATAATATATCATCATCCCTGACCCTAGAGGAACTTATGGAAAAGGGAGAAGTATCTGAGATACTTGAGTGGACTTTCAAGTACGATGATGAGAGTAAAAAAGACGGCCTTCCCTACAATATAAGCTTATTCAGAAGCATAGGATGAGTGAGCTATAGCGAGTGGAAGAGTCAATCCATCGAACCCACTGTATTGATACAGAAAGTCACAGGAACACTCTCAGAATGGCAAGAGGTATACCGTAGATATCTAGAAGCACTGAATTGAATTGATGAAAAAACACAGATACAGAGAGAGTGAATTCTCTATATCATCGATACCATCGAGATGGCAAAGATAGCAGTACCCATAGAGCTCGAGAAGGCATCAAGCAAGGCAATACTCTGAGACGATGAGCGATCTGATCTCGTCCGACGTATGGACAAATACCAGACAAAAATCTATGGAGAAAAGCTCTCTGAGAATCTCGATGAGATACATGAAACTCTTGCACTCATGCGATATGAGTGGCAACACGAATGAATCTATCTCAAGGAAGATGAGAAAAAAGAATACCTATCTATATATACCAAACTCGTACACGCTCTGGAGAGAAAGTATCCAGATGAACAATTCGAAGGGAGTATCGAACATATACACTATATTGATACAAAAAGTGATATCACGAAACGGATGGAACAAGTATCTCTCGATCAAAGTGTCTACATGAAGCTCTGGGAAATGTTCATCAAAGCGAATGGTCTCCAACAAACAGTAAGCACCTCATCCGAGGTATCTAGTATCTATGATGGACCTACGAGCCTCCTAGTTCCAAGCCACAAAACTTATGAAAAAAGGAATATACTAGAGATGTTTCACCTTATGGTACATGAAATAGGGGTACACTATATCAATCAGAAAATCACAGAAGATGCTTGATTCTCTTTTCGCTGAGCCAATAATCTCGAAAAAGAAGAGGGTCTTGCTATGCTCTGCGAAGCTCTATTCGAGTGAAAGAGTCTCGAAGAAGCAAAGAGAGCATGATATTCTTTCCCATATATACTCACTGCAGAACTCCTCTGAAAATCCGAAAGACAGATGCTCTCAGATCTGCGTGTGAAGATGGATAGAAAATGAAAAGTCTGAGATATATACTATAACCGCGATCTGCGTGTTATGCGTGGATACCCTCTCGATTCACTCTGAGCTCAGAGGAAGGATATGTCCTATGGACGAGGTCTTCTCAAGATTATACATCACATAGAATCTGGGGAATTCTCACTTACCGATTTTTTTGCGGGTAAGTTTTCTATAGAGGATATTGTATCCTGAAAGATTGACCGGATAATACCGAGAGAAAATCGCGCATTTCCTCTTTTATTTCCAGAGATGCTGCTCTACATATTCACACATGGGAGAGAGAGCTTTACGCATGAAAAATTCTGAGAGTATATAAAAGATAAATATGGTTCAGTATTGCGAAAGGAAGAAGTTGAGAGTATCAGCAAAGTACAACAGATCACCACATTAAAAGTCTTCGTAAACATGCTAAGGGTAATCGAACACTACAAGAATGCTCCTACTCCTCCTCATCTACCCGTCTAAGAAGTGGGGCGAATCGGAAGTACTCAAACACTTGCAGTCCAACATAGCGTCCAACGACGATATTGAGAATCACCACAAGGAAGATGATATCTGGATAGGATATGAGGAAGTATTGTAGTGGTGTGTATTGGAGTATGAGATAGATGACTCCAGTGATGATCATGTACTGTAAGAAGTCGTATACTCCCACGCGACTGAACATATCGATATCATCTTGGAATACTTTGTCCGCGATGACTATCGTAACAAAAAGTGGAAAGATAATAAGTGGATTGTCGAAGAGTGTATAGCGTATCAGTGAGAGTTCGAAGTAGTTGTCGACACCCAATACGACGAGAAACAAGAGGATATAGAGACTGATGAGGAGTGCTCGCTTGGCATGGAGGAGGAGGTGTACTTTTTTGGTAAAGAGATTGACCACAACGATAGAGAAAAATCCGATAAAAATAAATACAAATGCCCCTGAGAGTCCAAGTGCAACAACAGTGATGGCAAAGAGGATAGGATAATAGATACCGAATACATTGAACCCGATTATCTGCTTGAGTATATTGAGCACCAATACAACAAACGTAATAGAGAGTAAGAAGGCAAGGAGTTGGTACGAGAATCCCGAATATGCAAGAAAATCAAGAAATCCTCAGAGAGTATAGATGGTCTTGGATTTTTCGTATGAGAGTTCTTCACCGAATGCCTCGACTTTTTCTCCTGTAGACAACCGCGTTGAGAGCGCATAGAACTGATCTTCGGTGATGAGTGATACCCGCACAGCACCAAGCTGAGAGAGGGATGATGCAAGTACCTTGGAGAGGAAGGAACGAGAATAATCAGAGATGATGTAGATATTCTTTTTTGAGAAACTTACTGGCTTGGTCTTATGGAGCTTGAGTATATCAGAAAATATCGAGAGGACGTCTTGGCTCCCTATCACGAGGACATCACTCTGTTCGAGACTTCACCAGATGATCTTGGTATCTGCTGACTGTATCTGTGCGTTCCCTATTGATTCATATGACTGATAGAGGACGTTATTCTCCTCGAATACTGTCTGCATCCCTCACTCGACGCCCACTCGTGGAGTACCAACATAGACGAATACCATATCATAGACACGGAGTGGTTTTTTGAGGAGTCAGGTACAATTAACAGTATCAGACGAGATGAGCTTGACGTCGAGTACAACTTCCCCTGGCGCAGTAAAGTATCTGAGATATTTTTCGCGGTCGTTGACGACTTCTACAACTTTATTATCACGTCTGAGTGTGTAGACGACACTTCATGAAAACTCGACACCACTCTGAGTCTGAACAGTATATTCATGTGTGGAACCAACTTTTACATCTGTGGGTCATGTTATCTGATAGAGTGCATCGCATGAGAGTGGTGCAACGATCGTCGATCATGAGCCATCTACCTCGCCAGTATTATCAGCTGCGAATATTGGCGACAATAGCAATGAGAAGAAGAGGAAGAGAAAAGTACGCATCATACAAGAGAAATTAGAGAAATTCTACGATATCGAGATCGGCAATCTTGATCTTTCAGAAGAGGAGCTTGTCTGGATTGCCACCAGACGCTATCCAAGAACTTACACGAGTGTATCCATCGAGATAGATTTTATCCTTCTGGTAGGTGGTTCCTTCTACACCCCTGACTTCTGTTCGAGAGATGCCTCGTTTGAGTCTGACAGTATCAGAGAATATGGATTCGAGAGACTTGTTCGGGTAGAGTGAACGGATGAGATCACTGGTCTCAGCAAAAGAAAGTGTATCAGCAGCTGAGAGGAGATAGTACTTGATATACATTGCATTCTTCTCGTAACCATCGGGGAGATGTCCAAGGGAGCGATATATCGCAAATCCTTCTTCGTCTCCGAGATAGTAGCCAGTTCCGAACTGGAACAGCTTGAGTCAGAGAGATTTCCCATTCAAGTATCGCAGGAGGTGTGTCCCTATCTCATGTGAGAGTGTTGCTTGCATTTCTTTTTCGCGGAATACTGCATTTTTTGAGAGTCGGATCTTGACTTCTTTGCCGTATGCTACAGACATGCGAGAGAGATTGCTACTCTCGAGAGAGATAGGAATCTCGGGCATATTGTGCGTGTCGAAATACTCTTGTATTGTATCCATCACTCCATCGAGAGAGAGTACTTTTCAGAGGAGTTTCTCTTCTTTTTTCACACCTCCATGCATGCTCAGTACTTTTTCTCGTGCATCATAGAGGAGATGATCTTGGGTCATACCGAAGAGTGCATCATTGTATTTTTTTATCGATGGGTAATCCTCTTCCCTATATGCCTCCACAAGAGATATCTTCTCGCCTATCTCATCGAGCTTCTCGCTATAGAGACGAGCGAGTCCTATATTCTCTGATTCGAGTTGTGCTATCTTTTCGCGTATTGGTTGAGCTGCTTCTCTGAAGGACTGGATTTTTCGATCATCAGGGAACCTATATGCAAAAACTGGATTGTATCCATGTGGGTCTGCGATATATGCATCCAGCGCCATGAAGTAATTGTCTGGCTTGAGGAGCGAGGAGAGATTGACCTTACGAGAGAGGCGGTATACCATGTCATCGAGTTCGTAGATGGCTCGGGACCACCGAGTATCAGTTGCGATAGTATGGGGAAGGATCTTCTTGGTTGGATTGATGAGAATATTTTTGATGTCATCAGTTCAGAGTATGACAGTATTCTTGGTCTCTGGAGATACCTCATAGGCCGAGAGTCTGAGTACAACTCCTGAACTTGTCTTGACCTCAAGGGGTTGACCCTCGAGTGTATATGCACTATCTATAGACACAAGAGAGCTTGTACGACTCATATCGACGGAGATGGTTATGTCCATACCATCCACTTGTCATGGCTCTTCGAGATAGATAACTTTTTTTCCGAGAGTATCCGTCATGGTTTCAGTATGAAACAATGTTTTTGCAATCTCGACCCCTTTTTCTGGAGAGTGGATCTTGAGTGTCTCCACCTGAGCAAGACGAGACGCCAGAGGAACAAGATTGACGTTCTGGATCTCGAGTCCTGCACGTGCATTGATCTCGAGGAGTTTGGGTCAATTACGAGTGATAACCCAATCGAGTGCCAGATAACCGAGCTTGGTATACGCCTGAACTTGGGAAGAGTAGAGGAGGATATCATCCCAGTATGGGAGATTTTTTCCTGAGAGGTGCTTGAACTCAGCTGGGAAACTCTTGGTGTAACTTGTCTTGTTCTGCGAGAGACTGATAACTCGACCATTGGCGATGCCGAGTCCGAGTCCGATACCACCCTGTGCGAGATTGGCCTTGCCACCAGAGTACTCAGTTGGCATACGTATCATCGCGGTTATAGGTACGTAGTTGTAGACGATTACGCGTATATCCGCGAGACCATATTGACAAAAACACCCAAATTCCTGAGATGGCATAAGAAGCTCCTCAATAACAACGGTATCTGATGAGCCATGGAGTGAGTATGAACCATGGAGGATATCTGTCATATGGAGCTTGAGCTCATCTTCTGTCCATGGCTTGTTCTCAATCATATACACATCATCTTCTTTGTGTACTATGAGGATTCCCTTTCACTGACTTCACTTGTTCGGCTTGATGACGAATGCATCTACACCAAGTGTATCAAGAGAAAAATCCTGTAATTCTTGTTGAGTTGAGAGTGTTATATATGTCTCAGCAAAAGGAATTCCACGACTTGAGAGAAAGTGTTTGGTCTTGAGCTTGCTATCTGCAAGGGATATGGATTCTTTGGAATTTTTGGTTTTGATATACTTCAGATTGCGAGCATTCATCCCGAGTATTCCATGTGAGAAGAGCTTGAACATGTTGGCAGTATAATCAAAAATACAGAAATAGGAAGAAAAAAACCCACTTCCAAAAAACCCACTGGAGAAAATCAGAAAAATCTATACAATGGCAGAATTCAATTTTAGAACCACACTTACTCTCTTCACCTCCATTCGTAACTTTTATGTCTCTTTTTAAGCTCCACTCTCCATACAAACCCACAGGCGATCAGCCAGATGCGATCAAGAAGCTCGTTGACTCGATTCGCTCGGGTAACACCTTTCAGACACTTCTCGGTGTGACGGGTTCTGGTAAGACCTTTACTATGGCCAATATCATATCCGAACTCCAGAGACCAGCTCTCATCATGGCACACAACAAGACTCTTGCGGCACAGCTCGCCCAGGAGTTCAAGGAGTTCTTCCCCGAGAACGCTGTTCACTACTTCGTGAGTTATTATGACTACTATCAACCAGAAGCTTTTGTGGTGAAGAGTGGTGCCTATATCGAAAAAGAAGCAACCATCAATGAAGAGATAGACCGACTCCGACATGCGGCAACTGAGTCGCTCCTGACACGCAAAGATGTCATCATCATCGCCTCAGTATCGTGTATCTACGGTATCGGTGAAGTGGACCAATACGAGGCACAATGTCTCAGATTCGAGGTGGGTAAGGACTATATGATGGAGAATCTTATCCGCGAACTCGTCATGGTACAGTTCACTCGCTCGACCGCAGACTGGAAGCCAGGTATGTTCCTCGTCAAGGGTGATATCCTCGAGATATGGCCATCTTCGAGTGAATCCATCATCCGACTTGAGTTCTTCTGAGACACGCTTGACCGTATCACGCGTATCGAGCACCTCACACATACACTTATAGAGGAACTTCAGGAGATTACGATATTTCCGGCGAAGCATTTTGTCACAGAAAAAGGAATCATCGAATCCATACTGCCGAAGATCAAGCACGAGATGGAAGAACAAGTTGCATTTTTCCAGTCGCAGTGAAAACTCGTCGAAGCAGAACGTATCAAGCTCCGAGTCGAGTACGACATGGAGATGCTTGCGGAAGTCGGATACGTGAACGGTATCGAGAACTACTCGATGTACCTCGGAAACCGTAATCCAGGTGAGGCCCCAGCGACACTGATGGAGTTTTTTCCTGAGGGATTTTTGACTTTTATCGATGAGTCGCATATCACTATCCCTCAAGTTGGTGGTATGTATGCAGGAGATAGAGCACGCAAAGAGAACCTCGTGAACTATGGATTCCGCCTCCCCTCTGCTATGGAGAATCGTCCACTCAGATTCGAAGAGTTCGAACAAAAAATCTGACAGACCGTGTTCGTCTCGGCAACTCCGTCCAAGTACGAAGCTGCACATGAGCAGGTTGTCGCAGAGCAAGTCATCCGTCCGACATGACTCCTCGACCCTGAGATCGAGATAGAGGATATGGAGTTCATGGTCGATAGCCTGATGCGCAATATCCACGCCGTCATAAAAAAATGAGAGCGAGCCCTCATCACCACGATTACCAAGAAGTCATCCGAAGACCTCGCAAACTACCTCGCAGAGAATGGTATCAAGGTACGATACCTCCATAGTGAAATCGAAACCATCGAACGTCTTGAGATACTGCGTGATTATCGTCTCGGAGAGATAGATGTCATTGTCTGAGTCAACCTTCTCAGAGAAGGTCTTGACCTCCCAGAGACAAGCTTCATTGGGATACTCGATGCTGAGAAGATCGGATTCCTTAGATCGAAGACCTCACTTCTCCAGATCATCGGTCGTGCTGCCCGCAACTCGAACGGGCGAGTGATCATGTACTCTCATGGATGCAAGCAATCAGTCGCCATGGTCGATGCCATCGACGAGACCAACCGTCGTCGCGCTGTACAAGTTGCCTACAATACCAAACACGGAATCACTCCAACAACGATCATATCGAGTGTGAAGGATGTCTCGATTCCGAAGAAGAAAACTGAGATATTCGCAGGAGGTGAGATGACCAAGGAAAAGCTCGGAGTCTATATCAAGCGACTTGAGCTCGAGATGGATGTGGCTGCTGCGAACCTCGACTTCGAACGCGCTGCTGAGATACGAGATGAGCTCCTCTCTGTGAGGAAGAAAAAATAAAACCGCCTTGGTGGTTTTATTTTTTCCGAAAACATGTATCTATATGGTCGTCGACCATACCGACTGCTTGCATCCAAGCATAGATGATGGTTGAGCCAACGAATGACATACTACGCTTCTTTAGGTCCTTGGATATTGCTCGTGATGTATCATCCTCTGTTGGGAAGTCATACATCGTCGTACCATGATTCACTTTAGTTTTTAGTTGAACAAAAGACCAAAAGTACGTATCCAAACTCCTAAATTCCTTCTGAATCTGGAGAGCAATAATGGCATTCTTGCGCACACTATATACCTTGAGTCTATTGCGCACCACTCCTGCATCGAGGAGTATATCTTCGAGTTCTATATCAGTCATTTTTGCTATGCGTTCGATATCCCAATTATGAAATAGTTTTCGGTAATTTTCCCGCTTGCGCAGTACCGTAATCCAAGAGAGTCCTGCCTGCGCTCACTCGAGTGTCAGGAACTCAAAAAGTACCCGATCATCATGAATAGGTGTTCCCCACTCATGGTCATGATAATCGATGTAGAGTTGGTCGGTGGTACCACACCAAGGACAACGAGTCTTTTGCATATTTTATCGATTAAAAAATCCCTCCTGACCCATAAGAAATATCGCATATCCAAATATACATATACAGCAGAGGGAGATGAAGAGGAATTTTTTCATATTACCAGATTTTTGGCTTCTTGCTCTCCACCACGTCTCGCATCGCTTGTTCCATGACATGACCGACGAGGAGACACTTCTCCTCACCGAGCACAGGACCGAGGATCTGGAGACCAACAGGGAGATCTACTGTTGCATCATCTTTCGGGTTGGCATATCCAACTGGTACAACGAGTCCAGGGATGCCTGCGAGAGATGCGGGGATAGTGAATACATCTTCGAGATAGAGTGCAAGTGGATCATCTCCCTTGGCTCCTATCTTCCATGCGACGGTTGGTGCAGTTGGAGTCACGATGACATCCACCTGTTCGAATGCCTTCTTGAAGTCATCACGGATGAGTTCTCGTACTGCCGATGCCTTCTTGTAGTATGCATCATAGAATCCTGATGAGAGTACGTATGAACCCACGAGTGAGCGACGTTGAACCTCGTTCCCGAGACCAGCAGAACGATTCTCTGTGATATCTCCTCCTGTGCCTGCAATGCTACCATAGCGGATTCCGTCGAAACGAGCAAGATTGGAAGCTACTTCAGCTGGACAGATAGTATAATAGACTGATACCCCGTGTTCTGTGTGTGGGAGTGATATCTCAACTACCTCCGCTCAGAGTTCGCGGATTTTCGCAATAGAGTTATCGATAGCTGCACGAACTCCCGGCTCAATACCGTCGATGAAGTATTCTTTCGGGATTCCGACTTTGAGTCACTGAAGGTCCTGACGTTCCCAGATAGCAGCATCAACTGATACAGGCGTGTCGAGTGATGTTGCATCACGTTCATCATGTCCAGCTGTTACCTCATAGAGCATACCAGCATCACGAACTGTACGAGTAAAATATCCTGGAGAATCGAGTGAAGAAGCCATCGCCATCACACCATAGCGAGAGTTGCGTCCATATCCAGGCTTGAACCCGACGATACCACACATACTCGCAGGCTGACGGATAGATCCTCCCGTGTCAGTACCGAGTGCAGCAGGAGCAAGTCCAGCTGCAACCGCAACTGCCGATCCAGATGATGAGCCACCAGGGATACGAGTTGGATCCCATGGATTCTTCGCTGGACCGAATGCGCTATTCTCGCCACTTCCACCCATCGCAAACTCATCCATGTTTGTCTTTCCGAAACTTACATATCCAGCACCCTTCATCCGCTCTGTCACAGTTGACTCATAGGGAGGAACGAAGTTCTCGAGCATCCGTGATGCTGCCGTCGTGCGGATACCCACCTCACAGAAGAGATCCTTCACAGCAATAGGAAGTCCAGTTCACTGTGGGGCATCTGGAGGAAGTGTTATAAAAGCATCGAGTTCTCTATTGTGCTGCTTGGCACGGTCGAGAAAGTATGAGTATATCTCCTGTGATGTAGCTTTTCCAGTCTTGATGAGATCGTCGAGTTCGATGAGAGAGAGATTTTTGAAGTCCATTTTTGTGTAAGATAATGTATTGCGGGAGTATAGCGAAAAAAAAACATAAAACAAGTTTTGACAAAAAATTAAAATGTGTATTATTAACTTAATTAATCTCAATATACTATGATATCAACACCCTCTCTTGCAAACACTGAATCAGTATCAACTGAAAGAAAACATAGTGACGCACTTCTCAGATTTCTTGAGTGAGATGCACAGATAACTTCGCAAAATGTATCCGAGATTCTTACTTATCTCGATGCATCGAAACATCCTCTTTCTATCTTTCAGCATGTGGTCAGTGAAAAAGCAATACAATGAGCTCTAAAGATAAATCCTGCAAGTCTTGAACGATTATCTTTTTGGCCCTTGATAACTCAAGTTAAGCAGTGTATAGCTGCAGCATTGGAATCAGCCGATGTCCATAGATGAATCAAAAAATATTAATAAAAACTCTGACTAGATAAATACTGGGCATATATACAATGCCCGGATAACCCTTGTCCTCACCAACAATAATAAAGATATGAAAAAGACCCCGCATCTCACATCTGGAATTCCACCCAATGAAGTTCGAATAATACGGAAAAGTCTCGGTATGAATATCATGGACTGAGAATTTCATAATATCATGTTCACAGATACATCTGTAAACTTTATTTTGAGCGAGGCTGATTATAGGCAATTTACTGAACATGCTGAAGCTATCCTACAAACATATCCATGCGATAAGGTATTTGTAGATGTGGTTGGATTCGATGAGTGAACATGACAATATGTATGAAAATTTTATCTCTATAAAAGTGTAGAATGAGTAATTCAGCAGATCCAATATGTATGAGAAGTTGCAATATCTAAAGTGATATCACAAAAAATGAATACTCAAAGTGATGCAATTGCAGTATTATCTCGATAGTGTATTTAACTTGCCTTTTTCACGCTTTTCCATATATTCTCTCCATATGAAATCTCCGCACGAATAAGCTTCGTGCGATTTTCTTGTGTTTCGCCTGTATTTTTCTTGGTTTTTGTATATACTGTCGGGAACGACCCTACACATATTTTTTAGTTTTTTACTTTTTACACCCATATGCCAGAGATCCCACCACGAGTACGCGGTATGCAGGATATCTTCGGTGAATACCAGAGATATTTTACTTTTCTTAAGAAGGTTGCACGCCACGAATTTCGTACCAATGGTTTTACTCGTATCACCACTCCTATCCTCGAGATGAAGTCCCTCATCGTCCACTCGACGGGAGATAGTTCAGATATCGTGACGAAGGAGATGTTCGACTTCACAGACAAGGGTGGTCGTGAGGTTGTCATGAAGCCTGAGAGTACTCCTGGTGTGATGCGCGCCTACCTCGAACACATGCTCGAGGAGCCACAGCCAGTATACCTCTACTATATCGAGCCACACTTCCGCTATGATCGTCCACAGAAAGGACGCTATCGTCAGTTCCACCAAGTTGGTGCTGAGATCATCGGCGAAGAGGATCCAATCCTCGATGCCAAGGCCATATATCTCATGGCACAGATACTCGATGGTATCGGACTTGCGGGAACGTACACTGTCAAGATCAACTCTCTCGGAGTAGCCAAAGAACGTGAGAAGTATCTTCTTGAGTTACAGTCATTTTTTGAGAATAAGAAGCACCTCCTCGATGAGATAGACATTGCTCGCCTGGAGAAAAACCCTCTCCGTCTCCTCGACTCCAAAAACGAAGATGTAAAAGAACTTCTCAAAATAGCTCCGAAGATGACAGAATTCCTCAAGAAGGACTCTCTCGAATTCTATAACAAAGTAAAAGAATATCTCGATATCCTCGGGGTCAAGTACGTCGAAGATCATACACTCGTACGTGGACTCGACTATTACAGTCATACTGTCTGGGAATTTGTCGACGGTTCTGGCCGCACACAAGATGCATTCGGTGGCGGAGGACGCTACGACGGACTCGCAAAATCAATCGGATACAAGACTGAGGTTCCTGCAGTTGGATTCGCATTCGGTGCGGAACGCCTCATCGAAGCGATGATCGAACGTGGTGTACAACTGAAGAATAAGGATAAGATCCACCTCTACATCATGCAACTTGGTGACGATGCAAAGAAGCTCGCCCTCCCGCTCAATATCGAGGCTCGCAAGAAGTGACTCAACTCACTCCTCTCACTCGGAACTCCATCTATCAAGACTCAGCTCAAGAAGGCTAACCGCGTCGGTGCACGATTCGTCATCGTTATCGGTATCATGGAAGCCAAGAAGTGAGTCTGCCAACTCAAGGATATGGATAAGTGAACTCAGGTTGAGATACCTCTCGATAAGGTTCTCGATGCTGTCATCGCCGAAGTTGGTGAGGATGCACTCTCATTCTACCACCCTTCTCGTGACTTCATCATCACAGAATGAGTAGAAGTTGATGAGGAAAAGATGAAACGCCTGACACAAGATTAGTTAATAAAAACCTCCAGAAAATTCTGGAGGTTTTTTTGATGAAAAGAGAAAATAGGAGACGGAGGGGAACAAACTGTCCAAAAATTTTACCACTAATAATATGGAACAAGAAAAATTTTCGAGCGGTGATGAAAAACAGAAATACGATGAGCAAAGCGACTTCTGAGCGAGTTTTTGTTCCCCTCGGAACTTTTGTTACTTTTGGTTACAAAAGTAAAGTAAAATCCTGGATTCCTACGGAATGACAAAAAAACAAAAACTCTCTCAATCTATGAGAGAGTTTTGAGATAATCCATCAATATAAGTCTCGCAGCTTCAGCATCTATATCACCATATTCTCCATCTTCCTCAAATGCCATACTCGCCTCACTCGACGAGAGTCGTTCATCATGCAGTACGACAGGTATCTCGATGATACTTTCGAGTTTTTGTGCGAATTCTTGGACTCGTCTGCCATGTTTCGACATCGTGCCATCGATATTATATGGCATACCGATGACGAGAGTTTTTGCTCACTTTTCTCGGATATACTTCGGGAGTTCATCCAGGAGTACACGAGTCGGAACTGTCTTCCATGCAAAACAAAAACTCTCAACAGAATATGCGAGTCAGGTCTTGTGTGTGCCGTAGTCGAGGGAGAGGTAAGTCATAATTGTTTGGTCATTGCGAGGTAGGAAGCAATCTAGATAGCCATCTTTCTATATTCGCTCAAGTCTCACCACCGTCTCGATATGATGTGTATGTGGGAACATATCCATCGGGGTGATATCAGTGATTTTATATTTTGGAAGTTCTGTTTTTTTCTCATCTTCTACACCTGTGATACCGAGCATGATCTGGAGATCGCGGACGAGTGTCGATGGATTGCATGATACATAGATGATTTCTTGTGCACCAAATCAGAGAATATGTGGTATTGCACTTGGATGGAGACCATCACGTGGAGGATCAAGAACGATAGTATCTGCTTTTCCTGAATCTTTGGCAAACTCAGAAGCAAAGTCCTCTACCTTAGCATTCACGAACTCAACATTGGATACACTATTGCGGAGAGCATTGGCTTCACCATCACGACTTGCAGACTCTACGAGCTCTACAGAATACACTTTCTGAAAATACTTTGCAAGGAGGATACCGATAGTACCTGTTCCTGCATAGAGATCCAAGAGAACACCTCACTTGTTTCTGATGAAGTCAATAACCTCTGTATAGAGCTTCTCTGCACCGAGCGTATTGACTTGGAAAAAACTCTTCGGAGCAATCTCAAACGTGAGACCAAGGAGTTCATCAGTAATCGTCGCCTTCCCGTGGAGGAGAACAGGATTCCCTGTTACGATATCTGCTCGTCCAGTATTCTCGAGGAAGTAGACAGAGGCAATCTGTGGATACTTGGCAGTGAGATTGGCGGTCATCTCTGCAAAGAAACTTGCCACATCACTTCCTGATTCGTAGATACCATTGACTGAGAATACAACCATAATCTCTCATGTTTTTCGGCCTTCACGAATAACGAGATGTCTCCAGAATCAGTTAGCACGCTTGGGATCGTAGGTCGTAAGTCATGAGTCTCGTGCCATTGCATCTATATCGCGAAATATTGCATTAACAATATCTGTCGCAAGAACACAATACCTGCAATCCTCGATACGATCGAATTGTCATTGTACATGGAAACCGAAACGGTATTCATCATGGATTCCCTCACGCTCTGAGATATAGGTTCCCCAAGAGAACTCTACCTTGTTGCGATAGTGTTCACTCAGTGGTGAGGCTATAATCGGATGGAACTCTGTATCTGTGAGTACATTTTGCATATGATGAAATGCCTCGTGTATCTGCTCTCATTTTATCTCAAGCTGCTTGGGATACGGGATCGGAAGCCACTTACACCCGCCATAGAGCTGCCACTCGGATGGGATATCTTGCTCAAGTGGAGACTTTTTCACTGTATGGAGAATCTGCGCCTCAATATGGTTTGTTTTCGCTTTGAGGACCCTGAGATCACATATGGCCTCTGGAATGGCACCACCAGATACGATAATACGCCTGCCATCTGGAGCAGTTGCGAGTCCACTTCATCCGAAGATGAGTTTTTCGATACGGATATTTTCGAGTATGTCGTATTTTTTTATCATGAAAAAGTGTTTAAAAAATCCCAAACTTTTAGAATGGGATTATAGAGAAAAGTCGGGAAAATGGAAATGATTATACATCTAAGGTAGTTGTGCATTATCATTGGTATTACTTTGTGTTTCAGTTTCTTCATTTTTTTCGATAAAGAGATTCTCTAATCATAGTGCTAACATATGAGGTAAGGACTTGGCTTCAACTGGTTTGGTCTCATAATTATTCCCTTTTACTCGCAGACTATACTTCACTCCCCCACTTACGAACTCAGTATCCGTCAGGGCAATTGGAGCATCTGATGGTATACCTGAAAAAGAGACAATAACTGTGCCAATCGAGAGATCCTCAGAGCTATATGAACGCACGAAAAAATACGAACCCTCGGTCTCGTCAATAATCGTTCCAGCACTTGGAACAAGTATTATAGCATCTGCGGGATTTGAGAGAAGTCGGAAGCTTATAGTATCAACTTTTTGTGCCTCCTTTCCCATGATGAGATTGAGTACATCACCCTTACGCTCCATCACGATATCCGCATCATACTGAGGTTGCGTTACCTCAGATACACTCGCCATAAGTCCTCGCATATCACCCGTGTGAGACATACTCACAAGTCCGAATGCGATAAAAATCCCGAAGAATCCAGGGAGAATATACTGAAACATGCGAGCTCTGTGATATCGAGTGAAGAAGTCGCTGACTTGTGGTGCTTTATTTTTCATACACTTGAAAATAATAAGAAACTGAGTAATCTCCTAGAGTCTACTACAACTTGCATTTTTTGTCAAATATCATGTCCCTCAAATCCTACCTCTTCATCTTGTTTGTCATCGCTATCACGAGCATAGGATCGATTGCACTTCTCTTATTTTATATGAACCCTGTTCCAGATGAGACGCGCAAGATTGCTTTTTATCTCATGTGAGGGGCGGTATTTCTCGCGAGTTCGAGCATTTTGGCTCCAATTATTTTCTTCATCAAAAAAATCTACTACCGAGGGGATGTATCAATACTTACCATGAACGCAAGTGTCCGACAAGCAATACTGCTCACGCTCGGTGGTATCGCGATGATCATACTCTACTTCTTCAGGATATTCGAGCCTCGACTGATAGCCATGATATGGCTCGCTATCGGCTGTCTTGAGGTCATGATACAAGCAATCGAATAACTCATATACCCAACTATGTTCAAAAAAATCCTTCTCAGCATACTCCTCGTGACTATTACTGCAAGTATAGTCTATATTGCAACACCTCGTCCCTATATGGTACATTGGCATGCGAACTTCGCAGTCTACATGGATGGCAAGCAGTGGGACTTCTCAGGGCCAAGCTATATGGAAGAAGTGAGTCGTTGCAATGTCACCGAGTGAGTTCTCCCTCAGGATCGTATCCACCTCCACGATAGTAAGTGAGACCTCGTGCATGTCCATATGGCAGCCTCGACGTGGGGTGATCTCTTTGCCAATCTCTATATCGGACTCGGTCAGAACTATCTCTCTGATGGGTATGGTGAGATATTCCCGACTGGAAGTGGGAAGAATCTCTACTACATACTCAATGGAAAACTCGTAGATAACCCTCGTAACCTCATCGTCGAAAGTGAGGATAGACTCCTCGTCTGGTATGGTACAGGCACGGCTGAAGAAGTAGGACAAAAATTCGATACACTCGTGGTAAAAACTGCACACGAATACAACGGTAAGGCTGATCCTGCAAGTTGCTCCAGCAATGTCTACTGACCATTCAGTGGTATAATAGATTGAATTAAAGAGCTACTACCACACGGACATTAGGATTTAATGAGATTTGAGTCTGTAAAACTATCAAACTGTAATTCTGTAAAACTCATTATGTTCCAAAATCTCAAAAAACTCCTTTCTAAAAAAATACGAATATTCGCATATATATTACTCGTCCTCTTGGCATGAGGTGTATGGTGGTATTTTACTGATGTGGCTATCATGGTTGGGAACTACGGAAAACTGCATGCCTATCTCGATGTGAGCTTATCAATTATCATGATTCTTGGTTTTCCTCTCTTTCTCATGGGATTCTATCACAAAAGCATGCTCTTCGGGAAGGGATCACTCGATAAAAAATCTGGAACTGGTATTGTAGGTGGTATTGTTGGAACGCTCATATCAGGCGCCTCTTGTTGTGGAGCAACACTTGCAACCTATGTCGGCCTCCTTCCGCTCATGACTCTACTTCCTTACGATGGTCTCGAGATCAAGATCCTCGGTACTCTCGGTCTCCTCTACGCACTATACGATATACTGAAGAACCTCGAAGTATGTCAGGTGAAGAAGAGATAATCCCGAAAAGCTCGGGATTTTTTATTGTTTGAAAAAGAATCGAAGAGCTATATACTCAGGCACATGACAGAAACTCTCAAGAAACTCATCTCAAAACTCCCGAAGGAGAGTCTCACCATCATCCGAGGGAATAATCTCATACTGAGAAATGGTGATGTACACTATCCATTCCGTCAGGATTCAGACTTTCTCTATCTGACTGGACTGAGTATACCTGGGCTCATTATTACGATATACGATAATGAAATCATCCTCTGGCGCGAACCAATCAACGAAAAAGACATAGTCTGGTGAAGTGATAAGCTCGCTGATGACGAGATGCAGAGAATCTCCTGAATCAAGGATATACGAGATGTGAAAGAACTCGAAGAATATTGCATCAGTCATCATGCAGATACTCCTTGCTCCGTCATCGCGAAGAATGATGTGTGACCAGAGGGAGCCATACCCTCGAATGCGAGCATCCGACAGAGTCGGTGCGACACATGAGTGGGGTGAGCGATTTTGTTCCAAGAAAAAGAAAACAAGACTGCTTCGTACCTCGCAGTGACAGAAACATCGAAAACTCAACCCTGGCAGCCACTCCTTACTGAGATGCGCACGATAAAAACTCCTGATGAGATAGCAAAAATAGAGAATTGCATCCGTATCACAGAATCCATATATCAGGAAGTCCTCGAAAGGATACAACCATGAATGTACGAATACGAGATAGAGGCTCTTATTGCTTATGGATTCCGCAGACATCATGGAACAGAGGCATTCCCGACTATCGTCGCGAGTGGAGTCAATAGTTGTACACTCCACTATACACAGAATACTCGCAAAATAGAATCAGGTGATATCGTGTTGATAGATTTTGGCATCGAGCTCGATGGATACGGAGCGGATATATCACGGACTTTTGCTGTTTGAGGATTTTCTCCGAGACAACAGGAGATATATGATGCTGTGGAGGATGTGAAAAGTTTTGCAGAAAATACTCTGAAACCAGGTATCACTCGCAAGGCATGGAATCTCTGAGTCAAACAATACATGTACGATACGTGTGTCCAACTCGGACTCAGAGATATCGAAGAATACACTCCAACAACCAATCCATACTATCGTCACTCTATCGGACACTTTCTCGGACTCGATACACACGATGTCGGTGATTCTGAGATACCACTAAAGCCCTGAATGATACTCACGATAGAGCCAGGCATCTATATCCGCGATGAGTCCATCTGAATCCGTATCGAAGATGATTATCTCATCACAGAATCTGGTTGTGCAAAGTTATAGTGAAAAAGTTGCACCCAAGAGACAAATAGATATAATTGGTGCGTAATTCTAACAATCATATATATGCGCCTTATCACCCTCCTTGCCGGCTATGCCGCCTGACTCGCTGTCGCTATGAAGTACCGCAAAGATGCTGGTACATCGAAGCTCGATACAGACCCGAACAAGTCTAAAGTAGACTCTATCATCGATGAGATTGTCGACATACACAAGTCTGCATACCAAGATATCAAGTCTACTGTCACTGCAACTTGGGAAGAAGTCGAAGACCTCGACGGACTCAAGGCGAAGGTCATGACTATGGTAGACAACTTCACGGGTGAGGTAGAGAGCAAGATTACAGAGCTCAGAACTCGTGGCGAGATAAAAGCCGAAGTCCTCACAAAAACTCTCGATGAGTCACTTGCAGAAAAAGAAGCAGCAATAGAATCTGCTCGTACCAAAGCACTTACATTCGCAGATGGAGCCCTCGATACAGTCGATACATTCCTCACGGATGCAGCAAAAAAACTCCGAGCCGCACACAAGAAACTCAAAGCTAAGATAGAGAAGGAAATCACTGAGAAACCTCAAGCATAATCACAAAACCTCACTCAACACGAAGTGGGGTTTTCTTTTTCTCACACTTGATTTTTTTGCATTTTTGAACACAATGCAGGGGATTATTTTAACGACACAACTATGACACAAGACACAACTACAACTCCAGAGGAAAACAATGAATCAATCCTCGATGAACTCTCGAATGTAGAGTGAGAGCAAGTGAGAGAAGAAGGTGCAACTCCAACATCTGATGATGAACTCGCTCGCCTCCGTGACGCTCTCGCGAGATCTCAAGCAGACTATCAGAACCTCCTTATGCGTGTTGAACGCGACAAGGCGGATATGGCATTTTATCTCTCATCGAAGATACTCACGCCACTCCTCACACAAGTTGATACACTCGAACGCGCTGTGAAACTCAAGGATGGTATTGAGGGTGATTCTTTTGTTGATGGTGTTCGCGCACTCCAGGGCAATATAGCGAAGTATCTCGAATCTCAGGGAGTTCGTGCTTTTGACTCTATTGGTTCCGAGGTGGACCCTGACAGACACGATGTGATGACAGAGATGCCAGGCGAAGCAGGCAAGATAGTACAGGAGTTCGAAAAAGGATACACACTTGGAGATCGAGTACTGCGACATGCGAAGGTTGTTGTAGGAAGTGGAAACTAATTAGAATACATAATTTTCTCTTATGAAAGATAGCATTCGCGATATCCTCGCAAAAATCGAATCCCTCAACAATGATCTCCGTGAGGAGTATGATCGCCTCTCGAAAGAGTATGGATTTTATATCGAAAAGAAGAAAGTAATATTCCTTGAGCAATTCAAGAGAAAAAATAAAACATTCAAATTCCCAACATGGAGGTATGTTATACCAACCAATATTCGACATCTATTATCGATACCTTTTATCTATGGGATGATAGTTCCTGCAGTATTGCTGGATCTCGCACTTACCATATACCAATGGACTGCTTTTTCTCTCTACCGGATTCCTTACGTGAAGAGGCGTGATTTTTTTATCTACGATAGACGTTTCCTCGACTACCTCAATCTCATACAGAAGGTCAACTGTCTCTATTGTAGTTATGTGAATTGACTCTTTGCCTATGCAGTTGAGATAGGTGCCCGAACAGAGCGATACTGGTGCCCGATCAAAGCCGCTCACAAACCTCGGTTCTCACATGGTTGGTACAAGGACTTCGCTGATTATGGGAGTCCTGAAGAGTGGACTATGAAAATATCTGAAAATGAAAGAGTATTCAAGGATGCCTATGGAGATACTTGCTTCGTAACAAAATAACATGACAAAATCACTTCCTGGAGAACTCACACAAAGACTAAAAACTATCCTTGGTGACAATTATCAGACTGTTCTCGATGCCTTTTCTCACGAGAGAAGAGGCTCTTTTCGTATCAATACTCTGAAGTGAGACGGGAGCGAGATATTCGAAGAGTTCAGAGAAAAGTGAATCATCATAGAGAGTTTTGACGGACTCAAGTGAGTCTATGTATTCGACCGAGTACATGAATACGCTATCAAGTGAACCCGAGCATTCTACGATGGGAAGATATACCTCCAATCCATCGCATCGATGTTGCCTGTCCTCGCACTGGCACCAGAGAGATGAGACACTATCCTCGATGTCTGTGCGGCACCAGGATCCAAGACGACACAGATGTCCGCTATGATGGATAATACGGGAACTATCACCGCCATAGAGCAGAATCAGATACGCTATGACAAGCTCATGCACAATACAAGACTTCAGTGAGCAACCAATATAGAGTGAGTGAAGATGGACGCGAGGAAATATCTCGCGGATATGCCAACAACATACAGTCGTATCCTCCTCGATGCTCCATGTAGTGCAGAGTGAAGAATCCACATAGACAATGAAAAATCCTTCTGATTCTGGTCTCTTGCGAATATCCGCGATAAGTCAGACTTGCAGTATGAAATGCTCGAACTCGCATTTGCGAATCTCAAGTCCTGAGGCACACTCGTCTACTCAACGTGTACTCTTGCACCTGAGGAGAACGAGTGAGTTATCTCACATTTTCTCAGAAAGCACTCGGACGCAACACTCGAAGATATCGATATCTGACTCTCGGGTAAGTCATGGTGGACACCTGGAATATCTGAATTCGCAGGAGAAAAATACAATGAAAATATAACAAAAACGGTACGTATCCTCCCAAGTGATGAAACTGAAGGGTTTTATCTTGCGAAAATAAAAAAATCACTATAATAAAAATCACTTAACCAACCAATCATGGTCGCACAACTTGGTACGAGCACATCAACTCTCTTCCCGACGATCTTGTAGCGGTACTTTTTGGTAATTCCAAACTCCTGCAAGATGCGGGAGTTTTTTTAATAATTAACTTTTTTCTTTTATGCGTAAGTATATCATCATTGCAACTCTCGCAGCTATCGGCATATTCAATGCTATCTATCTCTCTATCCCTGCCTACGATTACTGGAACGGAGCAAATGCATCAGCTCTCCAGATGATGCCATGTGACATCTCAGACAAGCTCTCATGTTCTGGTATCCTTCAGAATCCTCGTGCTATCATCTTCTCCATTGGTGACTTCAAGGTCGCATTCCCGATGATTGCAGCCGTCGTGTATCCGATACTTTTCATTATCGCTCTCTGGGGCTGGTTTTCAAAAGGCACTCTTCCCGCAAAAGTCCTCACAGCCATGTCAGCTGGTGGAATCTTATTTAATTCGTATGTCATCTATCAGGAGTTCGTCGTCGGAGTATTCTGCCCACTCTGTGCGATGTGTACAGTGATAATTGTGGCGATTTTTGCACTCTCTATCTGCATCTGGAAGGGTAAGACAACTCCTCACTCATAAATACCCATATGATAACAAAACTCCTTGGTCTATCTATCTTGGCTATATTTCTCTCAGCCTGCTCACTCGGTCAGACTCAGCCAACATGAGAAGACATCCAGGCCCTCAAGAATCAGATACAATCTCTGACACAGGAAAACGCGAATCTCCGAGAAGAAAACAATCTCCTCCGTGCTGGTGGTATACCTGAAACAAGTAGCATCTCGGATGGTTCCCTCTTTCCAGAGTGAAGTACGTTCGAGGAGTCAAGTCTCACAAGTTGTATGAAAAATGCTCACAATGTATTCCTCTCTGCCTGAAGAAAAAAATGCAGTGAATCAGGCTATAGCGAAGAGCAGTTCAACGCATGAGAATGCCAACTCACACAAGAAGATATCGATACCGTAAGTACCATCAAGTCCAATGAAGAATCTATCTGTACAAGTCTCTATCAATAAAACCAATAGATCACCTCTACTGCAAGAATACTCTCAACTACTCTAAAACCTAATCCCTAATAACTAATTTTATGTCTCTCTCCCTTTCAACAAAACGCCACTCTCTCTCCCACATCATGGCCCAAGCAACTCGCATGGTCATGGGTGCCTCTGCCAAGCTCGCTATCGGACCTGATGTCGATAACGGATGGTACTATGATATCGACTTCGGTGATGCTGCATTCGAAGAGTCCAAGCTCAAGGACATCGAGAAAAAGATGCGCGCCATCGTCCGTGAAGGACAAGAATTCCGCCAGTTCTCACTCTCAGTTGCTGATGCCAAGACACTTGTCACAGCACTCGGTGAAGACTACAAGCTCGAGATGATAGTCGACCTCGAGAAGCGAGGAGAGACAACGATTTCATTCTTTGCTAATATCGGTAAGTTCAACAATCCAGTCTATGCAGGATTCGAGTTCCTGAACAATCCTGACTCATACTGTATCGAGGGTGCTGATGGTCGCTCCGTAGTTGCAGAAAACCAATGAGCAACGAACTTCGACTTCCGCACTGCGACTTTTATCGATATGTGCCAAGGTCCTCATGTTGCCAATACGAACATGATTCCAGAGGACTCATTCGAACTCGACAAGATAGCGGGTGCGTACTGGAGAGGCGATGCCAAGAACAAGCAACTCACACGTATCTATGGTCTTGCTTTTGACACCAAGACAGAACTCGATGCATATAACACCATGATGGAAGAAGCAAAGAAGCGCGACCACCGTATCCTCGGACGCAAGCTCAAGCTCTTCACTATCTCTGATCTCGTTGGCTCTGGACTCCCACTCATCCAACCTCGTGGTATGATCATGCGCAAGGCAATCGAGGAGTACCTCTGGGAACTCCATGCTGACAAGGGATACGATCGCGTATGGACTCCGCACCTTGCGAAGGAGGAACTCTATCAGACATCAGGACATGCAGGGAAATACCTCGAAGATATGTTCTCCGTCTACGGTGGAACGAGTAAAGAAAACTTCTTCCTCAAGCCGATGAACTGTCCTCATCATATGCAGCTTTTTGCAGATAATCAGTTCTCGTATCGTGATATGCCAATTCGCTACTTCGAACCTGCGACTGTGTACCGCGATGAGAAGACTGGGCAACTCTCAGGTCTCACTCGTGTGCGCTCTATCACACAGGATGATGGACACCTCTTCTGTCGTGTCGGTCAGATCAAGGACGAGGTAACCACTATCGTGAATATCATCAAGGAATTCTATACAACATTCGGTCTTATGGACGGATACTGGGTATCTCTCTCTATCCGTGATCCAGAGACTCCAGAGAAATATCTCGGAGGTGATGATGTATGGCAGATTGCTGAGTGAGCTCTCGAAGAAGCCGCTATCGCGAACAATCTCAACTACAAGCCGATGCCAGGAGAAGCAGCGTTCTACGGACCAAAACTCGACTTCATGTTCAAGGATGCTATCGGACGTGAGTGGCAACTCGCAACGATCCAGTGTGACTTCAACCAGCCGAACCGATTCGAACTATCATTTAAAAACGAAAAGTGAGAAGAAGAACGTCCAGTGGTTATCCACCGCGCCATCTCTGGAAGTCTCGAACGGTTCATGGGTATCATGATCGAGAACTTCGCAGGAGTATTCCCTCTCTGGCTTGCACCAGAACAGGTACGTATCATCCCTGTGGGTGAAGCATTCGTCGCGTATGCTGACGAGGTATATCGCGAGATGAAGGGTGCGGGACTCCGTGTAAAACTCGATGACTCATCCGACTCACTTGGTAAGAAGATGCGCAACGCCGAGATCGACCATGTGAACTATATCCTCGTCGTCGGAGAGCAAGAGATGAAGTCTTCAAGCCTCGCTGTGAGAAACTATAAAACACAAGAAAAAACAACAGAATATATTAATGACTTCGTAAAACGAGTACAGGAAGAGATAAAAAGTAAGGCACTATAAATATCCATCAAGTTCTAAAAATCCCTCAATTATGAGGGATTTTATGTTCCAAAAGTTTCGGAGCGAATTTTTAGAATCTGTCGCCGAAGATTTTCGTAAAAAATCACAAACTGTTTGAGGCGTAGCCGAGTTTTTGTGATTTAAGAAATTGAGGCGAAACAGATACAAAAATGAAGTATAGAAACAAGAATTTTTGGTACTTTTTTAAAAAAGTACGGAAGAAATCAGGCTCACAAAAAAGACTTTTGGTATTCTAGGTAATAAAAATATAAAATCCATCTCGTCAATATTCATATTTCTGCATGGGTAAGAACTCGCGAGGATCTTATATTTTGTCTTTGTTTTTTCTTTGAATCCTGCGTAAGGAATCATATCATCAGTGTTAGTCTTGCGAGTGCCCCCTCAAGAGATATCCTTGCCTATTACTTGCTTGTACAAGAAGAAATATGTATCGAGTTTATCTATAACACCCATCGCGCCAATCTCGATAATCATAATTTTATCTTATGAAGATATCACTTCTTATACCATCATACAACGAAGGCAAGAGCCTGGAGGCGTGCTTGAAGTCAGCATTTGCTCAGACAAGAGCGATTGATGAGATTATCGTGGTGAATGACGGAAGTACTGACAATACCAAGTCTATCCTCACGTATTATTCTCGGTGTTATGATACATTGCGAGCCATCAATCTCAAAAAAAACACAGGAAATAAAAGTAAGGCACAGATGCGTTGAATCGGATATATCACTGGTGATATCGTCATCATGACTGATGGTGATACCCTCCTCGATAAGCACTTCGTAGCGCGAGTTGAGGATCGATTCACCGAAGATACAACAGGCAAACTCGCTGCTGTCGCAGGATATGTATCGAGTATCAAGTACAATTGGATTACAGCATGTCGAGAGATAGACTACATCATCGGACAAGATATATTCAAAAAAGCCCAGTCGATCATCGGATATATATATGTTATGCCTGGTTGTGCTACAGCCATCCAGACATCAGTCCTCAAAAATCTCTCTGTATGCCATGATACTGTAACAGAAGATTTGGATTTTACTTTTCAACTCCATCTCAAAGAACTCAAGATAGCCTATGATATGGAGGCTATCGTCTACACGCAAGACCCTCCCAATCTCTCCTCATACATACGACAGATGAAACGTTGGTACTGATGAGGCTGGCAAAATATCAGAAAGCACTGGTCAATCATGCTCAAGAATCCTTCTGCTGGATTTGTCCTGGGATCGGTATTTATCGATGGTATCGTCTATAGTGCTATCACCCTCCTGACTCCTATTCTCTACCCTGAATTCTTCTTTTTCTATCTTCTTCCTATCTATTTCTTTGGCGCATTTTTGTTCGCAGCATATGCGAGCATCAAGAGTAAAAGATATGATCTCATGCTGTACTTCCCACACTATGTGCTGATCATATTCGTCAATGCATATATCATCGGCTATGAGTTCCTCAGGGAGATAGTATTCAGGAAGTGTGACCTACTCTGGGAACGAGCAGATCGAGTATCGAGTCATTAACAGAATTCTTATGATGACCAAGCCTGTTAGAATCATCCTGTCTGTATTCATCGTCTCCTTAGCTGTATTTTTTACTGGGAGCAATCTCATTGCTCTCGTCAGTGGATACATGGCTGATGACCAGTCTATGATGGCGATTGCTCGCGATCAGTTCTGTGTTCCTCGCATACAGACAACTGATGACCTCACGAACAAGAAGCTCATCGTACTCCGTCTCGATGATGTTCAGGCGTATTCTTGGCGAGGCATATCTATGCAGATGATCCGTGATGCCTATAAGTTCAATGCTCCTATCGTTGCTGGTGTTATCCCAAAATGACTCGAAGAAGACAGAGTTCTCGTACGATTCCTCAAGAGAGAATCTTGTAATATAGAGATTGCGCTCCACGGTTGGGATCACTTCGGAACGGGGATGAACACACTCCATATTCCCTATGCTACAGAATTCTGAGATATCGATTATGAGAGAGCTCGCGAACGTATAGAGATGTGAAAAAAAGTTCTTGAACCTCTGAGTAATCGCCCGATAACTACATTTATTCCTCCGTTCAATATAGCATCCGCTGATGCTATCAGGGCAATATCTGATGCATGAATCCAGATATATTCTGCCATCGGAACAGGAGCATACGACTACCATAGTACTACCTATAATTTTGATAAAAAAAGAATTGTCCCGGTCGATGAACTCATCGAGAATTGTGAAGATGCATTCGAAAAGTATAAGCTCTGTGTCATCATGATGCATCCCCAGGACTATGCCAATAGTCAGAAAATCCTCGATGAAACCCTATACAACAATTATTATCTTGGCATGTTAGAGCGCTTCTCAGAGCTGGGTGTGGTTTTTGTAACCTTTGATGATCTCGTCAAAAACAGGATCCACGCACAATAATTGGACGAAGTTTTATTTCTTTATCTTTTTTCATATATGCCTATCAATTTTGGAATCTCGTTTGTCCTCCATCTCGGTATTGTCTTAGTATGGAGCCTAAAAAATCTTATCATGCGCTCATGGTATTAAGGAGTGTTCTTGCTTGTTTTTAGTGTCATAGCATATTTTTTCTCCTTACGTGTCTCCTTATGCGATTTTCGTGCGTATCATACATTGTGATGAAGAAACTTATTCTTATAGGTTTTTTCGTCATGTTTTCTGGTATGCAGATATCGTATCTCTGGGCGGTAGATGGATTCGAAGGAGAGACTGTTGTCTCTGGACTCGTCATCCCTACTGCGATGGCGTTCGTCCCTGATGGGAGGATATTGGTTGCTGAGAAGTGAGGGACAGTACGCAGTATAGAGAACTGAGTACTCTCAAGTACTCCCGTGATTACCCTCACAGATGTCAATAATTATGGAGATAGAGGTCTTATCGGAATTGCTGTAGATCCCAACTTCTTGAGTAACGGATATCTCTACCTTGCCTATACATATGAGAACTCTCCAGGAACCAATGTGGCATGACCCAAGACATGACGAATAGTCCGGGTCACTGTCATCGGAGATACCGCACAAGAATCATCAAAGGTTGTCCTCCTATGAAGTGTCTGAGGAACTTCTGTAACTCCATCATGTGAGGACTATCCCATCACTGCTGACTGTATACCATCCGACGATGCGAGTCATTCGATGGGAGGACTCTGATTCTGATCTGATGGATACCTCTATGCAACTCTCGGAGATGGCGCAAGTTTTGACTATGCTGACCCCCGATCTCTGCGAGCCCAAGAACTCGATAGTCTCGCAGGAAAGATGGTACGCATACATCCTGATGGAAGTGGAGTGAGCGACAATCCATACTTCACAGGAGATGCCACAGCGAATCGGTCAAAGATATGGGCATTGGGCGTGAGAAATATGTTTCGTTTTAGCTTCCAACCTGGCACGAATATCCTCTTCGGGGGAGATGTTGGCTGGAGCACGTGGGAAGAGGTCAATATCATCAACAGATGAGCCAACTACTGATGGCCATGTTATGAGTGAGTCGGTATCACGCTCTGATGATTGAATTGTAGTGTAGTAGATCCAACACCGCCATGGCATACATATGCACACAACGCACAAGGTGCAGGAAGTGTTACGGGTGGGGATTTTCTCTCTTCAACCTATCCGAGTGAATATATTGGATCATACGTATATGGTGACTATGCACAGAACACACTCCGTGTCATGCATCTTGATACGGGCAACAACATCTTGTCTCAGGAAGATCTCATTAGCAATCCTGGCGGGCCTGTAGATATCAAAACTGGGCCCGATGGAAATCTCTATTATATAGCTATCTACACAGGTGAGATAAAAAGAATCATCTATACACTGTGAAATAGTCGTCCAACTGCCGTACTCACAGCAGATGTCACGAGTGGTACCACTCCACTTTTGGTTAATTTTTCTGCTACAGGATCGAGTGATCTCGATGGAGATACACTCAGCTATGACTGGAATCTTGGTGATGGCACGATTGCTACAGGGAGCACTGTGAGTCACACATACACAGATAATGGGAGCTATACCGCTGTACTCACAGTCAATGATGGCAATGGCGGAATCGACACAAAAAACATAAGAATCGATGCTGGAAGACAACCACCCTCTGCCTCAATACTCTCTCCGAATAATGGTTCCACATACAATCCATGAGACAATATCGTCCTCTCTTGAACAGGATTTACTTTTGAGAATCAAGTGATATCAAGTACTGGATTTGCTTGGCAAGTTCTCCTTCATCACAATACCCATACACACTTCCTTCAGAGTACTACAGGATATGAGACATCGTTCGTTGCACCAGATCATGAGGCAGCTGATGTCTATGTAGAGATTGTTCTCACTGTCACTGATATCGCTGGACTCTCCACCTCCTCCTCTGTGAATATGTACCTCAACAATGAGGTCACCAATACAGGGAATCTCATCAACAACGCATGAATGGAAGAAAATACAGATCGAGTAGATACACCTGATAAATGGACGCGATGATGGTTCGGGAACAACGATCAGGTATGGAGCTATCCAATAGTGTGAGATACGAGCCCACGGGCTGGCAGAGTAGAGATTACACGATATGTGAGTGGGGATGCCAAGTGGGTATTTGATCCTGTAACCATACAGGAAAATACTCCCTATTTTTTCTCCAATAGTTATCGGAGTTCTCTCTCTTCTGATGTGATAGTGGATTTTGGCTATGCCAATGGTACTCACACATTCCAAGTACTCGATACACTGCCTGCTACCTCGGCGTGGACGAGTTATGAGGATACATTCACGAGTCCTGTCTGAGCACGGACGGCGACAGTATACCATATCATCTATGGTACGGGATGGATTGAGACTGATAACTATACACTCATAGCAACTCTAGACCCACATGTCCCTCCGATTACGCGAGATGATAGTGCCACTGGAACCATGAATTCTCCTATCACCATACCAGATATTCTAGGCAATGATCATGCTTTTGGTGTAGGTAACTCGCTCTTGAGTTCGACTATCGATATCGATATCCTCACGCCTTGACCACAGACAACCCTAGGGGTTCTTGGAGGGACATTGACCGTGAGTCAATCAAGTGGTATTGGTATATTTACCCCGCAGGAAGGATTCGACGGAGGAGTAAGTATTCCCTATACCGTTGAGGACACTCTCGGACAAAAAAGCCAAGCATCAATCAATATTGAGGTATCACGTCCAACAGAACTCGGATCTCCTCAGACATTATTCTTCGAAGGATTCGAAGATCAGACCTTCAATCAGTGGATATCTCCTCATGATTCTAACTTTGTCATGAGTCAGGGAACCTGTCGTGCTGGACCAGATACCAACCTCTATGCCGTGAAGATTGTTTGAGATATCGCAACAGATGACCATATCTTAGAAAAATCCATATCTACAGAGTGATATACTAACATCCAACTCTCATTCTGTTATAAGTGGGATGCACTAGAGGCGTGAGAGTCTGTACTCTTAGAGTACTCTGTAGACAACACCGTCTGGATACCAGTCAAAACCATAGACAACTCACTTGATGTACATATGTTCTATGCGGCTGATGATACCGAGATAGCAACGAGCAACGGACCATGAGTTATCCCTACGCCGATATCGACCACATCAGAAGTCCTCACATCTCACTCTATTACTCTTCCATCTGATGCAGCCAATGCAACATGACTTACTCTGCGCATCAGAGAAGCTCTCGGTGATGCTGATGACTTCATCTGGATTGATGATATCCGTCTCGTTGGGACACCCATTCCTGTCACTCCTCCCCCTGATACTACTCCCCCAGGAGTGAGTTGGGTATCTCCATTGTCAGGTGCTACACTCTCTGGTATAGTGCAACTCACGACCAATATAGCAGATAATAGTGGTATATTCTCTATACACTATATGATAGGTGGACAAGATATCTCAGGAGATGGGACTACCTCACCCTACACATATACATTCGATACTCATACCCTCAGTGGCTGAACATACACCATAGTTGCTCATGCGCATGACCCTTCCGGGAATGAGACCCTGAACGGTATCATAGTACATATAGCACAACCAACTCCGAGTCCACCATCCACAGGAACTGGAGCGGGAACTGGTACTGGAACATGAGCAGGAACCGGAACGGTGACATGAACTGGAACTCAGAATACATGAACAGTATCTGTTGGTGGATCGAGTGTGTGATGAGGCTCATCTTCCTCTTTTTTCTCATCGAGTTCTGTGGGCACTCCTGAGTATTCTGCTCCTACTACCATAACTAGAGCACCTCTTGCTCGTATCAATTCTGGAATGGTTATAGTTGCTCGCGATGTGAAGAATCATCCACACCAAGTTGCAATTGAGACCTTGATACGATTGGGAATCATGAGGAACACGTTCAAGATCAATCCAGATCGTCCTATCTCTCGTGCAGAATTCATGAAGCTCCTCTCAATGAGACATGGTTACAGTGAACCACTAAGTGTATCAAAAAGATTTCTCGATGTTCCAAAAAAGTATTCTCTCATCAACTATATCAACTATGGTGTTGCCCAAGGTTGGATCAATACCAAGAATATTCGATTCCGTCCGAATGATACTATATCACAATGAGAGATCGATAAACTGATTGGCGTTGCCAAGGGTATTGGTACTGCAGATACGGTCGTCATATCATCTTCTTGAGTCACTCGTGGTAAGGCGGCAAGTGATATTGTTGCAGCATTTCCTGTAGAATAGAGATACTAGAATTCAAAAAAACTTCCGATACATCATCGGAAGTTTTTTTATGTTTTATCTGTCGAATAATCCTACTTTGATTCCCTTCGTACGTGCGTTTTTGAGGAATGAACTCAATGTTGCCTCGTGCGGAGAGAGTGTATCATCGCTCGAATTCTCTATATATGACCAATCTATACCTTCACCGAGGGAGAATTTATCCTGGGCAAATATATGGACGAGGACACTGAATCCCTTTCATTGGAGTCGTGTCGCTTGGTCAACGATTCCATTAAACGTTGTAGTTCGTTCTGCTGGACTCACATATACCGTATTATTTGGGTACTGTTTTTTCATTGTTCCTGTGTTGAACCATACCTTCTTGATTCCGAGGATATTAGCAGCTTCTTCTGTTATACCAATCGGGAGAAAAGCTACCGGATCATACACCTTGATACTTGCATCATTGCTCGCCCAAGGGAATCCTTGAAGACCGAAGATCTCGATAGTGTTTGGCTTGATTCCTGTGATGTATGGAGCGAAGCTCTTAGCAGAGCCTTGTCCCCAACTTTTGTCGACATCATAGGATTTTGCATCAAGGAGGAGTCCTCCGCGTACATTTGGATATGATTTTTTGATACTATCAAAGAATATATTTACCATTGTTGGGAGATTTTCTGGAACAAAGTTCGCTCGATTAAATGCTGGTGTATTGATTTCTGGATATGGAACCATAATTCCGAGCTTATCTTCACTCACTTTTCGATCATTTTTTATCATTGAGAAGAGGAGTTCCATATTTGCACTGTATTCCCCATTTTTGAGTCTACCGAAATCGAGCTGACCATTGTCACCGAACGGCTCAAAGATAAAAATTGGTGTAATACCATACTTTGCATACTCGTTCATGATGTTTGCCATATAGTACGAAGCTCCTTCGATGGATGCTCTCGATTGTGGCATATTCATGAATATCATCAGATGGTCAGCAACGAATCCTCACATAACCTTCTGATATTCAGCGAGTTTCTGAAGATGGGCATCAGTTGGATTCAATATGTTGATTGGTGTTGATCCCATAGGTGTAGGAGTTGGCGTAGGAACTGGCTCAACTGGAACTACTGGAGCTGGTACTACTGGAGCTGGAGTAGGAGTTGTTGTTCATGTTGCTACAACTTCTGGAGTAGGAGAAGTTGTAACTACTGGTGTAACAGGAGCTGGAGCAGCTGGAGCAGCGGGAGCAACTGGGGCTGGAACTACTGGAGCAGCTGGTGTCGATGGTACAACCGGAGCTGGAGCAGCTGGTGTATTCGATGAGCTTGAACCACCACCCGAGCTACTACTCGATGAGGACGAAGAACTCGATGAGCTTGAACTACTCGAAGAGGATGACCCCTGTGAGACTGTAGAAGAAGATGAAGAACTTGAACCACCACCCGAGCTACTATTTGGAATATATGCATTAGCAACCACGACACTCGTTGGAAGTGATGCTTGTGCATTTACCGTACGCATAGCCTTGGTAAATGAAAGTTGTTTTTTGTTGGCTTTTGCGGTCTTGATCATCTGACGTGCAAGTGCTACTTTTTGTTTGTATGTCATTCGAATTTTTGTGCTGAGAGGAGCCACTTTCGGTTGGATAGTGAGTCTCTCTGTACGAGCATGCAGAGTTGCGGAAGGTGCAAGTGAAGTCAATGCAAAGATGCTGAGCACAAGTGATGAGACAATGCGCAGATATGTATTTTTATTTTTATGTGTTGAAACAAAGGAACGCATAATGATAAAATTATAGACTAAACTGTATATTTATTTCTAATATATACTTTGAGACTATATCATATGTTTTTGGGCAAGTCAACAACACACCCAAGAGAGACTCCCCAAAAAACCATAACAGCTTCCAATGAATAATCCTCTGTGGAACTGAAACAAAAAAAATAAAAATCTCGAAAAAAATTCTCTAGAGGAATAATTAATTTGTACCATCATAATATTCTATGATATAAAAATATATAATAGTCAATACTCTTTTTTTGCTGATTTTCCGAGAATAAATATACTTAAATTCGAATAATATATTCTTTTTATCCTCTCTATCATATATCTATGACAACTATCAGGGAAAAGGCGACTAAAATTGGTACAGAAGCACAAAAAGCTCGCAATACCAAGTCTACACGCCTCTACTTTATCGGTCTTGTTGGTGCGATCGTGTTTGTCCTCTGGTATTTCAAGATTATCAAAACAGGATTCGCTGTAGGTATCGGCATCCTCCTTGCTGCGGCATTCGGTATAGAGACTATCGACTATGATCTCGATCTCGCAACTCTCTGGCGTACAGGCAATGTGCAAGAGTCACGCGTACAACACACCAAGGATGGCATCGTCCTCAAGGGAAGTTGTATCAACTCCAAGAAGGAAAACGATCTCAATTGTGCCAACTTCCAGACTCAAGCAGAAGCTCAAGCAAAGTATGACCAATGTGCCGAACAAGTTGCTTCATACAATGCCAATACTGATGTCTCAAAAATAAAATCTCTCGATATCTATGGTCTCGATGGAAATAAAAACTGAATCGTGTGTGAAGCCCTCCCTGGTAGTGCTCTTATGGTTCCATAATTCGATTTGCAAAAAAACAAAAATATAATACAAACAAGTCATCCTATTGGCTTGTTTTTTATGTCATTATTTCCAGAGCACTATCCCGAAGAATATATCGATGGAAAAGTTACTTTTTTCGGTCGGGATTTTATCGTGACTCCTGATGTACTTATCCCCCGTCTCGAAACCGAGTGACTCGTGCGTAGAGCGAGAAATATCCTAAACCAAAGAATAAACGCTAATAGTAAAACGGGGGTTCGCACGGGATGGCCAGTCTGAACGAAGATGATAGAAGATAAAAAAGATTGGCAGAGCGAGGAGGAGTGAGTTTGACTTCCCCTCGAAACTTTCACCCCACAAGGGGGTACAGGTGGTACTATTTTTGGTTACAAAAGTACGGAGAACGGTGTCTGAGGAAAAATAACTATAGTAGACATCGGTTGTGGTTCTGGTATCATCGGCACATCCGTCGCTGACCTCGCAGATGAGGTGATATTCCTCGATATATCGAGTGAAGCACTCAAGATCGCAGAACAGAATTTTCGTACACACTTTCCAGATAAAAAAGCACAATTCATTATTTCTAATCTTCTCCAAAATCTTCCTCATTTTTCAGAAGAAACCAATATCCTATTTCTCACGAATCTCCCCTATATCAAGGCCGACGATTGGAAAAACATGAGTGCAGATACGGTTCACGAACCAGAACTTGCACTCTTCGGTGGAGAAAAAACTGGATTCGAACTCTATGAGAAACTCTTTGGGCAATTTGAAAAATTATCGAATATACTACCATCCAGCTATACTACCATCCAGCTACTATATGAGTTCTGATTCGATCAACGAGAACTTGCTGAAGAAGTAATAAAAAAATACCCCCAATGGGAGTACTCATTTTTTGCAGACTATGCTGGAGTAGAACGATTCGGAGAGATACATATTTAATGGTTTCAGACAAAACTTACACCGAGATTTTCTTCAGTATCAGCAACTGTATCTGGAACTCTTTTTAATCAATTCAGCGTGAAAAGTGTTTGAGCTATTCTTTCTTGTATTTCATCTATCTGCTGTTGTGTATCTGGGGTTTTCTTGATTGTTTGGTAGCGAAAACTGATTCATCTACCAACTTTCAATGCAGTAGCATACATCAATTGTTGTGTATTGGAGATTCCAGCTATCATACAGAATTTCTCGATATTTCCTCAATTCTTCTCAAAGCTGGTAAATTGTTGCATCAATGATGGTTTTGGCATATTTTGAGAATCTCACCCAGAAGTTGTGAATAACATAGACATATAATTAAAAAATTAGGAAAATAAAAACCCTCCTTTTTGCGGGAGGGATTGAATGCGAAGTAACTTACTTTTACGCTCAAATACCTCCCATTGACGGAAGAAGTACGAGCACGAGAAGTGAAGTGGAAATTGCTTTCATGTGTTTGAATATATTGAGATTAGATTTTTTGTCAAAAAAATTATTTTTTTAGACTAAATGAGTTTACTATTGAATCAACCCTGGAACGGAGCTCTTCCTTCGTAAGGTACAATGTTCAACTTACTGATATTACTCAAGCCAATACTAATCAAATAAATCTCATTGTGGATTTATCTCATTCGAGATCCTGTTGTCTTGCTAGTTCAGGATTTTCTCTTACAAATTGATGTCTTTCCATATTTATAATAAAAAAGGTAATGAATTAGTCATTGTACCTCTCCTCCACTTTTGCCCAGTTCACCACACGCCAGAAGTTCTCAAGATACTTAGCTCGGGCATTACGGTAGTCTATGTAGTAGGCATGTTCCCAGACATCGCACGTGAGAAGTGGCGTAACGGAGCTATCTGTGAGTGGAGTATCTGCATTGGATGTAGAGATGATATCGAGTGAGCCATCAGCACGAGCAATGAGCCATGCCCATCCAGAACCAAAAGCCTTCAATGCAACATCGTTGAACGCCATCTGGAAACTCTCTATATTCCCCCACTTATCGACAATCTTTGTGAGAAATTCTTCGGAAAGAGTCGGTATGGTAGCTGGTGTAAGGGCCTCGAAGTAAAATGTATGATTCCAGATCTGAGCCGCATTGTTGAATACTCCTCACTTTGGAGCAGAAAGAATAATCTCCTCAAGAGACATACTCTCGTATTCTGTACCTGGTATGAGCTTGTTGAGATTGTCTACATATGTCTGGTGATGTTTACCATAGTGAAACTGAAGTGTCTCCTCACTGATATATGGTGCGAGAGCATCCATCGCGTATGGGAGGGTTGGGAGTGTGTGTGTCATAAGTTGAATATTAGGTGTTAAAAGACAATATAATTTCCCTTTTGTCATTTCGTAGCTTTGCGAAGGAATCCCTTTTTCTTGTACTTATGAGAGAGAACCCTATTTATATTCAAAAGATGAGTCAGAAAGGGATACCTACGACATGACAAAAAAAGAACAAAAGGAACAGAACTCTATTATAAGGAAAACATAGAAATCACAAAAGAAATAATGAGAATTATTTTCATAATAATATTAAATTTGCAATTAATAAGATAAAGTTGTATAGTATTTATAATTAACTATTCAAGCTATGTGACAAGGATTAGCGAATATATATAACATGGATTGGCCCCTCTAGAACATCATTGAGATAGGACGGAAAAGAAACTATGATCCAATTGTGTATCTGTAAAATTAATGAGCTTCAAAGAATGAGAGCACGTAATAAGAGTGATTGTAAAAAAATCAAGAATTGGTTCTGAGAAATTAGATTTAGTAAATCAAGAATATCACCTTCTAAGGCACCATCTTTGAGATATTGTTCCTCTACAGGCATTTGTATCTGAAAAATGTACTGAATGAAGCGATAGGCAACTTGTTACAGCGGTTTGTACTCCTGTAACTATTGCTTATGATGTATTTGAAGGAGATAATTTTGAATTTCTCAAAAAGGAACTAATAAATAATCATGATTTGCAAAATGATGTTGATTTATTTATTTGTTGATACCAGGCACTTGCAAAAGCCTGATTTATTGTAGATTTATTTTGAGATGAAAATCTCGTAGTAACAAGAGAGGGGCGATTAAAGTACATCGATTCCTTCATTATAGATATGTCATGACGAAAATCATTAAGGGCTATGAGTGAGGAACGTTTTGAGAAAATTAAACAACTATGAACACTTCCTTGATTTAAGAAATAAGTCCCGACTCACGTCGGGCTTTTTTCTTGCCTTTTCCCCCTATTTTCATATCCTCTCTACAATATTGTTCCTCTCGTAAAAATATACTCCTCGCCTATGATACTCGACTGACGCATCGTTGCCTCCACCATCCTCGAAGGGATAAAAAATGAAATCACCTATTCAGAAACTCCAGAGAAGCCGATGCTTGCTGTCGTGCTTGTTGGGAATAATCCATCGAGTGAGGCATATATCAGGATGAAGGAGCGTCGCGCACGAGAAGTTGGTATGGCTTTTGGACTCTATCGGTATGCAGAGACTATCAGTCAGGAAGAACTCGAGTCCGAGATACGAGGACTATCAGCCAATGAGAAAATCCATGGACTCATCGTCCAAGCACCTCTTCCAGCACATATCGATCGATACAGCGTAACTGAGTGTATTGCTCCAGACAAGGATGTCGATGGATTCACCAAGACTCAGATTGGCAATATGTTCCTTGGACATGACGGACTCTGGAGTTGTACTCCGAAGTGAGTTATGACGATGCTCAAGTATTATGATATCGATGTTGCTGGCAAAAAAGTTGCTGTTATCGGGAGATCCAATATCGTCGGCAAGCCTATGGCTCTCATGCTCATCAATTCTGGAGCAACAGTCATAAGTTGCAATAGTAAAACCCCAAACCTCGTAGATATAACTAGGGATGCAGATATCGTCATCATCGCAATCGGACAACCAGGATTCCTCACGAAGGACATGGTCACAGATAGATCCATCATCATCGATGTTGGCTCTACATTCGTGGACTGAGTCGGCCTGTGAGATGCAGATTACGAGAATCTCGTAGACGCTGTACAAGCTATCTCTCCTGTCCCTGGTGGTGTCGGACCGATGACCGTTGCCACTCTCATCGAGAACACATGGAAGGCCTACCAATATCAAAAAAATACAGTGAATTAATTCACTGTATTTTTATATATCCTTGATACGTCGTTCCTTGAAGAGCATGATAATATCTTGGAATTTGGGATTCTGGAATCCACCCGTCATCTTCATGAGCTCCATATAGAGTTCTTCGTTGAGTGCCTTTGCCTTCTCATATCAGAGGAAGTCAACCACTCAACGTTCACGATTCATCTCACTATTGGGGTTGCTTATACCACTCTCATGGATATCGATATCATGCCCAACTTGGTAGATACGAGCCAGGAAGGTTCCGAATTGACGAAAGAGGTCTTTCAAGAGCTGAGATGCATCACCCGCAAGCATACTCCCAATCAAGAATGAAGCAATTATATTGCGTGCGAGTTTTTCATCGTACATCGTGAGGTATTCTTTTTCTGATATTACAGTATGGTCAGTGAGGATATCTCGAGCCATACCCCTGAGATAGCCTGTATCTCCAGATGCCGCGAGAGCCTCACGGACAATCTGCATATTCCCTGACTGGGAGAGTCGTTCGATACCGAGATCAATCAAGATATCACCCACAACAACAGAGAAGGCTGATCAGTATTTTTTGATAGTGGGCAATCCTTCAGCGATATAGATGTTGGTCACTCCAGCAGCATCACCGTGGAGCATCAGGCCTGTATGGACAAATTCTATACCCAAAAGCACGCTGATAGAGGATTCCGCGGTGATACCAAGAAATTCCTCATATGCCACCATCGCAAGAAGCGTATGGATTCGAGAATTCTCTCCATAGCTCATAGCATAGATGACTGCTTCTCTTAGAGTAGCTTCGTTGTGTCCTGGATTACCTGTATAGTGTTCCTGGAAAAAACGAGCAATCGCATCATTGATGTTTTGTTGGTATTCGAGAACCCACTGTTCCATAGAGAATCGTAATTACCCTAGGAGTATGTCACATTTTTCCTGATTTTGCAAATATTGATAGGATTTTCCGTTGCCAAGTAGCAAAAAATCCATCTCGAATACGAGTCCTATCGAGTACGATGTACCACGAACTCTACAATCTCTGCAAATCGAGCATCTGTCATCTCTCTTGTGAGTGCCAACATAGAGCCTTCAAGTACTCGAAGTATCTCCTTTGATTCTTCGAGTCACATCAAGGAGACAATTCATTTTCAGAGTGCTTGATCTTTTTTTGATTTTTTCCCCATAGTGGCTGCATCTCACTCTGCATCCAATATATCATCCTGTATCTGAAATGCTCGTCCCAGCAAGAGTCCAAGGATATTGAGATTGTGTGCAAGTGTATCATCTCCACCCCCAAGTACTCCCCCCACTACGAGACATGCAGCAATAAAAATACCCGTCTTCTCATCATGTATACGAAGAAGGTCATCAAGCATCAAGGTGTCATGTCGTAAAAACGTGTCTCGTACCTGTCATCGAGCTACTCCGATATCCCCCAATGCTCGCGTCATGAGAGTGACAACCTGAATATTGTCCGAAGATGTGAGCAATTCCCATCCCATCGTCTGAAGTGTATCCCCAACAAGGAGTGCCATTGGTTCACCATATACCTTCCATACTGTTGGTTTTCCACGTCTGAGATCATCATTATCCATCGATGGGAGATCATCGTGAACAAGTGTATAACAGTGGATGAGCTCGATTCCTACCAAGGCTCGCAGTATTTTTTGACCAGATTGCGTCTTCCAGAAGTCCGTCTGGACTCCTGCACTGTACTCATATGTGAGCATGGCAAGGATAGGACGAAGTCTCTTACCACCTCATTCAACCGCATACCTGAGTGCTTCTTCATATACCTTCTCCACTCAGCTGGAAACAGGATAACGAGTATCAAAAAAATCAAGAATTGCTCATTCGATAATATCCTGATATTGTGGAAGCCAAGAAGATATAGGCATAGGGTGAGAATTAGAGAAAGATATCTTGCGTTCTAAAAATAGGGATTATCCGTGGATAGTATTATTTTCCAAAATTCCGATTGACTCCATGATAAAAATCAAGAGCTCTATCAAAATCCTCTTGTCCAAAATCAGGCCAAAGTGTCTCGGTAAAATAGTATTCAGAATATGCTGACTGATAGAGAAAAAATCCTGAATGACGGATACTCCCTCCAGTACGAACAATGAGATCAAGTGGGGGGTATTTTCCTGTGTCGAGATAGGTGAGGAACTCCTTTTCTGTGAGACTTTTTGGATCGATTCACTCCGCTATACATCGCTTCACTCAGCGTACTATCTCATCTTGTCCACTATAGGCAATCGCAAGAACAAAGGTCATCTTGTCTCATCATTGTGTCTGTTCTATGGCATCAAGTAGGATGGTGCGAATATGTGGTGGTACAAGCCAGAGATCGCCGACAATCTCGAAACGTATAGAGTTCTTCGTGAGTTTTTCTACAAGTTTCGGAACTTTTTTTTCGATGAGGCTGTATATTGTCTCTACTTCTCACGTATCACGCTCGAGGATATTTTCTTTTGAGAGGGCCCACATACTGACGTAAGGGATACTTTTTTTGAGGCAGAGTTCCAATACTTTTTCGATATTATCACCTCCATTTTCATGACCAAAAGATACAATATTCGAGAGCTTTCGAGCCCATCTCCGATTCCCATCCATGATAAATCCTATGTGTTGAAGTGGTTTTTTGATATCACTCATGACAAAATTGTATAAAAATATATTCCAGTAGTGTATGTCTCTAGGAGCGAAAATCAAGGGAGAATGCGAGAAAATTTGCAATCTAAACGAAAGTGGGTACAATACGGGGGTCGACAGTCTTTTGTGTTCCTCGGTTCCTTAGAGAATTTGAGAGAATCGCTTCAAGTCCCGGCAATTTATTTTCTCTTTTTTTTCCCTATGGCTACCACTCCAGGTACAAAACGACTTTTTGTCGGAAACGTTCCATTTCGTATTGAAGCTGATGAGCTTCGCGCTATTTTCGAGGAAGTTGCACCAGTTGCAGACTTCTTCTGGCCTACTGATCGTGAGACAGGACGCAAGAAGGGTTTCCTTTTTGTTGATGTTAACGAAGAAGATATGGCTGCAGTTATCGAAGCTATGAACGGTAAGGAAGTTATGGGTCGCGAGCTCGCAGTTAACGAGGCTCAGCCTCGTGAGGAGCGCGCTCCACGCAAGTTCTAATTATCTGATCAAAAAATCCCCTCAAATTTGAGGGGATTTTTTATATACTACTATAAATAGCATGCAATCATAGTGATACCGTGTATAGAAATACATACATAAAACTCCCCCAAGGATATCCTTGGGGGAGCTCTAGTATCTAGTCTACATAGATATAACCATCGATGGATGGGTCAGTCTTGCTCACCTTACGAATTGTTATCTCATAGAGTCAACGATAGTTCATATCTTTTACGATAATGTGTGTGTCCGTAACATCAGCAACGATACCAACGTGGCCATAGGCACGAGAGTAGCCACGTCCAGAGAATTGAACGATAGCACCAGGAACTGGCTTAGAACCTGTAGGAACTCACTGAGCACGAGCGTTCTTGATCCACATGTTCGCATTCCCACGCCATGTTACATTCTTATTCTGAGCTACATATGCCGTACAGTTTCCCGGAACGAATCCTCGATTCTTCCCTGTATATACAATAGCATAACTCGACTTGAGTCCGCTTGCATCAACTGTTACAGGACGAGTGGATGGAGTGGCTTGTGGTACTGGTTTTGGTTTTGCCGCAGAAGACGTCGGTGTGGTCGTGGTTGCAACAACGGTAGCTTTTTTCTGTGCTCCTGGAATCATGAGTTCCATACCAATACGGAGCATGGCTTTTTCACCCAATTGATTGAAACTCGATATATCACTCGATGCAATGTTATACTTGGCAGCAATAGCCAAGAGTGTATCTCATTTTTTGACTGTATGGACAACACCAGAAGTTGGTGGAACCTTGATAATCATCCCTGGCTTCAGTGGATCAAGTCCTGTGTCATTGGCCCAACGGATAGCATCGATACTCACATTGTACATATCTGATATCTTTCCGAGAGTATCTCCAGCTTTGACTGTATATCGCACTATCTGTGGCGCCTTTTTTCTATCTGCTTGATCCGGGGTAGTGATGATATCACCTGTTGCTGTATCTGCTATATCGATAGTCATATCCTCAGCAAAAGATCCACCAACCGCAATCAATCAGTTCTCAGAAAAATATGAAGCATCACCGAGTGATTCGTCACTATATGCTGTGATAATACTTGACTCATCATAATCCGCTCCGTGTGCACTCGCATCGGAACCTATCAGAGAAAGCGATGGATATATTGGAAATATAACCATGAGAACAAGCGTGAACCACTTGAATTTCTGGAACGTCTCTGTCGCAGTCTGTAAGGGAACATTGTTTCGTGCCGCTCTTGCGAGACGAGCACGGGTATTGAGCGATGGTGTCATCGAGAGTTTTTAGGGATAAAATGCCCTCGCTTCTGCCCGCTTCTAAAAGAATCAAAAACTGCAAAATATGAGGGCAATCTGGTCCGACTATGCAATAGACTCAACCACAAGACGAGTCTGGTGTGGGCGGAATCCTGCAGTACGCATATAGCGTTTTTTTGACTTGATTTTGAATACACGAACTTTTTCACCCTTGAAGTGTTCTTCAACTTTGAGGGTTACCTTAGATCCATCAACTGTTGGAGTACCAACTTTGACAGTCTTCCCGTCTGGAGAAGCAACGAGCATAGCTGCAACATCAAAAGATGTTCCAACATCATGATGCTGGTGGTCTACAACGAGTGCTTGACCAACTTCTACTGTATATTGTTTTCCACCGAGTTCTACTACTGCTATCATAAAAAAGAAAGTTATGCTCATATAAGAGACTCAGTTTGAGTACTTGAAACCTTATAACGAAGCGAGATAAAAAGTGGATTGTATTTGAATCCGAATGGAGAAAATAATTGAATTATTATATCTAGTCGAACGCAGATAGTGTATTCTAGTAAGAGTTTTTGTCGAGAAAAACAGCTTGACAAGATATTGGCTGGGGTACTAGGATTCGAACCTAGGAATGGCGGAGTCAAAGTCCGCTGCCTTACCGCTTGGCGATACCCCAATATAGACAAAGAGAAACAAAGACAAAGGCAAAGGTTGATACACAGAAACTACGAAAACCTTGAGACTGGTGGATTATAGTGAAAAATTGTTAAAGTCAAAACTTTTTATATTGCAATATACTGTAATTTTATTTTGTCAATTTTGTGTTTCGGTTCTCTCTTTTATTTTGTAGTGAATTGTATATACTCAGACTCACTCATCATCTAAACTCATACATATTATGGCAATCAGCAAGATCAATGTCGAACTCCTCCAAGATGTCGCTCATCTCGGGCGCAAGTGACAGATAATCGAAGTCTCGACACCCCAGGCACGTAATTCCCTCATACCAAAAGGGATAGCAAAAGAGATCACTGCAGAACGTCTCAAAAAAATCGAAGCTGATAAAAAACGAAGCCAAGACCAAGCACGTATCCGCCTCGAAAAGGCATTCGAGATACAGAAGGAACTCGACGGGCAACGTATTGCATTCACTCTCAAGGGAAAGAATGGGAAGATATTCGGCGGTCTCGACGAGCATGCTGTTGGTGCTAAGGTGAACGAGAAATTCGGAATAGCATTCGAAAAGCAGGACATCAAGCTTCCAAACAGGACACATATCAAGACTGCAGGTGAACACCTCGTCTATATCCATATCACACGAGACACTCTCGCAAAGATTATTGTGGAAGTGACGGTGGAATAATAAATTTTGCTTTTTATCCTCAGTTCTGCTACAATTTTTCCATGCAACACCTCCAACCATCAGAGTATCCTCAGGATTTTTACTATCATCGTACCAGTGCAGAGCTCTATCGTCCCTACCTCGAATCTTGTGGCAATATCACCACTTTCGATATTGGGAATCCTCCGCAATACGCCTGGAAGAAGCGTCTTTTTGGCGATGTCTATGTCTCTCGTTATGAGCGTACGGATATCGAACCAGATATAGAAAAACTCAAGACAGATGGCATGAAGCATGGTATAATAACCTGGATTCCATACTCTCGAACTGATATACCAAAAGGCTGGAGACGTATGTGGATCAATGATCACTTTCAGGAAACAAGTGTAAATATACTTGATGCAAATTATCGCAATAAGTGGAATGATCGCGCCAAGAGGGCTATAAAGAAATTCGAAAAGTCTGGAGCCGAAGTTCGCGCCGTGAATCCTGAGACTTTTGTCGAGGCATTCCGTGCAACACGCGTGAAGCACTGGTTCAAGAGTGACTATATCTCGAACTACAAGCGTATCTCCAAACATGACCCGAGTAAAGTCCGACAATGGTGCGTCTATCGTGATGGCAAGATAGTTGCCTGACTTGCATGTCTTGATTACCTTGGGAATCATTCTGCTCACTTCGTCGCGTTCACTGGCAAAGATGCCTATGACATTCAGGGTGGTACAGCTCTCATCGATACATGGTTCCGAGAATCTCTCGAACGATGAATCAAGTATATCACCTTCGATCAACTCCGCAACCGCACAGGTCCAAGTGATCAAAAAGGATACACAGAGTTCAAAGAAAATTTTATCGAATATAGACTCTCATTTCCGAAGGCATACTTTAAAGTATTCTAATTACATCCCTGGTTTCCTCGTAAGAGTAATCTTACCTTCCCACTCTGACCGAATAGATACCGCATTCTCTGCTGCATCTTGTTCGGCTTTTTTCTTCGATGAGCCCTTACCTGTTCCGAGGATGATATCATCGAGGATAGCTGATACAACATAGAGCTTGTTGTGGTCTTGTCCTATCTCTTCTACAACTTGGTACTGTGGTGTGATTCCCCAGATAGCCTGTGTGTGTTCTTGGAGGAACGACTTTGGGTCTACAAAAAGCCCCTTATCGAGGATGTGTGAGAGTGTCGAGTATACGTGGGTGAGGAGGAACTTTTTGGCGACATCGAATCCTTGATCAAGATAAAGCGCGCCGGTAATCGCCTCGAAAGTATTGGCGAGTATATATGGATTCTCATGTCCACCTGCGATGGACTCACCACGAGAGAGTTGAACAACAGAGGCGAAGTTAAGCTTCAGTGCTATCTCCGCGAGATTACGCCCACGCACAAGGGCTGAACGAATATCTGTAAGTTCTCACTCTGGCTTCTCAGGAAAATCATGAAAAAGTGCCTCAGTGATAACAAGCTCGAGAACAGCATCTCCGAGATATTCGAGACGCTCATTGGACTCTGTATAACCCTGAGCTGCTTCGTTGAGGACAGAGCGGTGGATACAAGCAAGGATAAAAAGTTGGGGATCTTTTGGAAGAATCTGGAGCGAGGTGAGGAGTTCTCTCACTTTCGCTTCAAACTCCACACGATCATAGCGAAGTGAAGTGCGTGGCATGAGGCAAAGTTAAGTATAAACGAGAGACATTGTAACAATAAAAACAAAAACTTCAAAATATAATCTTGAAGTGTAAGTTTGATCTACCCAAATATTTTAAATGCGCCTTCTTTTGCTTCAAGCATTGCTTTATCTCTATCCTTGAGGAAGGTTGAGAGTGCTCCGTTGATAAATCCTTTTCCTTGGTCATCTGAGAAGCGTTTTGCAAGCTCTATGGCCTCGTTCACAGATACCGACTCAGGAATTGCTTCTCCTGTCCAATATACGAGCTCTGTAAGCGATATCATGAGGATGAGTATATGGAGTACTGGAAGAGTATCTATCTCGAATTTTGGTGCCAATAGCGCTGTAATATCGATGAGTTTGCGCTCGTTGGCGATGATGAGATCCTCCATGGCCGTGAGATATGCAGTATCAAGTTCAACTGTATTGCCTCCTGAGAAAAACGTAGAATAAAAAATATCCCGATCAAAGGGTGAAAGGTGTACTCGTGCATAGAGAGACTGCAAGAGGTATTCACGCGTTTGACGACGGGATATCATAGGTATTCTGGTTATAAGGTACGGAAAATGTTAAAGGAACAGTATAAGATATAAATATAAGGTATGCGAAGATACCTTATTATTCATACATTATAATTACGCACGGATCTTTGTTGGAGCCTTTCCACGTCCAACCTTGACACGGATAACTTGGCGTCCCTTGTATTGTCCAGTAATAGGAGATACAAAGTGGGCAAGAGCAACTGCCTCACCTGCAGCATTGAACTGAAGGCTCGATACACTGTTCTTAAGACGTTTTGCATTGAGCTTGACCCAAGCAGAGTAACGCTTTTTTCCACGGACTTTTGAGAGTTGCTGTTGAGGAGAGAGAGTCATAATTTAGAATTTAGGATTTAGTACTTAGGACTTAGAACTGAGTAGCAACTTATAGGAAGTATTCCCTAAGCTCTAAGATCTAAGTTCTAAGATCTGAAATTTACATAACTGAAACATATGTATCACGGTATACGCGCCCGTCAAAACGAACACGACGCTTTTCAGCGAATGAAACTACACCATCTGTTGTTGCAAAAAGTGTAAAGTCAGCACCCTGAGCGACACCTGTTCCTGCCCAGAAAGTATTACCCTTCTGACGAACGATGATGTTTCCAGAGATAGCAGGTTGTCCACCGTAGATCTTAACGCCAAGTCTCTTGGCTTGTGAGTCTCGACCATTGGCGGTCGATCCCATCGCTTTTTTATGAGCCATATCCGATTAATTGTTAGTTATTAATTGTTGAATTGTAGAAAATATTATCTGTTGTTCGCGTAGCGAGCAAATGCCTTATTTGCTTCTGCCATCTTGTAGACATCAAGTTTCTTTTTTACAGCAACTCCAGTCTCAGTCGCAGCATCTACGAATTCCTGAGCCAAGAAGTGAGAAAAATCTTTTCCACTCTTTCCACGAGCAGCAGCAAGAATCCATCGTGAAGCAAGTGCAAATGAACGTCCCTGTGGAACCTCCATCGGTACTTGGTAGATAGCTCCACCAACACGCTTAGGACGACATTCGATTTTTGGCATAACATTGTCGAGAGCCTTGTCGAATACTTCCTCTGGATTTGTATATCCCTTTTCACGGAGGATATCAAATGTTGTATTGAGAATCTTATATGCAAGAGTTTTTTTACCATTCTTCATGATATAGTTCACGAACTTCGTGAGACGTTCGTTACGAGTCGAGAATGATACGCTTCCTTTTGTACTCATAAAATAGAGATTAGAATTTAGTTTTAGATTTTAGGATAGGATAATGAGAGATGAGGAAAAACCTCGTTTCTCTTATTTCTTCGCCTTAGGCTTCTTGGTTCCGTAGAGTGAGCGAGATTGACCACGCTTATCAACACCCTGACAGTCGAGAAGACCACGAACGATATGGTAACGTACACCTGGAAGATCCTTTACACGTCCACCACGAATCATAACCACAGAGTGCTCTTGGAGATTGTGTCCTTCACCTCCGATATATGAGATAACCTCATAACCATTAGTAAGACGGATCTTTGCAACCTTTCGGAGGGCTGAGTTTGGCTTCTTCGGTGTACTAGTATACACCTTGAGACATACACCACGACGCATAGGAGCAGCGAGTGGAGACATCTCCTTCTTGAGTGTATTCTTGTTGAACTGAAGCGCAGGAGACTTACTCTTGCGAGTCTTGTCTTTACGCTTTGAACGGACGAGTTGGCTAATTGTAGGCATAATAGAGAATTATATTTTTGAGTATGATAACTGAGTGAGATACTAACGCTTTGACCAAGAACCTGCCTTGCGGGCCTTGTGGAGACCTGGCTTCTTACGCTCAACCTTACGTGCATCGCGAGTGAGGAATCCTGCACCCTTGAGTGTTGGCTTGAGAGCTTCTTGAGCAACTACGAGAGCACGAGCAACCGCGTGGCGGATAGCCTGAGCCTGAGCACTCTCTCCTGATCCAGATACCTCTATATCAAAGTGAAAGTCTTCATATACTCCAGCTGTCTTGAGTGGTGCATAGATTGTCTGAAATAGGTCTGCACGTGTAACGTATGCATCGATTGGCTTTGCATTGATAGTTGATGCTCCTTTTCCAGAGTAGAGACGAATCTGTGCAACTGCAGTCTTACGACGACCTACAGCATATGCGTACTTTTTATCTGACATAGAAAAATAATTAGAGAGTGATAAGTTGAATTATATTGAAAGTGCTTGTGGCTTCTGAGCTTCGAACTGGTGAGCATCACCAACTACGAGTTTGAGACGTTCGAGCATATCAGATTGAAGACGATTCTTCGGAAGCATACCAGCAACAGCATGACGGAGGATGTGTGCAGGATTCTTCTTACGCATGTTGGTAAGATTTGTCTCCTTGAGACCACCGAGGTACTGTGAGTGAGAACGATACATCTTCACTGTTTCCTTGGTTCCAGAGACAGCAACATCAGCAACATTGGTAACGATGATATAGGCACCATTATCAACGTGTTGTGTGTAGTCTACACGATCTCGTCCTGAAAGAGTACGAGCAAGGCGAGTCGCGAGGCGTCCGAGATTTTGTCCCTTTGCATCAACGATGTACCATGGACGTTCTTTACCGAGGATTTGCTTTGAGAAAATTGTTTTCATAAGAATTTTTATAATGTTTGTAAGATTGAAGTTCGATTATACAAGTTCGATTTTTACAAGGAGAGCACTATCACCATCACGATACTTGATAGGAGTGATGCGTGTGTATCCACCCTTACGGTCAGTGTAGTTCTTGGCTACTTCGAGAATAGCACGACTTGCAGCCTCAGTGAATACTTCTGGAGTAATGTAACGAATCTTGTTGTATTCTGTAGCATCGCTCTTAGCAACTTCGATAAGCTTCTCAGCAACTGGAGTGATAGCAAGTGCTCTCTTCTCGGTTGTGATAATAGACTTGTGCTCGAAAAGCCCAGAAATAAGGTTACGAACAACACTCTTACGGTGTGCTTGATCCTTTCCACTTAAATGAAGATGTTTTTTGACTCGGTGGCGCATACTGTTTAATTGTTAATTTTTAATTGTTTGAAGTGCTGATGACTAATCATCTCCAAGGAGTTTGAATCCACGACCTCGCAGAGCATCACGTACTTCTGTCATAGCCTTCTTTCCGAAGCCCTTGATAGACGAGAGCTTTGCTTCTGTACACTTGGTGAGCTGTTCGATAGAGAGGATATCTCCGTTAACGAGTGCATTGAGTGTACGAGGAGAGAGACCCATGATTTCGATAGGAGTATATGTTTCCTTTTCGAGATCTGCCTTTACTTCTTGTTTTTCACGTTCGAGAACCTGACGGATATCAGCGATAAATTCACCACCAACTTGAAGGTTTTCTTCGTTGAAGAGTCCAAAGTATGATTCGAGCATCTTTCCAGAGAACTTGACGACATCAGAAGGAGACATAACTCCGTTCGTCTTGATAGTCATAGTAAGTGAGTCGAGGTTCGTCATCTCACCGTAGCGAGTTGATTCGATCTCGTACTTCACACTGAGTACTGGAGAGAAGTTGGCATCTACAAGGAGAACTCCTGCTTCATCTTCACGTTTTCCGAGTTCTTCGATAGAGACGTATCCAACATTTTTTTCTACACGAACCTGAAGAGAGAATTCGAATCCATCATCAAGACTCGTAATGTACATATCTGGATTGAGGACAGTTACACCACCTGGACACTTGATGTCTGCTGCTGTAACGATTCCGCCTTTTTTCTTAGAGAGAGTGAGCCACTCGATACCTGTTGTTGACTTCTCGATAACGAGACCCTTGAGGTTGAGGAGAACATCGAGGATAGAGTCACGGAGACCTGGGAGAGTTGTATATTCGTGTGTAACACCTGGGATTTTTACACCTGTTACTCGTGTACCTGGAATCGATGAGAGCATCACTCTGCGAAGAGAGTTTCCAAGAGTAACTCCATATCCACTCGGAAGTGGTCCAATGAGGAACGTCTCTTCATTGCTTGAGAGAATCGTTCGTGAAATCTTTGGAACTCCGATGGCAGTATGAATAATATGCATAGAGTGAAGGTTAGATAGTACGAAGAAGAGAAGAGGTACTACTTAGAGTAGAATTCGACGATACGTTGGATATCTATCATTTGATCGAAGTCAGCCTTTTCAGGGAGTGCAGTTACAGTGATTGTGAGCTTCTTAGCATCAACAGTAAGCCAGCGAACTGAAGTTACTTGTGCAGCCTTATTCTTTTCAGAGAATGCCTGGAATTCTTCAACGAGAGACTTGTAGAGTGAAGATTCTTTGAGGCGCTCCTTGATAGTGATGACGTCTCCAACACGTACTTCGTAAGAAGGGATATTGAGCTTCTTTCCGTTCACGAGGAAGTGTGCATGTCCAACAGACTGACGAGCCTGCATGATTGTACGAGCAAAGTTCGCGCGGTGGATAACATTATCGAAACGAGTCTCGATGAGAGCAATCATAGCGTCACCAGTAACCTTATCTGTACGTACTGCACGCTTGTAGTAGCGAAGGAATTGCTTCTCAGTAAGTCCAAACTGACGTTTTGCAGCTTGCTTCTTACGGAGCTGAACACCAAACTCAGAGAGTTTTCCTGCACGCTTTACCTTGCGGTGATTGTCTTCGAGGTTGTATTTTTCTACACCGAAGAGGTTGTAACCTTCACGGCGGCAGAGTTTCATTTTTGGTCCTGTGTAACGCATAGAGTAGAGAAATTAGAGATTCAAGAGAAAAATCAATTGGAATTGAGGATTATAACTTACGAGCCTTAGGCTTGCGACATCCATTGTGTGGAACTGGTGTTACATCGTAGATAGCAACGAGATCAACTCCAGCAGAAGTGATACCACGGATTGCTTGCTCACGACCTGCACCAATACCCTTTACATAGACAGTTACACGTTCAACATTGTGAAGTGTCTTTGCCTTAGATACTGCATTCTCAGCAGTAATCTGAGCTGCATATGGAGTTGCCTCACGAGCACCCTTGAATCCAGAGCTTCCACCTGTTGCCCAAGTGAGAACATGTCCAGATTGGTCAGATACAACAATATGAGTGTTGTTGAGTGTTGCAGTGATGAATACGATCGCCTCTGGAACATTCTTACGAGTTTTCTTCGATCTTCGAAGTGTTGGAGTAGCCATAAATATAAGTATTTAGTTTTTAGAATTGAGTTTTTAGAACCTACGATGAGTTCTAAGTATTATTATTTCTTCTTATTCTGAATAGCAACCGCCTTACCCTTACGAGTACGAGCGTTGGTCTTCGTACGTTGACCACGTACTGGGAGACGCTTCTTGTGGCGAGATCCGCGGTAAGTACCGATTTCAGTAAGACGCTTGATATTTCCTGCGACTTCTCGACGAAGATCACCCTCGATGATAAAGTGCTTGAGTTCCTCACGGATAAGGTCGAGCTCAGACTCTGAGAGATCCCCCATCTTCTTGTTCCAAGCGATTCCTACCTTCGTAAGGATCTGCTGTGCAAGTGAACGACCTACACCATATATATACATAAGTGAGATTTCTGCATGTTTTGAATCAGGGAGATTGACTCCAGCGATACGTGCCATAATAGAGAGTAATTAGAATTTAGTATTGAATTTGAGAGGGAAAATATACAAATTAGCCCTGACGCTGCTTGTGCTTTGGTTCTGAAGAACAGATAACACGAACGACACCCTTACGACGGATGACAACACATTTATCACAGATTTTACCAACTGATGGGCGGACTTTCATGGGAGAAAAAGTTAAAGGGTATTTATTATAACAAGGAAGTGAGGAATGATACTATAATTCTCATTCCTTGAGCTTCAAATCCATAATGGATTATTTGCGATTGTGATTGTTTTGTGCTGTACGAACGGGAGCATTGGCGTTAGGCTTTCGGAACGTGATACGTCCTCTGGTGAGGTCATATGGTGTGAGTTCCACCATCACTGTATCTCATGGAATGAGACGAATGAGGTTCTTTTGCATCTTGCCCGAGACATATGCACGGATAACCATGTTCGAGAACTCTTCTGGGAGCTCTACCTCGAAGATGGCACCAGGAAGAGCTTTAAGGACTTTTCCTTCGACTTCGATTTTATCGTCTTTTGGCATTAGTTTTGGTACTTTTTATAAAAATTGCTCGCGGAGTATATATACAATCGAGAAAATTGCAAATCTTTTTTGGAAAAATAGGAGTATAGCTGAAAACTCGTGCACTGTAAAGAGAAAATATGGAATACAAAATGTGAACTGTTGTATTATTTCTGTGTTCCATGTGTTTTCGGGGCAAACTTATTTTGAGTCTGGGAGACTGGTCGCGGCGATTTTTGATGTATTGGTTTTTGTGGAGTTTTTGCTCCTGATTGTGGTGTTCCTGTTTTTCATGAAGCATCTCGCTGATGTGATCGATGTGTGAGTGCCTTGGAACCTGGTGCTCCATGCGGCTTGCGTGGTGGGCGCTGCTGTTGTTGTTTTGGTGGACTCGCTGTGAAGTTGGTCTTCGGAAATGGATGATCTTCTACAACTGGTATCGACTGACGGATGAGGCGCTCGATATCACGGAGGAACTCGAGATCATCATGTTCGACAAAAGATATCGCAATACCACTTGCACCTGCACGACCAGTACGACCAATACGGTGAACGTATGTCTCAGCAATATTTGGGATGTCGTAGTTGATCATGTGTTCGAGTGCATCGATATCGATACCACGAGAGGCTATATCAGTTGCTACGAGTACGCGAGTTTTTTGTTCCTTGAAGTTCGAGAGCGCGCGTTGGCGATTGTTCTGAGACTTGTTCCCGTGAATAGCTTCAGCAACAACTCCCTTCTCAACAAGGAATCTGACAACCTTATCAGCTCAGTGTTTTGTTCGAGTGAATACAAGTACATTTTTGATCTCAGGATTCTTGAGAAGGTGGACGATAAGATGATTCTTGTTCACCTTGTCGACATGATAGACATGTTGTGCAATGGTCTCTGCAGTGGTAGATACTGGAGTAATCTCAACTGTTTCAGGATTTTTCAGTATCGTATTCGCGAGCTTCATAATCTCCGGAGCCATCGTCGCCGAGAAAAAGAGATTCTGACGCTTCACAGGAAGAACTTTTAAGAGTTTCTTGATATCGTGGATAAATCCCATATCGAGCATACGATCTGCCTCATCGAGGACGAATATCTCGATATCCGAAAGTGAGATATATCATTGTCCCATGAGATCAAGGAGTCTCCCCGGAGTAGCGATGAGGATATCTACTCCCTGGCGGAGTCTATCTGTCTGTTGCCCTTGTCCAACTCAACCGAATATGACTGTCTGGTGCAGTCCAGCATATCGACCATATGAGCGAAAACTCTCCTCAATCTGGATGGCGAGTTCACGTGTTGGAGTGAGGATAAGTGTTTTTATCTTTCTCTTTCCTTTTGCTGGATCTTTTCCTTGGAATAAAAGCTGGAGAATAGGAATCGCAAACGCGGCAGTCTTCCCTGTACCTGTCTGAGCACAACCGAGAAAATCTCGGCCAGTCAGAATAGTTGGGATAGCAGCTTGTTGGATTGGTGTTGGGGTCTCATATCACTCATCGGCAATAGCACGAAGGATAGGTTCAATTATCGGAAGGTCTCGAAAGAGCATGGAAAGAAGGGTAAAATATTCTAAAACAATCGCATAACATTATTGGTCTCAACTTGTATCACTCATCGCTTCACGAGTTCGAGAAAGCATCGCATCGTTGCCTCTACATCTACCATCGCATCGTGAGCTCACTCGAAGTACTCATTGAAGAGAAATCTATGGAGTTCAGCGAGTTTCGGTGGCTTGAAAGAGAATCCTCTTCCCTGGAGCTTGCAATGATCTGTGGATGACTTCATGGTACAGACCGTTGACATCGGAGCGTATTCTCAGGTGCGCCCAAGTCGTTCGAGCTCATAGGCGAGTATCTCCTCATCGTAGGAGATATTGTGTCCAGATACAATATCAGCTGAGTTGAGTACCCTGAGTATCTCTGTGGCATGTGCATCAAAAGCAGGCTTATCGGCAACATCTGCATCATAGATTCCATTGACCTGTGAGGCACCAAAAGGGATTGCAATCGGTGGCTTGATGAGGACATCATGTCGAGAGAGTTCAGTATATACTCCATCAACTGTAAGTTCACCAATAATTGCAGCAAACTGGATAATGTATGGTTGCTGTGATATATCTCCTCCCTTGGTAGAGAATCATGTTGTTTCAGTATCCCAGACACAGATTTTCATAATTTAGATGGAGTGAAAATATAAAAAGAATAAAAACAAACACGAAGAATAAGTCGGAAAAATAAAAACACACAGGTAATAGAGAGAAGCACGTTCCCTCAATGTATCTGTGTGTCTCGGAATTATTTTTTAGTAAAACTTCTTATAGTCGTAGCTCTTCATATCTGCATCAATACGGCGGATGATATCAAGGATAACTCCAACTACGATGATGAGACCCGCACCAGAGATAAGGAAATCAATCTGTGTTGTACCAGAGAGTGAGAACCCGAGCATAGGAACAATCTTCGTCATAACATATGGGAATATAGCGATGAGCGCGAGGAATCCACCACCCCAGAGATTGAGACGATCAGATGTCTTCTGGAGGTATTCTGCAGTTTCCTTCCCTGGGCGAACTCCTGGGATATATCCACCGCGCTTCTGGATACTCTCTGCTACTTCAGTAGTATTGAAGGTGATAGATACATAGAAGAATGCAAAACCAATAACAAGAAGGAAGTAGATTGCAATATATATCCAACTTGGATTCTGCATAGAGAGGTTGGTTGCAAGCCATGCACCAATATCAGCACTTGTACCCGAACCACGAGTTGAGAGAAGTTGACCGATAAGTGAAGGGAAGGTGATGATAGCAATGGCAAAGATAATAGGTACCATCCCTGCCTGATTGACACGGATTGGAAAGTGTGAACGCTCATCACGACCAGTACGAGTATAGATAAGTGGAACCTTACGGTATCCTTCAGTGAACTTGACGATGATATATATAACTGCTACTGTTAGGAGAGCTAGCACAGCGAGAAGTCAGTAATTGGCAGTTGTTGTATAGTTGAGTATGTGTTGAGGAACACCAGCAAGAACTCAGGCAAAGATGATAATCGAAGAGCCATTACCAATACCTAGTTCTGTAATGAGATCACCAAGCCAGAGGAGGATCATAGTACCAGCAGTGATGGCAATCATAGCAGGAAGGACTACTCCAAAGAAGTTTGTTGTATCAACTATCTGGACTTGTCCAACATTGATAATGTTGTTGAGAAGGTATATCATTCCATAACTCTGGGCAAGTGCGAGAGGGATAGTGAGCCAGCGAGTATAATTATTGAGTTTCTTTTGTCCTTGTTCACCCTCTTTTTTGAGTGCTTCGAGAGAAGGAATTACTACAGCAAGGAGCTGGATAATAATCGTTGCATTGATATATGGTGCAAGTCCCATAAGAATGATAGAAAACTGTTCAAGTCCTCCACCCATAAGAGAACCGAAGAATGCAAGTTGTGTATTGGCACGAAGTTGCTCAGTAAAGACTTCGAGAAGTCCTACATTGATCCCAGGAACTGGGATAGCTGAGAGGAGCTTATACACAGCAACCATAAGGAGTGTAAAGATAATCTTTTTACGGATATGCTCAGTAGTCCAGACTTTTTTGATGTTAGCAATCATAGAGAAAAATTAGAATTCCCGCGAATTATAGAGAAAAGAGAGAATAAATCAAATGAAAATAGAAGCCAGTATTGAAGAAGTATTCTTATTGACCACACCCCGTAAATGATGTAAGACCATATGAGAGATTGACTGTATATGGATAGACTATATCACTCATCCCATCACTACAAGTAGCTGGAGATACTTGTGCAGATATAGGGAGATCCGATGGATTCTGTGGAGTTGCTGTGATGATGATATCGGTTCCAACGAGAGCTTCTGTCGTCGTGTAGTATCGTTCTTCGACCGCACTCGCACCTGGTATGCTATATACAGCATATCCTGTTGCTGTCTGAGAAAAAGACCAAAATGGCTCTGTTCCCCGAAGCATAAGTGGAGTGACGGTAACACTTGCAGTGTTCGTAGTTGCAGAAATACCTGGTCAGTTTGGTTCTGGTATGGTTGATGGGGTTGTAAGATTACAAGCTGAGAGTGCCAATAAACTAAAAACGAGTGATGTGGAATATAAGGACTTAAACATAAGAAAATAGATAAAGATCTAAAAGAGGCACATCCGAGTATACCCACTATCAGAAAATACACAATAAAAATCCCCTTGATGGCTCAAGGAGATGATATGAATTCTAAAATTATGCAACAGTGATAGTACCACCAACTGCTTCAATAGCAGACTTAGCACCAGCAGATACAGCATCAGCTGTAATCTCTACCTTAGTAGTGAGTTTTCCGCGTCCGAGTACCTTGAGGAGCTTTCCCTTCTCACGGATTACACGACGTTCGTAGAGAACTGCGTAGTCTACTGTTGTAACACCAGCATCAGCAAGAGACTGAAGTGTATCGAGGTTCACTACAACGAACTCTTCTGGTTGGTATGCTGTAAATCCACGCTTCTTCGGTGTACGCATGAAGAGGCGAGTCTGTCCTCCTTCGAATGTAGGATAACGCTTTCCCTTACCTGTACGAGAATTTTGTCCGTTCATACCACGTCCAGATGTTCCACCGATACCAGTACCACGACCACGAGCAACACGAGTTGGACGAGTCTGAGAACCTGGAGTTGGTTTGATTGTTGAGAGAGATGTCATAAAATATGAGTTATTGAGTTTTACAGTTTTACAGAATGACAGTTGTACAGATGTAAAGTTCTAAGTATTTCTGTAATACTGTGGAACTGTAAACCTGTAAATCCATTATACTATTCTGCCTTTTTCTTAGCTGGAGCTTTTTTTGCAGGTGCCTTCTTTTCTGTCTTTTCTGTTGTTTCTACCTTTTCTGTTTTTGCCTTAGCAAATGAACGAACCTGAGAAAGTGGCTTGAGAGATGAAAGTGCCTTCATAGCAACACGAGCGTTGGTAATACCATTTGGTGCTCCGTGTTGTTTTGCAATGATATCTGTAATTCCAGAGACTGCGAGCATCTTACGAACTGAACCTCCGGCGATGATACCAGTACCTGGATGAGCAGGGTGGAGGAAGAGTGAACTTGACTTGAAGTTGGCAACAACGTCATGAGGAATTGTACCATTTACGATTGGAAATGTAACAAGATTCTTCTTAGCATCACGGATAGCCTTCTCGATAGCTCCCTGAACTTCACCTGACTTACCGATACCAAGACCGATACGTCCCTTACCATCACCGATAACAATCGATGCACGGAAACGAAGTTGACGACCTCCGGCAGTTACACGAGTTACACGATCGATAGCAATCATCTCTTCTCGGAATTCTTTTTCCTCTTCGCGCATACCTCCACGATCTCGAGAACGTGGCTTTCTATCTCCTCCCTTACGATCTTCACGTGCACGTGGAGCCTCGCTCGATTGAGTAGATGGTTGAGCTGGAGTAGCCTCTGGAGCTACTGCTTCTGTTTCGAGATTTTCTGTTTCTGGAGTAACTGAAGTATCTGACATAAAAACTATAAGTAAAAGAAAAATTAAAATGCAAGTCCACCTTCGCGTGCTGCCTCAGCAAGAGCCTTAACACGACCGTGATAGAGATATCCTCCGCGATCAAATACACATGTCTTGATTCCCTTGGCAATCATTGCCTCAGCAATTGCTTTTCCAACAGCCTGAGCACGTTCGCTCTTGGTACCACCCTTAACAGCCATATCATGAGCTGAGCAAAGAGTAACACCACTAATATCATCGATAGCTTGAACAGTGATATGAGTATTGCTTCGGAAGACTGAAAGGCGTGGCTTTTCAGCGGTTCCAGTTATACGAGCACGTACGCGGTTAGCACGACGAATGCGATTGTGAAGTTTTTGTAACATAGAATTTGAGTTATAAATTTTGTAAGGTTGAGAATCTGATGATACAGATTATCTTCCATATTATTTTCCAGCCGTCTTACCAGCCTTGCGACGAACGTGTTCTCCAACATAACGGATACCCTTCCCCTTGTATGGTTCAGGTTTCTTGAGTGAGCGGATATACGCTGCAAAGTATCCAAGAAGTTGCTTATCGTGAGACTTGATAACAATACGATTTTTTTCTTCCTTGTCTGCTTCAATAGTGATTCCTGCTGGAGCATCAACGTTTACCTTGTGAGAGAAACCGATAGCGAGCTCGAGTTTCTGTGGTCCCTTAACATCGAACTTGTAACCAACTCCGATAATTTCGAGAGACTTCGTGTATCCTTCAGAGACACCAACTGCCATATTCTGGAGCATGGCACGAGTAAGTCCCCAAAAAGCACGCTGTTGCTTGTCTTCCTGATTTTCTACAGAAACAACAATCTTTCCTTCTTCTTGTGCTACCTTAACACCTGGAAGAATATTGAATGTAAGTGTTCCCTTAGCACCCTTGATAGTTACAATATCAGTGATTTCAACTGTAACTCCTGCAGGGATGGCAATAGGTTGTTTTCCGATTCGAGACATAAAATTGAGATTTTAGAGATTAGATTAGAGATACTTGGAGTGAGAGAAAGGGTGTAGCATCACCATCCTCCATCCCAGATCCTCTTTGTTCTATTAGTAGATTTCGCAGAGAAGTTCACCACCAACACCAAGAGAGTGTGCTTCGTATCCAGTAACTACACCCTTCGGAGTAGAGAGGATAAAAATACCAACTCCATTTCGTGATTTTTTGATATCAGTACTCTTGATATAGATACGCTGTCCAGGACGACTGATACGACGGAATGATGGAACATACTTTGTTGTGCGAACATCCTGAAGTGATACAACGAATGAACGCTTATCTTCAGATTCTACAAAATCAACGATGTATCCATTCTTCTTGAGAATACGGAGAATTTCAGCTTTGAGTTTTGAGTATGGGACAGCCACAGTATGAAGGCGAGCAAGATATCCATTTCGAATACGAGTAAGGAGATCTGCAATTGGATCGTGAGTCATAATTTTAGAATTTAGAATTTAGAATGAGAATTGAGAATGAATCAGGAGTAGTATTTTTTAGAAAACTTGCTTCTGGATTCTTATTCCTTGATTCTGCTATTACCAACTAGATTTGCGAACACCCATGAGTTCTCCAGCGTTAGCCTTCTCACGGATACAGATACGACAGAGATCAAATTTTCCGATATATCCACCTACACGACCACAGTGAGAACAACGGTGGTAGAGACGAGTAGAATGTTCTGGTTTTTTACCAAGAGCGTGAGCACGTTCTGCCTTCTCGAGAGCGGTGCGACACTTGTGTACGATTGCGGTACGAGCCATAAGAGAGAGAGTTAAAAGTTTGGAAGATTTTTATTTTACAAATGGGAATCCGAGCTTATCGAGGAGTGCCTTAGAGTGATCCTTACCTTGTGTTCGGAACTTCAGAGTAATCTGCATTCCGTGTGGTTTTACGACATCAAGTTGTGGAACTTCTGGGAAGATAGTATGTTCCTTGATACCGAAGTGGAAGTTTCCTTCTTGGTCGAATGAGCGAGAAGAGATACCACGGAAATCACGGACACGAGGGAGAACGATAGAGATAAGCTTCTCGAGGAATGCATACATGCGTTCACCACGAAGAGTTACCATCATACCAACTGGCATTCCTTGGCGGAGCTTGAAGTTAGAGATAGCCTTACGAGCGTGGTTGATACGAGGAAGTTGTCCACCAATGAGAGCGAGGTCGCTCTTGAGACTAGAGAAGTCCTTGTTTCCTGATGCAACGTATGTACCGATACCCATATTGAGAACAATTTTCTCGATACGAGGAATATTCATCGGATTATCGATTCCAAGTTCCTTTGCAAGAGCTGGGAGGATATTTTTCTGGTAATTATCTTTGAATGACATAAGAGTAGGGGTAAGATTATTTGGCACTGTGGGCACTTAAGTTTGTACGCAGAGTGTTAGTGTAATCGAGATATTATAAAACTGTTCCTGACTTTTTCGCAACACGGAATTTTTTTCCGCCTTCGAGCTTGTATCCAACACGAGTTGGTTCTCCTGTCTTTGGATCGAGAAGCATAACGTTTGAAGCATCAATTGGTTTTTCGTATGTTACCTTCTGTCCTGGAGTTGAACCCTGGCGCTTGATATGACGAGTGATAAGATTGACACCTTCGATAAGAACTGTTCCAGAAGCTGGGTTTGCCTTAACGACTTTTCCCTTCTTTCCCTTATCTTTTCCGGCGATGACGATAACTTCGTCGTTTGTGTGGATTTTCATAAAATATAGAATTTAGTGTATAGTGGAGAGTTGGATATTAGACAACTTCTGGAGCAAGAGAGATAATCTTCTGGAATCCACGAGCCTTGAGCTCACGGAATACAGGGCCAAAAATACGAGTTCCCTTTGGTTCCATCTTGTCGTCAATAATAACACAAGCATTGTCATCTGAGCGAACGTAGCTTCCGTCTTCACGGCGAACTTCTTTCGCAACGCGAACAACTACTGCCTTACATACTGCCTTCTTCTTGATATTTCCGTTTGGAAGAGCTTTCTTTACTGAGATAACGATGACATCACCGACACTCGCGTAACGACGCTTAGAACCACCAAGAACCTTGATACAAAGCGCTTCTTTTGCACCTGTGTTATCAACGATGACGAGTCTGCTTTCTGTCTGAATCATATAAAATTAGTAATTAGTAATTAGTAATTGGTGGAAAATCCGACCAATAATCAAAAGTTACGCATTGTTGGATACAATGGAATCCTCGATGAGCATCCAGCGCTTGAGGGCTGAAAGTGGACGAGTCTCAGATACAGTGACAGTATCTCCGAGCTTTGCAAGACCATTCTCATCGTGTGCATAAAACTTTGCAGTAGATTTGTAACGCTTCTTATACTTCGGGTGAGTCTTGTATGTCTCAACGGAAACAACGATTGTCTTCTGCATTTTTGTGCTGGTGACGATGCCTGTTTTTGTACGCATAGGGAAATTGTTAGAATTTTTGGAAGAGAAAAAAAGAATTACACTGCAGAAGTGATAAATGTAGAAATCTGAGCAATATATTTGCGAGACTGCTTCATAAGGTGAGACTGCTTGAGTTCTCCGAGCTCTTTTTTCATCGTGAGGATATAGAGATCTCGACGTGCAGATGTAAGCTCTGTTTGGAGTTCAGATTTTGTGAGTGCCTTGAGGTCTACGAGAGACTTTGTAGTACCTGTTACCTGAGCTGTTGCTTTTTTCTTTGGTGCCATATAAAGTATAATAAATAGTGAAGAATGAAGAATGAATAATTCAGGAATATCAAATGAACTATTCAATATTCAGTAGTTGACTAGAGGTCTTCCTTAGAGAGGAGAATCTTAGTCTTGAGTGGAAGCTTGTAAGCAGCACGTGTAAATGCCTCTCTTGCAACTTCTGGAGCGATATCTGCGATCTCGAAGATAATACGTCCAGGTTTTACAGGAGCTCGGTACATTTCAACACCACCTTTACCACCTCCCATTGGAACTTCGAGAGCCTTCTTTGTATATGGTTTGTCTGGGAAAATACGAATCCAGAGCTTACCACCCTTCTTGAGGTAGCGGACTATAGCTTTGCGGGCAGCCTCGATCTGACGAGAAGTGATGTATCCAGATTCAGTAACCTTGAGAGCGTAATCTCCGAAGTCTACATCAGATCCGCGAATAGCAAGACCCTTGATGACACCACGATGTGCTTTACGATATTTGGTTCGGCTCGGTTGTAACATGGGAAAATCGTTAGAATTATAAAGAAAATTTTAAAAATGCAAGTTTGGTTTTATTTTTTGAATACATCACCCTTATATATCCATACTTTGAGTCCTACAGTTCCTGCAAGAGTCTCAGCTCGCTCGTAAGCGAGATCAACGTCAGCACGGATTGTCTGAGTTGGGATACTACCTTCCTTGAATGTCTCACGACGAGCAATCTCTGCTCCGTTAAGACGTCCACCAAGTTTTACCTTGATTCCAAGTCCACCCTTTTCCATAGTCTTTGCCATTGCATTCTTGATAACACGGCGGTATGGCATTTTCTTTTCCATCTGACGAGCTATTGAATCAGCAACAATCTGAGCAGAGAGTTCAGGCTTCTTGATTTCTTTTACTTCAAGAGCAAATGTATAGTCTACAAAAGCTTTTGTAAGTTTTGCCTTGAGGGCATCGATATTTTCATCGTTGTTACCGAGAATCAATGCTGTACGTGACGTATAGATAGTCGCCGTAATAGAGTTGGTTCCTGAGTGTGCGATGAATACATTTCCTACAGGAAGATTCTTGAAGTGCTTGTTGATCATCGTGCGGATAGCAACATCTGAAGCAACATTCTGAGCGTATGACTTCTTGTCATAGTACCCGTTAGAACGCCAAGTCTTGATGTATCCGATACGAAATGCGAGAGGGCTAACTTTGTGTCACATAGGTGATTGAAATTAAGGGTGGAAAGGAAGTATTATGCAGAAAGAGTGAGATCGACGTTTGATGTTCTCTTGAGGATGCGGTGAGCGCGTCCACGAGAGATAGGATTAATACGCTTCATAACAAGTCCTTGAGTAACAGAGATGGATGCAATCTTGAGAGTTGCAAGATCCTGAGAATCATTGTGAGCAGCGTTTGCTACTGCACTTTTGAGAACGTCATGAATAATATTAGCACCCTTCTTTGGCATAAAACGAAGTGTATCAAGTGCTTGTTTTGCACTCATATCACGAACGATGTACGCAATAACGTTGAGTTTCTTTGGAGAGATGCGGATATTTCGGACAGAAGCTTTCATATAGATAGGTTTTAGAATTTAGATCTTAGGCTTTAGGGTAGAACCAAGAATCTAAGTTCTAAGTTCTAAGCACTAAATACTGGGCTACTTGTTACCAGAGTGAGCACGGAACGTACGAGTAAAAGAGAATTCACCAAGTTTGTGTCCAACCATATCTTCAGTAACAAATACTGGGATATGAGCCTTACCATTGTGAACACCGAATGTGTGTCCAACAAAGTCTGGAGTCACCGTACAAGAACGTGACCATGTCTTGATAATCGTCTTCTTTCCTGAAGCATTGAGTGCCTCAACTTTCTTTACTACACGTGGGTCAATGTAAGGTCCTTTTTTAAGACTGCGAGTCATATTTTAATTAATTAGTAATAGTAATGAGCATATTGATTACTAGCCTTGGAGCTTTCCAGCGCGAGTACGGAGAATCCAACGATCTGTACTCTTGCGAGAACGAGTCTTGACACCGCGAGCGAGACGACCCCATGGAGTCTTTGGCCCCTTGCGTTGTCCAACTGACTGGTGTCCTTCACCTCCTCCGTGTGGATGGTCAACTGGGTTCATAGATGAACCGAGAACTGTAGGACGGCGACCCATCCAACGACTACGACCTGCCTTACCGATAGTAATCTGGTTCCAATCAGAGTTAGAGACAACTCCAATCGTTGCAGAACACTTCTTGTGAACGAGACGAATCTCACCACTTGGCATCTTGAGTTGAGTGTACTCACCTTCTTGAGAGAGTACCTGAGCACTTGATCCAGCAGAACGGATGCTAGTAGCACCTTGACCAACAATCATCTCAACATTGTGAACTGAGAGTCCAGTTGGGATCATTCCGATTTCCATACGATTTCCGTTCACAGGCTTTGCTTCGTTCGAAGTGATAATCTCATCACCAACACGAGTCTCCATATGAGCGAGAACGTAACGACGTTCACCATCCTTGTAACATACAAGAGCGATAAATGCAGTTCGATATGGATCGTACTCTACTGTCTCAACACGAGCTGGAATACCAACCTTGTCGAGCTTGAAGTCAATATGACGATAGAGCTTCTTGTGTCCAGCACCTTGGTGGCGAACAGAGATACGACCTGCGCTGTTACGACCTGCATGACGTTGGATAGAGTTCGTAAGAGGCTTGTATGGAGTAGCTGTTGTTAGCTCTTCATATGTAAGACCTGTCATGAAACGACGAGATGGGGTAGTAGGTTTATACTTTCGGATTCACATAGGAATATAGGTTTAAGGTTTGTAAGGTTTTAGTTTTGAACTATTTTACAGCTTCAAAGTTTGTGATCTTCTGTCCATTCTTGAGAGTAATCATTGCCTTCTTCTCGATACCTTGGCGACGAGCAATTCATTTGCGAGTATTGCGGAACTTTGGACGAGTATGGAGAACGTTTACTTTTTCAACTTCTACACCGTAGAGTGATTTCATAGCATTCTTGATATCGATCTTTGTTGCAGCCATATCGACTACACATGTGTAGACTCCACGGACTTCTCCGTCAGTACTTTTATTCGTAACAACGAATTTTTTGATGACACTATAGAGGGAATTCATAAATAAGGAATTTAGGTTTTAGAGCTTGGAGTTTAGAAGCTTGGAGACTAGAATTTTAGGTTTTCCTAAGTTCTAAAATCGAAGTTCTAAGTTCTGGAATTATTTTGAGAAATGCTCATAGAGGTGAGCGAGAGAAGCTTCTGTAAATACAATATCATTGTACTTCATGAGGTCGTGTGGATTGAGGTATTCTACATTCACAACACGAGATTCGATGATGTTATTGGCTCCGAGGAGTGTATTGCGTTCTGCTGTAGTGATAGCGAAGAGTGGTTTCTTTGCCTCGATAGTCTTGATATATCCAGCCATAGTCTTTGTCTTTTCTCCAACTCCAGCGAATGTCTCAACAACCTTGATTGATTCAGAAGTTGCCTTAGTCGAGAGGAGTGAGAAGAGGGCGAGACGACGCTCCTGCTTGTTCATAGATACTGCCCAGTTCTGCTCGCTGCGAGGTCCGAATACGGCACCACCACCACGACGCATTGGAGAACGACGATCACCCATACGAGCGTTACCTGTTCCCTTCTGTTTGAACATCTTGCGAGTAGAACCAGCTACTTCACCACGATGCTTCGCATGAGCGATAGCGATACGTCCGTTAGCCTGTTGGAGGATAAGAAGACGGTGGATGAGGCCAGCGTTAGGAGTTACTCCGAAGTGTGTTGCTTCGAGGTCAACTGTACCTTTTTGTTTTCCCTTGATGTCGAAAAGAGGAGCTTTCATATTATAAGTAGAATTTAGAATTTAGATTTTAGAGATTGAGGAATCAAAAACTAAAATGTGAGAGATACGAGAGAGTTACGAGCACCAGCGACAGGACCCTTGACTGCAACTACACGGAGTTCCTTGTTCACGAGAACGAGTGGAACATGCTTGAGTGTGATTGTATCGAGACCCATATGTCCGTGCATCTTCTGTCCTGGCTTCGTACGGCGTGGCTTACGCTTACCGATAGAACCAAGTGCGCGGTGAAACTTAGAACCGTGAGATGCAGGACCTCCGGAGAAGTTCCAACGCTTCATAGCACCCTGGAAACCCTTACCCTTAGATATACTTGATACTGTAACGAGCTCAACACCTTCGAGAAGATCAAGAGAAACTTCTTGTCCCTTCTCGAGTGAAGCCCAAGCTCCATCACGAGATACCTCACGAAGAGTTACCTTCTTACCGTCTGTCATACGAACTACAACTGCATCGTATCCATCAGTCTCAGTAGTCTTTACCTGTGCAACATCAAGAGTAGGAACCTTGATAAGTGTTACAGGAGTAAAAGCACCATTGTGGATGATGCGAGTCATTTCGAGTTTTGTTCCGATTATTCCTGCCATAGTAGTGGGAGTTATCAGTTATCGGTGAAGAGTTACAAGTTATAGTATGGATATTCCATGCTGTTTAACTTTTAACTTTTTAACCTCTAACCAAGGGATATATAAATAATGAGAGGTTGGGAGACTATTCTCTAAGAGAATATCTTATGTCCAACATCACTTTCTGTGAGAAAAAACGTCTAAGCGAATTTCAAAAGCCCGCGGATTATATTGGAGGTGAGACAAATGTCAAAACTTTTTTTACTTTATAAGTTGTCGAAGTGTCTCTCGAGCCTTGGTATTGAGTTCTCCTGTCGGGATACTACGCATTACTGACTGTACTTGCGCCCCGAGAGTTTTTGCATAGTCCTGTACCATATACTCTGCCCCTTGGAGTGTTATACCAGAGAAGCTCATCTGATCCCAGATGGCTCCACGGGTGAATGTCTGGAGATAAGACTCATCGAATCCTAGTGATTCTGACTGACTACTTATATATGTACGAATCTTGTCTCGTTCTTGTACAAATTTTGTATCCTGAAGCTTTTGATAGAGTGCAAGAATTTTTTCTTTTGGAATTGCTATATTCTCGAACCCTGGAACCTCAGAGAGGAGTGACTCAAGGATGGAGAGATCCGCGAATGTCGGAACAAAAGAAAGTATCCATCGTACAAATCTATCCCAGAGTCCTCATGTCTTCCCAGAGAGCTTGTCTAACTGTGACTGAAGTGAGGCTCTATGTGTCTCCAGATAGAGCATGTCTCGCGCCTGATTCATCGTGCTCCAAGTCTGATCTACCACTTCTTTGCCGAGCTTCTTCAAGATATCTGTCACTGATACGAGCTCTCCTGGAAGGAGATTCACGGTATTGCCACGTCTATCAGTAAGGCTCACGCTATGATCCACTGAACGGATATATCCACGCGTGAGGTCGATATCATAGACCGTTCCACGCACTCAAGCAATCACGCCTTGACCTGGGAGCTTGGTACGGAAGTAAGACCCTGGATAGATGGTACGTACAATTGTCGACCAGACTTGTCACTCTTCGAGTGCGAACTCTATCTCTATGGCAGAATAATCCCTCGCAACCTGCATACGCTCGATACGGAGACGAGAACTTGCACCCAGACGAGTCTCAGACTTGTCAGGCCAAGTGACCACTGCGAGGCTCTGCTTGCCTGTGATGATGATATCTTTCTCCACAAGATCATATCGATCACCGAGTATCATATCGATCGCTATCTCTCACCGTACAACTGTAGCAGTTCACTCCTCGACGAGGATATACGGAACTATCGGATCATCGCTATGAAGTGCGAGATAATACTGATACGCGGAATAGGAGAAAAAAAGGAAAAACGCAAAAAATATTGCGAACAGGATACGGAGGAGGAGTTTTTGCATGAGAGAATGTTTGGAAAAAATAGATTTTTGGATATTGTAGAAAAAAGGAACCGAAAAGCAAGACGCTCCACTCTTGCCCTCCATGATGTTTTAACTCTTGCTCTACTTTGTATTCTCGTTTTCACTACATCCTCATCGGTCTCATAACCGTTGTCGTCTATCTGATATACCTTATCGGATATTATAAGGTGCAAGAATACGAGACCGACAGCTTCACGAACATGCTCAAAAATCAAAGTGAAAATGTGGAAAAACGCAATGAAGAAAAAGAGTTTCTTGCATCCCTCATCCGCACCCCTGCTTATGAGACTCTCGTAGCAAAATCCACACAGAACAAAAAACTCCCCTGAGAGGAAGTTATCAATATAGTTACAGAAGAGGAGATCAACGGGAATGCAGATATCGATACTCGCACAGTGATATCTGATACTCTCAAGACAAAAAACGATCCAACTAAAGACATGACCAATCCTGAAAAGTGGCTCTATGTGATAATGAGGGGAATTGAGGGGTAATAAAATCTCCACCGAATTGGTGGAGATTATTCTATTATTTATTTTCTATATATCTTTCCAAGATGCATCATAGTTATCAAAAATATTGATAATGCAATAAGGAAGATCCCAAGATTATATCACATCAACGTATGTCCACGATAATGTATCACACTATACTCAAAAATAATTGATATCAACCCAACAAAAAAGTATAATACTGACAAAGTTAATATTAATATATCAGGGGTTACTTTGGATGTAGATAGAATAATATGCCATAGCAAGACCCCGAAAACAGCAAGGATAATCACTGGATGAAACATAGTCCATCAAGGTATAATTTGCTCATCCGAAAGTGTTCAGAAAATATTTCCTAATATCAAAAGTGATATACAGGCAGATGAGATTAAAAGAGTATTTTTCATAAGTAACTATGGATTACAGAGTGCTGCTACTGTTGCAAGATATCCAACATTAGGTCTACTTGGTTCAATATTCCAAGGAAACTTTAGGAGAAGGGAGGCAGTATTTGGGTGACAAGCATACTGATAGTACATAGACCAATATGTATTTGTTCAATATGCTTTATCCCAGTGTGTAGAACTAGGTGTCATGTTTAATACTTCTTCCCAACTATAATTAACATTGAATCACCCTGCTCATAAAATCCATAGTTTTCCACATGCTGTTGGCATAATACTTAGAGACCATATACCCGATCGATTTATCCAACTTGTGGAAGCAATTGATGCACCACACCATGCGGGATCTGCGATAATAGGAAATGCATCTGTTTCAGAAAAATCAATATGCTGACGTAGTATATTATTTTGTTCGATAGTATAATACGTATTGATTGATTTTCAAGTGGCATCTTTCGCCCAAGGTTGTAAAATTTGAGCAAGAATCGATCCTGACTTATTTTGAATAGAAATATTTTTAAAGTTATCTTGCACTAAATGATAATCCTTTGGCAAGTCCATTGGAAAATCGTAAAACTTATTGGCATCTGCTGAAGTGACAGAGACTGTTTGACGAAATCATCCATCAATAGCTTGTGTAACAATAGTTGTTCCGCTATAACTACTTACAAGTTGTCCATCAATCAACTTATGATTACCCTGGGATAATGTTCATACAGCAAATTGAACTCAATTCTTGTTGAGTCGGATTTTTTTGGAAGCTGTATCAATTTGCATATCCATATTATATGGCTTTTGATATTGTGAAAATTTTCCTCATCCTTCTTCTCGAATTTCAAGTGAAGAAAATTTCATAGGATCTCTTTTCTTAATTTCATGGACAAGTTCTCTTTCTCTTCAGACAGATGAATAATTGCTAGTATTATTTGCATATGTAGACGTAATGAACATCGCAAGAGAAATAATTAGAAATACTATTCTTTTCATAAAAAAATTAGGTTATATTCTCCTCTGTTTCGAACCAGTGAGAATAGATAAATTACGATATCGCATAATTATCTTAGCAAACCAGAGTGACAAATGAGTGACAAAAAGAGAGAAAAAATCTATACAAATAAGACTTATTGCCCAAAAATTATCTCCTCCTCACCACCTTCCTCGTCCCAGTATTTCAGGCTATCACTTCCCACTCTCCACCATATATCTCCCCGAGATGACAACAGAGTTCTGTATTGGCCTTGCCATCTTCGGGAACTGCCGCAACTCGCACCTTCAGTGCTCCATCGTCCATCATCCCGACGAGTTCGGTTTTGCGAGCGCGAGGGATGACCTTGATTCGCAGAGATGTTGGGGAATTATTTTCTATCGTCATGGAGTGAGAGGGTGAGTGTGAGGAGTACGAGGTGCATGACAACATACGGATTGAACATGAGGAACGCTATACCAAGTATCCACGATGCACGAGCGTGAGGATTCCAAGTGTTCCAGTTTTTGTAGATATATATCGAGAGGAACACTACAGGAACAATGCCATACTGGAAGATGATATCGAGGAGTATATTGTGCGATGAGTCGATGAGGCTCTCGCGTGGGAAATATGAATCCACTATAGCGGTTCTTGACTCGATGAAGAACTTGAGAATTGCCTCTGGGCCATATCCCGTGATGAGTGAGAGTGGAAAGCGTATCATCTCTCTGAGTAATTCCCCCATGAGGACGAATCGTCATGAGAGTGAGAGGAGCTTGTCTGTCGGGAGGAACACCATACTCGCAACAATCCCGATGAGGACGAATAGACTCAGACTTCACCAAGTGACAATCCATCACCTTGTATGACTCAATCTCGTGTATGAGAGGAGATATCTAACAAGTACGAATCACCCATAGAGCACTCCAAGTCCGATACCAATATAGCTCCCAGTGGTAAAAAGTGCTCCTCCTATAAGAAGCGCCAAGAGTCACTTCTCAGGACTCCTGACCGATGAGACAAGAGGCAGACAGAAGAGGAGATATCCAGCAAGATAGTTCGGATTACCCATGGTTGCGATGGTACGGAGTCCTTCACCCCATGTACCAGAATGTGTTGGCAGAAAAATAGAGAACCCATATGCCTCAAGAATAGCCACCACTGAGACGATACTTGCAGATATGAGGCTGATATTGGCGAGTCGTTGTCTCTCTCTCAACGAGACAATCGAGAGGCTGAATCCAAGAAGTAAGATACCAACATAGAGGAGATATCCGTGGAACTTTTCATACGAGCCTCGTATCCAATATGTATCCATCTCTCATCCATAGAGGATGATTGGAACAAGTGGCAGGAGGACGAGTCCGATGAGGAGGTAACCATACTTCTTCAGTTGTTCGAGGAGTCACTCAAACCGTGTCACGATGATCTCTACAAGCACAAGTGCTATACAGATAAGGAAGAGATACATCTTCTGCCGTTCAAAAGAAACGTCCCCCGTCACCACACCGAAGTGCATGAATACATGGGAGGAGTAGAGTGGGAGAGTGAGGAAGAGGAAGGAGAGAGAGAACATGAAAAAAGTGTATTGAAAATAAGAAAATATGGAAGTTTTTATAGAAAGTTGACATTAATAAATTACATATATAATTAATAATATTTTTTACTACAAACTTATGGAAACCTATCTCTGAGACCCAGTACACTCACCGGGACAAGCACAATCAATAATCCAGAGAAATATTGCAGCCCGTATTGATACTCACTTAAAAGATATGACAGAAAGAGAGATTATATTTTCTGGTGATATATGAACAAGGGTATCCTTTGAAACCGTAATTGATTTTGTGAGAAATATTCTTGAACGATGGGGCTATCAGGAATGAGAATGAAGAGAGTATAGTCCATTGGAAGTTCTCTATGTAGACAAAATACTGACGTATGTTCAACAAAATGGTATATGAAATTTTCTTCCTTATAGCAAAGGGACTTGAGATATTACGGATTTATTCTTATCCCTTCAGAATCATAGCAATGGATACCATCAGAACCTATGAAGTATTACTGATTAGGTAGTATGTAATTACTCGAAAAAGGGAATGCTATAAAATAAAACTTTGAAAAATATAAAAATTCCATACATTCTCTCACATGGATTTCAAGGTTTTTGGTTGTAAGACCAACAAGTACTTCGCGGAAAAATGGCTCGTCCATCCTCATCTTGAGGGACGAGAGGGATATTTTATCGCGTCATGTGTTGTGACTGACAAAGCCAAGGCGAAGTGGGTCAAGCACGCCAAGCGCAAGCTCCCAACACTGAGTGATTGAGAAAAACTCTATCTCTCTGGTTGTGGCAATATCCGTGATGGAGTCGTCGATCCACGGTTCTATGAGGTATATAGTGAACTTGCGGACTACAAAAACAAGATAGAGATACTTCCCGAGGATCCAGATGATTTTGCTGTGACACCAGAGCAGAAGCGGATGATGATGGCAACCAAGATACGCTCACTGAAAAAACTCGCAGGGAAAGAACTCTTCACGAGAAAATATATGGTTATCCAGACTGGATGTGATAACTTCTGTACTTTTTGTCTCACGGTCCAGGCACGTGGGCGACACAAGTATAGAGCGATGGAGGAGATACTCGAGGAAGTGCGTGAGTTCGTCGCAGGTGGTGGTAAGGAAGTAGTATTCACAGGCATCAATCTCGGTGCATGGTGAGCAACAACCTCGAACAATTATGATGAGTCTCGATTCGTGGAACTTGTAGAGGCAGTTCTCAAGGAAACGGAATTAGAAAGACTCCGTATCTCGTCACTCGGTGTTGAGTTCTGTAGTGATAGACTCATAGAACTCTTTGCCCATCCGCGTATCGTTGCCTACGCGCACCTCTCTATCCAGTCAGGGTCAACCAATATATTGAAGGCGATGAACCGCCACTACGATGGAGCTCGACTCAGGGAGGTGCTCACGAAGCTCCGTACTATAAAAAGAATGGACGATGTCGAACTCAATATATGAGCTGATCTCATCGTCGGATTCCCATGAGAGACAGACGAAGACTTCTCAGATACACTGGAAGTCGTAGAAAAATACCAAATATCTCAACTTCATGCATTCCCATTCTCCGCACATATAGACCACTATTCTGTCCCTGCGGGAAGTTATCCGAACCAAGTTCCGAATCATATCATCCAAAAGCGAATCAAGTTATTACAGAAAACAGGAGAACAAGTATTCAAAAGTTGGGCAGAGAAAACCATCGGGAAAGAAGTGAATGTACTGATAGAGAAAGTTTCTCAAAAATGAGATGAAAACAGTAAAATGGGGGTTCGCACGGGATGGCCTGCCTGAGCGATGAAGAATGGTGTCTTGTGTTTCTCTGGTTGGACCGAGAACTATCTTGCCTGCGATGAGACGAACTTCTCACCATACCCTGAGCAAGAGATATCAAGAGGAAAGGTTGTGAAGGGAATATATAGAAACATACTCCAGAAAATACAGTCAGAATAATTGATTGTATTTTTTTATAATTGTCAATTGTTTTTCTCTCTATTTTCATGTCTGGTCTTTGCTTTTTTCATATGAAGTATGTTAGGCTTATGTGGTATCCTAACTTTCTTATATGAAAAAAATTGCTTTTTACCTCTTTTGGACACTTATGTGTCTCCATACAAGTGTAAGTTTTTCTGAGGCGGCAACAGGCACCCTCGATGACGCTCTTGCTGAGATTGACTCCATTATTGCGGAATCAGAGCTTACATCTGAATCTGTAGCAACCACAACAGCTTCATGAAAAGAACTGACGCTTGATTCGGCACCAACGCAGTATATGCAACCTGCACAGACGACTATACAGCTCACACTCACTCCATGGGAACTCATCCATCGTACAGCAATGATGCAAGGATTTACTTGGTGAATACCAACAGCCAATTTCGTCACTCCTACTATGTATATTGGAACACCCGTCAAAACCAATATGAATAGTATCTGATATAACATATATATTGGTGCTACAAATTACTCAGAATGTGTCCGTGCTGAGACTGATGCAAGTTTTGGTATCGAAGGAGAGATGCTGGAAGCAACAATAGAAGATGAGCTTCGAAATATTGCTAAGTATTGTGCCACTGAGTTTTATGGCTCATACTTTGAAGGAAAGGCATACACAACTCGTGAAGAGATGCTCCTCTTTATATTCACAATGTTTGATGAGCCTGTCTATATGCCATGATATTTTGAAGAGAAATCATTCGTCTTTACGGGTGATGCAACCGATACGGCATATTCCAATGTATCCAGAGAAGCATGGTATGCACCATACCTCTCACTCGCTTATGATCTCATCATGGTAGAAGATGAGGGAACTTGGGAAGTGGCACAAGAAGTAACAGATGAGGATATACAGATGATGTTTGAGATGTACCTCACGGGCGAAGATGGCCAATTAACAGACACAGTTGAGACTAACTATGGAACATATAGCATCTGGTATGACGAACTCGGCCTTGCTATAGAGAAGTCAACAACAGCCTCTCCACAACTAACTTCTGCTCCTGAAGAATCAACTGGAGACACAGGAGTGACGGATATATCTTCAGAAGATGAGGAGGATTTCATTGCAAGCCTCTTTAAACTCGATGAGACTGAAATAACAGAGTCTGTTGAATAATATAGTATACTCGCTTCAGATTTTATAAAAAATTACTCCCTTATCGCATGCAAGTCCAGAAATTCCTCATGCTCATCGATGAGATCATTCGAGAAAAAATATCAGATCTCCATATCACGCCAGATGATTACCCATATATTCGAGACAAAATTGGAGACATTGTTCCTGTAGAGTCTTTTGGGAAGCTTGGACAAGACGATATCAAAGATATCTGTACACTTCTCCTCTCTCGTGACTTCACAGAGAGGACAGTGGATCTCTCTTTTGAGTACAAGGACACTCGCTTTCGTGTCAATATCTCTCGAGTACTGCGAGGCGTGACACTCGCTTTTCGTACAATTCCCAACACTATCCCTACGGCTGAAGAGATACTCCTTCCCGAGTCACTCCTGAAGTATACAGCCAAAGATAAAGGAATCATCCTCATCACTGGACCAACAGGAAGTGGTAAGTCGACAACCATGGCTGCCATGCTCGACTATATCAACATGAACACCAAGAAGCACATCATCATGCTTGAGGATCCGATAGAATTCGTTCACAAGAACAAAAAATCACTCGTACATCAACGTGAACTCGGGAAACAATTCGATACTTTTCCTGATGGGATTAGATCTATCCTCCGTGAAGATCCTGATGTCATCGTCATCGGTGAGATGCGTGACCTTGAGACTATCGAGGCAGCTATCACCCTTGCGGAAACAGGGCATCTCGTGTTCTCAACACTCCATACCAACGATACTGTTCAGACAATTGATCGTATTATCCAGTCGTTTCCCGTGGACAAGCAGAATCAAGTACGTATGCAATTCGGTCTTGCAATGCGCCTCATCCTCTCTCAGATACTCCTTCCACGCAAGGATAAGTGAGGTCGTGTTGTGGTACGTGAGATCATGATGAACTCTGATTCGATCCGCAACCTCATCATCCGTGGTGATACGCAACATATGTACTCTGTGCTCGAAACTTCAAAAAATGAAGGGATGATGCTCATGGATGATAACCTCGTACAGCTCTACAAGCGTGGTGCTATCAGTATTGATTCTGTAAAAAATAGTATTCGTGATTTTAGTCGAGTAAGTTCACTCGGGGAGAATTAGTCTATTAATCCATATGCAATATAGAAAGATAAGTGTCAAGGAGAAACCTTGGCATTTTTTAGTGAGAAAATTGCTCCATATTCTCTGATAAGGTACAATTGTTGTATGATTTCTGTTCAAAAAATACTTACACACATCACTCTTACTGCACTCATATTTACGAATTCTGGGTATTTTGTATCTGCTAATGATATTGTCTTGCACAATCTCGACGAGCTCCCAAGCACACAGGAAGCACAGGTACTACCAGTAACAGAGGTTACTCCGTCTGTAACAGAGGATGCTCTTCCGCTCTCAGAACTCATCAGAGAAAAGGTAGAGTTCGAATCAACACGTACAGATATTGTAGAGGTTATTCAGGAGGCACCACTATCTATCATTGGGAGTGCCCTTGCAGAGGAACATGAGATGTATATTGCACAGACAACACTTGCACTCACTCCAAGCACCACACCAACGCTCACTCCAGGGTTTTTGGTCAATCCTTTTCTTCCTGGGGTAAGCTCTTCTGAGAGTGTATTTTCAAGCTTTATCCTCGGATATGAGAGCCGGAAGACAGAGACAGAAACAATAGAAAAAGATGGGAAAAAGTACGCAAAAAAGGAACGAAAAGTAGCTGGAACCAAGGGAACCATCTCAGCAAAAATCCCTGAGGGAACCATCATCACCACAAGTGAAGGTGAGACTATCAGTGAATCAGTTCTCGATATCGTGAGTCTCGAAAGTGATAAGAAAACAAAAGCTAAGAAAAAATATGAAAAAAAGATGAAAAATCGTGGAAATATAAAAAAGTGACAAGCGGAAGCAAGTCCTGAAGGATTTGACTTCGGTATCGCCGGGAAACATCTCATATTTTCACAACCAATTGCCATCACTATAGATACTCCGCATATGTCTGAGGGTATGGCGGTTGATCTTCTGACGATGCATGCTGGAGATACGGACTTTCATACTGATGGACTCTCTGTGGATGCTACAACCCTCTGTAATACTGATGGTTCTGCAACAATTCCTGGTTCTCAGGCAATTGTTGATGGAGGCAAGATAGTATTCTATACATGTGGAGCATCGAGTTTTACTATGAATCCAAGTGGTGGTACAACTGGTTCCAACGATATCCGTGTAGTGATTGGTGATTGTGCTCAGGTACAGCTCTACTACAACAATCAGTCCCAGATATACACGGGTAATCCTCCGGCAACAGGATGTAGTACAGGAAGTAATATGGATGCTTGGCCTATTCTCCGTGTCGGGACAACGAACTACGGGAATGATTTTACTGCTTGGGCGACATCGACCACTGTAGGAAATACAGTAGGCAATACCTATACTGCAACAACTACGATGACCACTCCAGCAATCGGGGGAAGAACATATCAGCTCATCATCGATTGGTCTCATACAGCTCCGAACAAGTATCTCACGTGGAGTTGGCGTGTAGTGGTACCAGTAGGAAATCCTCTCCCTATCAAGTTCTACTATGGTATGGATAGTTTTGTTGCTGGTGCGGATACCAATGATGTTGGATACTTCTCAAATACTGGTGGAACAACTGTTGGTGTCTATGATGGTGTGGCCAATGTAATGTCAGTATTTAGATATCTCTCTGGTACAACATGGACAGCACATCAAGCTAACTGATATGCCACAGTACGATGACAGATTGCTGCAGGAAATAATTTTACTAATGCAGTGCAAACAACTGGTGGTGATCTCGGATTCTGAGTGAATTGGGACTTTGGAACTCCTGCTGCAACAACCTTCTCAGGTACAATCGAATGGAGACTTGCTCCATATGTCTCAGCGAGTGTTCCTGACCTCATCCCAGGTATCGGACAACCTGAATGACCACTCACAACAGGATTCGTCTCACAGATGCCAATTATTGTATCCAATGTTGGTAATCTCTCATCGAGTGGTGTCCACACTGCAGTTCTTACCATACCGACCAATATTGCATGACCAACGAGTGCTTTTGTTGACAATGGATGGTCCTGTGGGGCACAAGTTGGAACCACAGTAACCTGTACCAAGACTACGACTATAGCCCCACTCGCAGATGAGACGTTCCGTATTCCCGTGATTCCTCAGCCAGCCGCAGGAGGAACCAACGTCACATTCAACCTCTCTATATCTAATCCTTGAGATTCAAATACTGGAAACAATACAGCCTTCGCTACCAATGCTGTGGTTGCAGCTGCTCCAGCGGTTGCACCAGGAGGTGTCACAGGACCAAGATTCTGGAGCAAGGCAGATGGAGGAAAAAACTGTACAACAACAGGTTGTACTATCACAACATGGTTCAATAGTGGTGTTGTAGCTATCAATGCTACTACAGGACTCGGAACGGTTACATATGATCCTGCAACACAGATCAACTACAATCCGACACTCTACTTCAACAATGCCTCTCTCAACATCAACAACAATCTTGCTCTTCCAACGCGTGCAAACTCAATATTCGTCGTATCACGCATCGGAGCTGGTGGTAACTTTTACATAGGAACGCAGACAGCGACGAACAATGCACGTTCGTGGAGGACATCACCAACGACAGACCACTGGATGCGATACAATAGTACAGTATTCTATAATGGAACCAATAATCGTGCAGCCAACGTCCCTGCGATTACGAGTACTGTCCGCCAAGCATGAGGTGCATCGGCAGGATACACCAATGGTCGTTCCCTTCTCACGAGTGCGAGCAATCTCACTTTTACAGTCAATAACCTCGGGCTTGGACGCAATGCGGCCACAAACTCAACACTCTCAAGTGTTGCAGAAGTCATCATATATAATACAGCTATCACAGCTACTCAACAGAACCAAGTAGAGTCTTATCTTGCACTCAAGTATGGTATCACTCTTGACCAGACGACTGCGAAGAACTATATATTCGCCAATGGTACAACTACTTCATGGAATGCAGCTCTCGCCTGAGCATACAATCAGGATATAGCCTGAGTTGCTCGTGATGATCTTGCAAGTCTCGATCAACAGAAGTCACAATCTATCAACAATCCATGAGATATTATCGTGAACACTGTCAGTGCCATAGGTTCCAATGCTCGCGCACTTATCTGGGGGAACAATGGTACTGCTACAGGAACCTTCTCGACGACTGATGCTCCAACATGATATCAGAGGATAGACCGAGAGTGGCAATTCCAAGAGAAAAACTGAGACGTCGGTAATGTAATAGTCTCTTACCCTGTATCTTCTCTCCCTATTGGGGCCTGAAGTCCAATCTATATGCTCGTAGATAGTGATGGTACATTTGCTGCTGGTGCAACAGCTCATACTGGTACACTTGTTGGTGGCAATTGGGAATGGACTGTCAATATGGCAGATATGAGTATTATCACATTTGCTCAGTCTGGAGACATTACTCCCCCTACAATCAGTAGTGCGAGTATTGCATCAGGGACGCTTATTCCACATGGGAATTTTAACCTCACATATAACTACACAGACACTGGAGCAGGGATTAGTCCGACTACAGCAACAGGGAATATATACTCATGGAATACCGGTACACTGTCCTACAATGCGGTTCCTCTCTCTGGATACATGGCACTCTGAGGTTCGAACGCAACAAGCGCAACGATGAATATATCGGGTCTCCCGCATGGACGCTATAGATTTGATCTCGTTATATCAGACCTCTCAGGCAATACCACTACACGAAGTTTTACATACTTTGTCGATGCAATTGAGTGGACAATCAGTGCTGATACCTATAATATCGGGAACATTGTGCAGAACGTAGCAACATTTTGAAGTGGTGAACTCACAATAACTATACGTACAGTTGGTGCAGGATTCTCACTGAGAACTACTCCGATATCGATGCTGACAAACCCTCCTGGTGATACTATCAACTATTGGAATGGGACATTCGGTGTTGGATATGACATCTGGAGTGGTGGTGCCTTCGGTGGGACAATACTCACCTATTCTCCGAATGCAACTCTTGCGACGATAAGCAAAAATATCAACCAAAATGGTGAAAAAAATACTTTCACATATCGTGTAAAGTATGGTGCCAACGTGGACTTCATGCAAGCTGCTGGAGATTATGATGGCTCAGTCAGTTTTGGGCTCACACTCGATTATTAATCTTTTAATTTTTTCTTATGGATCAGTCAGTTTTCCTTGGATTCGTCCTCGCTATAGCTCTCGGAGCACTTATCGGTATCGAACGTGAGATGCCTCGACATGGCACCAAGCCAGGAGGTGCCACTGGTTTCGGTGGTATACGTACGTATGCATCGATTGCATTCTTCGGTGCCATCATGCTGTGGCTCGATACGACTCTCGAGATGCAGGTATGGACCGCTTTTGGCTCGATACTCTCGGGACTTTTTATCCTCGTATCATACGCATATTCTTCGTTTCAGAAGGATAAGATGGGTGCAACGAGTGAATACGCTGCCCTTATCACCTACTTCATCGGTGTGATCGCGATGATGCAGATGTATACCTTTGCAGTGATGATTGCTATAGGCTTTCTCCTTCTCCTCTCATCGAAGGATTACCTCAATAGACTCAAGGAGAGATTTTCTCGTGAAGAACTCGGTGACTCACTCAAGTTTGCTGTAATTGCTCTCGTCATCCTCCCTCTCCTTCCTGATGAAAAATATTCTATTCTTCAGATTATCCAGTGGTTCTACGCAGATATCAACTGGCTGCATCCTGTTCTCACGGCTCAGTTTTTTAATCCACATAGTATCTGGAAGTTCGTCGTTATCATGGCGGGTGTCGAGTATGCTGGATATCTCCTCTCTCGTATGATAGGAACCAAGTGAGGCATCATCGTCTCAGGAACTATCGGAGGACTCATCTCATCGACTGCAACCACGGTTGCCATGACTAAGAAGAGTACCGAACACACAGAGCATCGTTACTCATATGTCACCGCGACACTCCTTGCATCATGTATCATGTTCCTCCGAGTTATTATCGTTGCATTTGTCATATATCCACCAATCCTCTCATCTATCATCGTTCCTGCACTCATCATGCTTGCAGGTCTCTCTGGATATGCTCTCTATACATATACCAAAACTCGTGGAGAAAAATCTAAGCCCATAGATAATGAAAGTGAGGAAAAAGAATATGAAAGTCCATTTCAACTCGTTCCTGCTATGCAGTTTGCGGGCCTCATCGTCGTTATCAAGTTCCTCTCTATCCTTGGTGTCATCTACAAGGATACCATCCCTCCAGAGATATCCAATTATGGTCTCGCTATCATCTCGGGTCTCGCTGATGTGGATGCTATCAATATGACCTACTCTACAGGAGCTCGATCTGGTGACTTCACGACTATCCTTGCAGCAACAACCATCCTCATTGCTGTGATGTCCAACAACGTGGTCAAGGCATCTATCGCCAAGAGATTCGGTGAACGTGAATACGGGAACGCTGTTATCACAGGATTCGGTATTTCGATTGTTCTTGGTCTCATCGTCATCGCCCTGGTCAATATGATGGTATAGGTAAGGAAATTATTAAAAAATCCCCTCTCATAAGAAAGGGGATTTTTATTTTTAGGGACTATTGGAGTTCTGCTTCGACCTCACCTGCAATCTTGATAGATGGCTTGAGGGTCTTGGCACCGACTGCCCACTTTGCTGGACACGCAGTGCCAGGATTGGCTTCCATGAACTGGAGTGCCTCTATCTTGCGGATGAGTTCTTCAGAATTACGACCGAGAGGACCAGATGTCACCTCGATACCACGACATACTCCGTGTGGATCGATGATAAATGTTCCACGTCCAGCGATTCCTGACTTCTCGTCGAGGATATTGTAACTTGCAGCTACATCGAGACCGTGATCTGCGAGCATGAGGTAAGGAAAGTTCTTCATAAGACCTTCGTGCTTGACCCAAGCGCGGTGAGAGAATACCGTATCAGTACTTACCGCGAGAACCGTAACACCCATCTCATCGAACTTCTCCTTGGCTCCAGCCATATCCTTGAGTTCTGTAGGACACACGAATGTGAAATCAGCAGGATAGTAAAAAAGGACTGTCCACTTTCCGTGCATATTCTCAAGAGACACATGCGTCTCATCATCCTTGATAGGATCATATGCAGGAAGGTCAAAACTTGGTGCAGGTGTATCGATCTTCACCTGTTCGAACATGAATTCGTTATCACAACAAGACATAATAATAATAGTTAATAGAGATAGTAAATATTTTTGGAACAAGCGTTCCCGTCATTGCGAAGTATGGAGCAATCCAGAGTTTCTGGTTGTTCCGTCACCTACAATAACATGAAAGGATTATATGAAAATATATCTGAAAATCAACTCAAAATGAGAATAATTCTCATATTATGCACACACGATTACTTTTTTATTGGTGAATGAGAGGAGCCCATCGCTTCAATTTTCTTTTCCGTAGCCTGACTTTTTTACTCATCCGAATGGCAGGCTCGCACGAGACCCAGCAGTCATATTGACGAATATCATTCCTCCATCGAGCTTTTTTCATATCTCTATGGCTTCTTTCTCATCACTTCAGATGACAACAGCCGAGAGTCAGAAGTCAGTTCAATTGGCAAGTTCAATTGCCTCTTCGATTGTTCTATACTGCATCACTGATGCCACAGGACCAAATATCTCTTCATTAAAACTCGACACACTCGGAGTGACATCAGCGAGGACTGTCGGTGCGAAGAAGTATCATTTTCCTTCAAGTTTTTTTCACCCCGTTACGAGTCTTGCCCCTGTTGCTATTGCTCTTGCAACTTGTGTCTCCATATCGAGGATTGCCTTCTGACTCACAAGTGGCTGGAGTTCTGTCGTTGTATCCATAGGATCTCAGACAACGAGCTCACTCATAGCTTTTGCATATTTTTCGAGGAATACTTGGTACATACTCTCGGGAATGAGGAATCTCTTAGAAGCATTGCAGGCTTGTCCACCATTACGTGTACGACCACTCACCGCAAGACTCACGACTTTTTCTATATCTGCACCATCGAGTACGAGGAATGCGTCATTGCCACCCAGCTCGAGAACAGACCGTTTGAGATATTTCCCAGCCAATGCCCCAACAGCACTCCCTGCAGCCTCACTTCCTGTGAGATTGACTCAGGCGACATGCTTGTGTGCGATGATGAGCTCACTCATCGATGATGGAACAAATACATTGGTATATACGCCCTTCGGAAATCCTGCTCGGTCGAATAATTCCTGGATTTTGAGTGCTACGAGTGGTACATTGGATGCGTGCTTATAGAGTTGGGTATTGCCGGCGAGGATATTGGGTACTGCAGCGCGAAGCAGCTGGTTAAAAGGAAAATTCCAAGGAGCAATTCAGAATATCACTCCAATAGGATCATGAACTTCTAATACTCTCAGTCACTCGGTTTCGTATTCTCTTTCTCTGAGTATGCCTCCAAAGTTACCCGCAAACCAACGGATGAGGTTCGCAGTTTTCTGGAGTCATGCCCGAGAGATATGATTGAGCATCCCCATCTCGATAGTCTCGAGTCGTACACAGGCATCTATATCACCTTCGAGTGCGTCTGCGAGCTTGAGAAAGAGTTCCTTTTTACGTGCTGATGACGTATGTTTCCATGAGAGATATGCGGTATGTGCCGCGTCAATCTTCTCTAGAAGTTGCACTTCAGAGATCGTCTCGATAGTTGCATTCACTTCTTCAGTGTATGGATTTTGAGATATGAGTGTAGGCATAGTTATTTTATCTTAGATGGATAGTCAAACACCAAGTCGATAATCTTGAGTCATGGGAGAGTATATGCATGTTTTAGTGTTTTTTCAAAGTCTTCTTTTTTCTCAACTCGTAGTCCGTGTGCTCAGAATGACTCAGCAAGTTTGACGAAGTCAGGATTACCGAATCCGAGTCCCCACTTTTTCATACCTCAGCCCTCTTGTTTCCACTCAATCATACCATATGAGCCATTGTTGAGGACAATGAGTGTGATATCGAGTCAGAGGCGTACAGCCGTCTCGATATCTCCGAGATTCATGACGAGACCACCATCACCCGTGACACAGACAACTCGACGTTGAGGGAATTCGAGCTTGGCACTCATGGCACTCGAGAGTCCAGCACCCATAGTTGCGAGAGCATTGTCGAGGATGAGTGTATTCGGACTCGAACATGGATAGTTACGAGCAATCCAGACCTTATAGAGACCGTTGTCGAGTGTGAGGATATCCTCAGTTCACATATTCCTGCGCAGTACGTCCGTCAGTTGTCGTGGTCATATAGTGGGATTCTCATCTTTTATCTCATCGCTAAGGTGTTCTCTGATATATCACTTGTATGTCTCCTGAATCCTGTATATCTCAGAGAAATCCCAATGATGAGCAATCTCTCGTTCAGAGAGCCTCCAAAATACATTCCCAATATCTCAGACGACTTCGAGGTATGGAGCGTAGACATCGTCGATGGTTGCCTCATAGAAGTTGATATAGATAGATGGCGTTCCATCGATTCCCATGAGCGTTGTCGGCTTTTCGATTGGATCATATCCAACAGAGATAATGAGATCAGATTGTGCGATTGCCTGATGGATATAGTCGCCAGTCGTGAGCGCTGCGGTACCGAGGTATTCAGGGAGAGACTCATCCACAACTCACTTTCCCATCTGAGAGGTAAAAAATGGTATATGATACTTCTTGATGAACCCGGTAAGATACTTGCTAATCTGCTTACGATTGGCTCCCGCACCCACGAGGACGATTGGTCGTTCTGCTTTTTCGAGTTCGCTGACGAGTTTTTCGAGCATTTTCTCATCGATAACTGGTCGTCGTATCTTGTCTCTATGGGCAGATACATCCTCGATGTGGACGTCTTCTGCTGCGATATCTTCCGGGAGTTCGATTGCCACCACTCACGGTCGCTCAGAACGAGCAATCTTGAATGCATTGTGCACGAGTGATGGTATCTTGTTCCCACTGATGACCGTCGTTGCATACTTGGTAATCGGTCGCATCATGCCGACAACATCGATGATCTGAAAGAGTCATTGTTTAGATTTTTTGATGGGCTTCTGTCCGGTGATGACGATGAGTGGGAGTCCTGAGAGCTGAGCATATGCAACTCCTGTAACCATATTGGTCGCGCCTGGCCCGAGTGTTGCGAGTGCAACCCCAGGATTCCCTGTAAAACGTCACTCATTGGCCGCCATAAACACTGCAGTCTGCTCGTTACGAGTAAGGATAAGCTCTATAGATGAGGTTCTCAGTGATTCGAGAAAATCAAGATTCTCCTCTCCAGGAACACCATAGATACGCCTGATACCATACGATTCGAGCATACGAACAAAGACATCACTTGCTTTCATATTTTATAAGTAGAATTTAGAGAATAGGACTAATTGAGGACGTTTCTCAAAAACAAGAAGTTCAAGGAAGAAAAATTTTTTCGAAAGGAGTTTACCACATGCGTAAATGACTGAGAAACAAATTTTTTCTGACGCAGAAATTTGCAGTTTTTCAGAAACATTATTACTCTCCAAGCATTGCACGCATCATCCAAGCCCTCTTATCTATCTGACGTTTTTCTCCGACGATGATATCTTGAGTTACAGCATCATCTGCTGTTGTCTCTGCGAGCTCTGCCATCTTCGCAGATAGTGCCTCATAGTCTGCGAGCATGTTTTTCTGCATATTACGTGCAGTCATAGGGAGTGCGTATTCTGTGACTCTCGCATGAGCGATGATATCTGCAAATGATGATACGGGGAACTCACGAAGTGCACGAACACGCTCAGCAAAAAGGTCTACAGATTCTGAGAGTTCGTCATAGAGTTCCCCGAAGAACTCATGATCATCTTCGAAGTGTGGACCAACAACGTTCCAGTGGCAAAACCTGGCATTCTGAGACATAACTGTATAGATCGAGAGAAGCGTGTTCATAGCCTCGATTGATGGATGTACTGTTTTCATAGAGATAGGTTTTTAGGAGATAGAAGTATAGAGTATGTTCTTTCTATATAACTTAGCAAAGAAATAACAAAGACAATATATCATCTCTTCTTAAAAAATCAAATTAAAATGAGAATAATTCTCATAATAAAAGTTGCTTTTTTAGGATTTTTTCACATACTCAAGCTATGCGCACCCACCAATACCGAGATATCATCTGTGATACCTGTACTTGTCGTCATCTTTCTGCTGATGACATCTTTGAGGAGGTTCGAAAACAAGAACCAAAAATCGGACGAGCAACAGTATACCGCAATATCGAATGCATGGCAGAACAAGGAGTCCTCAGGCGTTTCCCTGGCATCAACGGTAAGACCTACTATGAGTGCAACGATGCAACACATGCCCATCTCGTCGATGAGAATTCGGGTATCTTCTGTGACTTTCCTATGGAAAATATTGCAGTAAAAAATATCCCTGAAGGATATAAGGTCAGCGAAATCCGTATTCAGATTACTCGAGATATATAATACCATATGAGCTCTCAACCAATTATCGTCATCCAGTCTCTCTCGAAAACAATAGGAAAATCCGAACTCCTGAAAAATATCAACCTCTCGATCTATGAGGGTGAAGTTTTTGGATTCCTTGGACCCAATGGAGCATGAAAAACTACAACCATGAAGGCAATACTCGGGATACTGAGTCCCACAAGTGGATGAGTACTCCTCTTTGGCAAGTCACCAACCGATATATCGGTTCAGAAGCGTATAGGATTTATGCCTGAGAATACCTATCTCTACAAGTATCTCACCGCTGACGAATTCCTCGAATTCAATGGCAAGTTCTACAATCTTGACCGTGAATATCTCGAAAGACGAAAGACAGAAGTCCTCGAAAAAGTCGGACTCACTCTTGCTCGTCACAAGCGACTCAATACCTACTCTAAGGGCATGCTCCAACGCATCGGGCTCGCACAAGCGATACTCCATGATCCAGAAGTGATATTCCTCGATGAGCCGATGAGTGGTCTCGATCCTATCGGTCGCAAGATGGTCAAGGATCTCATGCTCGAACTCAAGTCCCAAGGCAAAACCCTCTTCTTCAACACACATATCCTCTCAGATGTAGAGGCTATCTGTGATAGTTTTGCTATCATTGCGAGATGAAAAATTGTGGAACACATGAAGGTGGCAGAACTGGAGGAACCACTCGAAGAACTCTTCATAGAGCGTGTAGGAGATAACCACACTGGACAATAATTATGCTTCCAAAAGATATATTCGATCAACACATACATATCGGGCTCGATCTCGATGAGACACTTGCCGCTACTACAACACATATGTTACGAGAGCTTCATGCTCGATGAAAATTCCTCTCCATCCCAACTATGGAAGAGATTACTGATTTTGAATGGTACAAACTTGATGGTTGTGATATGGAACTCAGTGAACTCTATGCATTCTGGAGGTCTCACCTCATCTCAGACTGCCTCCCAATTGAGCATGCAATAGAGTGAGTAAGCCAACTTGAGTCAAGATGAAAAAATCTCTCTATCATCACGGCCAGAAACTCTCTGGAAAGCTCGGAAGACGTACTGCAGTGGGCAACTAGATTCTACCCTACGATTCCAAGAGAAAAAATACACTTCGCAAATCATATATCAGAAAAGGATAAAATAGCAAAATCTGTATTCTGCAAAAAACATGGAGTTACCCTCATGATTGATGATGCCATACACAATATAGAAGACCTCTTGGAAAATGGTATCACCTGTATCCTTATAGAAAAACCGTGGAATAAAAACTATAACACCACCCATCCACTCTTGCATCGCATATCAAGTTGGCAAGAAGTAATTGATAATCTCAGGTAAATATGAAAAAGATCCTCGTATGACTCTCGGGCGGAGTAGACTCTGCCGTTTCTGCTTTTCTGTTACAACAACAGGGATATGAGGTGTCGTGCGGATTCATGATCAATTATCTCGATGAGGACAATCCGGGAGCCTGCCCAACACTCGCAGACCTCGAAGAGGCAAAAAAAGTTGCAGAATACCTCGGACTCCCACTCTACACGTTCGACTATAGAGATGAGTATGAGAAGCGCATCGTCGACTATATCTACCAAGAATACGCTCTCGGACGGACACCGAATCCTGATGTTTTCTGTAACAATCTCGTGAAGTTCGACCTCTTCCTCGAAGAAGCACTCTCGCTCGGATATGACGGTATCGCAACAGGACACTATGCGAGAATCGACGCATGAAGGCTCATCAAGTGAATCGACCCAAACAAAGACCAATCGTATTTTCTCTCACGCCTCACTCCGTTTCAACTTGGACACGCACTTTTTCCTATCGGACACCTCATGAAGAGTGAGGTACGAGAGATTGCCATAAAGGCCTGACTCCCGAATGCTCTCCGCAAAGACTCTCAGGGACTTTGTTTTATCGGAAAAGTATCCATGAAAGAATTCCTCGAGAAAAAACTCGAGAAAAAACCCTGAAATATCATCGACACGAGTGGGAATATCCTTGGTGAACACGAAGGTGCTTTTACGTATACTATCGGACAGAGAAAGTGAATCAAGGTTGGTGGCGGACCAGCACTTTTTGTCGTAGCAAAAGACGTAAAAAATAATACAATCACTGTTGGAACAGAGGCTGACCTTGCTCTTTTTTCCTCATCTTGTACCCTTACAGACTATATAGGAACCACGATAGAAGAGTGAAAAAAATACGGAGCGAAAATACGATACAGACAAGAAGACCAAATATGTGAATTACGAATGAATAATGACGAATTAGGAATAATTGAAGTAAAATTTGAGACTCCACAGCGGGCTATCACAAGCGGACAGATATGTGTCATCTATGATGGAGATATAGTTATATGAAGTGGTATTATAGTATAGATACTATTGACATACATATTAATTGTGTTAATATATGTTCATGGAAACAAACACAAATAAAATCCTCGTTGACTCAATAGTCAAAGAGTACGTACAGATGTACGGTCTCGATCAACTTATGACAGAGCGTCTCGTCGCAGAGCTCTCACTCCTCGATACAGAGAAGCTCACTCATGCACACAAAAAAGTGCAAGAGCATCTTGCCCAAAAAGAATCAATATCATCATCTACACTCATACAAGCATAATACTCCCTACTGTATTATCTTGAGTGGTTCTTTTTCTCAGAGGACTGCTGGTTCTGTTCCTATATATGCATCATAGAGTGCAAGCCATCTTGCTGGTATCTCTCTGAGGTATGCCATAGGACCATAACGAAGTGATACATTGGCAGCGCCATATCCGACTGCATCTATCCCTCGCATATCACCGAGGAAGAGTGCTCGTTCGAGATGAAATGGTTGTGATATAACAACAAATTGTCCTGTGAGGGAGAAGACTTCTTTTGCACGTACCATTGAATCGAGTGTACGAAGTCCAGCATAATCAAGGGTGATAGCTGATTCGGGAATTCATCGATTGAGGAGTGCATTTTTCATATACTGTGGCTCATTGTATCCTGCCGTTGAGTTATCCCCAGACACCAGGATATGTTTGATTTTCCCTCGTTCGTAGAGCTCTTTTGTAGCTTCGATACGAGTCGTAAAGAAGAGATTTTCCTGTCACTGTACACTTGGAGTCGTCCCAAGGAGGAGGCCTACTTCATATTCTCACATCTTTTCTATATCTCTGTAGACTCTGTCATGCGTCTGCCAAGAGATAATAACCCATGGTGTCATGAGGATAATAGAGAGAGCTGCGATGATAATAAAAAGTTTACGCATTTTTATTATAAATTAATCAATTTTCCTTCAATTTCTGTACGTTTTTTGAGTTCATATCCACCTTGTGCGAGAGTCTTATCTGAGAGGATAATACGATTCGGGATTCCCCAGAGATCTGCGTCTCCCGCCTTTTGTCCGAAACCTGATGTTCGATCATCGACGAGTACAGTTGCTCACCCAGATTCAAGCTGCTTTGCGAGGTCTCGCGCCTCTGCAAGATGGTCTCCGATGACAATAATCACGTGTGAGTATGGAGCAACCCTCTCTGGCCAGATAAGTCACTTATCGTCTGCGAACTTCTCAGCTATCACACCCATGAGGCGAGAGATACCAATACCATAACACCCCATGACGAGTGTTCCATTTTTCCCTTCTTGGTCCTGATACTTGAGTCCAAATGCATCAGAAAAACGAGAACCAAGCTTGAATATATTTCCAACTTCAGATACGATTTTTTTGTCATATTCCTTGTGTCCACACTCTGCACAGACAAAAGCTGACACATCGATAATCTCGGTATTGTGTGCCTGCCCACAAGACTGACAGATGTATATCTCATCCTCACCAATACTGAGCTCTGTCTGGAACTCGTATGAATACTTGGAGAAGTCACCACCAGAAGCAAAAGTGTAATATGTCGAATCTCCAAGTCCGAGCCGCTCAAATACTCTATCATATGCGCCGTGCATCACTTCGAAATACGCGTCAAGTTCTTCCTGCGTTCGATGGAATGAATACGCATCCTTCATGAGGAATTCACGACCACGGAGGAGTCCTGATTTTGCACGCTTCTCATTACGGAACTTCCACTGTATCTGGTAGACACTACATGCATCGAGATCCTTGTACGACTGGATGAATTCACCTACAAGTGGTGTAACAACCTCCTCGTGAGTAGGATTGAGGGCATACTCACGTCACTCTGCTGCAGGGAGTTTGAAGAGGACATCAACATCATTCCATCGGCCAGTCTTTTCCCAAGATTCCTTGGCACCAAGTGCAGTCATAAGTATCTCATTGGATCCGATAGCGTCCATCTCCTCACGAACTATCTGTTCGATATGGCGAAGTGTGCGGAGTCCAAGAGTAGTAAAACTATACGCACCCGCAAGCGTCATACGTATCATCCCCGCCTGGAGGAGGAGTCCTGTACCACGATTATCCGAACCAGATGGTATGGATTTTTGTGTCTTGAATGGGAGGGTTGAGAGGAATTGCATAATGAGAGAAGTTAGTAGTAGGAGTATATGGAAAATCTATGCCTGTGCAATTGATTGTTCGATATTCGAAGTGGCTTTTTTGGAGTCTGGATTCCCAGAAAATATCTCCCAAAATTTATTGGTATCAAGATATCATCCATGTTTTCATTTTCATCTGAGTTTAAATCTTTTTGGATACTGGTCTTTCGAAGATTCTCTATTCGAATTCACTATAACTCCAATAATCCTATCTTGAAAAGATAAAATCCTCTCCACCTGAATTCAGGTAAATTGAGAAACGCTATGAGCTTGAACCAGCATCTCATAGAGTTCTTTTCAATATGGATCAAGTTTATGTATTGCGGAATCTGTATTCATAGTATACTTTTTAAGAATTATAAAAAATCCCTCCGACTCGATATGACTCTCGTGGAGGGATTTTGAAATTTCGATGAAATTACCTTCCGAGAGTCGAAAGGGGAACGGGAACAAGGAATGCGAAGCTATGCTTTGTGAACATATCTTGATTATATAATATTTTATTCGATTGCAAGTTTATTTCTTCTTTTTCAGTGCCTCGTAGTCTGCCTTTTCTGTATCAGACCAGTTGAGATATGGATGGAGTGTGAATGAATTATTAGTAATTTTTTTATTCTTCGTAGTCTCTTGACCAAGCCACGGTGGGAGCTTGCACTTCTCATCTGGAGTTGAGAGCTCGATATCTGCAAGAACTATTCCTGTATTGGCACCACCGTACTCATCGAATTCCCATATTTTCCCATCTATATGGATGTATTTGTAGCGGGTTTTGACGACTTCTCCATGTCCAATCATGATAAAAAGTGCTACGCGATACGGAACTTCCCACTCGTACTCATCGCGGATATTTGGTCCATCTTTTCTGGATTTTTTATTCACCTTAAATGTAAAGGCTGCCGACTTCTTGCCTGTTGCAAGATCCTCAATAAGACGCACACGGAGCTTGTTTCCTTCTCATCGATGGATAGTTGATTGTGTGATATGTATCTTGGGAAGAGTAGGCTTGAGCGCAATCCACTCTGGATGTTCTGTGTTGATAACATATTGTCGTTCGATCTCTTGTGCCATAGTTGCAAGGTAAGTATTACTGAGGGGAATTGTATCATATATGTCTAGTAAAATCCAATCTCAGTGAATTATAAGGCATTTTACTCTATTTTTGTCCATACTTTTTCATGAGACTTGTAACTGTTTTGTCACTATATATAAGTATAGTACTTTTACTTTCGAAAGTATTTTCTTATTCTCATGGAATAAGGGAATTTTATTTTAAAATTTTATTGGAGCTCCATATGCAACTCAATACTCGTACGTTCATCACGCTTCTCATCGCTGGAGTAGGAACTATCTATCTCTATTATGGACTGAGTGGCGATGAAATTCGACCAAAAACAGATACACATAAACAAATAGTTTCTTATGAGATAGTCGAAACTGACACAGGAAAACGTCTTGAGACTTACGCGAATTCCGGAACTGATTGGGGTATGACTCCATTCGGTTCAGGGAAACCACTCGAAGAAATGGAAGAAGAAAAACTGGTATTTCAGAAGCCAAATACAGAATGGAAAACTCGGACAATTAGCGGGGTGACATATGTGTTCGGTGAGGGAAATCCGAAGGAGGTGGCACTCACTGCAGAACAAGTAGAGGATACAGGGAAACTCTGTGAATCTCACGAAAATGCAAAGGTATTATATGATACTGAATTCTGTAATCCTGAAACAGAGAGGCTAAAATATCTGACCGCTGAAGCAGAGAAACATGTCCTAGCTGCACTCTCAGATCCAAACTGGGAAAAGCTCGCTACAGAATGTGAAAATAATTTTCGTGCAATGGAAACAGCAGATACATTTCAGAATGCGGAAAGAAATCCAAATTTCCCATATTTTGATAGAGTATTTACTCCAGGGTTCTTGGATATTGAGAATTTTGTATCTGTAGAACCAACAACTGGCTGGAAAAAACTCAATACTGGAAGAACTATCGGACTCACTGAGTTTATGATGATTGCTATGGAGGATGGTTACAAGAATGCATCTGGAGTGAAGAATCCATACGGAAACTGCGTTGATAAATACGGAAAGGATATTATTCAACACTTGGTCAATGCAACAAGTTCATATATGTGGCCTGTGGATTGACTGAATTGGACTAATCCCACTTGGGAATTTAGCACAAACTGAAATTAACCACCTTGAGAAAGGATTAAATATAGAATACGGAAATTAAAAATTATTTTTAAGATTTTTAGGCTTATTTGGAAAATATTTCATGAAATTGCACTCTATTATCATCGGACTCATTCTTTGCGTATTGGGATTTTCAGCATTTGCAGTTACGGCAGTCTCGCCAAGTTATAGGATACGTATCTGGGAAGGATCTCCACTTTCTTTCTCTGATTCCCAGTACACAACAGGTACTTCATCAAGCCTTGGAACCGTCAAAACACTTAAATCCAATCCTGGAGTCATAAGTCTCTTGAGTACAAGAAACTATACCCAAGATACAGGTGGATTGGACATGAAGCGTGGTGCTGGGGCTGTATTGACAACCATCACCTTCAATGGAAGTCCACATCAACGACTCTCTGACATTGGAATTCCATCTGGTGAGTGTGTTGCCTTTGCAAGATCAATGACAGGAACGAAGACAACCCCATACTGGTACAAGGGTTTATCTCTCATGAGTTACTTGACTTGGTATGGTGTTGGATATAAACTGAACACCTGGTCACCAGTACCCCTCCAACCCGGAACGATGATTGCACATTTTCAGGGACTCTCGCGATATCCACAGACTAAGCCGTATGGACATGTGGCAATATTTTTGTCATGGTCGTATAACTCACAAGGTTATATTGATGGCATCAATGTGGTTGACCAGAATTTCGTATGGACAGTTGGGGGAAATACTGGAAGTGCTGCAGGGCTCATCCAGAAACACAAAATTCCTCTGTCTTCTGGTACAACAACCAAAACATATAACGCAAGCGAATATCACGTCGTTGACGTGCGCTGATATCAACACGTCATCACCTCACTCCACGTGATGGTGGATACAATTTCCTCATGCAATGTGAGGAACGAGGTGAACAAATTCTTCATCTTCTTTTACTGCCTTCGGGCAGTTTTTTTGTATTTTTTCACTTTTTCCCTATACTCCGCGTCATGCATGATATAACACTCATCGACGAGATACTCAGAGCACTCCAGGGGGACGAGACCATCGAGACCAAGGAGCAGTTTCAGGTACTGCGTAATGCTATACTTGCCAAGACAGGTGAGAGCACTTCTCCTGCGCATATAGCATTTATCGAGCGATACACACAACTCGTTGCATCAGGTGAATTCGAGAGTTCGAACCGTGTCCGCAGAGTACTGCGTAAGCGAGCCGTGCGCTCACTCTCAGGTGTTGCGGTCATATCGCTCCTCACCAAGTTCTGGGGTTGTCCTGGAAAGTGTATCTATTGTCCGACGTATGAGTGACTCCCGAAGAGCTATATATCCGATGAACCTGCCGTCCAACGCGCAGAGATGAACGACTTCAATCCCTACCTCCAAGTACAGAATCGCCTCTCATCCCTCCAGATTACAGGCAATGCGATATCCAAGTGTGATGTACGAGTCATCGGCGGGACATGGAGCGTGTATCCGAGAGAGTACCAGGAAGACTTCATCAAGAACATCTACGATGCGCATAGTCTTTTTAGTGAGACTTGAAAGGTAAAAAGTGAAGGAACTGAGGAATGAAGTCCTTTTTCTACAAAATCCCAATCAAGGAGCCAGTCGGTCAATCAATCAGCCACTCTCGAGGAAGCGAAAAAAAGAAATGAATCAGCCACTTCTCGTGTCATCGGTATCGCCATCGAAACACGCCCAGACTGGATAGATGAAGAGGAGATCGTCAGGCTGCGCAGATACGGCATCACTCGTGTCGAGATAGGATATCAGACAACAGCTGACTCTATCAATGAGCTCAATAAGCGCGGGCATGGCAACGCTGAGTCAATACACGCTACCAAACTTCTCAAGGATGCAGGATTCAAGGTGGTAGCACACATGATGCCCGGACTCGTCGGATCGACACCGGAGATCGACAAGACATCTATGCAAGAGGTGTGGGACAATCAACTCTTTCGTCCTGATGAGATCAAGATATATCCACTCGTCGTGACACCGAACTCTGAGCTCACGGGCATCTGGGAACGTGGAGAATTCGAACCATATGATGATGCGACACTCATCCCCCTCATGGCCGAAGTTCAGAATATGCTCCCTGAGTACGTGAGACTGCTACGAATGTATCGAGATATCCCTGCACATGAGATACTTGCGGGCTCCAAGATTGCCAACCTTCGCCAAGTGACAGAGGTGGCGATGCGCGCTCGTTGACTCACCAGACATGACATATCCGCGCGAGAGATCCGAGCAAAGTGAAACAATCCCGAGTCAGCAATCCTCGATGAGTACTTCTACGAGGCATCTGACTGACATGAGTACTTCCTCCAGATGATCGATCCGACAGATAGGACGATATTCGCACTTTTGCGACTCCGCGTCCCTTCACAGTATTTTAGTGGTGAAAAACACTTTATCGAAGTATTAAATAGTGCAGCTATAGTTCGAGAATTGCACGTTTTCTGAGATCAGATACCAGTATGAGAGACGGGGAATGCCTCATGACAGCATATGGGATTCGGCAAGCGCCTCATGGAACGAGCAGAACAGATTGTGAGAGAGCAGTATAGCGATATAGAAAAAGTCGCAGTTATCGCATGAGTCTGAGTCCGCGGATACTATGAAAAACGAGGATACACACTCGAAGACGAATACATGGTAAAATACTTGAAAAAGGCATAGGAAAGGATAGAATTAAAGTATATCCTTAACTTTCTCGTATGACTACATTCTTCTGCGTCCCTGCCCTCGACTTCACTGGAACAAGTTCTCAGTTCACTATCGCCACTGGACCAATTATTGTGAATCGCGCACATGACAAGATACTCCTCCATAAGTGAGAGAGTACATGAAAATGGCAATTTATCGGTGGACGATACGATGACTCTACGACTTTTCGTGAGAATGCTCTCGAAAAGGCAAGTGAAGTCCTCTGAGACAATGCCGTGACACTTATCGACACGGAACACCCTGTAGTAGTATTCGATACTATCGATCTCCGCGGATACGAAGAGAAGACACTTCTTATCCATTACAAGGCAACTATCGCGGATGAAGAGAATATCTGAGAATGTCAGTGGTTTTCGCTCGATGCTATACGTATGCTCGATGCCAAGAACGAGACTTCGTCAGAAAATGTAAAGATGGTGAGTGAGCAGTTTTTGAAGTAAGCTTTGACTTTTTTGTGAGTTTTTATATACTGCCCGTGCTCTAGATAGAAATCCTCTATCTATTACCTAATAAGCGGGGGTAACATAAAAGAGTGAGTGTACTAAGGCTTCAACCCTTGGGTGTACCGGTTCGAACCCGGTTCCCCGCTCCATTATAAATTCAATTTTATGCTCAAGATTCAATCGCAACTTGGCAGAGCACTAGCCTATGAGGCTCAATTTGGAAATGCCAGTGATGCCGATAGAGTAAGAGATAATGATGTTAGTAAACCAAATCTTCCTGGAACGCGTGCGCAAAGAATTCATGCTGCACAATATCCTGTTCAAAAAACAGTAAGCAAAATACCACCGAAAAACAATGGCTAATTCGCACGGACTCAAGTCCAGCATCGTGAAAAAACAAGCAGCTGCTCGTAAGCTCTCGAAAGGGAAAAAGAAGGCGGCTATTTCGTACACAGGTAATGAGAACAAGCAATCTCGGTTCAATCTCTCATACAAGAAACGAACGCGCTACATGCAGAACAAGGAAGCCTTCCCGAAGAAAAAACTCCCAACCAAAAATATAGACTCTCTCATCGAACAAGGTATCATCGACGAACGCGGATTTTTTAAAAAAGGAAAGAAGAAAAACTATATCACAAAATCCATGGTAGACCTGAAAGGCTTTGACTTCTACGGTATGCCACGAAGCAATTAATCACATCAATTTCAAAAATCCGCAAGGATTTTTTTTTGCAAAAAAAATAACATAGATACAATGAATATGTACTTTATCACTTAACCCTACACACAACATGAGCAATTCTCTCAACAAAGTACAAATCATCGGTAATCTCACGGCAGAACCAGAGGTTCGCGAGACTCCTAATGGACAAAAAGTCGCAACATTCTCTGTTGCTACTAACCGCAAATGGAAGGACGCATCTGGCATGCTCCAAGAAGAAGTCGAGTACCACAACTGTGTCGCATGGCGCGGACTCGCAGACATCGCAGAACAGTACATGCACAAAGGTAAAAAAGTCTACATCGAAGGATACCTCAAGACTCGATCTTGGGATGACACTGCTGGTGTAAAAAGATATAAAACAGAAATCGTATCAGATAATATCATCCTCCTCGGCGCTCCTGGTGAAGGAAATGGTAACTCATATGCTCCAGCTATGGAGGATAGAGCTCCATCTGCTCCAGTAGAATCCAAGAAGGCAAAGCCAAAACCAGAAGAAGAAATCAGTATTGATGACATTCCGTTTTAGAAATTATTCCCCCAATGGGGGATTTTTTATACCCTTAAAATCATATCATGGTTATCACTCTCGCATCCACTGCTCTCGCTAACTCTCAGAATCAGAAAAAACCAACCTCACATGAATATTATGAGAACAATGTAGCAAAAAAATTGAGTGACTTCTTGCTCTAAAAACATCTTCTCATATTGATGGTTGGGTCATAAGAAGAGCTGGGGATATCATCTATACAACTATATTCTACACACACCTGTCCCGAACCCTTCAAAGTATGATATTCTGATGGCAGAAGAATATATCAGATACACTAGGGGATAAAAAAATGTCTATAAAAGTAAAAGAAGATGTTCATGGAGAAGAAATCATAGTCTTCCCAGGTTGAGAGATTATATATGATAAAGGTACTATAAATACGGTAAAGAATATACCAGGAGGCAAGAGACTTCATATAACTCAGAATGAGTTGGATTTTCTCAAAAATGGAGACATAAAGTCTGTTCAGGATTATCTAAAAGAATCATATAATGTATAGAATTTATCGGTCGTCAACTTTCTTTTTGCAAAAACTTGCTTTTTGTGTTTTTTCTGTATACTCACGCAAGTTTTTAACCCATTTTTTATGTCCAAGTTTATCAATATTGCTATCATCGCCCACGTAGATCACGGGAAGACAACCCTTGTGGATGCGCTTCTCAAGCAGACAAACACGTTCCGTGAGAACGAAGATGTCGGAACTACTATCATGGATAGTAACGACCAAGAGAAGGAGCGTGGTATCACCATCTACGCCAAGAATACTGCCGTCAACTACAAGGATTACAAGATCAATATCGTAGATACTCCAGGGCATGCTGACTTCGGTTCTGAAGTAGAGCGCGTTCTCCGTATGGTAGACTCTGTATGTCTCGTAGTAGACGCTTACGAGGGACCTATGCCACAGACCAAGTTCGTACTCAAGAAGGCTCTCGAACTCGGACTCAAACCTCTCGTTGTCATCAACAAGATCGACAAGCCGACAGCTCAGCCTGATGCGGTTATCGATATGCTTTTTGACCTCTTCGTACAGCTCGGTGCTACAGATGAGCAACTCGATATCACTGACGGACGTATCGTCTACACGATTGCTCGTGACGGTATCGCTATCAAGAACATGAACGATGAGCGCAAGGATATCACTCCACTCTTCGACACAATTATCGAACAGGTTGCTATGGCTGCCAACGATGAGACCAAGCCATTCAAGATGCAGATTGCCAACCTCGCCTACGACAACTATGTTGGACGTATGGGTATCGGTCGCGTTGTAGACGGACAGGTCAAGGTCGGACAATCAGTAACAGTTATCGCCAACGACGGAACTCGCCGTACTGGTAAGATCTCTAAGGTATTTACTTCACTCGGTCTCAAGAAGATCGAAGTTGACGCTGGTGTTGCTGGTGATATCATCACTATCGCAGGAATCCCTGATATCTACGTAGGTGAGACTGTTGCTGCTGATCCAGAAGCAACTCCTATGCCTGCTATCACGGTTGATGAGCCAACACTTACTATGGAATTCATGGTAAATGACTCTCCATTCGCGGGTAAGGAAGGTAAGTTCGTCACATCTCGCCAGATCCGTGATCGTCTCGAAAAAGAAACAGAGATGAACGTAGGTCTCAAGATCGACTTCGAAGGTTCTGACGGTAACTCATACAAGGTATCTGGTCGTGGAGAACTCCACCTCTCAGTCCTCGTCGAGACAATGCGTCGTGAAGGATTCGAGCTCCAGGTTGGTGCTCCACAAGTTATCTTCCACATGGTTGATGGCAAAAAGCACGAACCAATCGAATCAGTTGTGATGTGGGTTCCTGAGTCTGCTTCTGGTACAATATTCGAGATGCTCGGTAAGCGTAAGGGAATCTGTAAGAACATGAACACGGTTAACGGTGTAACCAATATGGAGTTTGACGTACCAACTCGTGGACTCCTCGGATTCCGTTCACGATTCGTGATCGAGACCAAGGGTGAGGGTATCATCTACTCTTCGTTCGACCACTATGAGGAATACAAGGGTGCTATCGACAAGCGCGATGTTGGTTCTATGATCTCTGGATTCCCTGGAACTGCTATGGCGTTCTCACTCTTCAACCTCCAGGATCGCGGACCTATCCTCATCGAGCCTACTACCGAAGTCTACGAAGGTATGATCATCGGTGAGCATCTCAAGGGTTCTGACCTCGTAGTAAATCCTACCAAGAACAAGCAACTCACAAATATGCGTGCATCTGGAACTGATGAAGCTATCCGCCTCACTCCAATCCGCCAGATGACCCTCGAAGACTGTCTCGACTATATCGGTGATGATGAGTACGTAGAAGTTACTCCGAAGTCTCTCCGCCTCCGCAAGAAGTGGCTCACTGAAACTGATCGCAAGAGAAACGGAAGTGCCAAGAATAACTAGTAAATTCCAAGAAAAATCCTCTCAATTTCTGAGAGGATTTTTTATTTGGGAAAATAATAATATAATCTAGCTAATGCATGTAGAAACTATTTACAATTTTCAGAAACAACTTATACTCCCAATATAAATAAACGCATTATTTTATTACTAGAGATTCTTATGAAACTCGATTTTGTTTCTACATTCGGCTACGATGCAATATGAATTACAAACAGAGATGGTATTACAAAAGTTAAAACGCTTGATATTGATGAGCACTATTATAATTGAGTTATTAGATTTATTGAATTTAACCATGAGCGCTTGGTCAATCTTTTAGATGAACCCTTTCCTGAATATGTCTTAGCAAAAATAAATACACCTCGGACAGATATGGAACTGGCTAAATTAATCGAAATCATCTGGCCATGGCTAAATAGTTTTATATTATCTCATATTCAAAATATTTTTTCTCCTAAATGAACTTCTATACAAAAAATAGGCTTCACAAAAGGCTGAAATTTCTATACAGTAGGTTGAGATTTTAACGAATTTCATGAATGTTGATCCTTTCACTTAGAGGTCTTTCGTTTATTAAATAGCACTATTTTAGTACGTCCAGATGACTATAAAAAATTTTTCTCAACAAGAACAAATACTTTTGAAGAAAATGGCAAGGTAATAGAATGAAACTACCGTTATGACTATAGTAAAGTTATCCATGACTTGGATGGTATGCTAAATACTTTTGAGAATATGGAACCTGGACCAAAAAAACTTTCTATGAAGTAATTGTATATTCACTATCTGTAGCATCTCTTAGAGATAATCAAAATCCCTCTTCATCGAGGGATTTTTACTAACAGCCGAGATTGTTATCTGCAGAACATGGGGTGATGTTGAATACTGGTACTGCTCATGTGCTTGTCTTCGGAACTACACTCGTTCACTCGATATAATCCATAGGATCTGTGATATCCCACTCATGTGGATGATTCCAACCCTTCCAGTCATATCTCCACTCATTCCATCCGATACCGAGATGCTTGACGTAGATTCACTCCTCTGCAAGCATCTTTCCTACTTTTCTCCCGGTCATGCAGGCTCTACTGTAACAATAGACGATTATCTCTGTGTCTCTCGGGAGTTGTCTGAACTCGCCGACGATACGATCCACCTGATCATAGGCATTGGTATCCTTGTCTCTGTATGCTGGTATGTTGATGGCTCACTTGATATGAGCTTCCTTGTACTCTTCCTCGCTTCGGAGGTCGACGATGATGGAAGTATTACTGTGTGTCTCTATCTTTTTTCTCAGTCAGTGAGGACTGATCTGGACTGCATTCTCGATGGTATAGTATTCTGCTATGGGATTGTCTTGGGCATGGAGGATGGATACCACAATACCAGCTGTGAGGAGAGATGAGCCAATAGATGAGAGGAGGATAAGTATGAGGGTTTTCATAAGGAAGGTTAGATAGAAAAGAACTAAAAACGAATCTGAACCGAGTCAAGATAGGTTCACTCGAGGGCGTCGCGCCAGTCATAGAGCATAGCATCCGTGGGACTATATCCGATAAAATCGGGATTAAGGACATTTTTTTGTCGATATCTCTGGAGATAGTAGTGCTTGGCACCACGGACAATCTCACCGATACCAGCCATATCTTCTGGTGTATGGATACCTCCTATCAGAGTTGTCCTGAACTCATAGTCGCGAGCTCAAGAGCGGATAATATCCACACTTCTCTGGTAAGGGGCCATGTCTTCTTGCACTCCGACGATGGAGCTGTATTTTTGCCAGGTATGCTTGATATCCATAGCAATATAGTCAACGAGTTCGTGTTGTATGAGGTGCTCGAGCATGTCTGGATTTTGACCATTGGTATCGAGCTTGATAGCGAAGCCAAGGTCACGAATCTGCTGAGCGAACCGAGGAAGGTCACGATGGATAGTTGGCTCTCCTCCACAGATAGATACGCCATCAAGGAGTCATACTCGTCGAGTGAGGAATTCAAAAAAACTCTTCTCGGCATGTATGTCTCGCTTGAGTCTCTGAATCTTTTCTGGCAAGACGAACTCAGAGTTGTGGCAGAAGTCGCAACGCATATTGCATCCGAGTGTAAAAACCACACATGCCACATGTCACGGATAGTCTATGAGGGAGAGCTTGTTGAGTCCAGATATTAGCATACAACTTCAGGTGTAAGAGAACGCGACTCAGAAAAATACTGACGCGTATAGAATTCGGATTTTTTCCCGTGATTGAACTGAGAAACCGGACGATAGTATCACATCACACGAGTATATATTTCGCATCTCGTTCTCTGTTGTTCTTCTGAGTGAGCGGCAGACTGTATAGGATTGTTCATAGGAAGTATAGGGTAAAAATTAAAGGGATTTTTCTGAGAGTGCTTGGAATTTTTCGACATCAGCGGTATAGGAAGCTCGGAAATCCATATCGAATTCTTGTCACTTGTATCCTATCTCCGCGTCGCACTTGGGACAGAAGTCGTGTTCTCAAGTGATATATCCATGCTTCGGACAGATAGAAAAAGTCGGAGTCACTGTGATATATGGAAGCCTATAGTTCTCGAGGGCTGTCTTGACGAATCTCTTGCACGTCTCAACATCAGAGATACGTTCGCCCATATAGAGGTGGAGTACTGTTCCTCAGGTATACTTGCACTGTATTGTATCCTGATATTCGAGAGATTCGAATGCATCATCAGTAAAATCTACTGGCAGTTGTGTCGAGTTGGTATAGTATGGATTCTCTTGGGTTCAGGCTTGGATAATATCTGGATGCTGTTTCTGGTCTTCTCGGGCAAAACGATAGGTCGTTCCCTCTGCTGGAGTTGCTTCGAGGTTATACATATTTCCTGTCTCTTCCTGGTATTGCTTGAGTATCTCTCGCATATAATCCAGTGTCTCGATAGCAAATTGTCTTCCCCACTCCGTTGAGATGTCATGATACCCTCCAGTAAAATTCTGAATTGCTTCGTTCATGCCGTTGAGTCCTATAGTAGAAAAGTGATTCCTAAATGACCTGAGATACCGATAGGTATATGGATAGAGTCCTTGTTCGAGCCAGTTACTTAGGGTCTTGCGCTTGATTTCGAGGCTCTCTTTTGCGAGATCCATGTATTTGTGTATCCTCTCTCGGAATGCTTCGGGATCTCACTTTGTTAGATATCCTATCCTTGCCATATTGAGTGTGACAACTCCGATCGATCCCGTCATCTCAGCCGAACCAAAGAGTCAATTTCATCGCTTTATGAGTTCTCTCAGATCGAGCTGGAGACGACAACACATAGATCTGACGGCTCCTGGCTTATACGCGGCTTCGTTCGGGATACGGACCGTATTCCCATCTGCATCTTGTGTTGTGATATATTGTGAACCGAGAAAGTTCTGAAAGTATGGGAGTCCGTATTTGGCTGTGACGTCGAATATTGGATTGACATCTTCACTCTGCCAAGGGAAGTCTTCTGTAATATTGTATGTAGGAATCGGGAAGGTAAATGCTCGTCACTTATAGTCTCATTCGGCATATACTTGGAGCAGTGCCTGGTTGATGATCTTGCGTTCTTCATCGAGTTCGCCATATGTCTTGTGGTATTTTCCTGCATCGTATCCTCCGAGATGGAGAGATTGTTCTCTGAGATCTTCTGGACAGGACCAGTCGAGAGTAATATTGGTAAATGGAGTCTGTGTTCCCCAGCGAGATGGGACGTTGAGTCCGAAGACAAAATTCTGCATCTGTTGAAGTGTGTAGTACTGTGCTTCTTTTTTGATGTATTCTTTTTTCTTGTCTTCGCTTGAGAATACACAACCTTCCTTGTCGAGATCCTGACTCAGTTCGCTCATATACTTGTGTACGAATGGTGAGAGGTATGTATCAAATGAGGAGAATGCCTGTGCCCCTGCCCACTCATTCTGTAGTGTTCAGAAGAAGTTGATCATCTGATTCACTGCGGATTGGAGATTTTTTGGAGGCGCTGACTCAATACGATTCGGCATACCATTGAATCCCTCTTCAAGCAGTTGTCTCAGGCTCCATCCAGCACAGTATCCACAGAGCATATCGAGGTCATGGATGTGATAGTCTCCGTTTCTGTGTGCATCACCTATACTGCTTGGATAGACATAGGAGAGCCAATAGTTGGCGCTGACTTTTCCAGAAGTATTGAGGATGAGTCAGCCAAGAGAGTAGCCCGAGTTGGCATTGGCATTGACGCGCCAATCACTCTTATCGAGGTACTCCTCGATTGTTTTTCCTACATCGAGAGTTACAGACGTATTTTCTCGGATTTTCTTGTGTTCATGTCGATAGAGGATATACGCTCTTGCAACCTGTTCATATCCACTCTTCATGAGGATAGTTTCTACTTCGTCTTGGATATTTTCAACATCTGGGATAGTGTCAGTATACTTCTGACTCAGTCCAAGCACAACCTCTTCGCTCATGGCACGGGCATAGACATGGTCGGTTATATCGAGAGATTGCATTGCCTTGATGATAGCAGATTCGATTTTTTGTAGTTCAAAAGATACGATCGTACCATTTCTTTTCTTGACCTTGTAGAGTGACATATTCTTGGAGTTATCGATATAAAACTATATGTTGTTATAAAAACATATAACGAAACACAATATATAGTGTTATAAAAATAAGTAAAGAAAAAGCATCATCTTTGAAATGATACTAATTCTTATAAAAAGCCTCCATGGCTCTAGGATGTGAAAAGAAATTATATAGACAAACTTACCAAAAACTCTTATAAATATGTCTACTTCACCATTGCAGTGACAAATCACATGAAGAGTGGGTGTGGATGAGTCGGACGAGAGGCGAGTTCCGGATGTGCCTGAGTGGCTATCATATATGGATGATCTCGAAGTTCGACAACCTCTGCAAGCGTCCCATCTGGTGATGTTGCAGACACGATGAATCCTGCCTGTTCCATCTGTTCTCTATATGCAGGGTTGAACTCGAATCGGTGACGATGACGCTCCATCACCTCAGTTGCACCATAGACACGCTCCGCAAGAGTGCCAGGACGGATAACACATGGATACTGTCCGAGGCGCATATTGCCTCACTTGGTTGTGAGTTCCTTCTGGTGATCCATGATGTGGATGATATTGTTGTGTCCTTCGGGTGCGAATTCTTCACTCGATGCATCGGTGATACCGAGGACATCACGAGCATACTCGATCGCCATGATTTGTGAACCGAGACAGACTCCAAGATATGGTATTTTTTTCTCTCTTGCATATCTGGCCGCCGCTATCATCCCCTCAGTCCCACGAGTTCCGAATCCTCCAGGGATACAGATACCATCGAGTCATTGGAGGAGTTTTATCTGAGGTCCTTTTCGTGAGACAGGTGCATCATCCATCGTTCATAGAGTGCTATTCTCATCGATTCATAGTTCTTTTTCTATATCTTCCGCTTCGATGAATCGTATCTTCACACGTCGACGATGCGCAAATCCCGCACACTTGAGTCACTCATTGAGCGAGTAGTATGCATCTTCGAGTCAGACATACTTGCCCACCATACCGATGACGAGTACTTGTTCAGCATTGTCGATATTGTCGAGGAGTTTTTCCCACTTCGACATGTCGATAGATTTTTCTCAGAGCCTGAGACTTGAGAGTATTTTTTGTCCAACATTTTCCTTGTGGAACGCGAGTGGTACACGGTAGATAGAGTCGAGTGTTGGAGCTGAAACGACATTGTCTCGCTTGATACCTGATGCGGAAGCGATTTTATCTATCATATCCGTTGGGATATCTGTATCTGCACGTACGACGAGGAAGTCTGGCGATATACCATAGCTCATGAGGGTGCGGACTGAGTGTTGGATTGGCTTGGTCTTGAGCTCCTTAGACGCCATGAGGTATGGGAGGAGCGCCACATGGATAAATATAACATTGTCATGACCAAGCTCGTGTTGGAGCTGTCGAGCGGTCTCGAGAAGGTACTCGTTCTCCATGTCACCGACCGTTCCGCCAATCTCGATGATAGACACATCCGCAAGAGATGATGTGAATCCTGCATTGATTTTTTCTTTTACGAGACCCGTAAGGTGTGGGACAATCTGAACCGTTCCGCCAAGATAGTCACCGCGACGCTCCTTCATGATGATCTCTTCGTAGAGCTTCCCAGAAGTGAACGAAGAAAAACGACTCATATCCGTATCGAGAAATCGCTCATAATGCCCGATATCGAGATCGGTCTCGGCACCATCGTTGGTCACAAAAACTTCTCCATGCTGGAATGGACTCATGGTTCCTGGATCTACATTGAGATATCCGTCGAACTTCTGACAGAATACGCTGAGTCCTGCTCACTTGAGAAGTGCTCAGATAGATGCTGCAGCGATACCCTTTCCGATTCCGGAGAGGACACCTCATGTGACGAAGATTAGTTTAGGCATAGGAGAGAGAAGGAAATTAAAAAAGAAGGTCATAAAAGACCTTCTCATATGTTATATTGTCGATGCAAAGCGAGTTGGATTCGTGCATGAATGGATTATAAGGAAATCTCAAAAAATACAATCAAAAGAATCCTGTTTTCTTTTGCGAAATGATGTCTTTTCCCTATAATTCAGGCGAATCCCATATCAAATCGAATATATGTCACTTATTACCGTAAAAGTCTGTACAGGGCGAAGTTGCAGTGAATGCAATAGCAAATACATCATCACTCGTCTCGAAGGAGACAAGGGGTTCTACTGATATGGAGATGATGTCGAGATTGAGTCATGTCTCTGCCAAGGCAGATGCAAAGAAGGACCAACAGTTGCCTTCGGCAATGATATCCAGATATACCAGAATCCTGTAAAGTCCTCCGAGATTCTCCGTAAAAAAGTTGCGGAAGCGAGAAAACGTTTACAAAATAAAAAATAAAATGGAACTACCACACTCTCTAAAGCAGGAGCTCGAAAAGCTTCCGGAAAATCATCGCCTACGAATAGAAATAGAGGCTCTATTGAAGAGATTTACAGAAAAAGCCAGTACAATACTATAAAAAACTTAAAAATGTCTAAAGTCTGATACGTTGCCATCGTCGGCCGTCCAAATGCTGGAAAATCCACCCTCCTCAATGCCCTCATCTGAGAGCGCGTCAGTGCTATATCACCACGCCCACAGACCACTGTACGCTCGATTCCAGGGATTTTCACTGACGAGGAAAAAGGAATCCAGATAATATTCCTCGACACTCCAGGAATCCATCATGATGCCACAGAACAATTCGGCAGCCAGAAGGCGACGAGTATCAACACTCGCATCAACTCTGAGGCCTTCGCATCCCTCAGGGAAGCTGATGTCATCGTCCGCCTTATCGATCCAACTCGTCCTGCATGAGCAGAAGATGCTCGTATCGATGAGGTATTGTCTTTTGCCAAGCAGCCTATTCTCCGCATCGAGACCAAGCAAGATGTGACCAACAAGCCCCACACAAGTCCAGATACAGATATCCGAATTGACTCGATCAATAAGATTGGTTTCGAGGAACTCATTGCAAAAATCGCAGAACTCCTCCCTGAGTGACCATACCTCTATGAGTCAGATTATTATACTGACCAGCCGATGGATCTCCGCGTCCAAGAAGTCATCCGCGAACAGCTCTTTGCAGAACTCGGTGAAGAGATACCGTACGCATGTTATGTCGAGATAGGCTCACTCGAAAACGGTGAGACCATGCTCAAAATCCAAGCATATATCAACACTGAAACTGACTCACAAAAGACGATAGTCATCGGCAAGTGAGGACAGAAAATCAACAATATCTGAACCAAGTCCCGCCTCATCCTCGAAGAGATATTCGGGAAGAAGGTATTCCTCGGACTCCGAGTGAAGGTACACAAAAACTGGAGAAAAAACGAACAGGTGCTGAATAAATTATTTCCTAAGAAGTAATGAAAACCCTCCTCCGTCAGGACATTCCCGAGGATTTTACTTACTATCGAACTGGAAGTGAGGTTTTTAATATGTATTCCAAGGAGTTCTATTGGTGAGATATCGTCGATGTAGCTGGAAAATATCCTCAGTTCATGCGTGTAGAACGCCTTCTATGAGGAGTATGGAATCATATAGATGTAGAGAAGATAGATACAGAACCTGATATTACGGTACTCAAGAAGCTCGGATATCGTCATGGTATCGTATTCTGGTCTCCACTGCGGCTTACCGAGAAGCCACGATGATGGATTCGTCTGCCTGCCTACTTCGCACGTAAGTGACTTCACGCTTCTCGAAGTGCATTCTCTATCATCGATACACCCGAATACTGGACTAAATGGTCAAGTGAAGCTCGCAACCATCGGAAGAAGACCCTCGAACTCATCCGAGATGGAGTGATACGAATCGAGTCCTCTGATGATATAGTTGGATTCTACGAGGCGTACAAGAGTGCGGATATAGGTGATCCCAACAAACGTATTCACAGTCAGTGGCTGGAGCGAGTTATAGACACGCAATGAATGAAAGATAAGCGTATCTACCTCTGATATATCTGAGATGAACTTGTAGCGGGGGCGATGTTTCTCGATATGGGGACTACGAGTGAATACTTTATGTCTTTTTATCCGAAAGAGTCTCGTGCATACCAGTTCGGTATTGCCATACTTGATAGGTGGATGGCAGACTCATATGAGATGGGTATGCGATATTGTGACCTCGATCATATGTGGGACAAGGGGAATCCAAGGGGGCAGAAGTGATATACACAGTTCAAGTCAGGCATTGCCGACCATGACGTATACTTCCACGATATGTGGGTAAAGGTGTTTTAAAAAATCCCCTCAATCTTTGAGGGGATTTTTTGAATGAAAATACTATTTCGCGCGTTCGAGGTACTCACCTGTTTCAGTATTGATAACGATTGACTCATCTTGATTGACGAATCCTGGAACACGGAGTTCGAGACCAGTTTCGAGTTTTACTGTCTTATCAACCTTGCCATCTGCAGTGTTCCCTGCAACTGATGGATCAGCTTCGATAACCTTGAGAGTGACACGGAGTGGGAGCATGAGACCAATGAATTTCCCTTCAAATGTCTGGAGGTCAACCATGAGACCTTCTGTGAGATAGAATGCATTGTCTCCAACATCATCTTCATGGAGCTCAACTGTCTCATATGTATCTTGGTTCATGAAAGCGAACGTATCACCAGACTGGTAGAGGAATTCTGCCTTCGCACGCTCGAGAGTTACATCTTCGAGCTTTTCTTCTGAGTCCATAACTCGGTCAGAAGTATTGCCTTGAATGAGATTCTTGAGGCGCATATTGACGTTCGTTGCTCCACGACCACCACGCTTCATCTCGTGCTTGACGACGAGAAGGAGTTCTCAGTTAACACGAACTACGGTACCTGGACGAGCCTGCATTGCTGTTTTCATAGTTTAAAATGGAATGAGAGAAATAAAATGAAATTTTAATTTTGCGAATGGAATGCAAAACTAAGAGAGCGTGGCTCTCATAATCTAACAAAAATGTGCCCCAAATATAGGCACAAAAAGAAAAAAAGCAAAAGAAAAGATTGGAACTATCCTTGAAATGTGGCACGAAGCGAAGCTTTTTCAATATCTTTTTCGAGCTCACTCTGAATATCTTTCATCAGGATAAGATCGCCAAGAATGTGTTTTTTGGCAGCAATCGCACGTTTCTCACGCCATACAACGAATGCGCCGATATGATAGAGGAAAAAATATCGTGCAGCAATAAGGAAAACGATTGATACAATGATTGCTATGAGAACATGTAATATCTCCGCATCATAGAGAGCGAGATTGTTCATGTCATAGAGGAACTTGATAGTGAGATTCATAGGAGAGAAGTGAGAATATTATTCCTGGAGCTCTGCGAAGATGATCAGTCGTTCGAGTGTTGTACCAACTGGCCAACATGTCATGAGAGAGAGTTCTTTTTTTGATGGATCTCGTGATTCAAGTGTTTTTACGTCTCCTGGTTTTACTTTTGCCCTATCTGTTACATGATAGATATATTTCTTCTGATCGTAGAAGACGATAATCTCGTCATCTGTCTGGAGGTTGTCGAGGAGTGCAAATATATCATTGTATTCGCTTTTTATCCATGGATAGTTCGAAGAGTGTCCGAAGATAAATGCATTGCCAACTTCACCAGGACGCGCAGTCCCAGGATAACGAACGATTCACTTTTTGAGTTCTTCCATAAATATCTCGTGCATCTGGCTATAACTGACTCATGCATCATGGTCAACATCGACCAGGGGAATATTTTTCCCTATACGTGGTATGATAATCCGATTTTCATATGGTGCAACATCAAAAGTTGCACGTGATGTTGTCGTATCGATATTGGAGAGGAGACGATCTGGAGTATATGTACGATTGTAGATGAGTCCTGGAGCAATATCAGCAAGACGCTCAGTGACGGCTTCGCGTGATTCGACGATATCTCTGGATTGTTCTGTTGTATCTGCATGGGCATCGATACTCGATCGAGCTACCGCACTCATGAGCTCATCTTGGAGAGCTATGAGCTTGTCTGGATCCATCCAGTCCAATATACGTGCACTGTAAGCACTGAAATTGAGCATGCCCAGAAGTACAGAAAATATAGTACCAGAAAGAAGGAGATAGACGGTGAGGAACTTCACTCCACGGAGGAACATAGTAGAGAGTGAAGGTCGAGAAAAGGTGTGTATGAGTTTTTGTTCGTATTCGTAGAGGGGATCTTTGTGCATAACTTTGGTATATATATTGATAATACCTTCTTAGGCTATCAGATACTTTTCCCCCAAGCAAATATCAGAGTACTTTTTCCTATGAAAAAAGTTTGACAATTTGTGTCGATTCTATAGAATCCCGCTGTAACTTTTATTTTCTACCATCATATTCTCATGATTTGCTACTCAATTAAGAAAGACAACGAGACAAACGAAAAGCTCATTCTTCGCTATAAGAAGGCATTTTTCCAGACTCGCACTGCGAACAAGCTCAAGGCTGCTCAGACTCACTCTCGCCAACCATCTCACCGCAAGCTCCGTGAGAAGGCTATCATTCGTGAGTACTACCGTTCACTTATGAAGTAATATTGTGTACAGAATTTTAAAATCCCTCAATTGCGAGGGACTTTTTATTTGTTCTTTAAATTTTCTTCTCGTCCTTTTTTGCTTCTTTGTTTTTGTGAGTTTTGTTATTCTGTCGTGGTAGAGCAATAAGAACACTGATAACTATACCGCGTCAAAACTCTTCCTCTCAAAAATATAGACACTGAGGTAGAGAATACAGAATATATAGAGAATCCCAAGCGTGAGAGCAATGAGGACAGTACTCGGAAGTATGAGTGCATCTGTCGCAACATAGTTCTTGAGATTCAGGGCTTCGAGATTCGGGAAGACAGCGAGCAGTATCCGAGAAAATACCTGTGCCCCAAAACTCTGATGTTGAACAGCATAATCAAGAACCGTATAGCCACTATGTCCGATAATATAAGAAGTTATTGTCATGAACATCGCCACCATTGGTGATACCCATGTAGAGAAGAAGAGGATGAGTGCAAGGAGTGCTTGGAGCTTGACCCATATACCGAGTATCGCATAGAGGAACAACATATCAGGCATAAATCCCTGTATCATCAATACTCCAAGAAGAATCAGCGTCTCAACGAGCATAACAGAAATAATCACAAGGGAAAATCCCGTGAATTTTCCTAGGACTATCATCCCGCGTCTTACAGGCTTCGAGAGTATCAGATATATAGTGCGTCACTCGATCTCTCGAGCAATCATCCCACCACCAAGAAAGAGTACGATAGCAAGTCCCGTAATCTCGATAAAAGAAAGTCCGAAATCAAAGAGAACTCGTCGTGCTTCACCGAGAGCAAGTGTATCTAGGACGATGGAAAGCAGGATAAATATAATTCCAAGGAATGCAATTAGTCCAAAGAACTTGTTGCGGATAATCTCACGAAAGGTATTGAGAGCGATATTGAACATAGGAGTGTTATGGGTTTTTAGATATGGGTTTTTAGATGGGACGTGATTTTCTCTTGCATTGCCTTGAGTTCTTCTAGTGTTGCTTGAGGATTTTTTGATATTTTTACATCATCAATACCGAATGCTGGAAGAAGATGATAGTGACAGTGTGGTACATCAAAACCAAGAAAGAGAGTACATACTCGATTGCATCCAGTTGCAGTCTTGAGTACTGGGGCGAGCTTCTTAGCAGTCTGAAATATAGCAGAATAATATGGCTCAGGCACATCTGCAAAGTGATCAACTTCAACCTTGGGAACTATGAGAGTATGTCCAGGAACTTGTGGAAATATATCGAGGAATGCGTATGTGTATTCATCCTCATAGATTTTGAATGAAGGTATCTCCCCGTTGATGATTTTTGTGAAGATAGATGACATTAGCGAAATGAATTAAAAATAGATTGAAAGAGTAGTGCTGTTCTCACTGATACAGGACAAGTATTCAGAAAGTCCCATAAGGACTCTATTCAATCGGCACCCTTTTCGAGAACGACACTGACATCTTCTTCGTCTGGTAGATCCATGAGTCCAATATTGCTTGACATAGACAGGTGTTGTTAGAATTTATATGCAAGAAACTTTTGATTCCCATTCACAAAATCTTTGATATTCTGAGATTTTTTTCATTCTAATTTTACCTGCTCAAGTGTCAAGATTCATTCACCACATATGACGCCAATTCTACCGTTATCCAACCTTACAACTTGTCCAACATTGCCTTTGATATCCGTAAGTATTCATTCGTAATTTGTAATTTCCAGAAGGAGTCTCTTCCCCTCATAATACGTGAAAACTCCCGGCCATGGAGTGTATGCCTGCCACATCTGATATATTTCTTTTGCCGTCTTGGACCAGTCCACCAACCCATCTTCTTTGTCTATTTTTTTGCAATATGTCGCGAGATGCTCGTCCTGTGGGAGCTGTGTGATGCCACCATGCTCGAGTTCGAGAAGTGTATCGATAAGAGTTTTCCCTGATATCTGAGCGAATTTTTCAAAAAGAGTTCCAGAAGTCTCATCAGAAGCAATGGCAATCTCTCGAATCTTGAGTATATCTCACTCATCCATCCCCTCGCTCATCTGCATGATGGTTACCCCTGTCTTCGCTTCTCCATTCAGGAGTGCAGCCTGTATCGGGGAAGCTCCACGATACGCTGGGAGGATAGATCCATGGATATTGATACACATCTTCCGTGGTATCTCGAGGAGGTCGGGGGGAAGTATCTTCCCATAGGCAACAACAACAAAATAATCACAATTATATGAACGAATATCGTTCAAGAATTCTTCATTTCATCGAACTTTTTGTGGAGTGAATACCGGGATACCACTTAGGATTGCAAGTTCTTTTACTGGACTTGCCTTCATCACTTGATCTCGACCGAATGGCTTGTCTGGATTGGATACGGCAAATACTACCTCAAATCGAGCATCTGAGATGAGGTCAGAGAGAACCGTGGCAGCAAGAGATGGAGTACCAAAAAATCAAATACGGAGCATAGAAAATGGATTACGTTCCTCAGTATAGAAAAAAATACAGGAGAAGCAAGGATATATAGTATGCAAGATATTTGCATTTTCTAGCAAGAATCGATATACTGGAAAAAACTTTTCTCTTATGATAGCACGCATACTTCTTTCCATACTATTGTTCCTCGTGGGAGTCCAGTCTGGACTTGCTGCAGAGAGTCTCGATGACAACCCCAATATTCGTGACGTATCTATCTGAGGTAGTACCCAAGAGAATGAACTCTTAACTGATTTTTATTCACCTATTTCTGAGTTTTTCTATACTCCTTCTGGTTCAACAGGAAAAGATGGACTCCTTGAGGCCTTCACAGTTATAGCGTTCAATATCAAAAACATCATCATCGTACTTGCTGTAATCTTCCTAATACTTGCAGTAGTAAAACTCATCTTCTCACCCAATGACGAAGAAAGTGTCAAAAAGTGGCGCTCAAGTATCATATGGGTATCTGTTGGTATATTTGTTATGCAATTTGCCTTCTCTGTATGGAGAACACTTCTCATCGAGGATGCTTGGCAAGGGATAGACAGCAAGCTCGGTTGGGCAATCTGGCTGGAGATATTTTCACCAATTGTCGGAATTATCCAACTTTTTGCTTCGTTTGGATTTCTTTTGATGGTGGTATACGCTTTCTATACGATAGTAGGCGGTGCTGGAGATGAGGAAAAACTCAAAAAATGAAAAATGACTATTATCTATGGTCTTGTTGGTTTTTTCCTTATACGATTCCCTGAGCCGATTATCAAGGCCCTATATGGATCACCCAACTGTAGAGATCGATGAATCCTCAATATCGGAAGTTGTGAGATTGCCAACCAGAACATCTCTGGAGCGGTTGGTATCGTGGGTAAGATCATCGTATATATCAACTGATTCCTCATGTTGGTGTGTGTGATACTCGTTATCTACGCTGGTTGGCTCGTACTCATATCTGGAGGCGATGAGGAAAAACTCAAAAAAGCAAAATCTACTATCCTCTATGTATTTATAGGATTTATCGTATTGATTGCTAGTCATACTATTTTTCGTTTTTTCATCCTCCAAGGCTAGTAGAGTACTCAGAAATCTAGAAAAATCAGCATGCTCCTTATGACCCCTGAAAAACTTATATTCATCTCGATTGCTATCCTCATTGCTATGGGGATATTTTATCTCAATGTCCGCAAAAAAGTGGCACTCAAACGCTCACTCGATATGGTGTTCCTCCGTGTTATCATAGCACGCAAGGACTCGGATATGGATGAGAAAAAAGAAACAGTAAAGGACTTCCGTGAGCAGATATCCATCATGGAGCAACTCCTCGCGAGTCTCAAGTCACTCTATTCGAGCACGGTTCATGGTTGGCTTTTTGGTCAAGAATACCTCTCACTTGAGTATGTGGCCCACAATGAAGAGATATATTTTTATATCGTTGTTCCTCGTCATGCCAAGCTCCTTGTCGAGAAGCAGATTATCGGTTTTTATCCTGATTGTCTCATCGAAGAGACTCCCGAGATCAATATATTCGAGAATCGTCAGATTGTGCGAGGTGAGATCATGAAGCTCAAGAAGGGAGAGCAGTTCCCGATACGTACATATCAAAAACTTGAATCCGACAGTATGAATGGTATATTGTCCGCTCTCGGAAAACTCTCACACGATGAGTCTGCAAGCATACAGATACTCCTCCGCCCAGTAGATGATGACTGGCAAGACCGCATCAAAAAGCGCATCCGCAAAACAGAAAAAAAAGATGGAAAAAACCATCATCATATGTCATGGAATCCTCTTGTGTGGCTCGGGAACCTCATCTCTATATTCACCGAGAGTCCTGAAGACAGTATGAAACACGATGAATCATGAGAACAGAAAGATGATGAACCCATCGATGAGGAAGGACTCATGAAGGAAAAGGTAAAGAAAACTGGATATGCTGCGACTATCCGCATCATCACCACAGGGAACGATGTTGGCAATACTGAAGCAGAACTTGCGAATATCATCTCTGCGTTTTCGCAATTTGCATCTCCTACGTACAACAAGTTCAAGCCTGTGAAGAAAAAATCTCTCTCACTCCTCATCGAACACTATATATTCCGACAGTTTGCCTGGTGGCAAGCATCACCTGTGCTCAACAGTGAGGAACTTGCGACGCTCTACCACTTCCCATCGAGCAAGTACAACAAGCAACCTGAGATCCGTTGGCAGCGATTCAAGGTGGTCAAGGCTCCAGTCAATATACCGAAAGAAGGTCTCTACATCGGAGAAAATGTATTCCGTGGAGAAAAAAAACCAATATATATCAAAAATGAAGACAGATTCCGTCACTTCTATGTGATAGGACAGACTGGTACTGGTAAGTCATCTATCCTCTCAGTCATGGCACGCCAAGACCTGAAGAACAATCGTGGTATAGCAGTACTTGATCCTCACTGAGACTTTGCTCAGGGACTTCTGGATTTTATCCCCAAGAGTCGTGCTGATGACCTTGTCTACTTCGATCCTGCTGATCTCTCTCGTCCGATGGGACTCAATCTCCTCGAAGCCACAACTGACGATGAGAAACAGATGGTCGTCGCAGATGCAACCAATATCATGATCAAGCTCTTCGGTAACGAGATATTCGGTCCACGTATCCAGGATTATTTCCGCAATGGATGTCTGACACTCATGGACTGCCCAACAGGCGGTGCTATCACAGATCTCATACGACTCTTTACTGATGACAACTTCCAGAGAGAGCGTCGCACAACTCTCAAGAATCCCGTCGTCAAAGCGTGGTGGGATTATACATACGCCAAGATGGGTGATCGTGAAAAGGGGGAGATTATCCCGTATTTCGCCGCCAAATTCGGACAATTCATTACCAATACACTCATGCGCAACATCGTCGGTCAGACGAAGAGTGCATTCGATGTGACAGAGATCATGAACCAAGAGAAGATACTCCTTGTAACACTCTCCAAGGGTATCCTCTGAGATCTCAACTCGAGTCTCCTCGGTCTCATCCTCGTATCCAAGATTCAGATTGCCGCGATGAAACGCCAACAGATGGCAGCCAGTGAACGTAAGGATTTTTTCCTCTATATCGATGAGTTCCAGAACTACGTAACAGACTCTATCGAGTCTATCCTCTCAGAGGCTCGTAAGTACCGCCTCGGTCTCATCATCGCACATCAATACCTCGGACAGCTCCAGAAGTCAGATGCACTCACCAAATCGAGCCTCAATCTCAAAGATGCAATATTCGGTAACGTCGGATCGATGATGACCTACAAGATATGACCCGAAGATGCCGAGATGATGGCCAAGCAATTCGCTCCTGTCTACTCTGATCAGGACTTTGTGAATATGGACAAGTTCAAGGCGGCACTCAAGCTCTCAGTCGACGGACAACCAACATCTGGCTTCTCACTCAATGTCCCACTTCCATGGCTCGAGAAGTGAGACCCAGTAATCGGAAACGCTCTCAAGGAACTCTCTAGACTCAAGTATGGTCGCGAACGAGAATTTGTTGAAAAAGAAATTATCTATAGAATCGGCGCAGTGTAATCTATGCTCAAAAAACTCTTGTTCATCTGTATTTCTCTCCCTCTTCTTGGTATCGGGCAAGGGGTTTTTGCAGAACCCATGACTTTCGATGAGTATGCAACTGATGCTGAGATGTTCTGTGATGATACCGAAAAAGAGTGGAACCAATGATCCAATCCTGGTGAGTCAACCACACGACTTGTACCGAAACTCACTTATCCAGAATTTGAGGCTAACACCGTGAATGCCTGGATGGAACAACAGATAGACCAAGAAAAATCACCACTCGGAAAAGAATACCTCAAACGAGCACTCGATCCGGCCTATATCGGGAACTTCGATGGACTCAAGAGCTTAGAGGCGGCACAGAATGTCTATCATGCACGGCTCAATACTCTTTTTGACTGTGCGGTCATCGAGTCTCGCATGGGGATCATCCTCGGACTCCAAGAATCCAAGGCACTCAAGTGACAGAGTGAGATACTCAATATGCTCAAAAAAGAATTCATAAAACTCGATGTTCTCCAGAAGCAGTGTCTCCCGAGCGATAAAGAGAAAGCAAAAGCCAACCCAACAGTATTCTCCCGTGAGATCAATACTCGTATGGTCAATACAGCAGGACTCCAATACTGTCACTATAGAAAATATCTCTCGTATCTCGACTCTCATCTCAATACAGAGACAACAAAAACTCTCGAAACAGAGCATGAAATCTGACAAACAGAAGTAAAAACACTTCCACCAACATCAGACATATTCACTTCTGAACTCATCAAGAGACAATCTCAGCTTAGGAATGAGATATATAGGGCTAATAGGAGTCTTCCTCGGGCTATAGTGGCCTTCAATGAGATGCAACGCACCTATGCCGCCCACCTTCTCCTGACTATTGTCTACGATGACTACGTTCGTCTCAGGGATAATCTCAACAGATATATGACCCCCGTGAGTCAACTCTTTGAGAAAGCATATAACGCCATGAGTCCAAAATAAAACCTCCAATTAATTGGAGGTTTTATTGAAGGACAAATTATTGACCGATAGATGCTGTCTTCTTCTGACGAGCGTAGAACTTGTCTACTGAACTTGTCTTGAGGAGAGTCTTCTTACCAGTGTAGAACGGGTGACATGCTGAACATGTTTCCACGCGGATCTCCTGATCCTTGATGGCGCTCTTTGTATCGAATGTGTTACCACATGAACATACTACTTTTACAGTCTTGAACTGTGGGTGAATATCTTTTTGCATAAAGAATTGGGTTAGGAATCAACTGCGATCGCTCATGCCCGATTGGCAAGGTACGAATGCTCCTACTCTTTTTTTGAAATAGGTGAAAGAGAAAACCTGTTTTTTGGAACCAATATGGTGGGCCGGGAGGGATTCGAACCCCCGAAGTCGTAGACAAAGGATTTACAGTCCTCCCCATTTGACCGCTCTGGAACCGACCCATATAAACTAAAAACTAATAGTGATAACTAAAAGTGTTTGCTCCTAATTATTTTATCTATTAGTTTTAGTTATTAATTCTGAAGTGGAGCCACCTATCAGACTTGAACTGATGACCGCCGGTTTACAAAACCGATGCTCTACCAACTGAGCTAAGGTGGCAAGTGAGGCGAATTCTATGAAAAAAGCGGTTCTTGTCAAAATTTTTTGTGACTTTTTTTATTTTCCGTATGATATCATATATATTTATTGTTTCTTTTTTGTCTATGATTACGATTCTTGCGGTGAGTGACGGATTCAAGCACTTTGGCGAAGCGATAAGTGAATACGGAAAACGTCTTCAGAAAACTATAATTCTGAAGCCCATAAAACCTATCTCACACACCAATCCAGAGTATATCAAGGTAAAGGAAACTCTTTCCATCATCGAAAGTGTCAAGAAAACAAAGTGAACTATCATCCTCCTCGACGAGCGCGGTACAAGCATGCAGACACGCGCCTTTGCTGAGATGATAGAAGATGCAAAAAATAATTCAGAAGATATCACCTTCATCATCGGTGGGAGCTACTGAGTCGATCTCGAGCTCTTCGCAGATATCCCTCACAAGACACTCCGTATATCTGACTTCGTCATGCCTCACTCTCTTGCTCTCCTCGTGCTCATAGAGCAAGTCTATCGCGCCCACGAGATTATGAAGGGAAGCGGGTATCACCACAACTAGAAAAATAAGCATTGAAAAACCCACGATTGTGGGTACAACGTGGGCTTAGAATGGAGATGCTCGCGGAGCACTCAGAGGACAGCTAGGGTACACTCATAGTTGAGGCATGCACGCGATACATGGAGGTGAGTTCTCACACTCGCATTCGCCGAAGCGAATGACCCGACTGCCCTTTCGAAGATTTTTTTGAAAAGAGTATTCAGCTCTTTTTTTCCTTCAGAGGACCAATACACTCTCGCTGAAGTAATTCAGAAAGAAAGTATTGATCCTCATCCGTGTTTTTTGTTTTTGTATTTATACTTTTACTATTTGTTCTTTTTGTATCAGTATATATTTGTAAAACTTGGTTTTTGGATTTGCAAACAGGAAGGTCTCTTGAGTAGAGTTTCCTATGATTGGGAAGTCAGGATTTGTTAAGTGACATTCTCTTTCGAGAAGACATAAGCAGTATATCAGTATTTTTCTAACTTTGCGAGTCTTGAGGTCTTGTCATTTTTATATACCATTGTGTACGATTATGTTTTTACCATCTATTCCTTTTGCAGAGCTAAGTATTATTTTATTACAAAACGTACAGTTATAGAACCATTATTGTATAAAATATGTGTCTCTGTACAGTATCTGTATACGTGATAACCGCATCTAGTTCAGGATAATCGAGAAAGTAAGAGAAAAATAAGAATAAAAAAATGCGAATCCGCTCTATATTCGCACTCATGACACTATATAGTGTGTTTTATATTATTTTTTGTTTGTGACACAGGGTTACTAGCAACCAATATACTCACTTTATGCATGCAGTAGAGCAAAAGCTGTCACAATGCCTGCAGTTTCAGTACGAAGTACTCTTTCACCAAAACGAGCAAATATAAAACCTTTTTCGCTCATTTTGTTGCGCTCATCATCTGACCACCCACCCTCAGGTCCAACCCATAATCCAATATCCTGCATATCTATGAACTCCGAACAACGTCTCAGCATACCCGTAGTATCGAGTACTATATCTCTCTGTCATTGCGAGGTTACGAATCAATCCAATACCCGTGGAGCAAGTAGGCTCTTCTCAACAAAATCAATCTGCGGCATAACTACACCACCGCACTGTTCTACTGCTTCACGTGCAATAGTAATAAATCTATCTATCTTGGCAGGAGAGAGTATGAGCTTCTGAGACCTATCAGAACGAAAAAATATAAATCTCGATATACCCACCTCTACTCACTTCTGCAGAATATATTCTATCTTCTCGTGCTTGTTCGGCATTGCCTGATAGAGTATGACGTGTTTTTTGGGCTCTGTGTTGGGCCGTGCTTGGCTCTTGCCACGGAGGGTGATTGATTTTTTGTCTATATTGACCACTTCGTATTCCGTCTCTGAGCCATCACCATCAAAGAGGACAACATGGTCTCCTACCTGGATGCGTAATACTCGAGTAAGTTGGTGGTGAGTATCCTTGTCTGTGATAGTTACATCGATACCAAGCGGGAATGTGACGAAGAATCGTTGCATAAGGGTATTTTAATTCTTGAGTTCATGATATACATCAACAGGCAACTTTAGAAGATCCACGAGTATCTTCCAGGCTATGATAACCAATATTGCACTTCCCTGAACTACGAAACCGTACAAAAATCAAACCATATCAGCTCATATATTCTTCCCAAGTGGTTGAGTCTCAAGGAAGCGAGCGAACTCATTCTGAGATAATGGAAGCGTATCTGGATTGATGTCTGGGAGTTTATTTTCTCTCACGTCACGCTCAGTGATATCTGAGAGGGCCTGATTATAGGTCTCGATAGATATGTCCCCTTCCTGAAGTGCATCTCTGATATCGGACTTCAGTGACTCCAAGGAATGCCCTGTCTCTATCTTCCTCTTGAGTTCGAATATATCGAGTCATTGCTTCTTAGTGAGTTTCTCTTTCGATTTTTCGAAGTGTTCGACAACTGCCTCGGCCACAACTTTTTCTTGTTCTTTTTTTTCACGGATGCGATTACGTGCTTCATTGTAGGCACCAGGATTTTCTTGCATGTAGGAATTATAGACAAAAAACGAACAAAAACAATTCTGAAGACAGGAAAAATCCCAAAAACAAGAAGATCGAGAAAGAAAAAAATTCTCGAAGTAAACTTACTGATATGCAAGTAATCAAGAGAATTTTTTCTAACAAAGAGATTCACTGTTTTTCAGATTTTTTATAACCCCTCCATCTCCATGGCAATCAGTACATTCATCTCTGCTGCATACTCGAGCGGGAGTTCTTTCATCAGTGGCGAGACGAATCCTCTCACAATCATCGTCTTTGCAGCTTCCTCACTCATACCATGTGACATGAGATAAAAAAGAGTATCTTCATTGATCTTACCAACACTTGCCTCATGCGCTACGAGGGCATCATCACTGCCAACACGGATATCAGGAATAGTATCTGAGCGTGACCTATCATCGAGGATGAGCCCATCACAATCAATCTTCGACGTTGCATTCTTGGCTGACTTCTTGATATCGATCAGTCCGCGATATATCGACACTCAGCCATTCTTCGACAAGGACTTCGACACAACTTCTGACGAAGTATTTTTTCCTATATGTATCACTTTGGCACCTGTATCGGTTGTCTGCCCTGCATTGGCAAATGCTATACCGAAGTGGAGTGCACGCGAGTCATCACCCTTGAGGATCGAACATGGATACAGCATCGTGACTCCTGAACCAAGATTGCCCCCGACCCACTCGATACTGCCTCACTCTTCGACAATAGCTCGCTTGGTATTGAGATTGTAGGTGTCAATCGACCAGTTCTCGACCGATGAATATCGCATCTTTGCATGCTTCCCAACATATATCTCGACACATCCAGCATGGAGCGATGCAGTTCCGTACTTCGGTGCGCTACACCCCTCGATATAGTGAGCACTTGCTCCGTCCTCGATGACGATGAGTGTGTGTTCGAACTGTCACCCTGCTCGCATATTCATACGGAAATACGCCTGAAGTGGTGCATCTATCTCGACACCAGCTGGTATATAGAGAAATGTCCCTCCTGACCATACAGCCCCATGGAGAGCTGCGAACATATGATCCGTCATCGGAACTGCTCGCATGAAGTGACGACGAACAATCTCCTCATGTTCGACAATGGCGACCGACATATCCTCGAATATGACTCACTTGTCCTGGAGTTCTTGCTTGAGGCTATGATATACTACCTCGCTATCATACTGAGCTCCGACTCCTGCGAGCATCGCACGTTCAGCCTCAGGGATACCGAGCCTATCAAAGGTTGCCTTGATATTGTCAGGAACATCGTCCCATGACTTATTGTCACCACCCCCTTCTGGCTTACCGAAGTAATATATAGACTGGAGATCAAGACTCTCTAGGGATGGTCACCAAGTGGGTTTGGTACATGATTCAAAAAACCTGAGTGACTTGAGTCTGTGTTCGAGCATCCACTCGGGTTCATTGTTAGAGAGTGATATCTGTCGAACGACTGATTCGTTGATTCACATGACGGATACATCGGAATAGACAATCGCATCACTGCGATCCAGTGTATCACGAGATATATCTCAGAATGCTGTTATTTCTTCGGTCATAGTCTCTCGGTTAGAGAATCGAATCCTTCTTGTCGGATAGTATCTATCAGAGATTTCTCGCCACGTGTTACGAATTGTCAATCATGCATAATCACTACATTGTCAGCACTTATAGAGTCCAGGAGGTGAAAATTGTGTGTAATAATAATAATTGTCTTCGACATACTTCGCCACTTGTCGATATATTGACGAAGGAGGTCTATTGCCCCGATATCGAGACCAGAATCTATCTCATCCAGTATGACAATCTTGGGATCGAGGAGCTCTATCTGGAGCATCTCGATACGACGTTTCTCACCACCAGAGAATCCTACATACAGATCGCGCTCAAGGAAGCTCTTATCGAGTCATATGGTTGGGAGGAGCTTCTCCACCATACGACGGAATACAAAAGATGTTGGGGCCTTGTCGCCTGGATGGAGACGGGCAAAATACGTAGTATAGACTGTTTTGAGGTATTCAAAGAGTCTAATCCCAGGGATCTCTGGAACGTTCTGAAATGAGAGAAAAATCCCCTTCTCATGACGCTTGTCTGGAGCGAGTGCAACTATATCTTCACCCTCTAGGAGTATCTGTCCACTCGTGATGTATCGTGGATGTCCCATCAGCGCAAACGCAAGGGATGACTTGCCTGAGCCATTGTGGCCCAGGATTGCAGTCACTTGTCCTACAGGGAATTCGAGTGTAAGTGGTGCAACTATCTGTCGTGCATCTACCCGTATGGAGAGGTTTTGAGTTGAAAACATAGTAGGTCTATGATACCGATGATACGAACAAATGCAATAAAAAATTTGCAATTATAGAAAAATCCATACAATACACGAGTTATAAATCCATGTAGACATAGTCTCACTGGATGAAAAAACTGGTTCCTATCATCTGCAGCCGTAGTTCAGTTGGATTAGAACGCCTCCCTGCGAAGGAGGAGGTCACAGGTTCAAGTCCTGTCGGTTGCACCATTTGATTCGTAAAATCCCCCACTATTACAGTGGGGGATTTTTCTATGACTATACATATCTTAAGCAACTTGAGTATCAAAATTGATATCAAAAAATCCCCCACCACCGAAGTGGGAGGGGGAAGTTTTGATAAGTATCGATTCTCGTGAGAGAAAAGAATAATTATTGAGCAATTACAGAATAAGTTTCTTCTGTACCGCTGTAGAAGAGCTTAGATACTTCAGCCTGAAGAGTTACAGGATTAACGAAGTTAGAATCAACATAGATCTCCTTAGTTATAGAAGAGTTCTCTGAGATTGTTTCGTTAATAGCAAATACTACTGCAGCACCAGGAACAGCACCTGTACCAGAAGTAATAAGAGCATCGTTACACTTAAGTGTAGATCCCTCATCACGGAGACAAGTACTAGCAGTGTATGCATCATCAGCAGCAAGAGGACGAACCTGAGCAGTTACTCCAGTAAGAGTAATAGAATTGTCTTGATCTACGTTAGATACAGTTACCTTGAACACGTTAGCAGCAGTCTTAACAACTGTAACAGTTGGAGGAACAACACCAGCAGTATATGTCTTAGTAGCATCAGGAGCAGTTACATCATTAGTGAGTGTAACAGTTGCGCTAGATGATACAGAAGTAGATACAATATCTACAATACCGTTGAATTGGTTAGCTGCACCAAGGGCAGTAATGAGATCACCTTGAGTATCTACAACAAGCTTGAAGTTTGAAGTAGTATCCTTAGCAATCTTGATGTTCATACCAGTAATGAGGATATTTCCAGCATTTACTGTAATAGAAGCAGAAACCTGAGTATTGTCAGCTACATTAATAAGCTTAACATTAGTACCAGAGATAAGGTTAGTGAAGTTGTTGATGTAAGTTGCACCAGAAGTATTAGTAATAGTGAGCTCACGAACAGTTACTTCTTCAGCCTTAGCCTCGAGACCGAAGCGGAGAATTTCAGCATTAGTAGCATTTCCGTAGATCTTTGTAGATGTAGGAGCAGCAACTGTAGCCTTCTTAAGGATAAGAGTAGGAGCAGATACAGTTACCTGATCACCAGTAAGATTCTTACCAGCAAGAGCAACAGTATTTCCAGTAGATACATTCTTAACAACATTGAGAGCAACATTGTAAGAGTAAGTACCAACTGAAGCACCGTTAGCAAGATTACCAACGAGCTTAACATTTACTGCAGCACCTGGATCCATACGGAACTTATCAGAAGTGTTAGCAAATGTATAAGTACCAACTCCACCATTTTGAGTAGTTGTAAGGAGATCGTAGTCAACACCGTTTACCGTAAGAGTAAGAGATGTAAACTGAACGCCTTCAGCAGTATCATCATTAGTACCAGCAAGACCAGCAACACCATCAAGAGTGAATGATGTAACATCGAATGTAGCACTAGAAACTGCCTTAGCATCGAAGAGGACAACATTAGTTGTACCTGGAGCAACAGTTACTGACTTAGTAGTGTTCTTAGTCCATACGATATCGAGTGAAGAAAGAGTTACAGTGTCAGCATTGGCAAGAGTAAGATCAGTTGCTGTAGCATAACCAGTGAGGTCTTCAACAGCTGATACATCAGTAGTATCAAGAACGTCGAATGTAACATCATCAGCAACACCACCTGCACCAACGTAAGTTACGTCAGCGCGAACTTCAAGAGTAAGAGTGTCATTACGGAGAACCTTAGTATTGAGTCCTGTAACGTAGATCTTATCAGAAGTAACTGCAGCTGTACCAACCTTAACACCATTCTTGAAAATCGAAACATTAGCAAATGCACGAGTAAGATCAACACCAGATGTCTTAGAAAGAGTGAATGCACTCATTGTAATATCCTTAGTACCAGCTTGGAACTTGATAGTACCAAGAGATTGGTCGTTCTTACCAGAAGTAACAGCACCAAAATCAAGAGGACCTACCTTAGTAGTAGAAACTGAGTAAGAAGTAGTATTGAGGAGTCCAAGAGTTACAGGAACACCAGTAACTGAACCAGTAGTACCGATTGCCTTAAGAGTGAATTGGTGTTGGCTATTAGCTGAACCAGAAACACTAGCAAGGATATCAAGCATTACAGACTCACCAGCCTTAAGAGTAAGAGCGTTATTGAGACGAACGATAGCATCTTGAGTTGCAGTATTAACTGTGCGAGACTCAGAGATAGATACACCATTCTGTCCTACTGAAATAGTAAGACCAGCGCTGTCACCAAGACCAGAGCGATTAACAGTAACAGAAGATATAGTAGTATCTGCAGTAGCAGTTACCTTAACTGTACCAACCTTTACTGAAGAAGCGTTCATAGGAACGTATTGAGCCATAGCTGTACCTTCGAGAGCAACAGAAACAGCACCAGTAGTAGTACCTGTAGAGGTAGTACCTGTACCTGTACCTGTACCAGGTTCAACTGGAGTAGTAACATCGAGACCAGCTACACAAGCAGCGATCTTGAATGCTTCACCACGAGATGCAGTTGCATTAGGACGGAAGTATGCAGCATCAGCAGCACATCCCATCTCATTAGCACGGTTGATGTAACCTGCAAGATCACCAAGATCTGCAATATCCATATAACCAGCATCAGCAGAAGAACCTTCTTCACCAACTACACCGAGAAGCATCTTAACCATCTCAGCACGAGTAACTGAAGCGAGAGGGCGGAAGTAGTTAACTGAAGCAACTACACCAGCTTCTTCAAGAGCCTCAACGTAACCACAGAGGTCACCGAGAGAAGAAGTAACATCAGCGTAAGTACCTACACAAGTTGTAGGAGTGTACCCACCGAGGTTAGCAGCAACTTTTGCAAGTTCTGCACGAGTAACAGTATCACCGAGGCGGTATCCCGCTTCAGTAGACTGAGTGCTGATTACGTCGTAATCAGCGAGGGTTTCTGCGTAAGGGAGAAACTCAGATGCAGCAGACACTACAGAAGAACTGAGTGTAGTTGCAAGAAGAGTTGCTACAGTTACTGTAGAAGCCATCTTCATAGAGAAGTTAACCATAAAAAATTAGGTTAAGAAAAATAAAATTTGCGCAAATGCGCGCGCCAACAAGTTGAACCATGATAATCTTGGTCAGAGACTATCGTCCGCCGAGGCGGGTTTTGACCTCTCTGGTCAGGAGAGTTCACCAGTCACCTACTTACGTAGATGGAAAGGTTAAAGCTTTAACCTCAAGTTATGTGCATAACAAGAGGAGAAAAGAGATATTAGGTATTAGTTTTTAGAAGTTAGAGAGGAACCTGTTGTTGGTTTCTCCTAAATCCTAAGCTCTAAATCCTAAGTTCTAGCCTTTCTCCTCTCCTTATGTAGTGATACTTGAGGGGAGTACCGTCACCATCAAAAACATGGAACAAACCATGTCCTGCAAGCAACAAGCTTTTGAAAAGAAAAATGATGTTAAAGAACACCGTCAGCGAGACCACGCCGAGATTACGCCACAAATACTATGAAGTATTGGCTTAAAGTCAAATAAAACTCACTCCTCTTCACGATATTTTCACACCAAAATATACAAATACTGAAAATATACATATGTGCAAGATTAATATTTTCTGAATCCAAAAAGAAAAAGTAGGAAAAATCAAAAAAGAATTCGTATTTTTTGTTTTTCTCATACAATAGTCTCTAGTAGGTTATAAATTGAGCCAAGTTTGAGTGTACAAGTACATGCGTAAGACGATTATGAAAACCTGAGATAGCAACCAAAAAGAAACAAAAATTTTCAACTCACCTCGTCCAGTTTATAATTTGCATTTTAGCTCATTATAATTTTCAAAATACCATGAACCTCTTTACTCTTATCGGCCTCGTTGCCTGAGCATGACTCGGCGCGCTCCTTAGTTATTTTCTGGCATCAAAAAGCCAGAACGGAAAAGCAACAAAAATCGTACAAGATGCAGAAAACCAAGGAAAAAATATCATAGAACGTGCAGAACAGACGGCAGAGACACTTCGAAAGGAGATAGAGGAGGCTCGCGCTGATATCCGGGATCGCAAGAACGACGCTATCGAGCAAGAGAAACGAGTAGCCGAAAAGGAACAAAAAATAGACCAAAAGTATGAAGAACTCGAGTCAAAACGAGCAGATATCAGACAAAAGGAATCAATCCTTGAAGAAAAGATAGCAGAAGTCGATAAAAAATCTCAGACTATTGAATCCAGACTCGAAGAAGTTGCAAAACTCTCCCAGACTGATGCCAAGGAACTCCTAATGAAGTATACTGAAGAACGATATGAGAAGGATATAGTCTCACTCATAGAGAAAAAGAAAAAAGACCTCAAAGTCCGCGAAGAAGAGATGGCGCGGGAGATACTCATCAAATCTATCCAACAATATGCTGGAGAGGTAACTGGTGAGACGACACAGACGATGGTACAACTCGAAAGTGACGACCTCAAAGGCAAGATTATCGGAAAAGAAGGGCGTAATATCATCGCATTCGAGAAGGCAACTGGTGTATCACTTATCATCGATGATGCGCCTGATACAGTATTTTTGTCGAGTTTTGACCTCTTCCGTCGATATATTGCGAAGAAGTCTCTCGAAGACCTGATTGCCGACAAGCGTATCCAGCCAGCACGTATCGAGGAGATAGTCGAGAAAAATCAACAAGATGCAGATAAGCTCATCTACGATCTCGGTCGCAAGACGATTGACGAGATGGGTGTTATTGGGATCCCTGATGAGATTGTCCCACTTATCGGTAAGTTCCGATTCCGTACAAGCTACGGACAGAACATCCTCATGCATTCTAAGGAGGTTGCCTATATTGCTGAGGCGATTGCCAAGCTCATCGGTGCAGATCCAGTACTCGCACTCAAGGGAGGACTCCTCCATGACCTCGGGAAGGCGATGGATCATGATATTGAGGGGACACATCCTGAAATTGGTGGGCGTATAGCTCGCAAATACGGTCTCGATGAGAAGACTGTGAATATCATCGAAGGACACCATGATGATGTTCCGATGATCTGTATAGAGACCAAGATTGTCCAGATAGCTGATGCCATTTCTGCGGTACGCCCTGGTGCTCGCCGCATGAACGTAGAAGATTATATCAAGCGTATCGGTGAGATGGAGAACATCGCTATGAGCTTCCCTGGCATCAACAAGGCCTATGCATTATCAGCCGGACGCGAGATACGAGTATTTGTCGATGCTGATCTCGTATCAGATCTCGATGCCGAGAAGAAAGCACAGGAGATAGCGGGCAATATCGAAGCAAATTGTAGTTATCCTGGGGAGGTGAAGGTGATAGTATTCCGTGAGAAGCGGATTGTACAATATGCGAAATAATTGTGAATTGCTCATTTTTTAATTGTTAATTATTGCTTCATGTTCCCCCTTTTCCATATCACACCATTCATAGAAGTTCATACGTTCTGACTTCTTTTGGTCTGTGCTTGGGCGGTGTTTTTCTGGCTTCTCCACAAGTACTCAACAGAACACGGTCTCTCGCGGAATATATTCTGAGATATTGTAAGTTATACGGTTTCAATATTTTTCTGGAGTAGATTTTTCTATATACTTACTGATTGGCGCAATGAGAAATACCTCTTTATCAATTTTGTAGAGTGAAGTGGTATTTTTGATTTTTTACATGGATTTTTTATCACAGAGAACTACAGTCTCTCACTTGCTGGATGAATATTTGGATTTTTATTGGTATTTGCATGGAAGATATACCAAGAACACGTGAATATAGCAAGGAGTATTGATGTGTTGGTTCGAGCATTCTTCTGGGCGGGCATCATTGCCTATACAGGAACACTCCTTGGTGGGCAGATATATGGTGTAACATATGATTCGTTCTTCTCACTACTCTATACCAACAAAAATAGTATAGTTCCAGTATGAAGCGCGCGTTTCCCTCTTCCACTCGTATACATGATTGTCTGTCTTGTTGGTGGACTCATGATCGAGAAGATACGGAAGGCACTCCCTCTTCCAGATGGATTTATTGGGTATATTGGAGTCTGATTTTTCGGTATAATGCTGTTTTTATTCGAGTTCTTGAGTGGGGCAGCAGATATGTTCGCGTCATATCCTCCGTATCTCTGAATCAATCAGATTTTCGGTCTTGTATTCGTTGTATTTTCTCTGATATGAGTCATCCGCAACACCAAGTTCTAGACATTCAAAATCACGAGCATCCACGGGTGCTCTTTTTTCTTGCTTGCTTATGTTTTTTTGTAGGAATTGCTGGAAGTACGGGTGGGTGAAGTTCCTGACTCCAGTTGCTTGTCTATCTATTCCCTTGTATATGTATCCTCCTTATCCCTGTTCGTCGTATAGGAGCAATTATCACTATCCTCGGCGTGACGGCTCTCGGCATGCTCATAGGAGAGAGGACATACTCTCAACATCAGCAAAATATACACTCATTCGAGAGTATAGTAGAAAGTGCTGGATGAGCTCTCCGTATCTCAGGAACTATCGACAAAAAACTCTATACAACTGAACTCTCTCAGGCATATAGACTCTCTATCGACAACTTCGACAATATATCGACACAATCTGTCGATATTGGCGATGGAAGAGAGATCTCTATCCTTGTTGAGATTCCAAAAAATCTCACTATATCAGTCTGAGAGAGGATATCTATCGAGTGAAAACCCAAATCACTCTATTCTGGAGAACTCGACGGATTTGAGAAATATAGTTTTTTACACAATCTCTCGGCCAAGATATCCGCACCCGTATTTACACGGATATCAACAAGAGAAGCTACTCCATTGGAGCACGTTGGATACCTGAGTGAGCAACATATATTTCGAGGATTTCCTCGAGATGTCGCTGGTGTGATATTGGGTATGACTATAGGTAACGTAGAACTCATGAGCAAGGATATCCAAGAGAGTTTTCGTATCTCATGAATCTCTCATATTCTCGTTGTCAGTGGGTCGAATATAACTTTTTTGATTGTCCTCCTCTCAGGAATACTGAGATACTTTCCCATAGGAAAATGGATACGAATTGGAGGTATATTTGTATTCGTTCTCCTCTATAGCACACTCGTCGGTTGGGATGTGCCAGTTATACGTTCCACGATTATGGGGCTTGTGGCATTTTTTGTCATAGAACAAGGCTCTCGGATATCGAGCCTGGCGCTCCTCTGTCTTATTGGTGTCATATTTCTGATATTTTCGCCACTTTCTCTCCTCTATGATCCTGCATTTTGACTCTCTTTTGCTGCGACGATGAGTATCATCCTCTACTATAAGCCACTTCATATACGGAGCAAGAGGCTCGGCATCCCGTCTTGGTTATGAAGTATATTCGCCATAACTCTTGCTGCATCTCTCGGTACGCTTCCTGTTACGGTATATCATTTTGGGACCATTTCTCTTGGATTCCTTTTTGCCAATATAGCTATTGCTATGATTGTATGATGGATACTCTTTATCGCTGTATGGTACTTGCTTCTTGGCTTTCTCTGAGAGACATTTTTGTATTTTTTCGGGTTTTTACTCTATGTTCCTGTGAATTATATCATTATGGTATCACGATTTTTTGGTGCGTGGTGAGTATGGGAGGTTCCCGAAGATATCGGCAATATTTTGATTGTATCTTCTATTGCCTTCTTTTGTTTTGAGTTTTTTAGAGTGGAGAAGATTTTTCCTCAGAAAGCCCAAAAAATACATGATTCTCAATAGTAGCAGTATCGAATAATTCCGCATCACCCAGAGCAAGAGAGTGTTCCAGTGCTACGATATATTCTGATGTGATATGCTCTGCATAGCGCTTCATGGTACGTTTTTCAACATGGAGATTGCGTGAGGTAAAGAAAAAATACAATCCCTCTGTGAGTGCATCTATCATAGATGGCTCATTTGAGAGGAGGGTAAGGAGTTTTTTTTGCATAATGATAGACATCTCTGGGTGGGTAATATATATCTGACTTGAGTGTACCCATGTGCTCATCCATGTTCTGATACTCGGATGGAGTGTTGCTTCGTCAAATTCCTCAGTTTTGTCTCCATGGTGGAGCGATAGGAGAATCTGGATATCGTCGTGCTTCCCTATGGCTGTTAGGAGGTGTATCGTCGCTTCTGGATAGAATAGAGCAATCAGTGATACAATATAGCGAGATGGGACGGCATTGCCAAGGAGGCTCGTGATAAGAGGTATCAGCTCTTCATAGTAGGGATTCTGGATAAATCTCTCCAAAATAAGAAACAAGGCATTATTGTCTCATTTTGCTTTTTTTTCATCTTTTTGAGATCGCTGTATCTGTGCTTGAGCTTTTTTGTAGGATTCGCGCTGTTTCTCAGATTGTTCACGACTCTTCTCTGTTCAAGATGAGAGTGATCATCCTGATTCGATGGATGGAGATTCGAAGTCTTCCATAAAATAGTGTTTCTAATGGGAATAAAAATAGATTCTTCGACACAACTTCGCCAATATATCGACACAACTTCGCCAAAAACTAAGCTTGTCGAACAAAACTATCAGGAATAGGGAATTTTTCTGCAATTCCTCGAACTTTTTGTCTGATTTCTGATTTTTTGGCTACATCATCCTTGTTCTGCATTGTCTCTATCATCAGTTCAGCAACAAGGGCACAATCTGATTCCTTGAGTCCTCGAGTGGTGATAGCAGGGGTCCCAAACCTGATCCCTGATGGATCCATAGGCTTACGCGTATCATCAGCAATAGAGTTCATATTGAGTGTGATACCAACCTCATCGAGCACTGTCTGTGCTTCTTTTCCAGATACACCGAGAGATGACCATACATCAGCAAGGAGGAGATGATTATCTGTTCCTCCTGTGAGGAGTCGGATATTGTGAGACTTGAATACTTGTTCCATGGCCTTTGCATTCTTGAGTATCTGCTGTGCATATTCCTGGAACTCTGGGGTCAGTGCCTCAGCAAATGCTACAGCCTTAGCGGCTACAATATGCATATGTGGTCATCCCTGGAGTCCTGGGAATACTGACTTGTCTATCTTCTTAGCTATCTCCTCACTCTCGCGCACGAGTATGAGTCCTCCGCGTGGGCCACGAAGCGTCTTGTGTGTTGTAGAGGTGATGATATCAAAACCATAATCAAAAGGATTTTTCACAGCCTTGCCTGCTATGAGTCCGGCTATGTGGGCCATGTCAGCCATGGTGATGGCACCAACCTCTCGGGCAATCTCGACAAACTTGGCATAATCAAGCTCTCGTGGATACGCTGAGAATCCTGCAAGGATAATCTTCGGCTTGGTCTCGAGTGCTACTCGGCGGAGTTCTTCATAGTCTATCTCACCTGTTTCAGGATCCTTCATCTTGTAGCGGACAAAGTTAAAAATCTTGGATATATACGTCACAGGATGTCCATGAGTAAGATGTCCTCCGTGTGAGAGATCCATGCCAAGAATCGTGTCTCCTGGCTCACAGAGAGCAAAATACGTTGCAATATTGGCTGGTGCTCCAGAGTGTGTCTGTACGTTGGCATAACTACAGTTAAAAAGCTTGCACGCACGCTCAATACAGAGCTCTTCAAGTGGGTCAGTAAAATCTTGCCCACCATAGTATCGCTTATGTGGATATCATTCAGAATACTTGTTGGTAAAGACTGATCCCATAGCTTCGTGACAAGCACGAGAGACATAGTTCTCAGAGGGAATTAGTTCAAGTCCGCCTAATTCACGATTCTCTTCGCCACGGATAAGTGCTGCAATTTGAGGGTCTTGTTGTTCGATAGATGTGATATCTTGTGGTGTGCTCATGGTAGTTGTATTATTAAAGTAAGATAAAATTATTTATTTTATCTTTATTCAATCCTGCAGTTTTTGTTGGTTTTGAGAAACATAGTAGGTATTTTTAGTAAGTATTATTCGTATATTTTCTTTTCCTGAAGAAGTGCATTGATCTTCTCTGTGTCTTTTTTGTATTCTGATATTTTTGATTGATTCTCTATGATATCTTGGAGGAGGACTCGCGCTCATTCAAGTTGTCGATCGTATATATTTTTATAGTCATCATCTGTAAGGTCTATCATTACATCTGGTTCAATTCATTTTTCATCAATTCATCGATCTTTTGGGGTGAACCACTTTGCAACTGTAATCTTCATCATACTCCCATCCGAGAGGATAAATGGTTCCTGAACGGATCACTTTCCATATGTCTTCTCACCAACAATAATCGCTCGATCATAGTCTTGGAGTGCTCCTGCTACTATCTCTGTAGCTGATGCACTCATGCTATTTACAACCATTACTATTGGAATCTGTGTATTTTGTATTTTTCTTTTTTGTGTTTTGTAGTCCATATTTTCACTTGGCCGTATGCCGCGTGTAGCAACCACAAGTTGATTGTCTGGGAGGATAGTAGAAAGTATATCCACTGACGAATCAAGATATCCTCCTCAATTATTGCGCCCATCGATAATTATTCCTTCTGCACCAGATCCCAAGAGTGACTCAAGTGTACGAGTGAATTCTTGAGTTGTATTTTCTCCGAAGAACCCAACCTCAATATATCCAATAGTGCTTCCAGAAAGAAAATCTCCCTGAACACTTGGAACAATAACATGATCTCGTTCGATTTTTACTTCTCGTTCTGTTGTTCCTGAGAGTACAGTAAGAGTTACGGTACTTCATTTTGGCCCGCGGATAATCTCAACAGCATCTTCAGCAAGCATACCAATAGTACTCGTTGTATTGATTTTTAAGATAACATCTCATTTTATGAGATTGCTTTTTTTTGCGGGCGAGTTATCGAGTACTTTCATTATCTGTATTCCTTTTGGGTGTTCTTGTATAACTGCACCGATCCCTTCAAAATCTCATGAAAGCGACTCCACAAATTCTTCAGCATCTTTTGGATTAAAATATGATGTATGTTTGTCTCAGAGTGACTTCGTAAGGGCATCTATAAGAGCATCTTCGCGTTCTTCTAGTGTTTTATCACTGAAGCTGTAATAGTATTTTTCAAGATAGGTATACGCTTCTTGTATTTTTGAACTCTCGAGGATATATCCAGTTCCTGTAGACGAGGATGGGACAATGCCTCTGGTAAAATTGTAAGAAAAATATCAGATACTATATCCAACAAGTAATAAAATAACAATGGCTCAGTTTTTAGAAAAATTCATTGTGAAAAAGTGTAATTAAGTTTTTTACTTCCATGATTTTAGGAAAATACGGGAAAAAAACAAATCAAACTTTTAAAGTATTTCACAGAATAAAAAATGTAAAAAACTATTTTAGTTTCTCTTAGAATTCAACTCTTTTCACTTTTTATTTTTTTACTATGTATAATCACTTTTTATTTTTTTACATCCTGTATCTTACTATTTTATTTATCATTCATAGTTAATAGTATATATAAAGTTTTTATAAAAGAAAAAGGTTCCCGATACTCTTGTAAAAAATGTAAAATCTATATACTTCATATATGGCGTTTTTTTGACTCTTTTCATCACGCGAAGAAAAAAATATTCTTCTCATAGAGATACTTCAAAAACTCAATATCTCAGAAGAGGAAAAGGAGCTCTATATACTCTCCCTCTCACTTCTTGATGAAAAAGATTTTTTGGATTTTTATGAAAATATCCAGCTCCAAATCAGTACTAATACATCATCTATAGCTCCATTTTCTACTCAACTTATTTAAGTGTATGCAATTTCAGGCGATATGCTCGAAGGCGAACAAAAAACTCACACTTTCCCTGACAGCCAATAACATCGATGAAGCTCGTGCTATTCTCCATGGACAAGGGTATTCTATTATGGAGCTCAAGGAACTTGAATATACACCACAAGATCCTAATTCAAAGAGTAATTTTTTTTACTTTGATATACGCGTCAATAATCAGATAAAAACAGGAAAAATACAGTCAGATGATGTATTTAAATCATATAAAAAACTTATAGATGATCTTGGTTATGATGTTGTGTATATCTACACGAATGAGTGAATGAATGAAGAACAAAAAAAAGTTATTACAGCAAAAGTACGTGATAGTTACCGAATGTATAAGGCATCAGTTGGTGAAGATGTAGATGTAAAAATCGAAACAAAAGATGAAAGAGAAACACATGAGATATCACCAGAGATACTCAAGCAAGTTGAACAATACTCTATGATTATTGATTCGACGATAGAGAAGATACAGAATCTCATGCTCAAGTACCATAATACGATCCCTCTCGATAAAAAAATGGATCTTGAAGAGATAGAACATATGCTCCTTCAAGCAAAATCGAGTTCAAATATCTGAAAAATCAAGATGAATGTTGAGAGTTCTCTTAAAAGTATAGGACAAATAGAGCTCGAACTCGTAAAGACAGGAAAAGAAGAAGAGAAGAAAAAATTTCTCCAAGAGACCAATGCACTTCTCAAACAGATAGGCTCCAATGATAGAATCCAGACCAATGCGAGTCAAGATTTTTGAAAAAATATCTCAGATATATTCTCACGATTCAAGACAAAAGAAGTGGTAGAAAAAAAAGAATCAAAAAAAGTTGATACCAACTCTTTTATCTACTATAAAAACCAAAGAGAACTCAATATCTATAAGGAAATACTCTGAAAGAATGATATTCTTATAGTGAAGTCAATCCTTACATTTCAGTGGGGAAAGATAAAAAGACTCTTTCTTAAAAGAAAACTCCTCGAACAAAATATACAGATCATCGATAATCGTATACACAACAGAAATATCTCTTATACGAAGATTGTTCATGGATTTCAGTACTATGTCGACACGCTTATTGGATCACTTATCTATATATCACAGACAGGATCGTATATATTATTCCTCTATATCCTCTCTCTTCTTCTCCTCTCTGCTGGATCAGAATTCGGGATTTTAGAATATGGATTCCAAGAAAATAAGGCTGTTCTCTATATTACACTTTTTTCATTTGTAATGCTGATATTTTCTTTTATTCGGAGTCTTCTTGGGTTTTTTGTATCTCTTCCAATATTGTATTTTGTATTTATGTTTCTCTCTATCAATTTTTAGATGTACTTTCTTCTATTTATTCTTCATGGTATATTTATTGTTCTCAGTCACCTTCTTGGATATTATCTTCTAGAGGGTGTATTTTTTGTATTTCTTCTCTTTTTTCTCCTTTATTTTTCTCCGATTTTCTTCTCCAAAAAAGATCAAAATTTTCCTGCACTTTCCTTTTCTAGTATATCTTTTTCCATACAAGACTCATTGATTTTACCGATGTTATTTTTTTATGCTGCGATATATTTTCTTCTTTTCGCGGTAACAAGGGATTTTTTCGAGAGTTTCACATTCAATACGATATTTTTCATCATTATATATGTTATATTTTTCCTCTATATGATGGCATTTGAGTGGAAAAATGAGATGTTTTTCGATATAGCAAGAATTCATATGATTTTTTCGTATGCTATTTTATTCTCTGTTGTATTTTTGAGTTTTTTCTTTCCTCAGATTATTACTCTAACAGTACTAGGACTCATATCTATCAGCCTTCTTTTCTCGGTATTTTATTTTTCTCATGCTCGCAGAGAAGATATTCTTTTTTTCCAAGGATTTCTTTTTAGCATCATGATTCTTGGATATATAGTTTCAGTTATTATTACCGGAGTTATATCGTATAGTTTTATTATTTTTTCATTCGGCATTACGGCTATACTATTATTCGAACTCATGCCGCGACATGCGTTTTTTGAACCATTCCTCCCACTTTCAAAAATATACATGCTTATAGCTTTCCTTTTTTCATATTTTGCAAGTATTGTATGAGCATTTTTTGACACAATGTATTATCCATTCATTCTGGTTGGTATAGTATTTTTGTTCCTTATCCATATTAGGTTTTCTAATTATATTGCTCTTTCAGGTGCTGTTTTTTGAACCTTTTTCCTCTATTCAATTATATTCTTTTCTCTTATGAGTGTTGGATCTCTCTTGTCCACACTTTTGTTTATATTTTTTCTTCCTCTTTGTATCATTGGGAATACATATTTTTGGGAAGAACGGTTCCCATATGACCTCAAGGTGTTACATTATTCTAGTATAGCATTTAGTCTTATCTTTACGGTCTATGCAATTATATTCATTCCTTGGTGAAGTATTATTCTCTTTGTTTTTGCCTTGTCGTTATTTCTCCTTGGATTTCTCTTATTTCTCTCTTATTTTCGATTCCGGTCACACTAATTATTATGCCAAAAAACACACACATCCATCTTGTTTCTGAACTCGACACACATACATATGAAAATCTCGCATGGGAGGTATTCTCAGTAGTTGATATAGATAAGCTCCATGCTCTCGGACTCTCTGGGAGTGCAAGAGATGTTCTTGTAGAGAATCTCCACAAATCAGTTGATGATATCAAGAAAAGCATGACCATATATGAAAAAGTCCGTTCTACGCACTCTGTAATAGTGTTTTTTCCATCAAAAGATGAGCTTATGGACGATAGGAGTGATTTTTTTCGTACACTTCCCAATAACACTATCTTCGTTCCTGCAAGCGATATCACTGAGGCATATGAAGCACTCACACTCGCAACATATCGATACCAGACATATCTCTCGAAGAAAAAAGAATATACATTCTGAATTCTTGCGGGTAAAGACCAACAAAAAGAAATAAAAGAAAAGATAGCACTCTATGATGCAATCATCTGGGCGCGTGATATGATCAATATGCCACCAAGGGATATGAATCCAGAAGGCATGGTGAAAGAAATCCTCTCAAAAACATGGAATCATTTTGACGTTGAGGTCTTTGGTAAAAAAGAACTTGAAAAGCTCGGGTGTAATCTCCTCCTCGCTGTTGGTGCATGAAGTGCAAACCCGCCATATATGGTTGTTTTCAAACCAAAAACACCACCAAAAACAGAAAAATATGCACTTGTTGGAAAAGGAGTAACATTTGATGCTGGTGGTATCCAGATCAAGCCAGATAGTGCTATGCTCGATATGAAGTGTGATATGTCTGGTGCTGCTGGTATGATTGGTGTTGCCCAGTACCTCGACACACTATCGACACTTCCTGTCGATGTGACGATTGCTGTCTGATTGACGGAGAATATGACAGGAGATGATGCATTCAAGCCTCTCGATATCTATAAGGCATACAATGGTACAACAGTTGAGATACACCATACAGATGCAGAGTGACGCCTAGTTCTTGCAGATGTGATGGCATATGTCGAAGATGTCTACAAGCCAGAACATATTATCACTATGGCGACGCTTACAGGTGCTTGTATCTATGCTCTCGGCAATGATATTACGGGAATTATGGGTGATGATGAGGCAGTGATAGCCTCTCTCATCAACAATACTTCGCCATATGAGAAAGTATGGCGACTTCCCCTCAATCAAAAGATGAAAAAATCCCTTAAAACAGAAATAGCAGACCTCAAGAATCTTACAAAGACTGAAAAAGCGGGATCATCTATAGGTGGAGCATTTTTATCATACTTTCAAGGAAATGCGAAGCTAACACATCTCGATATCGCATGACCTGCCTATCGTGAGTCTCACTTCTGATATATGCTCAAGGGTGGAACTGGTTGGTGAGTGAAGATACTCTCTGAATTCCTCATATCACAAGCCTCAAAATAAGTATGCAAGGTATCTTCGACAACATATGGCGATATATTGTCGATATATTTGTCGATGATGTTTGAGAGTCTTTCTCAGACAAGGATATTCAAGTAAGGGATCTCACGGCACACTATCGTGTTGATTTCCCAAAACTAGCACTTGATAGTGTCTTCGTTGCTTCTGAGTATCAGAAAATTGAATCCATCTTGGAATCATATAAGTATCAATCAGAACGTTCTCATGTTACGTTTTTCGTCAGGATGCTTACCAAGATACTTGAAACAACTCATATCGACAATGCCGTTCTTGTATCTGTTCCGATGCACTGGAGTCGATATACGTTACGATGATTTGATCATATGGATTATCTTACCAAAAGACTCTCCAAAAGTAGTAATATCCCCTACATACAACCCCTGTCGACCTCATTTTCACAGAGACAATCGAAGCTTTCTCGTGAAAAAAGATTTGTAAATAGAAAGAATCACTTTACAATAGATGATTCCATCACTCTCCCTGAACGGGTATTTCTTATTGATGATGTTATCTCTACTGGAGCAACAGCACATGAGTGTGCCAAGCTCCTCAAACAACATTGAGTCAAGGAGGTGATAGGGATATTTCTTGCTTCCAGTGCTGAAACATAAAACCACCTATATAGTATGTCAGAAACTATCGATATCATCTCTGCTGAGACGCATAATCTCAAAAATATCACTGTATCTATTCCCAAAAATAGTCTTACAGTTATTACTGGTGTATCTGGTTCAGGGAAATCATCCCTTGCCTTTGATACCCTCTATGCTGAGGGGCAGCGCCGCTATCTCGAATCACTCTCGACCTATGCTCGTATGATTATATCTGATATATCTGAAGCAACTCGGGTGCGTGAAATCCGAGGGCTCTCACCAACTATTGCTATACATCAGAAGACTGTCTCCAACAATCCTCGTTCAACAGTCGGAACCATAACAGAGATATACGATTTTTATCGACTTATTTTTGCAAGTGTTGGTATCCCACATTGTCCGAATCATCCTGAAGTATCACTTCAGAAGAATAGTGTCAAAGACATTGTCGAACATATGGCGAAGTATGGCGAAGGAACAAAATTCCACATCCTCATCCCACTCTCTATTGATGAAACAATACAAGACATGTCCTCTCTCTCGAAGAAAGTCTCAGATATGGGATTTGTTCGTTTTCAGATTGGGAATGATATATACTCGGTAGCTGATGATAGTACGCGCGATATAACTCATGTAAACAAGGCATATATTGTGATAGACCGTCTTGTAAAAAAAGAAGATGATACTTTCCCTATTCGCCTTACTGACTCACTTCGTATCGCCCTGGAAAAATGAAACGGGTATGTTTCTTTGTTTTTTCTCTGAGATGAGAATAAGGAATCTCTCTTGAGTCATTTTTCACTTCATGCTTCTTGTCCACTCTGTGAATATAGTCTTGAGGAGCCTACACTTTCACACTTTTCTTTTAACTCTCATCATGGTGCATGTGAGACATGTCATGGACTTGGATCATCGACAACATTCCTCGAAAAAGATATCACAAGCCCAAATCTTACTCTTGCAGAGGGTGCACTCCTCCCATGGCAAAATCATCCATACTATTCACTACTTCTAGATGCGGTATCTCAGAAAGAGTGAATCGACATGAATACACCATGGAAAAACCTCTCTGATAAAGATAAAAAGAAAATATTATATGGTGTTCCTGGGTATTTTGAGATGTCATATGTCGGCAAAAACCACGATGGAAAAATCCATCGATCCAGATATGAATGACTCATCCCCAATCTTGAGCGTCGTCATGTTGAGGCAGATAGTGCCAATGATGCGTATTTTAAGCGTATTGCCAACTTCGCCACCGAACAAGTCTGTCGAGCATGTTCTGGATATAGACTCAAAAAACCATACCTCTGTGTTCGGGTTCATGGAAAAAATATTGGCGAAATTGTGTCGATGAGTGTCGAAGAATCAATTGTATTTTTCTGAAATCTCCCTCTCTCCAAGGAGCATGATCATATCGCGAAACCAATACTCAAAAATATACGAGAGCGCCTCGAATTCCTCTCGTGAGTAGGACTTGATTATGTCACTCTGGATCGTCGTGCCAATACCCTCTCAGGTGGTGAATCTCAACGCATACGACTTGCCACACAGATAGGTACTCGGCTTGAGGGTATCATCTATGTACTCGATGAGCCATCTATTGGGCTCCATCCACGAGACAATGATATGCTGATCGCCAATCTCAAACAATTGGCGAAGATAGGGAATACTGTTGTTGTTGTCGAGCATGATGAAGATATCATGCGAGAGAGTGATCATATTATCGACATCTGACCTGGAGCATGAGTCCATGGGGGCGAGGTTCTCTTCTCATGAAAATATAAAGATCTCCTCAAGTCAAAAACTGAAACCGCGGCCTATCTTTCATGTCGAAAGAATGTCGAAAGAAAAAAGCCAGTGACCACAAAACCAAAAAACTTTATTGAAATCTATGGGGCACAAGAAAACAATCTCAAGAATATCAATGTCCGAATTCCTCTTGAGTGCATGACGGTTGTAACGGGTGTATCTGGTTCTGGGAAGTCATCCCTGATTATGGATATCCTTGCCCAATCACTCCTCAATCACTTCAACAAGAGTAATCTGCCTGTTGGTCGACATGAGCGTGTCGAAGGTATGTCGAATGTCGACAAGGTAATCATCATAGATCAGTCTCCAATAGGCAAGACACCACACTCCAATATCGCCACATATACAGGAGTATTTACCTACATCCGTGAAGTATTTGCAGCTGGACTCGATGCTCAGAAGCGTGGATTTGGGCCAGGGAGATTCTCATTCAATACACGTGGGTGACGGTGTGAGATATGTGAATGAAGTGGAACCAAGAAGATAGAGATGCACTTCCTTCCGGATGTCTACGTGCAGTGTGAGTCATGTGAAGGAACGAGATACAACCCAGAAACACTTCATGTACAGTTCAAATGAAAAAACATAGCAGAAGTCCTTGCTATGACAATTGAGGAAGCAGCGGAGTTCTTCTCAGCCTTTCCTCGTATCAAGCGTGTTCTCGATGTTCTCCTCGATGTAGGCCTTGGTTATATCACTCTTGGGCAATCGGCTCCTACTCTCTCGGGTTGAGAGTCTCAGCGTATCAAGCTTGCCTTCGACCTCGCCAAGAGATCGACAGGGAAGACTCTCTATATCCTCGATGAGCCTACTACAGGACTCCACTTCTCCGATGTTCAGAAGCTCCTCGACATCCTCGACAGGCTTGTTGAAAAAGGAAATAGTGTGCTCGTCATCGAGCATAATCTCGATATTATCGCCAATGCCGATGCAATTATCGATATTGGACTTGAGGGAGGGGATCGAGGTGGTAACCTTGTATTTGCCTGACCAAGAGAAAAAATCCTCAATGTTGAGGAAAGTTATACAGCACAAGCACTCAGAAAGTATATAGCTACAAGAAAGAGATAATATTAGCTGTTTTTTGGAACTTTGTAATATTCCAGTAGATATTTTGCTACTTCTTGCCAGAGTGGTGATGCACTGGCTTCTGACCACTGAGAGTTGCGTGGTCTGTCGACCCGCACAATAAGAACGAATCGGGGATTGATAGCGGGGCCATATCAGCCAAATGACGTAATCGTACGCCCAGCCTCACCAGGCTCGTATCATCCACGTCCTGGAATCTGTGATGTTCCTGTCTTTCAGGCGAGTGTATATCCAGGAACTCAACCTTCTCGGGCAAAACCATTGCGCACACCATCAACAAGCATTGCAGTAATCTGTTTTGATGTTGTTTCTTTTATTACGCGTCGGACGGGAGTTGGGACGGTTTCTATCTTTTTACCATCAGGATAGGTCATGGATTCGACGATATATGGTTGCATATATATTCATCCATTCGCCAGAACCGAGTATGCTGCTGCCATCTGGAGCATCGTCACAGAGATACCCTGACCGAATGACATATTAAAAAACTGGGCTCTTGGCCACTTTTCATATGGTGGTATCTGTGCATATACCTCACCTTCAGTGGTGAGATTGCTCTTTCCATTGAATCAGAAGTCTACAAGATATTGTGCGAAGAGGGAACGCCCAATCTTCTCAACAATATTGATCATCCCCACATTGCATGACCAGTTGAGGCTGTGGAGGTAGGTATGGCGACCAATACAGTTCCTCGATACGTTGGATATGCGTATTGGACGATTGCCTCATACATCGAGTTCGACATAGCCACGATCATAGTATGTATCTTCTGGAGTTATCTCGCCAGTGTCGATACCAATAGCCACGCTAAATGCCTTGAATACTGAACCTGGTTCGTAGAGTGATCCTACAACATCATTTTTGTAGTTTCCATCGCCAAATCCATTCTTGAACTTATATTTCATGATAGCATAGTTTCCTATCTCATCTTCTGTGGCGAGTCTGAGTTTTAGACGTTTTCATTCGACATTGGCGAGGAGTGTGCCACTGCCACTATCGATGACATAGAGTGGATATCCACGTAAGTCTTGTTCTGGCTTGGGATACACTGCATAGCTCACAAGCTCCATGTCATATACGCTCGTGAAGTCATTGGCATCAAAAGATGGAGAATTCACCATTGCCACAACAGCCCCTGTTTTTGGATTCATCACGATAATCGATACACGATTGGCTCTGTATTTTTCTTGCGCAATCTTTGCTCGTTTGGCAATCTCTTTTTGGATATTGCGGTCGATAGTGAGTGTCATATCGACACCACTCTTGAGAGTGAGTGAATCCTCTGAAACGTAGTCTCGTATTGGCCTTCCAGCAGTATCCTTGATTATTGTCTGTATCGGACTCTCGATCTGGAGATCGTCTTCAAAATATCCCTCAATACCATAACGTCCCCTTCATTCACCATCAACAAATCCTGTAATCTGAGCAATCGTATCACCCTCAGGGTAGTATCTCACAAGGTTATCTTCTATTTTTATGAATGGATATATTGCGCTTGTTTCATCAATTTGTCCATTTTTCACGGCAGCCTTCTCTGTGTCGATACGTTTACTCACCATATCGCGCGTTCCGATGCTCATCTTTCTTATGATTTCTAGGTGTTGTTTTGCTCGGATTTTGAACTTGTTCTGTAGGGTAGTTGCATCGAGCTTTAGGAGAGAACTCAGTTCAGCAGTGAGGACATCAGCGTTTTTTACAAGAGTTGGATTGACGTAGAGATTATTGGATATAAAAAACAATTCCTCATGTCCGCGGTTGATGATATTTTCAATAAGGGATTCCTCTAGATTGGTTGCGATGATGACACTTGTTATTGGTTCTGCTATCTTTTGTTTAAGATAGTCTTGTATCATGATCTTTATCTTGGATTCTGTGAGGTCACGACTTTCGCTGATATCCTTTCTGATATAGGATGAGATATTCTCAGTACACTTACCCATATCATACGAACAAAACTCAGAAAAAACCACATCAGCAAGGAATGTGATGAGTGATTCTTGGGATCATGCTCGAGTTGGGTCGATAGCGAGTGTTCCAAGGTTGGTAGATACAGCAAGGACTCCTCAGAGGGTTTCATTGGACGATGAGATGGTTCCTCTGGATACTGGATTTTTGTCTATCTTCTTCTGTTGTCCGTTGGCAACGTTCTTGTAGTATACATGATCCAATACGGTATAACCAAAAACCGTTATCAGCATGAGTGCTACATATCAGAGGAGGATATACCATACCCTTCCGATGCGATCGAGTCGTGAAAAATACCGAATCAGGCGACGTATATATGTATCAAAGGAATTGTTCATAGGGGTATTATAGGTACTCTGTGTGAAAATGTCTGAAGCGAGAAAGTGTTGTCAGTCTTGGTACACTCGTCAGTATCTGAAGCGAAAATCTCTGTTGTCGATCGAGCATGTCGAAGATGTCGATATACTCTATCCTGATAGGATAGTGGAAGTACTCTCGTCCGAAGGCATCTTCGAGATAGATAATATTGGTATATGCCGACAGATTATAGTAGAGAATCTTCCGATTTCAAACTATAATATTGTATTTCTTACTCTGTATATCAATCCATCATTGTGACTTCTTGGTTTCGGTGGATTCACTTGGCAAGAAGAGTATGTTTGTCTGTGGTCAGAGCTCCTTCTCGAGACGATACAGTGTCAGGTCATCTTGGCATAGAACCACGGTTCACGGCTTCAGATATCTTCGCAACACATCTCATGTGATTACCGAATCCTTGAGGATAGTTACAGAGTTTGTGAGATTGAGAACTTGCGAACGTGGTTCTCCAAGAACAATCTGTTCATAATTCTTTTTTTCGAGGCGTTTTATGACAGCTTTCGAGAGGAAAAATCCAAGTACCCGATGTATTGGGATGAGGTACTTCGCAGATATCTCGAGTATGAGTGCTATCTGATATGGAGCAAGGATCTCCTTGCTCGTGATAACCCCAACAATATCCTTCAGTTCCATGTTCTCAGGTGGATACTCACGGAATCCTACAACAATCCCATATTCTGTAGCACTTCTCACGGGTATCTCGACGATACAACCAGGAATTATCTCACCCGCAAAACCCTCTGGAACACTGTATGTGAGAGGATGGATGCCTATAGAGTGCTCAGATGGGATAACGTCGATGAACATGCGTGGAGTATATCCAAAAACATGAAAAAATCGACCCGAAAGTCGATTGTTTTTTAGAGTCCAAGAGTTTTTTTGAGTTCTTCTGCTTTTTTTGCATCTTCATTCGCCTTGGCATTGGCCTTTTCCTCCTCTGTATAGATATCTTTGAGTTGTTCCCACTCATTCTGAGCCTTGACTACAAGACCCTTGATGATCTCACCTTCTGTTGGCATGAGCTTGCGAAACTCGACACGTTCGTCTTCGAATACCTTCACGAGCTCATCTACTTGGAATTGTGAGAGTGTTGGGATGGCATCGACTACACGTTTCTTCTCGAATGTTGAGAGTGAGAGTGAATGTTCAAGGAGATCCATGAATGACTTTTCATCGAATGTTGTGAGTGGATGTACGAGAAACCTCTGAAATACATCGTCGTTCGAAGTCTTCGGTCGTGGTGGGGGAGGTGGAGGCATAGGCGCTCCTCACATGTCCTGTGGAGGGAGAGGAGGATTGGTTCCTTGAGTTCCGTCTTGTGTCTGAGTGTCTGCCATAAGAGAAAATTAATACGCACCAATTATAGACTATAGTTGCAAAAATACAAGAGATTTATGTTCGGAATTTTCTTGATTCGACGAATGTTACAACCTCTGCCCAGAGTGTATCTGAGATATCTGCGGTGTTCCATACGTTTTCGACATCTTCATCAGCGTCGAATTCCTCAAGCATCTTGTATATCTTGAGTGCATTGTCGAAGTCGGTGACTTCTGTATAGTTCTTCGCACTGTATCCGAGTGTACTCGCGAGTATCTTGTATCCTGCTTTCTCGAGTTTTTCCCGTACCGAGAGGAACGCGTGTTTGTCGGTCTTGACGACCATATTGCCATCTTCTTCGCCATAGTCCTGTGCATCCGTGTCGAGGATCGCCATCTCGAACACATCCATATCTGTCGGCATCTCGAGGGTGATGAGGCCTCTGTAGTCGAAGGCGAAGTTCGACACAGAACCAGTCTCCCCCATATTGCCACCAAAAGCCGAGAATATATGTCGCATGTTCGGTGCTGTACGGTTGCGATTGTCCGTGAGTGTACGTACGATGATGGCTGTCCCACCCGGAGCATACCCCTCATAAAATATCTCTTCGATTTTTGTCGATTCCTTGTCCAATCCTGCACCACGCTTCACGGCGCGATCGATGACATCGGCAGTTACGCCGTCCTTCTTCGCTGTGTGGATAGCATCTGCTAGAGCACTATTGAGTCCCACATCTGCTCACTTCTCTGCGGCGAGAGAGATGAGCTTGGCGTGGATAGTGAAGACTTTTGATTTGGTCTTGGCGTTTTTATCTTTTTGAGCGGCTACAGTAGGTCAACGTCACATAATATAATAGTTGAAAATAACGGACAGAGTATATAAAAAACCAAAAAAGAGGCAAGGTGAGTCGACCATATTGTTGACGTCAACAATATGATATCATGGCTTATATAAAAGAAAAACTACTTTTTACCGACGTGGATAAAAAGTAGTTTTTCTTTTAAGCATTAAATTATAATACTAACTCTTTCTTCATCATAACCAACAATCACGCCACTATTATCATATAAGACTCAATCTATTTGCTGAAGTCTTCTTCAGAGCTTTATTAATATGGCAATTGCTTCTCTTAGATCGGTCTTACTACATCATAACTTCTTTGCTATCTCAAAATGGATTCAGGGTTTCCAGGGTTGTTGAGGTAGTGCCTTATCAACAGCATCTAGAAAGTCTGGAGTAATCTCTCGAGTTGATCTTCTTTGGTTCTCCTTAAGTCTTCAGGTTTCCTTACTTTTCTTTTCGATTATTGTATAATCAGATATTTTATAGTCCTCTGCAATTTTTATACAAATTTTATCAAATAGACTAGGTCCAATCCAATATGTTCCAGACTCATTTTTGGTTATTAAATAGTTCCAAGCTTCATCAAAGCACTCTTCTGTAAGTAATCTTAAGTCAATGTTTATAAGGTCTAAGGCTGTAAAGTTGAATCTTTTTAGAAATATACTTAATGTCAGAAAGCTTAAGTAATGTCGATATCTTTTTAAGAAATTTTCTTTGGATTTATTAAATCAAAGTCGTTTCTTTTCTAGAAAAATATCTGTATTTTTTAGAATATAAGCAATTATTCCCCATACTTTTAAATCCATTTCTTCTGAAAAGATGAGTCAGTAAGACTCTTCTTTTCGCATAAATTTGGATTTTAGTGAAGTTCACTTTGAGGGTGATTTAAGAACCAAACTTAAGTATCAACTTGCTATATAAAGTGGTGTTACAATTTTCTCCACTGGTATTCATTGATTTTTATAATAGTTAGTTCTTCTTTCATAATAGTAATCATTCAGCTTTAATGCGTCTTCTATATCTCTCTGTATTTTGTCAGTAGCGTGTAATGCTGAAAGCTCAACAACAGTTTGATTATTGGTTGCTCTGATTATAGAATCTCTATCTACAGGATTGGTAGAGACAATCACTTTTACTAATACGGAGCGACCCCTCTCATCCTTACCTCATCCACTGAAATATCGAAATATAGATTCTGATGTTTGGAGTCAGTTAACAATTTGAATGTTTTCAATATTAATTGAACTTCAAACTATAGACGCCCCTGTGGACAGTATTGTAACTCAGTTATTTAACCACCAAAAATCAGTCGAATTTGGATTTAGCAGAGTATTACGTATATCTTCATTTACCCTGTTCAATCACATAAAATCTCTGACATTTGAGTCGAATAAGTGCCTACTCAAATTTCAGTCGTTACTTAAAAATAAGTAGTAATCGTATAGATTTACTAATAGTATATATGTTTGGCCGCTCGATAGGTAGTTACTAAACGGTAATTCTAATGTAAATTTTGGCCGCTTCCTATATAATTCTATAATTTCTGAGGATCAATAAAATCTAAATTCTGAATTGCAATTTTCAAAGAACTCATCTGTTATTTTTTTTATTTGTTCAGATCGTGAAATAATGGATTCTCATATTCCACTTGAATCTCATCTTGAAATATAATAATATCAAATTCTGAATTTTTCTAGACCAAGTGAACATTTCTTATAGGCATGAATTAGTCTCGCTCTTTTTATTAATAATTTCTTTGAATACTCTAATTTTAATTCCTCATTTTCAAGCGAAAAATCGAAAAGCTCACTAATGCTGGCTACGATATTGTCTAAAGGAGCCTGAATAAAAGAGTCTTGATGCTTACATGTAATAATATAAATTTCAATTGAAATTCCTGATTTTGGGAAAGTGAAGTCTTCTAAGTCAGCTAAATAGTGCCCATTTATGAACATAAAAAATCCATCAATTCATCAATCATTTCTTCAATCAACGTTACCATCTTGAAGTTCATCATCAGTTAAGTCATAGTTTTTTAGAAGCTGTTCGTATGAAAATTGTTCAAAAATACTACCCCTATCAGCTCATGGTGTCTTTCAAAGCCGTTCATCAATAATACTATCGATTATAATTTTATCATTTTTTGCCATAAAATCCCAGTTAAGATAGTAGGATAATAATCTTTTATCAGCTTTTGTAAATTATTAGTGCCCAATCCTCAATATATCCTCATGCACTGAGTTCGCTGCGAGACACCCTTCAGCAGCCGACATAATAGTCTGTCGGAACTTGTTAGAGTTGGTAGTCACATCTCCTGCTGCATAGAGTCACTTCACACTTGTCTCTTGGCGCTTGTCGACGATGAGTGTACCATCTGCATCCTTGTCAGGAGACATGCTGTCGACAATCTTGGTGAATGGTGTCGAACCAATGGCGACGAATACTCCATCGAGTGGGAGGATAGAGTCATCCTGTAGTTTGAGTCCTGTAACGCCCATCATGCTTCCGATGACTTCCTTGGCTTGAGTATTGTAGTGGATGACGATATTGTGGTGAGCCTTGGCCTTCTCTACCCAGATATCCTCAGCGCGGATGCGATCTGAGCGGACGAGTATATGGACCTCTTTACAGATCTCAGCGAGATAGAGGGCTTCGGTGATAGCAGTATTCCCTGCGCCCACGACTGCAACAGTGAGACCCTTGTAGAAGTTCCCATCACAGGTTGCACAATATGATACACCTTGTCCGTAGAATTCGCGCTCTCCTGGGACACCGAGCATCTTGTACTCGTTCCCTGTAGCGAGGATGATACGTTTTGATTCAAATGTTTTGCCAGTCATCGTGCGTACAGAGAACGTATCTTCGCCAATCTTCGACACTTCTTCGACACGGTCTTGGAGTATCTCAGAACCCGCTACCTTGGCATGTTCCATGAAGTTCTTCATGATGTCACCACCTGGAGCAGAGAGTGTTCCCGGATAGTTCTCGACACAGTGAGAGGTTGCGAGTGCGCCACCTGGCATCTCACCGATGATGAGATTGGAGAGCTTGTAACGGCTGGCATACATACCTGCAGGGAGTCCAGCAGAACCAGCACCGATGATGATAACGTCGTACATAGGAGAGTAATTAGATATTAGTGATTAGTTTTTAGAGTTGATTCTTATAATGAGAATTATTCTCATATTATGAAAAACCCTCTTATTTGCAAGAGGATTTTCTGTTATATGATTTCTTTTGGGACTTCTCCTGCTTGAGTCTGTGATTTTCCATTGCGGTATTCGCTGATGACATTGTTGATGCGACGCGCATTTTCTATCGGATCTGGTGCATACCTGATAACCATATTGGATGTCTCACTCGCTGTGCGGATATGGACATCTCCGAATCCGAATATTGTCTGGAGGATACCTGCTGTATGTGCATTGACCTCCTGAACTCTATCGAGTGAGCACTCACTGACACTGCGAGAGAGGGCGGATATCTGGTCGATACCGATGATACGTGTATCAGTGATGATGAAGAGGTCGAGCTCGTCGTTGATCCAATCAAGGAGGATAAAAGTCAAAAATACAATCCAAAAGAGTGATACGGCACCCCAAAATATTGCACCACCCGTAATAGACATAATACTCTCTCTGTATACGAGGAGAAAAGTAGTGGTTACTATTAAGATGAGCATGTAGAGAAAGTGGAACAAGAGGATAATCCAATGCCTGTGAAGTGTCATTATGAGGCGCTCACCGTCTCGGAGGAGGGAGATGTTTTCTTGCTTGAGCATGTTATGTGTGGTGCTTTGAAGTAAATGGGAGAGAGATTGCTTGAATATTCTTGAGTGAGGAATACTTTTTGAATCTCTGTTATGTTTTCTGTGTATTGTATAAAAGTTTTGCCTTCTGTAAAATCTTTTGTCTCGAGGAGTCACATATAGGTTCCATCTGCTATATCTGTTCGTGGTATGAGATTATCTATACCCCCTTGACGGATGATGCACTCACGAGGATTGGCTTCGATGATGGGAGTATGTTTTTTGTCTAATATGTCGAAGAAGTGACATCACTTGAGACGCGTTCATCTCGCAAGTCCGATAGCGTTGCATGTAAGTGTCACAATCCGCATGAGGGTAAAAGGTCCAGGTCCTGTAACGCACCATATCTCGTCTATCGTATAACGATTCATGATGTCGACGACGTGTCGAGGGAATGTCGAAGCAGTATCGAGATTCTTTGTGAGAGTACTCTGTTCGACAATAGTATCACCATCGATGACGATGAATGATATTTCAGGAAGGAGGGGATTGATGGAGAGGAACATAGGTGATATGGTTTTTTTTAAGATCAGCGATACGAGAGTGCCTCGAGGACATGTCGAACTTCGACACTTGGAGATGCGTCGATGTCGGCGATAGTACGTGCTACTCGAAGTATCCTATAGTAGACACGGGTTGAGAGCTTGAGTTTCTCTGTCGAAGATATGGCGATTTTGAGTGCCTCATCACTGATGTCTGCGAGTTTTTCTATATCGACATTGGACATCTCGGCATTGGAGTGGATATGTTTTCCACTGAATCTCGTATGTTGCATCTCGCGTGCGTGCATGACTATTTCTCTCAGTTCTGCACTGGTTTTTCATGAACGTTTTTCGCCAAGTTCGCCAGTCTTGACTCTCGGTACGCGGATGAATATATCAACACGATCGAGTATCGGTCAGGAGAGTCGAGAGCGATATCGGTCGATCGACATCGGCGAACAGATACACGGTTTGTCAGGGTCTCACATATATCCACATGGACATGGATTCATGGCTCATACGAGAGAAAATCGAGCAGGATATCGACATGATTGGTTGACACGATTGATGGTTATCTCGCCATCTTCGAGTGGTTGGCGAAGTGTCTCAAGGAGAGACTTGCTGAACTCAAGGAACTCATCGAGGAAGAGAACTCACTTGTGTGCGAGTGATATCTCGCCTGGTTTGGAGTCTCTGCCACCACCAATGATGGATGCTTCACTTGCTGTGTGATGGATGGTTCGGAATGGTCTGTTCTCTATAAGTGGGTTATCCTTGGTGAGGAGTCCTGCGACGGAATATATCTTGGATATCTCAATCTGTTCTTCGAGCTCCATATCTGGGAGTATACTTGCAAGTGCCTTAGCAAGCATCGTCTTACCGCTTCCTGGAGGTCACTCAAGGAGGATATTGTGCCCACCAGCAGCAGCTATGAGGAGGGCTCTCTTAGCATGTTCTTGCCCGATTATATGTGAGAAGTCCACACTTGTCCTGTGCAATTCTGATTCTATAATTGTTCGTTTTACTCATTCTGGCATCTTCTGTTCCCCTGTGAGTATATCGACGATATCTGAGAGTTTCTCGATACCAATAACTTCAACATCGGGGATCACTGATGCTTCCTGAGTGTTGTCTATTGGGAGAAAAATCCGCTTCATTCCGAGCTCACGTGCGAGTATCGTAGCAGGAAGGGCTCACTGTATCGGACGTACGAGTCAGTCGAGTGCGAGCTCTCCAAGGAACAACGATGTCTTTACTATGTCTTCGCTGAAATCTATCTCTTTGCCAAGTATCCCAAGTGCAATCGGGAGATCATAGAGTGGTCATTTTTTCCTGAGGTCTGCTGGTGCGAGATTGACTGTGATACGAGCTCATCCAGGGAAACTATATCCAGAGTTCTTCACGGCGCTGCGTACACGTTCGCGGGATTCTTGTATAGCGGCATCGCCGAGTCCGACCACAGTGAATTGTCACATCCCAGTTACTACATCGACCTCTACTTCAACGAGTTGCCCAGAGATGCCATAGATGGATGCAGAAAAGAGTTTTTGCATAGAACAAAATTAAATCCCTAAAATGATAGAAGAAAAAAGAAAAAGTACAATTTTTTTCACACTTTTTCATGGGTAATACTTTTTCCACCACTTTTCCTCATTCTGTAAAGTGAAAATGCAAGACAATATTTGGTAAAAGGCTCTCCTTCTGATACACTCAAGGATATGATACAATGGTTTTATGTCGCTTTTGCGATTTTTCTCACATCGCTGTCCGAGTCAAGTTTCGCTCTCTCTATCCGTCCTGCAAATCAGATTGAACAAGGAAAAGATGGTTTTTGGTCGTCACTCTGGGATGGGATAGTATATCTTGTGGAGAACTTTCTAAATATCGTATTATTCATCATCATTGTCTGGGTCTGTATCCGTATACTTAGACTTGCATACGAGGTCCTCATGGCAGAACGTCTTGTCTACATGCGCATCACCCTTCCGCGTGCTGACTCCAAGCTCGATAAGGAGCGTGAGACCAAAAAAGACTTCAAGGAAAAGATGGGTATCATGACTGTATTCTACAAGTCTATACACAATCTCACTCAATCCAGCGCATGGAATACGATGATGAACTTTATCTTCCATCATGCCAAGATATCACTTGAGCTCTTTTTCCATGACGGACAAGTACACTTCTACGTTGTTGGGTACAAGGAACATGCGACACTCATGATACAACAGATCACATCGAACTATCCTGATGCTGAGGTACGTGTTATACAGAAAAAAGAAATGCCAGAGATAAAGCCTGTAGGATATACACTTCAGGCGGCGTCTATCTCCAAAAGAACAGATGATATCTACCCCATCAAGACATATAAATATTTTGAAGATGATCCACTTTCGTCTTTTACCAACAACTTCGGTTCTCTGAAGAAGACAGATGTTGCGAGTATCCAATATGTTCTCAAGCCACTACCTCGTAGCTGGAACAAAAAAGCCAAAAAAGCTGCAGGTCTCGTCGCAAAGGGAGAATACAAAAAATGAGTGAAGTTCTGAATCCTCGGAACGGTATTCAAGATTGTTACAGCTCCAATTGCTTGGATTATATTTCGTTTTGTAAAGAATGAAGAATCAGGATCCAATGCTCCATGAGCATCAGGAGGGGACTCATATAAGATATTCAACCAGGCAGAGACTGAGGCACAGAAGATGGTAGGAGAATCCGCTGGGCAGCCAGCGTTCGAGGGTTCTATACGTATCCTTGTAGCTTCTGATACTGCACTATCAGCCAAGAACTGACTCTCGACTCTCGTGTCAGCAACCAATATATTCACCGACGAATACAACAATCAGCTCGATAATCCGCAGATGATAGAGGATCCACTTCGTTTTATCTTCACACCACTTCGTTACTTCGCATACAAGTTCCGACTTGTAGGTATATTCCAGTGAGTGAGTTGCTTCTCTACCGATGAGCTCACAACAATGTATCACTTCCCTGATATCAACTACAATAAGTCACCGATTATCTCGTGGCTCGATTATAAGATGCTCCCAACTCCACAGAATCTCTTCACTCCAAGAGAGCCACTTATCCTCAAAGACTATAAAAGAGATAAGAATGGAAATATCTATACCGAAGATGGCTCACTTCTCAAGGTTGATAAGAATAAAAACCTGATGCGAGATGAAAGCAAAAATCTCATACTCCTCGATGGAACATCTGTTCCTGTTGCGGTTGATGGGGAAAATATCGGAAAACCGCTTGATGCAGGAAAGACACCAATTCAGATAGACGAACAACGTAAGATTCAATGATTTCCACTCTACAAGGATGCATCACTCCTCGGATGGAACGAGTATCGCAATATGAAGACCCCTATCTATTTCAACAAAAAAGACAGAGGTCGTCATCACTATATTATCGGTAAATCAGGTTGAGGTAAGTCGGTATTTATCGGATATGTTGCCCGTCAGGATCTCTGGGCTGGACATGGACTCGGTGTCATCGATCCACATGGAGACCTCGTAGAGGATATCATCGCCTTCACGCCCAAGGAGCGCGCCAAGGATATGATAGTATTCGATCCATCTGATGTAGAGCGTCCGATGGGACTCAATATGCTCGATATCATCGCGACTAACCCAACACTGCGAAGTATAGAAAAAGACCGAGCAGCGCTCGATGCCACATCGATATTTATCAAGATGTATGGTGATGAAATATTCGGTCCACGTATTCAACATTACTTCCGCAATGGATGTCTCACACTCATGGATGACGAAGAAGAGGGAGGAACACTTATCGATGTTCCACGACTTTTTGTTGACGAGGCATTCATGAAGTACAAGACATCGAAGATCAAAAACGTGATGGTAAAAGCCTTCTGGGATCATGAATATGCTCAGACGGGTGATCGTGAAAAACAAGAGATGATTCCGTTCTTCTCTGCAAAATTCGGACCTTTTATCACCAATACGACGATGCGCAATATCATCGGCCAGACCAAGAGTGCGTTCAATCTCCGACAAGTCATGGATGAGCAAAAAGTGCTCATGGTGAATCTTTCTAAGGGTCGTATCGGTGATCTCAATGCTCAACTTCTCGGTCTCATCATGGTATCCAAGATCAATATGGCTGCTATGTCTCGTGCTGATATGCCAGAAGATCAACGTAAGGATTTTTTCCTCTATGTGGATGAGTTCCAGAACTTTGCAACTGATACATTCGGAGAGATACTCTCAGAAGCTCGTAAGTATCGACTTGCCCTCATCATGGCACATCAGTTTATCGCGCAGATAGGAGGATCGGGTGACAAGCAAGGAAAGTGAGGAAAACCATCGATCAAAGATGCAGTATTCGGAAATGCCGGAACTATCATGTCATTCAAAGTCGGTGCTGAGGATGCAGAATACCTCGAGAAGGAATACGCACCACTTCTCTCACAGCAGGATATAATTGGAATTGCAAATTTCACGACTTACTGTAAACTCAACATCGATAATGCAACAACCAGACCATTCGATATGAAGACGCTCTGGGACAATACTTATAAAAACACAGAAGTTGCCAACATCATCAAGGAATACTCTCGCAAGATGTATGGCCGAAAAAAAGAATATGTTGATATGGAAATCGAGGCTCGAATGGGAATAGTTCGAGAAGAAGATAATCTTTCCTAAAATATCAGATATGCCGATAAGTTAATCAAAAGCTTTATGTTTCACATCATTCTTACCATCATTGTTGTAGCACTTTTTATACTCAATACATTTCTTCTCTTGGGAATGGGGGGGATTGGTTTTTTGGCTGCCTTTGCAAAAGGAAATAATTTTATTGTTTCAGGTATAATTCTCTCACAGATTCCAGTACTTTACTTCATCATATATCGTTCTTATATTGGTCCAGTTCAGGTGCTCAATGCTGAGATAGCGAAGTTCATGACGGGAGTAAAAGAAGATGCTGAACTCAAGCCAGCATCGCTTTCTCAAGGCATGAATCATCTCACAGCATTTTTTATCAAGAGTCTTCAGATATTGAAAGTCTTCAAGGATGAACTCCGTGATGGGCGCAAGCTCCGATCAGAAGTCGAAATCGCCTCAGAAATCCAGAAACATATCCTCGACAAGGAGGAGGTTATTGTCCCAAATCTTGAAATTGCGATGGCAACAACACCAGCGACAGAAGTCGGGTGAGATAGCTATGATATCATAGAGTGAAAAGATAAGAATTATTATGTCTATGTCGGTGATGTTACGGGGCATGGTGTACCATCAGGATTCGTCATGATGACAGTAAATGCCCTCATATCAGCACTCTCTCTCGGAGAACTCAACGGAGCGACTATCCTTGCGAACACCAATCGTATTCTCAAGCCTCGTGTAAAACAAAATATGATGATGAGTGCAGTGATGCTCCGATGGGATGCAACACACAAGGCAATGTATTATACAGGAGCATGACATGAGTATATCCTCGTATACAAGGCAAAAGAACAAAAGGTATATAAAGTAAAGACCGGATGAGTCGCACTTGGTATGGTAAAGGATTCCTCAAAAATCCTCAAAGAGCAACAGATTGCCTATGACCCAGAAGATGTAATTATCCTCTATACTGATGGAATCTCTGAAGCTCGATACCGCAGCGATCCAAACGGGATGCTCTTCGGTGTCGACCGTATCGTTGAGTCTATTATGAAGTGTGGGAAACGAGACGCTCCTACTATATTCCAACAGATTACTATAGACCTCTCTGCATTCATGGGATACAAACACAAACAATATGACGATATTACGCTGATTGTTGCTCGATATCTTCCTTGAAGTAGTCCAGGAACAACGACAAGTACCCTTCCAGACACTATTAATTTTTCTCATGTGACAGAGTGGAATTGGTGAAGAAAGCCCCCTGAAGTATAAATAATTTTTTCTTTTCATGACCCAGACACTTGCTGAACTCATCACAAAAAACTATACAGGAGATGCTGAATGACTCGAGACTCCTGCACTTGTTGCATCCCCAATAGTCAATATATCGACACCTTCGCCAGTTCCAGTGGTTACTCCAACTTCCACTCCAGCACCTCAGAGACAGCTTAGCAATCTCGATGATGACAATCGAAAACTCACAAAAGAAGAAGCACTTGAGCTCCGAGAGACAGAAACAGAATATAAGGAGGCACTCGCATATGTGAAGGATATGATCGCTCCAGCTATGATGCGTATTGATGCAACCAAGCTTCAGATAGGCGATACCTACATTCGGACGATTTTTACCTATGCGTATCCTGACGTTCTCGAAGGAAATTGGCTCTCACCGCTCATCAACTGGGATATCAAGCTCGATATCTCGATGTTCGTCTACCCAGTAGACTCTGCTCGAGTGATGAAGTTCCTGCGTAAGCGACTCACACAACTCCGTTCGCAACTTGCTATCAATCGGGATAAGTGACTTATATGAGATCCGCATCTGGATGCTCAGATACAAGATGTAGAAGAACTTCAGGTTTCTCTCACTCGTGGACAGGAGAAGTACTTTCATCTTGCACTCTATATTACAACGTATGCTGAGAGTGAAGAAGAGATGAAAAAAATTACCAATCAACTGGATGTCATGCTTGCAGGACGCAATATCCTCACCAAACAAGCTTACCTACGCTCTGAGCAATGATTTATTGCAACTGGTCCATTTGCTCGTGATGAGGTCAATGTATTCCGCAATATCTCAACCAAGGGACTTTCCACAACATTTCCATTTACCTCCAATTCTCTCTCACAGGATGACGGGATATTTTATGGAATCAATACTCACAATAACTCATTGATTATCTTTGATAGGTTTTCTTCAGAGAATGCCAATATGTGTGTCTTTGCGAAGTCAGGATGAGGTAAGTCTTTTGCTGTGAAGCTCGAAATCCTACGCTCTCTCATGATGGGAACGGATGTTATAGTACTTGATCCAGAGAACGAATACCGTGCCCTTGTGGATACAGTTTGAGGAACATATCTCAATATCAGTCTCAATTCCAATGAGAAGATCAATCCTTTTGACCTGCCACGCGGGCTCAAGGATACAGAGGCGCATCCTGGAGATCTCCTCAGAACTGCTATAGTGAATATGATTGGTCTTGTGCGACTCATGCTCGGTGAGATAACTCCAACAGAGGAAGCAATCCTTGAAAAGGCTCTTATCACAACGTACTCACTCAAGGGGATTACCATGGAAGATGACAATGCTGAAGGGAAAGATATACCCCTTATGAAAGATCTCCACTCAGTGCTTGAGACGATGGATGGCGCTCGAGGACTCACAGAACGTCTAGAAAAATACGTATATGGAGTATTTGCATGAGTGTTCTCTAAGCCAACCAATGTCGATCTCAAGGGTGGACTTGTTGTCTTCTCTGTCCGAGATCTCGATGATATCCTCCGCCCTATTGCCATGTATATCCTGCTCAACTATGTCTGGAACGTTGCACGTTCGAGTGAGCGTAAGCGCATGCTGGTTGTGGATGAAGCATGGAATATCATGCAGTATGAAGACAGTGCCAAGTTCCTCTTCGGTCTCGTGAAGCGTGCCCGTAAGTATGGACTTGGAGTTACGACAATTACCCAAGATGTCGAAGACTTCATGTGATCCTCATATGGGAAGGCTATAGTAACCAACTCATCCATACAGCTTCTTCTCAAACAATCTCCAGCGTCAATCGATGTCCTCCAAAATATATTCAAACTCACAGAACAAGAGAAATACATACTTCTGAACGCATCTGTTGGTACTTGACTTTTCTTTGCAAGTGGCGAACATGTCGGTATACAGATTCTTGCATCCTACTTTGAAGAAAAAATTATCACAACAAAACCAGATATACAATAGTTCAACTATAACAAATTCTTCTTACTTATATATACGTGAAAAACTTCTCGCACACATCGCGTGGCTCCGCACTCCTTGTCAGCATGATCATATTGATTCTTGTAACTATCGTTACGACGGTATTCCTTGAACGTATATGGTCTTCTTCTCAGACAGTACAGGGAATTGAGTCATCCAATGCAGCGTATTATCAATCAGTTGGGATTATAGAAGAGCAACTTATGGAACCAGGTGTGAGCAAGAGATCTCCATGGGCAATCCAAAATAAAAATGATAATTATAGCTATACATGAAGACACCTAGAGGCCCAGACGGGCTCAGCGATTATGCCAATTCCTGGATATGGGAATAGTCCATATGATGATGACTACAATATCATCTCTCTGGGTGAACCACTCCAGATAGTAATACCAAATTGACTCACATGGAGTAATGTATTTTTTGAATTCAGAATACCGCAGATTGCAGAGTCTTGAACAGGAATCGATAATGCTATGGATGGGTCTGGGATAATTCTTTGGACAATTGGATATTCTGGAGCTACGCTCTATGCGAGTGGTGAAACACAGATATTTAAGTGAATCTATGTCAATACAAGCACGAATCAATTCTCAAGCTTTTCATGAACGACGAATACAGGCTCATCGTTATCGATAGATGCTTTTTATACTCAGGCAGATTATCTTGGAACAGCAGGATCGAAGTGTACGGGATATAATTGTACACTCAAGCTCTCTATGATACGTCCAGTAAAGACATCTTGAACTTATCCACGCTGAGTTGCTGACGGACGAAGCTTGCCATTCCTTGAGTATAAGATTACGTTTAATATACCTGTTCCATCTCAGTTCATGACACTTGAGGCAACCGCGTATTCTTATGGATTTCAACGTACCAAAACAGTTCGTATACCACAGATTACTACCAATACAGCTCTTGATTTTGCTGTTCTTCAATAATGCAAAAAATAATAATATCTCATGCCTCAGATGCGGGACAGCGTATCGATCGATTTTGTAAAAAATACCTTCCAAATGCCGCACTTGGGGGAATCTATAAGATGCTGCGCACAGGAAAGATAAAGGTAAATGGAAAGAAAAAAGATCAGACTTACAAGTTAGAGCCAGATGATGAGATTACTTTTTGGATATCAGATGATGAGCTGTTGATTCTCAAAAAAGATGAAGCCGCGTCTCCCTCAATGAGAGAGATTTCCTCACTCGCGCCACTACTCTCAATCCTCTATGAAGATGAGTATCTTATGGTATTGGCGAAACCTGCTGGGCTCAATGTGCATGCGGGAGACCACAAGACCAACGAATCCAATCTGATTGACCAAGTGCAAGATTATCTCCAAGGACGTCATGATAGTCTTACTTTTCGTCCAGCACTTGTACATCGTATCGATCGAGACACCAGCGGATGTATCTTGATTGCAAAAGAAAAAAATGTTCTCGAATCACTTTTGCTTGATCTCCAGTCCCATAAGATTGAAAAAATCTACCACACTTTAGTTTTTGGTATACCACAAAAGTCTCAAGATACTATTCGGGCAAAACTCTTAAGAATTGAGAATGCTCGAGACGAAGCCAAAGTTCGTGTTGATGAGACAGGACAGACAGCAGTAACTCACTATAAGATCATCAAAAGTTATTCAGCCCTCCCTATTTCAAGTGGTGTCGGAGGAATGAGTCTATCTCACCTCCCTCATGAAGTAAGGCATGAAGTTGAATCAAACATCTCTCTTCTTGAGTGTCGTATCGAGACGGGACGTACTCATCAGATTCGAGTGCATATGGCATATATTGGTTGCCCTATTATTGGAGACAAGGCATATGGAGACAAAAAATTGAACTCCTATGTGGCACGAAATATGAGTATACATCGTCAGATGCTTCATGCTCGAGAGTTGATTTTTGTACACCCAATCACAAAAAAACGCCTCCATATAGAGGCGCCATACCCAACGGATTTTTTGTCACTTATTGGCCACTAGTCACAACGAAAAGTTTTGAAGAGATCTGTATAGTTTTTAGTATCTTTATCGAGTGCTATAGCCGCATGGATAAGGTATACCTTTGTTCCACATACTTTTGCTGTCTGGACGAACTTCATACGTGAGGTTGTCGTATTGTAACGTGCCTCAAAGGCATGTATGCGAGATTCATCATCGTCACCAAAAAGTATTGCCTCATCTGAGAGTTTTGTATATTCAAGATAGTTTCGAGTTGTCTGAATCTGATTGATTTCACTGTACTTTCGTGAAGTCATCGGTGTATCGAGGAGATCTTCGAGTATGATGATATTATTTGAGAAGCCATATCGAACTTCTGGAGACACTGCAGTAAGTACGACAGTGCCATTGCGAGGAGTTGGGAGATGGGTATCGATAGTTGTTTTCCAAGATGCAGGAATACTCATACTAAATCCAGAACCAACATAGGCAAGGAGTCCTTCTCCAACGATTCATTCGGATTGAGTTCCAGGAAGAGTACATCCCGTGATAGATATGAGGAGGATCAATCAGATACTAAGACGAAAAAACATATAAAATTTTATAGAAATATAGGGGAGATGTGAGCATATAGTCCTGCAATCCCAATGATAACAAGAAAACCAAGGGCCGCAAAGGAGAGATATCTCCGCGTTGGAGCGTATATATAGACAAGATATTCTGACCATGCAAAACCGAACCATACTGTGGTGATGATGAGGAGGGAATAGAGATGATAAGTTATCATACTGATGGTTGCCGTTGAGATCCATGAGAGATAAAAACCACCAATAGTTCCAAGGAGGGAGAAAAAGTATGCAGTTGCGACAATGAGGAAAACACGCTCAGCCACAAGGAAAGCAAAACCACTATATTCTCCAGGATCCTTGAGAAGACGATCGTGAATATCCTTGATTTTTAACATAATTTGTATACAGTGTTGGCGTTATTATATCAAAAAATGTCTCTCACACAAGAACAAATTCGCCGACTTGGCAAACTCACATCTCTCAAAACTTGAAAGGATCTCTCTGTCGAGAGTGTTCTTGATTCTTTTGAGTCATTGGCAAAGACTGATACGAGTAATATAACCTCTGTTTCACGAAGTGGAAAACAAGTAATGACTCCGAGGCAGGATACGGTTGTTGATTCAGATAGTTCTGACGCACTTCTTGCTTGCTCTTCACAGAAGAAGGCTGCTCATCAGATAGTACTTGGTGGGATTATTGCAGGAGAGTAAAATATGCTCACATCTTTTTCTATCACATCGTTTCGTGGTATCGACTCTCGGAGGATTGCACTTGGTCAGAGGACGTATATTCAGTGATCCAACGGCTCAGGTAAGACACACTTTCTCGATGCGATACACCTTCTCTCTGGTGCGCAACCACTCTACGGGAATACTTCCATAGAAGTGGGAACAGTATTTGAGGGGATATTTTTTTGTGACAATCTCTGAAAGAACTACAAGCTCTTACGAGATGAAAAACGTGAGTTCTTTGCTGTACAATGAGATAAAACCACAAAGCCAAAATATATGACAGGTCTTCCATGGAGAACGGTGTATATATCACCATTCGATATGAACCTTTTATATTTTGCACCGAGCATGCGCCGAGATGCTATGGATATTGTATTGTCTCGTGTGTACGAACAGTTTCCCTCAGTGAAGCGAGAATATGATATGATTATGCGACAACGCAATGCCCTCCTCAAGAAAATCCGAGATGGAGAGGCTCTTCGGTCAGATCTTAGTTTTTGGGATACGAAGTTCTCTGAGATTGCTGAATTGTATGGATTGTATCGGTCGAAGTATGTGCAGTATATACAAAGTTCTCTGAGAGATTTCCCGAGTTTTTTCTCAAAATACAATCTCGAGTTTCGATACGAGTCAAGTGTAGAGGACTATTCTACAGAACCAGCACGGACACACTCCCAGATTATTCGAGACTATCTCAGTAAAAACCAGGAAAGAGATATTATTACTGGTCACACGCATATTGGTCCACACCGAGATGATTGGGGATTTTTTATAGTACGTGAGTGAACCCAGGATATGGGCCCTGATGCTATCCCAGTTCAAGAATACCTCTCTCGTGGTGAGATGAAGATGATTCTTCTTGGATTCAAGATGATTGAGGCTGAATTCATTAACAAGACAACGGGTTTTCCTATTATTCTTCTTATCGATGATATCTTTGCTGAACTTGATGAGAAGAACTCTGAGGTGTTCTTGAATTCACTTACAACACATCAAGTTATTTTGACAAGTCAAAAACCGCTTCCAAATCATGAAAAACATCACGATTTTATTTGCATTAATCTCGAAGATTCATAGAATACCAATGATTTTCTGGGTTTATCAGAAGGCTATTCTGAGATACCGAAACCTCTTATAACTTTTTCATCATGCGAAAAATACTTTCCTCGTTCCTCCTTGCTGTTTTTGTGAGCCTCTCACTTATGCCGATAGAGGCATCCCTTGCAGCAGAGGAGACTGTTGTTGGATTTGAGATTATAGCTCCAAGTACCGCCAAGGCCAATGAGGCGATAGACGTAACTGTTCGTGCGATAGATAGAGACAAAAAAACAGTGACTTCATATAGAGGGTCTATTATTTTTATCTCAGATACATTTGGTGACACTATCCCAAGTCCAAGTAAGGCAATTGAATTTACCCAAGAAGATGCAGGACAGAAAAAGTTTAGCAAAGGGGTTGTATTCCGTTCTCCATGAAAGCAAAAAATATACGTTGCAGATGTAAATAATGCAAACGATATCGTTGGTGAGACCACTGTTACCGTGGAGGCGAGTACAACTACATGAACAGGTAATTCTACCGAAACAGTGACTATTGTTACTCCTATCAAGGATTCAAAAATCACATCAGATATAATTGCTGTGAGTGGAAAGACAAAAAAGAATAGTAAGGTTGCGCTTCTCTTGAATTGACAAGATATGGGAACAGCCATTACTGACGATGAGGGGCTTTTTACAAAAACACTTTCTGGTGTTACTCAAGAGAAAAATCTCCTACAGGTAAATCTCTTGGATGGTACCAATACTGTTATTGCTAGCTCAGAGGAGATCCTTTTTGAACGGGCTGTCTCTACAACAGGGTTCTATAATCTTGTAGTGACTCCTGGTACAACCGTTGATACGAGTTCTGAGATAAGTTTTCTTGTAGAGGGTGAGGCTGGTATGTCTTCTGTGTCAGTATCGATTGATTGAACTCTCATGACACTTACAGAATCACAACCAGGACAATATAAGTGAGCTACACGTGCACCAGCGAAGAGCGGTATATATCCACTCAGTGTCAGCATGGTGAACAACCTTGGACAATCTACAGAAAAAAAAGATGTAGTGAGCTTGAATGTCACAGATCCTGTTCAGCCTATATTGATTCCACGATTTTCTAATATCAAGATAGTTACTGGTACCGGAAGGGCAGTATTTACTTTTGAAGTCATTGATGCACCAGCAGATCTTGATAAGTTCAAGATTGCTTATGGTGAGAGTGCTGATAGCCTTTCCCAAGAAGTGATGACATATTCTACGGGGAAGATTCAGTGAACAGGAGGAGTATATACTTGGTATATAGATAAGCTTGAACCAAAAACATATACATTCAAGATATTTGGTGCGAAGGCTGATAATTCACTGATTCCTCAGTTCGCTTCTGAGCCGATCACTGCAACTATCGGAAGTGATACTGTTGCTGTAGCGAATGTTGGAGCCATCACGGTTCAATCAGAAGGTGGCAAGAGCATCTTATCGTGGTCCCCAGTTTCATGCGCGCTCTCATACAATATCTATAAGGTGAGTCCTGCAGGTGACTATTCCCTTGTTCAGAATACCAAGGAACCAACGTATACTGTGTACTTCCAGACAGGATCGGTAACACATGATGACTTTGCAGTGAAGGCACTCTGTGCAAACGGTGTTGAATCAGCTGATTTTACGAAGGTATCACAAGTTCAGACGGGGCCAGGATTGATAGCTATACTCATCATTCTTTCTGGTATTATGTGAGCAGTTCTCCTCAGAAAAAACTCCCTTTCTTCATTTTAAGATGTAATTTTTTCTTTTCGTTTGACAACCGTCCTATTTTTTATAGAATGCGCGCACTTTTTAGACAACGAAAGTTCTGTCTTGAACACTATTATTGGTCAGATATGTCCTCATAATATGCCCAGGTAGACGTTGTCCATTATCAATTTAACTTATCTTATGCCAAATACAAAATCAGCAAAGAAGGCCCTCAAGGTCAGTGAAAAAAAGCGATCTCGCAATCGTCATTTTCTTGCACTCCTCAAGGAGAGTGTTAAGGCTTTCGAGGCTGCAACAAAAGAAGAAAAGAAGGATGCAAAGAAGATCAATGAGTCCCTCTCACTTGTCTACTCTCGTATCGATACACTTGAAAAGAAGAACGTTCTTCATAAGAACAATGCTGCTCGTAAAAAGAGTGCATTTGCTAAGATTGCTATTTCTGTAACAGCCTAACTGCCAATGCAAAAGAAAAGTTTTCCCGGTCGGAAAAACGAAAAGCGCATCAATGATGCTATCACTGCACGAGAACTCGTAGTCATCTCTGACTCATGAGAACCACTCGGAAAGATGACTCGCGATCAGGCCCTCAATCTCGCAGGAGAACAGGAGCTTGACCTCGTAGAAGTTGGCTTACAGGACGGTGTAGTCCTTGCCAAGATAGTTGATTATGGGAAGTTTCTCTTCAAGCAGCAGAAGCAACAGTCACAGAGTAAGGGTAACCAGAAGAAGACAGAACTCAAGACCATGAAGCTCACCTATAAGATAGGAGATCATGACCTCGATGTTCGCAAGGCTCAAGCAGAAAAGTGGGCAAAAGAAGGAAATCCAATGAAAATCACACTCCAACTCAGAGGTCGTGAGAATCAGTACGAAGACCTTGCCATCCAGAAAATCGAAGAATTCATCGCCTCAGTTGATGACTTCTACAGAAAAGATGAAAAATCAAAAGTCCTCAAACAAGGAACAACGTTCAATATCATCCTCTATCCAAAAAAATAATATCTAAACTCTCTATTATGCCAAAAGCTAAAACACTCTCCAGCGCAAAAAAACGTGTAAAAATCACTGGTACTGGAAAATATATCGTTGGTAAGACTGCAAAACGTCACCTTCTCAAGAACAAGAGTTCTAAGGCTAAGGGTCGTGATGCTTCTGGTCGTGTTCTCCCTGCTGCAAGCCAGCTCGAGGCACGTCTCTCACTTCCTTACGGACGCTAAAACTTATACAATCTTCTAACTAATTTTCTATGACTCGTGTAAAACGTGGTGTGATGACACACAAAAGACATAAGAGTATCCTCGCTCTTGCAAAGGGTTTCCGCCGTATGAATGGAAACGTATATTCTCGTGCGAAGACTGCTATTATGAAGGCAGGACAGAATGCATATATCGGACGCAAGCTCAAGAAGCGTCAGTTCCGCCGTCTCTGGACAGTTCGTATGAACAATGCAGCTCGTCTCAACGGTATGACTTACTCTACACTCGTACACTCTATGTACCTCAAGCGTGTAGGACTCAATCGTAAGGTTCTCTCTAACCTCGCTATCACCAATCCAGAAGTGTTTGCCAAGGTAGTTGAGTTTGTTAAGTAATATACTTTTTAAAAAAGAGCAGGAATGCTCTTTTTTTGTGCCTTTGCTGGACGTATCATATGAAAAATATATACTTGTGGATATGGTACAGTCACGTCGTAGCATCTGAGATGTTGGAGAGGATATTGCTGTAGAGTACCTCCAGAATAAGGGCTATACGCTTGTGGAGCGTAACTATCAGATAAAAGGCTGAGAGATAGATATCATTGCACGAGACGGTGATACATGGGTATTTGTAGAGGTGCGCTATCGCAGGGACGAGTCTCATGGACACCCACTCGATACTTTCGGTGTTATGAAGCGTCGTACACTTAAGCGTACCGCATATATGTACGTGAACAAACATAAAATCGACCCGGATATGATGCGGATCGATTTTGTCTGATTGATGCCTCGTCCTGAATGAGGGCACAGGGTGTGGCATGTGAGGGGAGTTGGGGTTTAGATTAGTCTGGTCCTGAACCATCACCAAGCTCATTGGTTGGAGCAACTCCTGAACCACGCTCATCGAGATTATACTGAGGGATATTTTTATTATCCCTATTCCGTCCTGCTCATTGAAATCAAGTATCTAGCCGAGGAGAGATCACGGAACCAACGGTATCTTTTACACTCTGTATCTCTGACCCTGTGGCATTTCATCATTGATATCCACCATTTTTCCATGCCTTGTAATCATTTTCAGCATTTTTTTCCAGTTTCTTTTTTATATTTCAACCTGGTTCAAATATTACAGATATATCTATACCCATATCAAGAAGTTCGGTATAGTATTCTTGTTTTTTGAGATCTGCCGCTTTTTCTGATCTGGACGAGAATGCTTCATTGAAGCGAGATAGTATATCTCTACGATATTGTAAATATTGTGCCTTTTTTACTGCCTCATCCTTTGATCACTTTCATAAATTCTTAATTATTCTTACTGCGGGATCCCAATATCGCTCCTTATGGTTCTTATCCATCCTTAACTGATGTGAATCAAGTTTTATCTTTCTCAGAGTCCGTTCCATCGAATTCAGGGTTATTCAATCTACATCAATAGCTTTTAGTATAGGACTTTGTGAATATCCATGTTGGATATACCAACCATTATCATCCCCGTGTGGCTCATCTCATCAATTATTTTGATGAACAGCTCATATATGATTCAGGTATTTTTTTATTTTCTCATCTTTTTGTGCGTTTTCCACAAGCCACATATTCTTTCCTTGAAGTGCATCATGGAGTCATCTCGCATGATATTTACGCCAGAGGCCAGCAAGACCATTGATAGCAGGTTTTACTTTCTCTGCGCTCTTGGAATCATGATTATCATATTCGAGATCCTTGATCCACTTATCCATATTGGCACACTCTTCTGGTGCTATTGACTCAAGTGCTTTACGGAAGGTATAACGAAATAGCTCATTATCCTCGCGTGTACGTAAGAATGAGTATGCATGAAGTGAGTGTCACTTTCCATCTGCATATCATTTTATCTTCTGATTTGCCTTGGTTGAGAGATACTTACTATACCCTCATAGAGCCCATACAACAGGAAGTGTCTGAATTCATGGAGATGGGTCTTTTTCTGCAGCTTTTTCCATAGATCCGATTGCCGTATGGAATTCGTGGGTTGAGAGAGCTGAGAGTCCATGATCTACCCGTGCCTCTGCATTTACGAGGTCTCATGCTTGACGGATTCACTTCTCATATGCACCATCGAATCCATCCTTTCTCCAAGCATTTTCAAATCCACTCGGACCACCCATGGCCTTAACGAGAGTTGCTGCAACTGGATATTTTTCATAATTTCCATCCATCATCTTCATAAATCCCCAAATCATCTCCTCTTCAGAGAGATCAGAACCTGCCTCATTTCAGAGGAGTACCTTACTCTTTTCACGAGCCTTTTTCTTCATATCATGGAGGGCTTGTCCATGGAATCCACAAGAATTGAGAAGTCAGTTAATAAAAGATTCACTTCATTGCGCATAGGCAATATCCTCGGCATAGAGATGCCCGTAACCCTTTACCATATAAAGTATTGAGGCAGCTACTTCTTCTGGACGAGCATTTTTGTTATGTGCAATATGAAGTGCCTTATTACGAGCGATTGGTCAGTTCAGGTTTCTGAATTTTTCTTGTATCTTTTCGATAATCTCCTTCACTCCACTTACTTCATCAGCCTGAAGTTGTGCCATGATATCGAGAGGGAGATTGAGCTTTCTTCCCATTGAGAGTGCGAACCGCGAAGCATTGAGTTTTGAGCTCTTCTCAAAATAATGTTCAATACCATGAGTAAGATTCGAGAAACCCTTCATCATATCAGCAACAGACCACCATGAGCCAACCTTACTCATCAGGCTTCCAAAATCTTTTTCAAAATGAGGTTCATGGGAATGATATGTATCAGTATCATTGGGGGCAAGCAGATTCTCTGTCGTTGCCCTCATATCATTTTTCTTGAGATACTCTAGGAATTCCCCAGATGATACAGTCCGATTCGCATAGAGTCAACTCTTTTGTTTTTTTGTGAGTTTTCCAGCATTTCCCACTTTTTGTACATCAGCAAGAGATTGTGGCGCTATATACTCACCGAATGATACCAATCCATCAGAGAAACCATTTACTCGAATATGTCCTCCAGATTTTGATTGAAAAAATTCGTACGCCCTCTCTACTTCTTTTTCATGTCATTGCTCATCATGAGTATGAATCTTGGTGACGAGATTTTCTCACTTAAAATGTGCATGATGATCTACTCAAAATGACTCAAGAGCATGAAGCATGTCATCGTGTGAACCAACTTTCGCTATACGACGAAATGTTTGTTTTTTTGTTGCTTCAATAAATTCAGAAAATGTGGTTGTTTCTGTAAATTTTCTATTTGAAAAAGAGATGTTTGGAGGATTAATAGACTCAATCTTCCACACTCCCTCATAGGTCTCTCCATTCTCAAGGGTTCACTTTGATGCAAAATTAACTCACTTTTCGAGTCATATCTTTTCGCCATCAGGATCAATTAGATTGAGTTCACGGATGAATCCATCGAGTGTCATAATATCCTCTAACTCTGAAATATTGAGTATCTTATCTTTTCAATTTATGTGATCTTGTCATATACCCTCAGCTTCCTTGTCAGATGTTTGAATTGACTCTAATTCTGTATTCGTTAGAACCCTTCAAGACTGGATTCGTGAAAGGAAGCCGTAGAAAGTATCATAATCAATAGAATCTTTTGATTTTACTGATCATATAGTTCATTCATCCTTTCCTGTTATATCAGAGACTATAACACCATGTTCGTATTCACCAATCGATGCATCAGTCTCATCAATACGAAAATATCGAGTTTTTTCAGACTCATCTTGAAATATGAGTACAGATCCAACTGTTAGATTGGTGATATTTGATATCTTCGGTAGAGCATCCTTGCCTCGTATCTCCTCTAGCACCTTTTTTAAAAAGCTTTTATGAATTTTTGGTAAACCATCATCCCCCACTTCAGCCTCAAGACTCCGAGTTATACCTGAAGATTGATTTTTTTGTAGTTCATTATTTGAGAGCTTACCGTTTATGGCGCGTGTAAGTAGATCCTTTGTTTTTTTATTATCAAAGTGCTTATCAATAACATTAATATCAAATGTTGCAAGTTCAATATCATAGTTGTCATCGTAACGTATAATGCGGACAAGTGCTTCACGAGAATCTGAATCAAGAGATGCCCATACATGAGAGAACTCAGATTCAGCAATTGTTGTAACATCATTTTCCTTCAGGAATCAGGCTTTTATAGCATGAGGAAGTGGTATTGTAACATCAAAAAAATTAAATATATCTTTTTTCTTCTCTTTATCTGATGTAGAGTAGAATCATATAATTTCCTGAATCAATCACAGTGATGGACTTATTCCATGATTCTTATATGCTATGGCTGCATTTTCAGTACGAGAATAGAGATCTGGAGCTTGGTTTCTGAGAGTATCACTTCAGAATATTGAGATGAAGTCATAATTCTTAAACTGAAGCGACGCACGAGATATATTAAAATAGTCTGATAGGAATTGTGCAAGAGTTCGGTTGTTATGATACAGCTTTGTTATTTCATTTTCATCGAGACTTTCTATCTTTTGATAGAGGATTCATTCATCAAATCCAGGAATTTTATCTCGAATATTAGGGAAAGTCTGACGAATATTTCTATAGAGTACTCTTCTTGCATTCTTGAGGGGACGAGCATATGACTCTATTCTTTCAACTATTTTTGCGTCTGAAACTTCTCTGATTCTTGCATCTGTTATTCATGAAAAGTTATCACCAGCACTGTCTCGTAGATACTTCATCTTATCGCGTATACTTGAATATATCTCAGGATATTTGAGATTATCGTATAGTATTGGATCGATAACGTTCGATGTATTTTTTAGCTCTGATAATACAGCCACATTTAGGAGTTCCTGAAATCCTTCATTCTTATTTTTCTTTATTTTTTCTTGAGATTCATTTCCGTTCTCTGGTGAGTTAGGATTGGCCATATAGTATAAAATTATTATCCCTTGCATTTTACTATAAAATACGAAAAAACACAAATAAAAAATTCACCTTTTGGTGAATTTTTTGCGAGTTTTATAATGGTGCCAATGAGTGGGCTCGAACCACCGACCTCGGGGTTATGAGTCCCGTGCTCTAACCAGCTGAGCTACATTGGCAGACATGAGAATATAATTGAATCAACACTTCTAGAAATTATGGTTGCGGAGGTATGAATCGAACATACGACCTTCGGATTATGAGCCCGACGAGCTACCACTGCTCTACTCCGCGATATAACTTTAGGTATAGTTTAGTTTTTTAATTCCTTTTTGGTGGAAGATGAGCTCCATGAGACTCGCTAGACTATACTCCGTAGTATTAATATTCTGAGGTGCCCGCTGATTATATAGAAAACTCATGAGAGTCAATACATTTTTTGATTTCTGTGATCAGATTTTTTGTACGTTCTCTATTTTGTATCTGCGGTATACCATTTTTTTGTATATATTGCTCGAGTTCGCTCCAGTATATTCCTCATATTTTCTGTCCATTCAGACGTTCATGCATATCTCTGTATATATCATTGGCTCCAATCAGATCAAGATAATCTTTACTCTGCTCGTGATTGAATCATCCTATCATCTTATATGTATCCCAGAAGGCGAGTTTCCCACGCATGATACTTGCCACTGCACTTACCTCACCACGTACAAGGGTCCAACGAGACTCGTCGACAAGTGCATGCCATGTGGCGATATCGACCCAAGGCATTTGGATAATATTGTCTTGTGCGAATTCTTTCTCAGAACCAAATATAAGTACCTGATTATGACTGTCGATATTGTCGAAAGTAAGTGTGTATTCAAGTGTTGATGGATATGCAAAGATAATAATCCAATCATTGTCTTGGTCGAGTTTATACCTGTCGGCAAGAATCCTACGAGTAATGCATGTATTGTATGGATATATGAGACCTCCACTCCCCGAAAGTGGCGAAGGAATCACTTCGACAATCTGTCTATCCTCTGTCGAAGATATATGCTCATCGAGATGATGTAGTGTCCATGTCTTGTCGAAAGAGAGATAGTCGATTCTGAGAACAAGAGAACCTTTGGTGAAGTATCGCATATCTGGTACATCAGCATGAAAGAGTGCCAATGCGAGTGATACTGGTCTCTCTTTTCAGAAATCTGCTCGATCTCGTATCTCGATGTCTCCTAGTAGGTGTTGATTCTTGTGGATGAATGTCTCCACTTCAGGCACTCTATCTGTCCATACCACGAAGACGCAATTCATGCCAATCTCCCTCCGCCATGCGGTCATAAGTTCGCAAGCAAAACCAATATCACCAAAGTTGTCGATGACAGAAAGGATGATGTCGATATATCTTGGTGTAGGATTCACAGGAAAAAGTAAATTGATATCGCAATTTTACTTTTAATCGATATAATGCAAGCCGAAAATCCAACTATTCTCCTATGTATTCATATATTCGTGGCGATATACTCCATATTGATGGTATCACGCTCTCGGTTCTCGCAGATGGTACTGGCATCGGTTTTGATATCCTCGTCTCACCAACGGTACTCTGAGGACTTCTCGGAAAGTCAAAGATAGATCTCTGGATCCATCATCATATCACAGAAGCTGGGCAGACACTTTTTGGATTTGACTCTATTTCTGAACGTTCACTTTTTCGCCAACTTCTGAAAGTAAACGGCATCGGTGGTAAGACGGCTCTTGCTCTTCTCGGACTCTGAGAAGATGAGCTCCTCCGTGCGATACAATTCGAGGATGATGCGCTCCTATCGAGTGTTCCATGAATTGGCAAAAAGACAGCACAAAAAATCATCGTTGATCTCAAGGGCTCTATCGACCTCTCCAAAAAAGATGCATCAGGCAAAAAGACCCCAAAAAATACAACGGATATCACCCTCATGACTTCACTTATCGCCATGTGATATGACAAGGTTCGTGTCGAAGAAGTTGTCGCAGATATCGATAGCACTCTCACTATCGAGGCACGTACCGTTGCTGCTATCAAGAGGCTCTCCAAGTAAAATATGCAACAATATCGACAAATGTTCGACACATATATGTGAGTCCGAGATACTCCAAATACACATGAAAAAGAGCTCTTTCATCGCGCAGAGAAGTATATTGCTCGAATTGCATGGATTCCAGGACTCGAGATGGTGGCTGTTGTGAACTCTCTGTCGATGTTCGCCACACATCAGGATTCAGATATAGACCTTTTTATCATCACAAAACCAGGGACACTCTGGTTTGTCAGACTTCTTGTTACACTCGTGTTCTCTCTCTTGTGAGTTTGGCGACATAGCGAAGATATAGCAGGGAATTTCTGTTTATCATTCTTTGCTACCACAGATGCTATGAACATGGAGAATATCGCCATAGAGAACGATATATATCTCTATTATTGGATATATTATATGAAGCCTGTTTTTTCCCGAGATGATCTCTACGAGAGATTCCTTGTGGCCAATACTTGGGTTCAGCTAGATGCTACGCAAAAATTCAAAAACAAAACATATATCAAATTACAAAAACCTACTAAAGAAGTATCTAAAATAGTTGAATATATCGATAGAGTTATTGAATATGTGTTCCTCCCAAAAACCCTCAAGAACTATGAAAAACTCTGAAAACCAACAGGTGTAGTGGTATCTGATAACATGCTCAAGTTCCATGATCAGGATAGACGAGTAGAGATACGAGATGAGATTTTAAAAAAAAATTTTGACAAATAAGTCCACTTCCCTATACTGCCCCTACCACACGTCCGGAGGGATGGCAGAGTGGTTTAATGCAGCAGTCTTGAAAACTGCCGTGCCGCAAGGTACCCAGAGTTCGAATCTCTGTCCCTCCGCCATTTGATTATCAAAACTGTCTCATTCTGAGGCAGTTTTTTGTGGTTAAAGTGTTCCGTATACCACAAGGTAACAGAATTTTAATATTTGGATTGCGTGGAATGGCCAATATAAAATCCCCATTCAATAAATGGGGATTTTATATTTTAATGCTTTGTTGCAACGAAGTAAAACGCACTTCCTTCAGTTGTGTCTGATATGGTTCACTTATATGAGTTTTGCATTTTTCATATATTTTCTTCGTCTACTTGCCCAGTTACAGGACTTATATGCACTCCTGTTAAATAATTTCCATTAGACTTAATACTCATGCGTGTTCCAAGGACCGAATAAATAGAATCAGGAATATCATACACATTGCTGTATAGGTATGAACCCTCCTTATCACAAGGGGATATCGCTGGACTTGATTTTAATGGATCTCTTAGTGGAGTTCATCCCATTAATGAAGATAAGTCTTCAAATTGTTCATCTGGCTCTTCTCAATTGCTTCTTCCAAAGAAAACTTCATCTGCACAAAAACTTAAACTTAGATTATCCCAATTACTCGGAATTGTATCTTTATCTTTAAAATATAAGTCTATAGCTCTACCATAGTGTTGCAAGTCTGTAAATCTAGTTACATCACGGGATCTACTAAGATAGGGTCATCACATATAAAACATCGACGCCCCTAATATTCCAACCATCGCAATAACGAGCATAATCTCTATTAGGGTAAAGCCTCTATTTTTTGATAAACAATACATATTTTAATTTTTATAGTATGTATTAGTATAGAGAACTTTCTGAAAAATCAATAAAAAAATTCCAGCCTTAACTGAAATTTTTAATTAGTCTAACCTTAACTATCGAGCAATTACATATCCACTACCTGTACCCTTTGAAAATGATGAAATATATATCATGTTTCCTGTTAAAGTTCCTTGGTAATGAGTACCTAATACTGTTCCACCAGTATTTCCTGTTGCTTCATTTTCGAGTACTGCAGAGAATGCCACTGTTGGAGTAAAACTATTCACATTTCCAGTTCCAACCCCGTAATTTCCATTTACTACACCACAGTGATTTCGGTCAGCTCTATCTACAGGTGTTCTACCATTCATGTATACAGCAAGCTTTCCTGTATTAGTACATCTTTGCGATGCAGGTAGAGCAATTCCTGAGTAGCTATTGGTATCTCAGTAATATGTTGTTGCAGCAGTAATCAATTGTCCGATGTGAGATATACGAGCTGTATCACGAGAACGAGAGAGGTAACCAGACATAGTTGGGAAGAGGGCAGCAGCAAGGATACCGATAATCGCTATAACGATCATGAGTTCAACAAGGGTAAAACCACGAGAAAGGACTTTCATAGAAAATAAAATCAGAAAATAAAACAGGTGTAGTATACAATTATGGCTACTTTTTCCAAATTAGAAAATACAGACATTTTTATACAAGAATGCATACTAAAATAAAAATTCCAGCAAGGAGGCTGGAATTTTTGATGGATACACATTATCTTGCAATAACGTATCCTGTACCTGATGCCTTTGTAAATGAACCAATTGAATCCATAAGTGCACCGGCGATATTAGTAGCTTGAAAGCCAGCAGTTGCACCTGTATTTCCCATACCTGCATTCTCAAGAGTTGCTGAGATAGCAATCATTTTTGAACCAGATACATTTGATCCTGTACCAGCACCATAGAGACCTGGAGATGATGTACCATTACAATGGTTTTGAGTACCATTTGTAGGAGTTTTTCCTCCCATATAACTATTGAGAGCACCAGTGAATACACAACCATTGGCATCTCTGATAGCATCATAGTTTTCACGATCACTGAAGTATGTAGAAGCAGCAGTAATAATCTGTCCAACATGAGATACACGAGCTGTATCACGAGAACGAGAGAGGTAACCAGACATAGCAGGGAAGAGAGCGGCAGCAAGGATACCGATAATCGCAATAACGATCATAAGTTCAACAAGGGTAAAACCACGAGTGGTAAGTTTCATAGAAAATGAATGAAGAAATAAAACGAGGGCATTATACACTCCTCCAGCGCTTTGCCAAAAGAAAAAATACAGACTTTTTTTTATTTGTATGTATAAGTCGAGCAAGAGAATATCATATTTTTTTCTCCAGGTCAAATAAAAAAACGATACAGTAGAGGACGCCCTGGTAATGCTATTATCCTATGAAAAAAAAATATAAATTGTCTATTTTTGTGTATTTTCTTTGCTATTTCTCCTATTTTTTAAGTTCTAGTATACTTTAATTCGTATACCCCCTGGGTATATTTCGATA